>CAZCGA010000057.1:35755-36245 GCA_964498075.1 uncultured Binatia bacterium (SeqCode) | reverse complement strand
TGGCACGCAAATCCGCGCGGGCGTCCTTTTCCCGAGCTGGTCGCTCTGCTGGATCCGTTGCAAGCCGAAAACGGTCTGGAAGCCGCGCAAGCGGCGTACCTGGAGCTCAGCGAGTACTTCCGAGGGATCATCGCCGAGGGTCGCCGCGAGCCGAAAGATGATCTAGTGAGCGCGCTCGCCGCCGTCGACGAACAGGGCGACACACTGAGTGAACCCGAGATGCTGTCACTCTGCATGTTGCTGCTCGGTGCCGGGAACGAAACGACCACGAATCTGATTGCCAACGCCGTGCTCGCCTTGCTGCGTAATCCGGACGAGCGCCGCCGCTTGCAACAGGAACCGGCCTTGATGCCCACCGCGATCGAAGAGTTCCTCCGCTACGACAGCCCCATCCAGGCAACCGACCGTGTCGCCACAGTCGACTGCGAGATCGCCGGGCAGCACATTCGCAAGGGACAGCTCGTCGGTCTGCTGCTCGGTGCAGCCAACC
>CAZCGA010000057.1:20417-35745 GCA_964498075.1 uncultured Binatia bacterium (SeqCode) | reverse complement strand
ATCGACTCGATGTCGGGCGAGCCAAGAACGACCACCTCGCGTTCAGCCACGGGACGCACTTCTGTCTCGGTGCCGCGCTGGCGCGCATCGAGGCAGAGATCACTCTCGCCGCATTCCTGCGCCGCTTCCCGAACTTCGACGGCCGGCCCGAGCCGCCCGACTGGAAACGCTCGATGATCCTGCGCGGCCCGACCGCCCTGCCGTTGCGCGTCCGCTGAGCCACCAAAGCGCTCCGCTTCCGAATCAACTTTTGCCTTGGACTTTTGCCTTGGACTTTTGCCTTTTGACTTTTGCGTTTTGACTTTTGCCTTCTTCAACCTAACAACCTGCATCATCCCATCCGCGCGACCAGCCGCTGGAACCGCACAATTTCGCGCGCCATGCCGAGCGCCTCGGCTTCGGCGAGGCCGGTAGCGATGAGCTCGCGGGCGCGCGCCGCGTCGGCCGGCGCGCCGCGGTCGAGGAGCATGGCGGCCCAGGCGCGCCGGGTGCGCACGACGTAGGGGCGTGCGCCGAGGCGCTCGTTCATCGCCAGGGCGTCGGCGAAGTGGCGCTCGGCGTCGTCCCAGCGGGCGAGGCAGGCGGCGAGCAGGCCGCAATAGAGGGCGTAGGACCCCGAGCAGCCGACCACCCCGAGACTATTCACCTGCCCCGCGACCGGACGCAGCCGTTCGTAGAGCACGGCCGCCGCAGACGCGTCATGGAGGTCATAGACCGCCGCGCTCAGGCACGCCATGTACGCACCCCACGTATGGTTGAACGGGTGGTCGAAGCCGTTGACCCGCAGGATGTCGACCTGCTCGCGCGCCGCCGCCAGCTGATCCGTCTCACAGTAGAGCAACACCAAGGCGGCTCGCCAAGAGGGAATGTGCGGCATGGCTTCGACGTTGGCGCGCACGGCATCCCCTAGCTCGGCGAGCCGCCCCTGGTGCTGCCGCACAGCGTAGAGCTGCGCGCCGAACGTGACGGGCGCGTCGGGCCAACCTGCGGCCGTCAAGTCCTCGAAGACGGCAAACACCTGGACCTCCGCGTCGGGCGCTCCGCGCATGACGGCGAGCATCGCCCGCGCGACGCGGACCGGTTGGCGGAGCTCACCCGCGAGCCGCTCGAACTCGGCGACGGCGCGCTCCGCGCCGCCGACGTCGCCCGACTCGAGGAGGGCCATCGAGCGGACGTCCGCCGCAAACCATGCGAACTCGCTGCTCCCGAGCTCGCGCGCCAGCTCCGCCAGCTCCGCCGTGAGCTCGAGCCGCTCGGCGAGCGTGAAGGGGTTGTTCATGGCGATGAGCCGCAGGTTGAGCACCTGCGCCAGCCCGGTCCGGTCACCGAGCCGCCGTGCGATCGCGACGGCCTCGCGCGTGAGCGCGTCGCGCCGCTCGCGATGGGGGGTGTAGATTAGCTCGCCCGCGAGTTGACCCAGCAGGCGCGCCCGCAGCAGGCTGTCGGCATCGCCGACCGTGACGATCGCCTCCTCGTAGAGCGCGATCAGCGCTTCGTCGACGAGGTTGGTGTCCGTAGCCCCGCTGGGGGTGGCGTTCGCGAGCGCGGCGAGGGCGAGACGCGGCCCGTCGCCGAGCGTGCGGGCCGCTTCGACCGCTCTGGCCACCGTCTCGCGGTAGCGGACGCCGCCCGCCCAGCGCTGTGCCTCCGCGAGGGCGAGCAGCAGGTCGCAGTGCAGCCGCTCGCCGTCGGCGTCGCGTGGATCGAGCACGCCGAGCGCCCGCTCGAAGTACGCGGCCGCCTCCTCGAAAGCGAGGCCGGCGAGCGCGCGCTCGCCCGCCTGCCGTGTGTAGCGGATCGCCTTCCCGGGGTCGGCCGCGTGGGTCGCTGCGAGCCAGTGGTAGGCCAGCTCCTCGATGCGCGCCCCGGGCGTCGGCCGCACGAGATCCTCCAGCGCTTCGCCGACGCGCTGGTGCAGCCGCGCTCGGCGCGGCGCGCTCAGCTCCTCGTACAGCGTCGTCCGAATGAGCGCGTGCCGGAACGTGAACTGCTCGGAACCGCCGCGGACCTCGCTCACTAGCGCCGCCGCCGTCGCCTCGTCGAGCGCGTCGAGCACCGCGTCTTCGATTGCGGATGTTGTTGCCAGCGCGCCGCCGGGGAATGAATTCCCCGGCTGAGTCCCTGAAAAGTCCCCTGAAGGGGACTCCACTGATGTGTTTGCAGTCGGCTTCAGCCGACTTGGATCGACTGAGCCGGGGAATTCATTCCCCGGTGACCGCATCGGGCCGCTCGTTTGCGACTCCACCGACACCCTCGGAGAGCGCAAGAGAAGAGAGGAGGCCTCCACGATCTTCGCCAGCAGCGCCAGGTCGAACTGGCGGCCGATCACCGCCGCGAGGCCGAGCACCCGGTTCGTCGTCTCGGAGAGCCGTCCGAGCCGGCGTCCGATCACCTCGCGCACGCCTTCGGGAATGCCGAGGGCCGCGATCTCGCCTTGATACGTCCAGCGCCCACCCTCCTCGAACAACGCCCCCGACTCGCTGAGGTGGCGGATCACCTCGCCGATGAAAAAGGGATTGCCCTCGGTTTCGCGCCTGATGGCGTGCGCCAGCGCGACCAGGGCCTCGTCGAGCTCGTGGCGCGCCACTGCGGCCACCAGGGTCTCGACCGCGGCATCGTCGAGCCCGTGCAGCGACACGCGCTCGACCCCAGCCTCGCGCCGTAGATCGGCCAGCATCGGCGTCAGCGGATGGGTGCGCGAGAGGTCGGTGTCACGGTACGTGCCGATCACCAGGAGCCGCATCGGCTCGGCCGAACGCACCAGGTGCTTCAAGAGCATCAGCTCCGGCGCGCCGGCCCAGTGGAGGTCCTCGAGGACGAGCACCAGCGGACGCTCCCTGGACGCGGCGGCGAGCAGGCCCGTCACCGCCTCGAACAGCAGGAAGCGCTCGGTCTCGGCCTCGGCAATTTGCGGTGCTGGAAGTTCCTCAATGCGCCGACCCAGCTCGGGCACGAGGCGGGTGAGCTCACCGCGATGCGTACGGATGTGAGCCGCGAGCACGTCGTCGGGTGCATGCGTGACGTAGTGGCGGAGTGCCTCGACGAAGGGCCGGTAGGGGAGTCCGACGTCCTCGTCGCAGGCGCCGAAGAGCACCGTGCCACCGTCGGCATGCGCCGCGCGCGCCGCCTCGGCGGCGAGCCGCGTCTTGCCGATCCCCGGCTCGCCGGCGACGAGCACCACTTGCCGCTGGCCGTCCTTCGCCTTCGCCCAGGCGAGGGCGAGCGTCTCCGCCTCTGCGCCACGGCCGAACATCGCGAACGGCGGCCGAGTGCCGAGCCGGGGCGGCAGCGGCAGGCCCGCATGCCCGAGCGTCTCCCACGCGACGGCGCAGGCCACGACCGGCTCGGGCAGGCCCTTCAACGCGATCGGCCCGACCGGCGCAAAGGTATGCCCGCCACGCCCGCGCGCCGTGAGGCGCACGAGGTCGGCCACGAGGATCTGTCCGCCCTCCGCCGCCGCACAGAGCCGTGCCGCCTCGATCACGGGAGTTCCAAAGCAGTCGCCCTGCTCCCACGTGACGTCGCCGAGACTGATCCCGATGCGCACCGTGAGCGGGACCGAGGCCGCGCGGCGGTTGTGGCCGTCAACGGCCTGCTGGATCGCGACCGCGGCGGCGACGGCATCGGCCGCGCCCGTGAAGGTGGCCATGATTCCGTCGCCGACGTGCTTCGCCACCGTCCCGTGGTGCGCCGCGACTGCATCCGCGAGCAGCCGGTCGTGCGCGCGCCGCAGCGTCTCGGCCGCCTCCTCGCCGAGCTGCGCGCGCTGCGCGGTCGAGCCGACGAGGTCGGTGAAGAGGATCGTGGCGGTGGCGGTGTGCGAACCGGCCGGCTGGGTGGACATGGCCTCAGCTGTCTACTCCTTCCGCGGCCTGCGCGGCAAGGAAGGCTGCTGAGCGGACGAAAGCGGAGGGATTCTGAACTTGCCTCATCAAGCGCCGTCCAACCCTTGACCTGCCGCGGCCGGGGAAATAAGGTCCGGCCACCGTGCGCTATCGCCAATCGCTGATCCCGACGCTCAAGCAGGACCCTGCGGATGCCGAGGTCGTGAGCCACAAGCTCATGGTGCGCGCCGGCATGATCCGGCAGATCGCGCGCGGCATCTACGACTTCCTGCCGCTCGGCTTGCGCGTCGTGCGCAAGGTCGAACGCATCGTGCGCGAGGAGATGGATCGCGCCGGGGCGCAGGAGATCCTCATGCCCACCATCTGCCCGGCCGAGTTGTGGCAAGAGAGCGGCCGCTGGGAGCAGTACGGCAAAGAGCTGCTGCGCATGAAGGACCGCTACGACCGCGACTTCTGCTTCGGCCCGACGCACGAGGAGATGGTCACCGACATCGTGCGCCGCGAGATCCGCTCGTACCGCGAGCTGCCGTTCAACCTCTACCAGATCCAGGTGAAGTTCCGCGACGAGGTGCGCCCGCGCTTCGGGTTGATGCGTGGCCGCGAGTTCATCATGAAGGACGCCTACTCCTTCCACACCGACGCCGACGACCTGCAGCGTGAGTATCAGCACATGGCCGACACCTACCGCCGCATCTTTGAGCGCTGTGGCCTGAACACGCGGCAAGTCGAGGCCGACACCGGAGCGATCGGCGGCCGCCTCGCCCACGAGTTCCAAGTGCTCGCCGACGCCGGCGAAGACGCCCTCGTCAGCTGCAACCGCTGCGCATATGCGGCAAACGTCGACAAGGCCGAGATCGGCCGCCAGCCCGGCGGCGGCAGCACCGCCGCGAACCCGTTGAAGAAGGTGCGCACGCCGGAGAAGCGCACGGTCGAAGAGGTGGCCGCCTTTCTCGCCGAGCCGCCGGAGCGCTTCGTCAAGACGCTGCTCTACGTCACCAGCGCCGGCGAGACGGTGGCCGCGCTGGTCCGCGGTGATCACGAGCTGAGCGAGATCAAGCTGCGCAACGTCCTCGGCGTTCCGTGGGTGGCGATGGCCGACGCCGACACGGTGCGGCGCATCACCGGCGCTGAGGTCGGGTATGCCGGGCCGATCGGCTTGAACGTCCGCCGGCTGGCGGACGAAGCCCTGCGCGGGCTCACCGGCGGCGTGACTGGTGCGAACGAGACGGATCATCACTACGCCGACGTCAGCCAGGCGCGCGACTTTGCCGACGTCGAGCTCGCCGACCTGCGCCTCGCCCGCGCCGGCGACCGCTGCCCGCGCTGCGACGGCGGCGTGTTCGACGGGCATCGCGGCATCGAAGTGGGCAACATCTTCCACCTCGGGACGAAGTACAGCGTGCCGATGAAGGCCACGTTCCTCGATGCCGCCGGGCAGGAGCGGCCGATCGAGATGGGCTGTTACGGCATCGGCATCACCCGCACCGCCGCCGCGGCCGTCGAGCAGTATCACGACGAGCAGGGCATCATCTGGCCGTTGCCGCTCGCCCCCTTCCAAGCGCACGTCGTACCGGTCAACGTCGCCGACCAACGCATGCGCGAGACTGCCGAGCGCCTGTACACCGATCTGCAGACCGCCGGCGTCGAAGTGCTGCTCGACGATCGCGAGGAACGGCCGGGCATCAAGTTCAAGGATGCGGACCTGATCGGCATCCCGCTCCGCCTGACCGTGGGCGCCAAGAGCCTGGAGCGCAACTGCGTCGAGCTCAAGAAGCGCGGCGAGAAGACGATCGAGGAGCTGCCACTCGGCGACGCGGTGGAGCGCATCGCCGGCCTCGTCCGCAGCGGGTTGTCGGCATGAGCTTGCGCTGGCCCTTCGGGCTGCGGCAGGGAGGCATGCGCAGCCGCCTGATCTTCGCCCTCGACCTCAGCTCGGTGGAGGAGGCCACCGAGTTCGTCGACCGGCTGACGGCGGAGGTCGGCATGTTCAAGGTGGGCAAGCAGCTCTTCCTGCACGCCGGGCCGCAGATCGTACACATGATCCGTGATCGCGGCGGCGAGGTGTTTCTCGACCTCAAGTTCCACGACATTCCGCGCACCGTCGCCAAAGCGGCCGTGGAAGCCACGCGCATGGGCGTGCGCATGTTCGACGTGCACGCTTCCGGCAGCCTCGAGATGATGCAACGCACTGTCGCCGAGGTGAGCAAGGCGTGTCGCAGCGAAGGCCTGCGCCGGCCCAAGGTGCTGGCGGTGACGGTGCTGACCAGCTTGAACCGCGACGACCTCAAGCGCGTCGGCGTGGTGAGCGGTGTGGCGAACCAAGTCGTGCGCCTGGCGCGGCTGGCGCAAGAGGCGAAGATGGACGGTGTGGTGGCGTCGCCGCAGGAGATCGCGCCGATTCGGAAGGAGTGTGGTCGCGGCTTCCTGATCGTCACGCCCGGCATCCGCATGCGCGGCGGGACGTGGGAGGATCAGAAGCGCGTCACCACGCCGGAGGCGGCGATGCGTGCCGGCGCGGACTACCTGGTGATCGGGCAACCGATTCGTGAGGCCGCCGATCCCGTCGCCGCGGCGCGCGAAATCGTGGCGGCGATGGAACGCGGCCTCAGCTCGTCCGACCGGCGCAGCCGGCTCCCGCTTGATACGCAGTAGTCGCCGCATCGTGCCGTGGCTGCTCGCCGGCGGAATCGCCGTGGCGGGCATCGCGGCAGTCGTCGCAACGCAATCGAGGCGGACGCTAGACGTGAGCGAGATCCCCGAAACTGAAAGACGGTACCTGAGCGCAGCGCTGCAAGCCGCGCAGGCGTCGCGGCAGTTCCTCCAATGGATGGAGAAGGCGAGCGAGCGCCTGGCTCCGGAACGCTCCGCCGACCTGGCCGCCGAAGCACGGCAGACGCACGGTGAGCGTTTGCATGCGGCGCGCGTTGCCCTAGACGCCAGCCCGCCGCCGCCCGAGTTGGAACCGTTTGCCGTGCGGCTGCGTGCGGGGTTCGACCACGTCGAGCAGGCCTTCGCGCTCTTCTCGTCGTTCACGGACGCACCGATGATGCAGCGCATCGGCCAGGTCCTGAGCGCTTTGCATCACGTCGCGCAGGCGCAGGAAACCCTCTACCCGTTGCGCCAGGCGCTCTCGCCGTTCGCCGACTACTGGGAGTTGCCCGATGTCGCCGTCGAGGACGCAGCGGAGCAACGTGGCGATGAGCGCTCGCCGGCGACCGGCGTCATGCACGTCTCGTCCGGAGGTCACCACGGTGGCTTCTCGATCTACGTGCCCGAGACCTACACATCGGAGCGTACCTGGCCGTTGATCATCGCCTTGCACGGCGGCTCGGGCAACGGCCGCGACTTCTTGTGGACGTGGGTGCGTGAGGCGAAGAGCCTCGGATACCTGCTGGTCGCGCCCACCGCTGTCGGTAACACCTGGAGCGATGTCGAGGACGTCGGTTTGCTGGAGATCATCTCGTGGTTGAACCGGCGCTACCGCGTGGCGAACGATCGCGTTCTGCTCACCGGGCTCTCCGACGGCGCCACCTTCGCCCTGCTCTACGGCCTGGCGCATCCGGACACCTACCGCGCCATCGCACCGCTTTGCGGCGTCCTGCATCCGGCCAACCAGGCGCTCGGCAACCTCGGGCGTGCGCCGGGGATGCCGATCTACCTGGTGCACGGCGCGCTGGACTTCCTCTTTCCGGTGACGCTGGCGCAGATGGCGCGCGACACGTTGGTGAACGCCGGCGCTGTGGTGGAGTATCGCGAGCTGGCGGAGCTGTCGCACACCTATCCGCGCTCCGAGAACGTGCGCATCCTGCGTTGGTTCGAAACGCTGCCGCCCCGCCGTCAGTGACCCCACGGCCATCAAACGGCCGCTCACACCTGCGCAGTGGACGCCACACGCACGCGCCCAGCATCGAGCTGAGCGACGAACTCGCGGTCCCCTTCAAGGAAGTCGATCGCGCCCAGCGTGCCGATGGGCGCCCAGGTCAGAGCGGCAAACACCCGGTTGGTCACCGCGCCATGGTATGACGGCACGGCCAGGAACGTCAGCACGAAGGGCTCGCGACCGGGGTATTGATGCTGCGTCTGCCACAACCGCTCGCCCACCGCCGCTTCGATGCCCAGCTCTTCGCGCAGCTCGCGTCGCAGGCAGTCTTCGAGGCTCTCGCCGGGTTCGACCTTACCGCCGGGGAACTCCCACTTGCCGGGATGGTGGCCGGCAGCAGGGCGCTGGCCGACGAGGACGGAGTTGTCGCGAGCGATGACGCCCGCGGTGACGTCGATGAAGCACTCAGCCATCAGCGCTCAGCTATCAGGTCAAGGAAGGGACGGCAGAGCGCATCACTTCTGGCTGAGCGCTGACAGCTGACCGCTGACAGCTGTTCCTCATTGCAGCGATGCGGCTTTGCGTTGCAGATCGGGCAGCGTCTCGCGGATCAGCGGCGCGGCTTCGTCTTCGGGCGCCAGCTGCAGATAGCGCTCGAAGTCGCGCAGCGCCGCCGCGAAACATTCGAGACGTTGGTAGATGATGCCGCGGTCGCGCAGCTCGCGCGGCGCGTCGGGAGCCAGCAGCAGGATGCGGTCGACACAGGCCAGGGCGCGCTCGAACTCACTGGTGTCGACGTAGACCTGCTTCAGGTTACTCAGCAGACGCACCAGGATTTCCCGCGGCGTCGCCGGGCGCAGCAAGCGGCGATCGAACTGCGCCTGGTCGCCGTAGATGCCCTGCAGTCGGCGGGCGCATTCCGCAGCCGTGATCACCGTGCCAAAGAACGGGTCGATGATGATGTCCGGATCGCCCCTGTAGCGGGCCAGGAAGTGACCTGGAAAGCTCACCCCATGCACCGGCAACCCCAGGCGCTGCGCAACCTCGCTGTACACCAAGCCGAGAGTGATCGGAATCCCCGTCCGCCGATCCAGCACATCGTTCAAGAAGCTGTTGCGCGGGTCGTAGTAGTGGTCGCTGTTGCCGGCGAAGCCGCGCTCGACGAACAGGAAGTGGTTGAGCCGGGCAATCTGCTCGGCCGGCTGCGCAGCGCGTGGCGTCTCGGCGCGCGCCGCCGCGGCCAACTGGTCGAGCCGCTGCAAATAGGCGCCGACATCGAGGTGGGGGTACTCCTCTTGCGCGATCAGCAACGCGGCCTCGGCGACGTCGATCCGATCTTCCGGACCGATCGCCAAGGCTGTGAGTCGTTCACGTGCCGCGCGCATGCACTCCACCCTGCATCTCGTTGCCCCGCATAACGCGGAGCCCCAGGACATTGCAAGGGGGGGTGAGGAACTGAATTCTTGATTCACTGACTCGGCGATTCAGCCTGCTCCAGGGCCGCACCGATCTCCGCGCGAACGTCTTCGTCTGACTCGCCGCGGCGCGCCAGACCCAGCGCCGATCGTCCGCGGCGATCGCCGATGGCACCTAGCGCCCACGCCGCGTGCGCGCGCACCAACGCGGAACGATCCTCGCGCAACGCTTGGGCCAACGATCCGACGGCGGCAGGGTTCCGGGTATTGCCGAGAACGACGGCAACGTTGCGGACGAGCCCGTCGCGCTTGGCGCGGCGCATCGCGGTGTGCCGAAAGCGCCGTTGGAACTGCTCTTCGTCGAGACGCAGCAGGTCGGGCAGGTAGGGCAGCAACTGGTCCGCATCAAGCGTTCCGTGGAGACGGACGAGTTTTTCATTCCACGGGCAGACCTCCTGGCATACGTCGCAACCGAAGACCCAGTTGCCCAGCCGGGAGCGCATGTCGACAGGGATGCTGCCGCGGTGCTCGATGGTCCAGTACGAGATGCAGCGCCGCGCATCCAGCACGTAACCGGGCTGCAGCGCTTGCGTCGGACACAGGTCGAGGCAGCGCGTGCAGGTGCCGCAGTGGTCGGGGACCGGCGCGTCCGCGTCCAGCTCCAGGTTCGTCAGCAGCTCGCCGAGGAAGAAGTACGATCCGTCTTCGGTGTGCAGGATGTTGGTGTTCTTGCCGAACCAGCCGACGCCGCCGGCCGCGGCCCACTCGCGCTCCAGGATGGGGCCGGTGTCGGCGTACGACAGCGCGGCCACGCCGCTGCGCAGGCCGGTCACGTAAGCGGCCAACTCCCGCAGCTTGGGCTCGACGGCCTGGTGGTAGTCGGTGCCGAGCGCGTAGGCGGCGATGCGGCCGCGCAGCTGCTGCCGCCAATCGATCGGCGGCACTGGTGGGGGCAGGTAGCGCCAGCCGACGGTGATCACACTGCGCACGTCCGCCAGGATACGCCACGGATCGAGGCGCTTCGCCAGACCACGCTCGATATAGGCCATGCCGGCGGCGTTGCCGTCGTCGAGCCACCGCCGCACGAAGTCCGCATGCGGCAGGGCGCGCATGGGCGCGAAGCCACAGCGTGAGAAGCCGATCCGGCACGCTTCGGCGCGGATGCGTTGCTGGAGTTGGCGTCCGTCGGCATTCATCGGCAGTTGCCCTGTTTGGCTGCTTGCGGCACACGCCGCGGTCGACTAGTTTCCGCCAGGCCCAGATTGCTCCCAGGAGGAACCATGGCACCACCGCTGCGCAATGTGAAGCTGCTCGACTTGTCCCGGCAGTTGCCGGGACCGTTCTGTTCGATGATGCTCGCCGACCTCGGTGTCGATGTCCTCGTGGTCGCCTCGCCGACCGACGTCATGGGCCTGGGCATTCCGCTCATCCAGCGCAACAAGCGCAGCATGACCCTGAACCTGAAGAGCGCCGACGGCAAGAAAATCTTCAACCAGCTCGCTACGGACGCGGACGTCATCCTCGAAGGCTTCCGGCCCGGCGTCACCGAACGGCTGGGCATCGACTACGCCAGCATGAGCCAGCTCAACCCGCGGCCCGTCTACTGCTCGATCTCCGGCTACGGCCAGGACGGTCCGTATCGCGACAAGGTGGGACACGACATCAATTACCTCGGCTACGCGGGTGTCCTCGGCGTCTCGGGCGGGGCAGGCCAGCCGCCGACGATCATGCCGGTGCAGGTGGCGGACATCGGCGGCGGAGCGCTCATGGCCACGGTCGGCATTCTCGCGGCGCTGATGGCGCGCGCACACACCGGGCGCGGGCAGTTCGTCGACATCTCCATGATGGACGGCAGCGTCGCCTGGAACGTCTTCCACGCCTTGATGTTCCTGGTCACCGGCCAGCAGCCGCAGCGCGGCCAGACGCGGCTGACGGGCCATCATCCGTGCTACGCCGTCTACGAAACCAAGGACGGAAAGTACGTGACCGTCGGGGCGCTCGAAGAGCATTTCTGGCGCAACCTCTGCGTGCAGCTCGGCGTCGAGGAGTTTATTGCCGACCAGTTCGCCGAAGGTTCGCGGCGCGAAGAGATGTTCCGCGTCATCCGCGAGAAGTTCAAGCAGAAGACGCAAGCCGAATGGCTGCGCCAGCTCGACGCGGTCGACATCTGCTTCGGCCCGGCGAACGACATCGCCGAAGCGTTCGCCGACCCGCAAGTGCAAGCGCGCGGCATGATCCGTGAGGCCAACGGCTTGAAGCTCATCGCCTCGCCGCTGAAGCTCTCCGATACGCCGCCCGCCGAGCCCACCGCCCCGCCCGAGTTCGGGCAGCACACCGATGAGGTATTGCGGGGGCTCGGATACTCCGCGGCGGCGATCCAAGAACTGCGATCGGGCCGCGTCGTGTGAGATTGGAGCAACCGGACGTCGCACGGTGTACGATCGGGCAGCGGCATCAGGCCACCCGAGCGCGGGGCGTTGTGGCAACGACCGACGGCTCGGGACGCGCTTGAGTAGTGTTCTGACGCGTCAGGGAACAAACGTCTCCGACCTTTCCTGAGGTCGCTGCGCCTGACTTATGTCATCAGGATCCCCCGCTTTTGTCATTGGAATTTTGTCATTGCGTGAGGATGCTGTGCGGGGTTATATGGCAATGGTCAGACAAGCTCGTCTGAGGTCTGGTTAAATGGATCGCGACCCAACCTCGCGCTAGCGGGGTCCGGTCGCCATAGAAAGAGGGGCGTTATGAGAGACGTTACTGGTATCAAGATGTTCCTGATCGCTGTGGCGATCGCGATTCCGGCGGCGGCGTGGGCCGACCCGACACCCGATCCGGAGTGCGTGGGGAAGGCTGAGGGTGACGAGTGCCGCGCTGCGACGACGTGCTCGAGCGCGGTGTACTGCGACAGGAATCTCCACTGCAACAACGGGGCGAATCCGATCAACAACAACGAACCCTGCGAATCCGACAACGACGCCTGCACGGTGGACCGATGCGACGGCGGGACGTGCCATCACCATCAGCCGGTCAACTGCGACGACTCGAACGCGTGCACGGTCGATGGCTGCGACCAGCAGGCGGGTTGTCAGCACACCGACGTGGTCTGCGACGACGGGAACCCCTGCACGGTCAATTCCTGCAACCCCGCCGTCGGCTGTGACTTCAACACCCATGTCACTGACGACTGCACCCCCAGTCAGTGCGGCACGTCGGATTGCGGCAACGACTGCGGCCCCTGCTCCCTGCCGTGCGTTCCGGTGATCACCTGTCCCGCCGCTAAGTCCGTCGAGTGCGTGGACGGGGCTGGCGCGAATACGCTCGGTACCGCGACGGCCACATGCGATGCCGAGATCACGAACGACGGCCAGGACTCGTACGACTTCACGTGCGACGCTGGGAACTCCCACGACGTGACGTACACGGCCACCAACGCCGACGGTTCGGACACGTGCACCGCGACGCTCACCATCGAGGACACGGCGAAACCGAGCGCAACCTGCGATCCGGACGTGACCGTGAAGACATCGGATACAATGAACCCGGCCCTGACCGGCCCGTGCGAAGCAACGATCACGCCGGCGGCGTCGGGGACGGATGACTGCGAGGGGCCCCTCACGGGCACGTGTGACCCGGAGGAGCTCACGCAGAACGGTCCGGACACGACGAGCTCAACCTGCACCGTGGCCGACTGCTCCGAGAATTCTGCGTCCTGCATTCAGAAGCTCACGCTCATCGACGACACCCCCCCTGTGATTACCTGCGCGACGCCGTACGTCACGCCGCCACTCGCCCCGATGTCGTGGACGGCGGCGTCCGACGTGACCGACAACTGCGGCGGCGCCACCTCCGCCCACGTGACGAGCGTGGACTGCTACCTGATCAACGGAGCCGGCAAGAAGGTGTCCAAGTTGGCCGCCTGCAAGGCCTCGTACTCCGGCAACACGGTCAGCGTCGGCCCGTCGGCGGGCGGCGTCAATACCATCATCCAGTGGACGATGTCCGCGACGGACGGCTCGGGCAACATGTCCACCGCGACCTGCATGACACAGGTCCAGAACCCCGGCCTGACGCGCTAGCGTCGAGCGGGTTCCGACCCGGCGCGCGCCCCGGTTTCCGCCTCGGCGGAGGCCGGGTGCGCGCGTTTTGGTTCGGCCTGCCTGTTTTCTCGTCGCTGCCAATGCCGCGGCGAGCTTTGCCCAATTCCGTTTCGACAGGACCCGACGATGAGTCGTGGGTCAGTTCGAATGTCGCGCGTCGTCTTCTGGCAAACAACGGAGGCGAAGCATGGCTTCGCCATTCCAAAACAGGGCCTCGGCTCGGCGTATTGACTTTCATATGCGGCCAGCGCAACGAGGAACCACCATGACGCCAAGAACCGTGCGGCCCGGCGTCGCCGTGGCCGTGTTGGTGTGTGGCATCCTGGGGGTGGCGATGCTGTTGCGGCTTTCTCTGGGTTTCCGCTCCGAGGCGCCCGCCTCCTCGGCAGCGCGCAGCTCATCAGCACCTCGCTCCGCCCCGATGTCGCGCGAAACCGGTTGGGTCGCGCGGGACAGTGGGGACTTGGGGGAGCCGCCGAGCGAAAGCGCGGACCCCGTCCGAGCGGGTGTGCCCCCGCCGGCGGGGGGCGGCGTCAAAGCCGGGCCAGGCGGCAGTGCCGTCGTGGCCGGAGACCGGTCTGACATTGCGGCCGCAGGCAGTAGCTCCAAAGCCTACGAAGCCCGATATACCGGCGGCGCGAATCGGGCGGACCCGGCGGCAGACGGATCCGGTCAGCGCGGCAGCACGGACGCGCGGTCGTCAGGTGGGGAGTCGGCGGATCCGGTCGGCGCACCCGGCAGTGTGACAGGAAGCGCGCAAGGCGCACGAGCGCCGGCGGTAGAGGCGGCAGCCGCTGAGCCCGGGCAGAACCCAAATGCCGTCGCCTCGGTCTTCGGGGAAGGCGTCGTACTCTTCGACAGTTCCAAGCAGCAAGAATTTCCCGCCGATTCACGGCTGCAAATCGAGGATGCCAAGAATATCATCAGCGGCGAGGCCGGAACGATCTCGTTTTGGCTGCAACCGCAATGGGATGGCAGCGACCAAACCAGCGGGACGCTGGTTCAACTCGGAAACGCAGAGGCGAAGCAGAACGCCCTAGAGATTTTCAAAGATGGGCAGTCCCTGCATTTGTCGCTCGCGGACAACAGCCGCACGCAAGTCGAAACCAGCTCCCTCATAGATACTTGGCGGTATGGCGAGCAACATCTCGTGACTGCGACCTGGGGCCAAGGCGCAGTGGCGTTCTATATCGACGGCCGACTTGTAGGTCAGCAGCCATTTGCGGGGCAGCTCGACGTGCCGCCGCAAACCCCCCTGGACATCGGGTCCGGTTATCCCGATGCCACGACGCTGCCCGGTGTTCTCAGCGACTTCCGCATGTACAAGCGAACCTTGGGAGCCAATGAGGTTGCCGACCAGGCCTTGGTTGCACCGTCCGCGGCGCGCGCGAACTGACGTCGAAACCTGACACACACGTGCCGCGACCGCCAACATGTACCATCCGCTCCTGATCTTCGACTGGCCGCGCAAACTGGTTCCAGTATGAGGCAGCGATGAGCCGCGGGCGGGCGTCCATTCGCGCCGCCGTGCTCGGCGCGGTTGGGTGCCTCTGGCTCCTAGGGGCAACCCCGGGACGCGGGCAGTCTCCCACCTTGCTCAGCTCGAACTCCGTCTGCGCCGGCGATTGCAACGGCGAGGATGGAGTGGCGAAGGACGAGCTGCTGAAGGGTGCGGCCATTGCACTCGGCAACGCAGCGGTCGAGGCGTGCGACGCGTTCGATATCAACCGCGACAGGGCCGTCAGCATCGATGAGCTGGTCACGGGCATCATCGCGGCGCAGAGCAGCTGTGGTGGATCGACGCCGACTCCAACCCCAAGTATACCCTGCGCCTGCCCGACCTACACAGTGTCGCCCACGGCGACTCCAGCGCCGCCGCCCCCCGCCACCAAAACGCCCAACACCGCCACATTGGGCGTGGCACGCCGCGCCGCCGGCGCCATCGAAAGTACGACGTCTGCCCTGCTGGCCATACCCGACCTTGCGGCCGCGCTGCTCGGTCACTTCAGTGGCCCGCAGTCGGGCGGTGCGGCCGCCGAGGTCACCATCCCGTTCAACTGCTCGGCCGGTGGCGGCGGCTCAGTGGGATGCCGTCAGGACATCACGCCCTTCCCGCCGGCGATCGGACCACCGACCTATACCTTCGGGTTC
>CAZCGA010000057.1:0-20407 GCA_964498075.1 uncultured Binatia bacterium (SeqCode) | reverse complement strand
GACTGCACGGTGAACAGCGGCACTGGGGCAACCTTAACCTTCAAGAACACAGTAACCGCCCTGGGCCGGCACAATGACCTGTGCGGCACGATCCCCTCGCCGCTCAACCTCTCGACACAGGACTTCGTCGTGACGTCGCAAACGGCCACCGGCAGTACGACCGCCTCGTTCACGAGCTTCACCGCAGGCGTGGACTTGTCTTGCAGCGCCGCCCCATGCCAGTGCTCTTACGATACGGTCGGGTTGCAACTCGCCGGCTTGGTCACCGTCGTGTCCAAAGACGCGGAGGGTACGCCGATCACCTCGACGCAGGCGACGTTCGGGAGCGGCAGCAGCGTTCAGATCACCGTGCTGCAGTCCAACGCCCAGTGCATCCCGGTGGCGTACACCATGACCGTGCTCGGCAACGTTGCCTTCGCCACCGATGGCAACAGCTTCGAGGCGATGTTCAACCCCTACACGCTGCGCGTCGACCCGATCTCCGGCAGCAACCTGGTCGAGGTCTCGGGGCTGATCACGTCGTCGTGCTTCGGAGGAATGGTGCGCTTGTCCACGATCATGCCGCTGCTGATCCCGGGCACCGACCCGTGTCCGGCCGCCGGCATCATCACGATCGAATCGGCAGGGGGCACTGATACGCTTGAGTTCGCGAACGGTCAGGTGGAGATCGACCTCGGCAGCGATTTCATTGTGGACGACACGCTCTCGACGTGTCTCGCTTCGAGCCAGTTCATGTGCCCAGCGGGGTGAGCGGCGCCACAACCTGTACCCACATACGGTTGATTCAGCGCCGCGAACTTCGTAAGACTGCTGCGACACACGATCGTTCGAGTCAGGAGTAGGAATGGTGGGCATTATCGGCTTCGGGAGCTACGTCCCCAGCTATCGCTTGCCTCGCGAGCTGATTGCGAAGGAGTGGGGCACAGCGTCCGCGGGCGGTGAAAAAGCAGTCGCGAATCACGACGAAGACAGCTTGACGCTGGCGGTCAGCGCCGCGATCAACTGCTTTCCGGATAGCACACCGGCACAGTTGGACGCGCTCTTCTTCGCCTCGACGACGCCGCCCTACCGGGAGAAGCAAACCGCCGCCACCATCGCCGCGGTCCTCGATACCGGAGCCAAGATACGGACCGCCGATTTCACCGACACCTTGCGGGCCGGAACCTCCGCGTTGCTCGCAGCCGCGGACACCTTGCGGGCCGGTGCGCAACGCGCGCTGGTCTGTGCCGCTGATTGCCGCATGGGCGAGCCGGACTCGATGGCGGAACAGAACTACGGCGACGCCGGGGCCGCCGTGCTTCTGGGCGGTGACCGGGTGATCGCCGAGATCGTCGGCTCCTTCAGTGTCAGCGAGGAGTTCCTGGGCACCTGGCGCACCGAGGATCAAGACTACCTGCACGCCTTCCCCGGCGCCTTCGAGACCAAGTTCGGCTACACGCGCTTCATGACCACGGTCATCAAGGGCGTGCTGCAGCAAGCCAACCTCGCGCCCGGCGCGATCACCACCGCGGTGCTGGCGGCGCCGAATCCGCGTGCCGGTGCGGCGGTCGCCAAGGCCGTCGGGCTGGATGCCAAGAAACAGGTGCACGACACCTTCTGGCCGCTGCTGGGCGACACCGGTACGGCGCAGCCGCTGCTGCTGCTCGCCGCGGCCTTGGAGCGCGCCAAGCCCGGAGACGTGATTCTGCTTGCCAGCTACGGCGACGGCGGCGACGCGTTCATCCTGCGCGCCACCGACGCGATCGCCCAGTACCGCACGGCGCGGAGCATCTTCTCGCAAATCGAGGTGAAGCGGCTGCTGCCGTCGTACGGCAAGTACGCCCGCTTCCGCAAGCTCATCCGGAAGGAGACCACCAGCGCCGACGTCTCGACCCCTGTCGTGCTCCTCCGCGATCAGAAGGCCATCCTGCCGCTCTACGGTGGCAAGTGCCCAAAGTGCCAGACGGTGCAGTTCCCGAAGCATCGTGTCTGCATCGAGTGCGGCCACCGCGACGGCCTCGTGGAGACAAAACTGTCGCGGCGCGGCACGCTCTTCACCTTCACCAACGACTACCTGTTCGACTCGCCCGATACGCCGGTGGCGCATGCGGTGGTGGACCTCGACGGTGGCGGCCGGATCTACCTGCAGATGACCGATTGCGATGCCGAGCGTGTCGAGATCGACATGCCGGTCGAGCTAACGTTCCGCAAGTACCATGAAGGCTTCGGGATGAACAATTACTTCTGGAAGGCGCGCCCGGCGGGATGAAGAAGAAAATGAAAAACCGGAAACCCGAAACCGGAAATTCGAAACTGGTCAACCGAAGGCCCTGTCTCTCCCTCAATTTGCCGGTCCCCCGTTTCCCATTTCCTGTTTCCGGTTTCTCATTCTCCGATCCGGGGGGAGAAAGGCGCCCGGCGGGATGAAGAAGAAAATGAAAAACCGGAAACCCGAAACCGGAAATTCGAAACTGGTCAACCGAAGGCCCTGTCTCTCCCTCAATTTGCCGGTCCCCCGTTTCCCATTTCCTGTTTCCGGTTTCTCATTCTCCGATCCGGGGGGAGAAAGGCTGTCCAAGACATGAACATTCGCGACAAGGTTGCCATCATCGGCGTGGGCTGCTGCAAGTTCGGCGAGAACTATCATCAGAGCAGCGAGGACATGGTGGTCGATGCGGCGCTCGAGGCGTACGCCGACGCCGGCATCGAGCCGGGGCAGATCCAGGCCGCGTGGGTCGGCACCATCGGTTCCGGCACCGCCGGCACGTCACTGGCCGATCCGCTCAAGCTCTTCAACATCCCGATCACGCGCGTCGAGAACTACTGCGCCTCGGGGATGGACGCCTTCCGCAACGCGGCGCTGGCGGTCGCCTCGGGCATGTACGACATCGCACTGGCGCTCGGCTTCGAGAAGCTGCGCGACTCGGGCCAGCGCGGCCTCGGAACGTTCGGCACACATCCGGTCATCGGCCACGGCACGACCGCGCCGAGCCTCTTCGCCATGGCCGCGAACCGCTACTTCAAGACCTACGGCATCGACAAGCACACGCTCGCCAAAGTCGCGATGAAGAACCATCACAATGGTACGATGAGCCCCAAGGCGCACTTCCAGATGGAAGTCACGGAGGAGCAAGTGCTGCAGGCGCCACTCATCTGCAGCCCTCTGGGATTGTTCGACTGCTGCCCGACCACCGACGGTGCCGCCGCCGCCATCGTCTGCAGCAAGGAGTTGGCGAAGAAGTTCCGGTCCGATCCGATCTGGCTGAAGGGCATCGGTCTCGCCGTCACCTCGGGCGAGCCGTACATGAAGCCGGGCTTCGCCTACACCGGCTTTCCGGCGACGACGCACGCGGCGCAGTCGGCGTACGAGCAAGCCGGCGTCACACCGCAGGACATCGACCTGGCCGAGGTGCACGACTGCTTCACCATCACCGAGATCCTGAACTACGAAGACCTCGGCTTCTGCAAGCGCGGTGAGGGCGGCCACTTCGTCGCCGAGGGCCGTGCCAGCATCGGCGGCGAGATCCCCGTCAATCCGAGCGGCGGCCTCAAGTCGTTCGGCCACCCCATCGGCGCCACCGGCATCCGCATGATCTACGAGGTGTGCCAGCACTTGTGGGACAAGGCCGGGGCGCGGCAGGTCAAAGGCGCCGAGCTGGGTCTGGCGCACAACCTCGGCGGGCCGGGCTCGGTGGGGTGCGTGAGCATTCTGGGAAATTCCTAACTCAGGTCCCCTCTCCTCGTAGGAGAGGGCTAGGGAGAGGTTGCGTCGCGCCAAGCAGAGACCTCACCCCGGCCCTCTCCTAAAAGGAGAGGGAGAAGAAGCAAATTGGAGGATGAATGGATTTTGGATTCAGTGAAGAACAGGAAATGCTGCGGCAGAGCGCTCGCCAGTTTCTGCAGAGCGAGTGTGCCATGACCTACGTCCGCAAAATGATGGATGACGACACCGGCTACTCCGAAGATCAGTGGAAGAAGATGGCCGGCCTCGGTTGGACCGGGCTCATCCTTCCGGAGCAGCATGGTGGCGCCGGACTGAACATGGTCGACCTGATCGTCGTGTTGGAAGAGATGGGTCGCGTCGTCATGCCGGGACCGTACTTCGCCACGGTCATCCTCGGCGGACTGGCCGTCGATCTCGGCGGCTCGGACGCGCAGAAGCCGAAGTACCTGCCAGGGATCGCTGCCGGCACACTCAAAGCCACGCTGGCGCAGGTCGAAGAAAGCGGCCGGTGGGACGCCGAGGGCATCACAATGCCGGCGAAGAAGGCGGGCGCCGGTTACACGCTCTCGGGCACCAAGCTGTTCGTGCACGACGCGCACAACGCCGACCTGCTGATCGTGCCGGCGCGCACGAGGGGCAAGGGGACGAACGGGATCACCATGTTCCTCGTCGATGCCAAGCAACCCGGTGTCAAGATCGCGCTGCTCAAGACAATGGATCAGACCCGCAAGCTGTGCGAGGTGACCTTCGACAAGGTCAAGGTCGGCAAGGACGCCATCCTCGGCGAAGCGGACAAGGGCTGGCCGCTGCTCGACCGCCTCATCGATCGCGCCAAGGTCGCCATGTGCGCCGAGATGTGCGGCGGGGCGCAGAGAGTACTGGAGATGAGCGTCGAGTACGCCAAGGTACGCGAGCAGTTCGGCAAACCAATCGGCAGCTTCCAGGCCATCCAGCACAAGTGTGCCAACATGATGGTGCAGACCGAAAGCGCCAAGTCGGCGACCTACTACGCGGCGTGGGCGGTGGCCAACAACGTGCCGGAGGCGCACCTCGCGGCGTGCATGGCGAAAGCCTACTGCTCAGACGCGTACCGCTTCGTGAGCGGGGAGGGTATCCAGATCCACGGCGGCATCGGCTTCACCTGGGAGCACGACATGCACCTCTACTTCAAGCGCGCCAAAGGCTCCGAGGTCACCTTCGGCGACGCCACTTGGAATCGTGAGCTGGTGGCACAGTTGGTCCTCGATCAGCCGGACGAGCAAGCGGCCAGCGCGTAGAGGGGCTTCGCGCATGAAGTCGTTGGAGGGCGAGATCCTATACGCCGAAGGCGTTACGCAACATAGCCCAGGGTTGGCGTCTTTGTGGGCTTTGCATACAAAGTGTCCAGGAGTGCGTCGGTACCGGCGCGTCGCCCAGGGCGTTGCCCTGGGCTATGAGATTGCCGCCCCTTCGGGGCTGCTTGCATCCAGATTCAGCTTGGTGAGGGCTAGCAGCCCCAACGGGGCGACCATACTTCAGCCCGGGGCATCGCCCTGGGCGTTGACGCGACGACTTTGCGTGCAAAGCCCGTCTTTGTGCCTACCCTGGGCGATGTCGCACAACGCCTTCGGCGTAACCCGGGTAGGTATTGGAGGCAAAGTTAGCGCCTATATTTAGGGCATCGCCCCGGGCAGTGGCGCGGCGGCGCTTACGTGCAAAGCCGCGGAGAGGAGAGAACGATGGCAGAGAGAAAGACGCTCTACTTCGAAGACGTGAAAGAGGGCGACGAGGTTCCAGCGTTCGTCGTCGAGAACCTCACGCGGACGGACCTGGTGCGCTACGCCGGCGCATCGGGTGACTTCAATCCGATGCACCACGATCAGACCTTCGCGGAGAAGGCGGGCATGCCCACGGTGTTCTCGCACGGCATGCTCAACGCGGGTTTCGTCAGTAAATGCGTCACCGATTTCGTGGGCCGTGAGAACCTGCGCAAGTTCAAGGTTCGCTTCGCCACGCGCGTGTGGCCGGGCGACACGATCACCTGCAAGGGCACGGTGACGAAGAGATACGAAGACGGCGGCAAGCGCTTCATCGAAGGCGATCTGCTGGCGTTGAACCAGAAGGGCGAGGCCGCCATTCAAGGCAGCTTCAAGGCCGAGCTGCCGTCGCGGGCGTAGCCGCCGTTGAAGATCATCGTCGGTTCGCAACGACCGGCCGGCATTCGGTCCGACCTGCTGGTGCTCGCAGCCGGGACGGATTGGCAGTCCGGCCGGACGGCGCATGTCGACCGCCAGCTGCGGGGTGCGCTCGTCAGAGAGCTGCGCCAGCAAGGCTTTCGCGGAGCAGAGGGCGACGTCGGTGTATTTCAAACACACGGTGCCCTGCCCGCGCGGCACGTGCTGCTGATCGGCATCGGCGCGGGAACCACGCCGCAAGCCTGGTATCGGCTGGCAGACGTCCTGGTCAGCCGTGCCCGCGAGCTGAAGGCGGCACGCGTTGCGCTCGTCCTTGAGCAGGCAACCGCGAGCGGCCTGGAGCGTCTCGTCGAGGGTGTTCATCTCAGCGCGTACTCCTTCACGCAGTTGAAGAGCCGCGTCGACGACCAGCGCAACCGCTTGCGGCAGCTGGTCATCACGCCGCTGCGCGGCATCCAAAAGGCGAACGCCCGCGCCGCCATGCAGCGCGGCGGCCGGCTCGCTGCCGCCACCTGCTATGCCCGCGATCTGATCAACTTGCCCGCCGCCGTCGTGACGCCTCGCTATCTGGCGGCGGAAGCCACACGGATTGCACGGGATCAAGGGCTGCGCGCGCGCATTCTCGACGCCGCCGCGATCCGGCGCGCCGGCATGGGGGCACTGCTCGGCGTCGCCCAGGGCAGCGCGCAGCCGCCGCGGTTCATCGAACTGGTGTATCGGCCGCGATCGAAGACCGCGCGCACGCGCGTCGCGCTCGCGGGCAAGGGCATCACGTTCGACAGCGGCGGGCTCTCCATCAAGCCGGCGGAGGCCATGCAGTCGCAGAAGCGTGACATGGCCGGCGGGGCCGCTGTGCTGGCGGTCATGTCCGTGGTCCGCGACCTGGCCGTGCCGGTGGAGGTCCGCGCTTACGTTCCGGCGACGGAGAACATGCCGGGTGATCGTGCCATCAAGCCCGGCGACGTCGTGCGCGCGCACAACGGCAAGACCATCGAGGTGTTGAATACGGACGCCGAAGGACGTCTGGTGCTCGCGGACGCGCTGGCGTATGCCGCGGCCGCCAAGCCTGACGTGCTCATCGACCTGGCGACGCTGACTGCGGCCGTGCGGACGGCGTTGGGCACTCGGGTCGCGGCGATCATGGGCACCGACGCGGCGCTCGTGCAGGCCCTGATCACCGCCGCACAGGCCTGCAGCGAGCAGCTGTGGGAGTTGCCGCTGGTGAATGAGTACCGCTCCGACATCGACAGCACGGTCGCGGACCTCAAGAACACAGGGGAGGGCAGCGCCGGGACCATCATCGGCGGACTCTTCCTGCGCGAGTTCACCGCCGGCGTGCCGTGGGCACACATCGATTTCTCGAGCACGGTGATGGCCGACAAGCCCTTCCCCTGCCACCCGCGAGGAGCGACGGGTTTCGGCGTACGGACCCTCCTGCAATACCTGCGGACTCTCTGATTGGCGTTTGACACCGCGCCTCACGCTAACC
The DNA here is from genome assembly GCA_964498075.1 of uncultured Binatia bacterium (SeqCode). Taxonomy (GTDB): domain Bacteria; phylum Desulfobacterota; class Binatia; order HRBIN30; family HRBIN30; genus CAZCGA01. The sequence continues at coordinate 13,041 of CAZCGA010000057.1, read as the reverse complement.
CATAATTCGGCGCCAAACGGCGGATCCGGTGTGGTGGACGCGAGCCGCGTTGCGTCCGAACCGTCCGCCACCGAGACGATCGCATGCGGCAACTGACACCCTCTGCAGCCTGGCGCTACGGCGTGGCTATTCTTGCGTGTGCGGTGGCAGCGTTGGTGAAGCTGCTGCTCGGCCCACTGATTGTCCCGAGCGCCTTCCTGACCGCCTACGCTGCCGTGTTGGTGACCGCCTGGTACGGTGGCTTCGGCGCCGGGCTGCTCGCCATTGGGCTGTCGTCGGTGATCAGTCTCGCTCTCTTCCTCCCTTCCGTCCTTCCGCCGTGGAGCGCCGACCCGATCACCCTGCTGCGAGTGGGACTGTTCGTGCTGATTGCCACGGCGATCAGCCGGTTCACCGCAGCGATTCGCCGAACCTACAGCGAGTTGGGCGTGCGCGTCGAAGAGCGGACTGCCGAGCTCTCCCGGGCGAACGCCATCCTGCAAGCCCAGATCGCCGAAAGTGAACGCACGGAGGCGGAGCTGCGCGAAAGCGAGGCCAACTTCCGCACCCTCGCAGAAACGGTCGCCACAGCGACGTTCATCTATCGAGAGATGCAAGTGCGCTACGCGAACTCCGCCGCGCAAGCGATCACCGGCTACACCCGCGCCGAGCTGCTCACAATGAGCTTGTTTGACGTGATCCATCCGGAGTTCCACGATCTCGTCCTGAGGCGCGGCATCGCACGGCAGCGCGGTGAAGACGCGCCCAACCGTTACGAGGTCAAGATCGTCACCAAGCACGGGGAGGAGCGCTGGGTTGACTACACCAGAGCCGTGATCGAGTTCGACGGCGCCCCCGCAGTTCTGGGCACCGCCTTCGATATCACCGACCGCAAGCGTTTCGAGGAAGCACTGCACGCGGCGCACGACGAGTTGGAAGCGCGCGTGGAACAGCGCACCGCCGAGCTCACTGCAGCGAATCTGGGGCTCCGGGAGGAGACGCGCCAGCACCAGCAGACGGCGCAAGCCTTGCGCGAGAGCGAGCAGCGCTTCCGCGCCATGTACGACCAGGCGGCGGTGGGTGTCTCGTTGATGGGAAGAGACGGCCGCTGGGTCCTGGTCAACCAGAAGCTCTGCGAGATCCTCGGGTACACCCAGGATGAGCTGCTGCAGCGCAGCTTTCAGGACATCACTTATCCCGCCGACCTCGACGACAGCCTGGCGCACCTCCGCCGCGCCCTGGCGAACGAAGTCCAGACCTACTCGCTGGAGAAGCGGCATGTACGCAAGGACGGCTCGCTGGTCTGGGTGAATGTCACCGGGTCGGTGGTGCGCGATCCCTCCGGCGAGCCGCAGTACGGCCTGGCCGTGGTCGAAGACATCACCGAGCGCAAGCGGGCGGAAGCTGAGCTCAAAGAGCTGAGCGAGCGCTTCCGCAGCATGCTCGAAAGTATGACGGATGCGTTCTATGTCGTGGATCACCGCGGGCAGGTGACTTATGTCAATCCCAGCGCCGCTCAGCTGGTGCAACGCAGCCGGGAAGACCTGATCGGCAAACACATCTGGGACGCGTTTCCGGAAGCCGTGGGCTCCGTCTTCTACCAGCAGTTTCAGAAGGTCATGTCGGAACGGATTGCGGTGGACGTGGAGGCCTACTACGCGCCGCTGAACCGTTGGTTCAAGGTCCGCTCCTATCCGTCGCAGGACGGCCTGTCGGCCCTGATCGAGGACATCACCGAGCGCCACGGGCAAGAGGTGACGGTGGTCAGTGACATTCTGCGCGCGCTCAACGCGCATTTGAATGTGGCCGATGCCTTCCCCGCCGCGGCGGCCGGTTTGCGCGCCCTCACGGGCTGCGACCGATCGAGCCTGACGCTGTTCGACGAGCAGTACCAGTGGCTCACCGTGCTAGCACTCGATCAAGACCGCAGCGACGTCGGCCCCGGCAGCCACCTGCTCCTGGCCGACATCCCCGCCGCGGCAGCCGTACTCGTCGGGCGGCCGCACTTGGTGCCCGACCTCGCCGTCGAGCTGCATTCGCCGGTCGTGCAGCGGCTGTACAAGGATGGAATGCGCTCGGCACTGAGCCTACCGTTGCGCGGCGCTGAAACGGTCTCTGGCATGCTGACCCTCACCTGGCGCACGCTCGGGGGCGCGACCCAGGCCGAGCTGCCCGTCGTCACCCAGATCGCCGACGCGATCGCCCTCGCGGTCGAGAAGAGCCAGCTGTTCGAGCAGGTACGCGCCGGACGCGAGCGCCTCGAGTCGTTGTCGCGCCGCCTGCTGGAAGTGCAGGAAGCGGAGCGCCGCCACCTCGCCCGCGAGCTGCACGACGAGATTGGGCAGGGACTCACGGGTCTCAAGTTTGCGCTGGACGCCGTCGAGCGTCTGCCGATCGAAGCGGCACGGACCCAGCTGAGCGAGTTGCACAAGCTGGTGAACGACCTGCTCACCCGGGTGCGCGATCTCTCCCTCGATCTGCGACCGGGCATGCTGGACGACCTCGGCCTGCTCCCTGCCCTGCTGTGGCTCTTCGGGCGCTATTCGTCTCAGACCTCGGTGCGGGTCACCGTCGAGCACAGTGGGCTCGACCGGCGTTTTCCACCCGAGGTGGAGACGGCCGCGTATCGCATCGTGCAGGAAGCGCTCACCAACGTGGCGCGTCACGCCGGCGTGGCGCAGGTGACCGTGCGCGCCTGGGCGGATTCCACGACGGTGAACGTGCAGGTCGCGGATCAAGGAGCGGGATTCGACCCGGAGCGGGCGTCGGCGAACGGCCCCACCGGCGGCCTGACGGGGATGCGCGAGCGGTCCGTTCTTCTGGGCGGGCACATCACCATCGAGTCGGCTCCCGGAGCCGGCACGCGCTTGAGCGCTGAGCTACCCATCAACGGCCACATGGAGGAGCACGTAGATGTCCATCACGATCGTGCTGGCTGACGACCACGCCGTCGTGCGCCTCGGACTGCGCAGCCTCCTGGAAGCTGAGCCCGATTTCCGCCTCGTCGGAGAGGCGGCGGACGGACTCGAGGTGGTTGCGCTGGTCGAACGCCTGCACCCCCAGGTGCTCGTGCTCGACCTGATGCTACCCGGTCTGAGCGGTCTGGAGATCATGCGACAGGTGGGCCGCCGGATTCCCGGCACACGTGTGGTCATCCTTTCGATGCACGCCAACGAGGCGTATGTGGCCGAGTCCCTGCGTCATGGCGCCTTCGGCTACGTGCTCAAGGGATCGCACGCCGCCGAGCTGGTGCGCGCGGTGCGCGAGGCCGCGGCCGGCCGGCGTTACCTGAGCCCGCCGTTGAATGAGCGCGACATTGCAGCCTACGTGCAGCAGGCAGAGAGCCCGGCGCTCGATCCGTATGACACGCTCACCACGCGCGAGCGTGAGGTCCTGCATCTGGTCGCCGAAGGACGGACCAGCGTCGAGATCGGACAGCGTCTGTTCATCAGCCCGCGCACGGTCGAGTCGCACCGTGCCAACCTCATGCGGAAGCTTAACCTGGAGACGCACACCGACCTGGTGCGCTACGCGCTGCGGCGCGGCATCCTGACGCTCGAGGACTGAGAGCGTGTGAGGAAATGACTGAGCGAGCCCGCCACGTCCCGCTCGCCCCGAGAGATCTGACCGGCGGGGCGCCGGCTTGAAGGGTCCATGAACCTGTTGATTCCCCACGCCGGCGGTTGAAACCGCGGCAACCAAGAGCACCCAAGCCCACCTGCGTGGGCTCCCCGCCCCACCTGGAGGAGCGGGGGGAGTCGCCGCAGGGCGACTTGGGTGCCTTTCGTTGCCGCGAATTTATTCGCCAGGTTAGCTTCAGGTTCATGGGCAGTAGCGGCCTTCCTTCGGCCACCCTTCGACGGGGCTCTGCAATGACGACGGTCCTTGCCCTGTCCTGGAAACTCCGTATTTCTCCGTAGTTCTACGGATTGACGGCTCGAACCTAGCGGTGGTAGAGGAAGCTCATCGGTTACGCATCTGTCCTCGTGTTGGGTACGGGTAGTCACGGCGTTTGGGCGGCTGCTGATTCGTGGACTCTGTGCAGTCGAAGAACTGGGGGCGCTTCTCATGACATGTACAATCTTCGGTGCAATCGATAGGAACATCGCGCGCTGCCGACTCCTGCTCTCGCCTGTCGTGCTCGTGGCGGTGCTCATCAATCCAACGCGACCGACGTGGAGCTTGTGGGTTCCGTTCGCCAAAGATCCCCTTGCGATCGACCCATACGCGCTCGGAGTGGCCGTCATGCACCTGGTTTACAGCCTGGCGATCCTTTGGATGGTTACCCACAACGAGAGAGCTCTGGCTCGGCTCGCCCGGATCACGGACTGGAGTGACGGACTGTTCGGCGCTGCGATTCTGTTCTTCACGGAGACGACCGCGAGCCCCTTTTACGGGGTCTTCGTCTTTGCCGTGCTGATCTCGGGGCTTCGAGCCGGATTGCGCCGCACCGTGCTGGTCACCGCGGTCAGTGTCGGACTGTACCTCAGTCTCGAGCTGATCTCGGCTCCGGGAAATGTCCACTCCTACCTCTGGCGCCCGGTGTGCCTGGCAATCATAGGCTACCTTGCTGGCTACCTCGGGCAACAGCGGCTGGATCTCGAAGCCAAGGCTTCTCAGGTCGTGGCCGCCAAGCAGGGCGAGCGGATCGCGCGCGACCTCCACGACAGCTGCGTGCAGGCGCTCGCGGCTCTCAATATGAGGCTCGCCAGCTGTCAGCATCTGCTGCAACGCGGCCAGGTGGAGGAGGTACTGAGTCATCTCGCGGAGCTTCAGGCGACGACGAAGCTCGAATACGACGGGCTGCGCACATACATGCGCTCGCTGGCCGGACAAGATGTGGCGGTCACGGCCGCGGCAGGCCGCGCAGCCATCGACGCCCAGATATCCATCAGTGCTGAGTTCGTGGGCTCGGTCGATCTCGCCGAGCAGGTGCTGCAGATCATCCGTGAGGGCATCACAAACGTGCGGCACCATGCGCAAGCTCGGTCGGCTATGATTCGCGTCCGCAGCGTCGACTCGCACGTGCTCATCAACATCGACGACGACGGGGTCGGGTTCCGCCACGGTGCGCCACAACCGTGGTCGATCGCATCGCGGGTTCGGGACCTCGGGGGCCGGGTTCGGGTAACCGGAGCCGCTGGATTCGGTGCGCATCTTGCCATCGCTCTCCCACAACGGGTCTAAGCCCAGCGTCGGCTCGCCGCTCCGGGTCGTCATCGCCGACGATCATGCGCTGCTGCGCCAAGCGCTCAAGACGCACCTGAAGCTTCACCCCGGGATCACCGTGGTGGCCGAAGCGGCTCGTGCCGACGAGCTCCTGCCGCTCATTGCCCGCACGCCCTGCGACATCTTGCTCCTCGACCTGCAGATGGAGCGCTCGTCGCTAACGGACATCGCGGCGCTGGCGGCACAGACCCAGGTGATCGTGGTGACCGCCAGCGAGCAGCGGGGCGAGATGCTGGCGGCGCTGCGCGCCGGTGCGCGCGGCGTGGTCTTCAAGCGCTTCGGCGTGGAACACTTGATGGACGCGATCCGCGCGGTCACCAGCGGGCACGTCTGGGTGCCGCCTGAGTTGCAGGCGTGTCTGACCGAACAGCATCAGAAGCTGGCCAACTTTGATCTCACCGCGCGCGAGGTCGAGGTCATTCGCCACGTCGCCCGCGGGCTGCGCAACGCCGAGATCGCGCAGCAGCTCTTCATCAGCGAGGACACCGTCAAGACGCACCTGAACAACATCTTCCCCAAGGTGGGGGTCCGCGACCGCGTGGAGCTCACCCTCTACGCCATCCGGGTCGGCATCGCCGGAGCGAGCGATCAAACCCGGTGACCGCTAGCAGCCCGTTGAAAGACCCCGCCCCGTGCTTCGACAGGCTCAGCATGAGCGGTCCCCCTCCCCGATTTCAATGATCTTCTTCCGCTCACCCTGAGCTTGTCGAAGGGTTCGTCGGCTTTTTCAACGGGCCGCTAAACGGATGCACTCGTCTCGCTCTCCTGTCGCAGGGACTGTCGATTTTCGTGCGCGCAACCATGCAGCGTCGATGCCGACGCGACGCCGGGGAATGAATTCCCCGGCTGAGTCGTGGAAAAGTCCCCTGAAGGGGACTCCCAGCACTGTGTTTGCAGTCGGCTTCAGCCCAATGCCAGTAAGTTAAGGAGCCTCCAGCCCAGCGGGCGCCCTTCGATACGGCCGCTGAGAGGACGCGGCCTACTACCAATGAACCGTTCGTCGAGGGTTCCCCTCCTTACCAAGGAGGGGTCAGGGGAGGTTTTGCAACGGCGCGTCAGCAACCTCCCCCTGGCCCCCTCCTTGGTAAGGAGGGGGTTCATTGGCCCAACAGACCAGCGCCACAGCGCTGGTCCGAATCTCAGGGCGAGCGGTACTATGTTCTTCTCAAAGCAACCTCTTTCGCCGCTCACCCTGAGTAGGCGCCGTCTTTTCAGGCGCCGTATCGAAGGGTGCCCGCTGGGTCGAGAGCCGCTTAACTCACTGGCATTGGGCTTCAGCCGACTTCGAGCGATTGAGCCGGGGAATTCATTCCCCGGCGAGCGGGGTGGCGCGGTCGTCTCGGATTTGTCGACAGTCTCCGCACCTGGAGGTGTGTATCGACGCGACCAGTCACCTGAATGGCCGATACAAATCCATCCTTTGTTGGATTGTCACGCGCAGCGGATTCGTCGTAAAAGAAGCGCGATGCAACTGGGCGAGGTGAACACTTCGACGGGAGCGCGGCACGTCCTGATCACGCCGGTTTCGCTTGCCGGCAAGCTCCGGCGGACGCGGCCCCGGCCTGAGGCGCGCGGTCGTCGCCCAGGCATCGATCCACGCAGACGGCAGGCCTTGGCAGAAATGGCGCGCAGCGGGCCTACCCTCGCCGAGATGGCAGCAATGCTGGGCGTCAGTCGTCAGTGCGTTCAGATGCAGCTCGCGAAGTGCCCGGACATCTACGCAGAGCGACTGGCACACCGGCAAGCCCGGAATCAACTCGAAGCGGCCCGCAGTGCGATCGAAGGCGGCATCCAATGGATCGCGCGGGCATCGCGCAGCGGTACCGTTCTGGCCCAGTTCCTGCGCGCAGCGATGGCGCACGGTTGGACGGTGGAGGTGGCGCCGCGTCGCCGCCCGCGGGTGAACGGCGTACCCCTCAGCTTCCACACGCCACGACGGACCCGCCCATCGTCCAGAATGTACGCACGCTCCAGGACGACGCGCTATTATCATATACAGCTGGGGCACCCCGACTGGCTGCATGTCGTCTATCTACCGGCCGGCCACTACGTGTTCTACCTTCCCGACCCAAAGCGGCGACGCGTGTCGCACTACATTCGCGCCCGGCCTTTGACCAGTGACAGCCGTTGGAGCTGGCCAACGTGGCCGCCGCAGGGCCGCAGCACGCCTGCGGTCGCACCGAAATCACCATCCCATCGGACGATCCGGTCCGGACGTGCAAGATCAAGCCAGCGGCCGCTGGTCGAGTGGCCACTCGGGCGTGGCCCTTACACGGTTGACGCGGAGGGCTCATAGCGGATGGTCGCGACCACACAGATAGCGATCACGACCCATCAATCTAAAGTTGGACGCAATAAATCCACCCTTCGAGGAATTGCTCCAACTGTCCACGACGTGGTTTGCTTGGCAATCGAGGCGGTGGGGGCTCCGCTCGGTACGTGTCGGAGTTCCCACGGATCAGCAGTGGGCAAGGGGGCAACCAGAGAGATGATACCAGTGGCCGAAAGGGCCGAGAAGCACGCGTGAGAAGGCGCAGCGCCCCACGTGTAGCAGAAGGTAAGGAGTCGCACATGGCTTCCAAGTGGACCAAGGGTCCGTAGTTGCGGCGATGCGGTTTTCGTGAGGGGCAACGTTCTTCTCTGCTAATTCAGCGAAAGGAGACAGCATGAACACAAGACGAATGTTTCTGATTCTTGGTGGGGTAGTGGCACTGGGGCTAGCGTTCAGCGCCCGGGGCTTTGCGGCGCCGCCGTCCACGGTGTCGCAGTCATGCGGAACCGCTCGGATGAGCGTGTCCGACGGTGCGAGTTGCATCCAGGATTCCCTTAATTCCAACGGCGGCTTTGCCACCGGAGTGGAGTCGTGGGATATCGAGCACGACAAAACCTACACGGTGACCCTGACCGGGATCACGGAGTGCGCCCCTGACGGCAATAGCGAGATCGGGGTGATCGTCAGGAACAGCAACACGGGAAATCAGTGCCTCCAGGCGGGCAATTGTAGCTCCTGTGGTGTTGGCTGCTACACCTGCACCTTCACCGTGAAACTGGACGACGCTCCGCTGGTGGTGAGCGGCGACGCGGGCGCATGCTTTACATATCCCGTGTCTTACTGCACCTCGAACTGTAACACGAGCACGGGCACCTTCGCCCAAAGGAGCGACGGCCTGCCGACCCGTTCAGGGGGTTGCCAGCAGTCACACCTGCGCGCCTCCGACTTCTCCGACACGTCCAGTCCTCCAGCCTGCGGCACCGCCACCGAGGACGAAGACTGCAGCGCCGAACACAGGGAGGGCTGCGTGAACAGTCCCGGCGGATCTTGCTGCACCCTCAGCCAAGGCTGTTTCGGCGCCTGGAACAGCCAGTGCAATTGCACCGGAGAGAGCTGTAACCCGGTGACGGACGGCACGGGGTACATCACTGCCAATCCCGCGTGCTTGCCGGAGTCGGCCGATGGCGTGACCATCGTCAACCAGACGACGTTGATCTCCGAGCTGCCGGCCTCGGGTCAGGCTGGACAGATCACTTCACCCGGCAGCTACGATTGCGCGAGCGGCGCCCCCAGCTGCGGCCTCCCCGGCTGGTCAGGTCAGGGGAGCGACCCGAACCAAGGGGGCACAAATGGTCAGGGCGGTGGGGCCCTGACGGGGCACACGCTGTCCCTCAACCTGTCCGCATGCCTCGGCGACGCCGCAGCCTTCGTCCAACCCTCGTCGGGGCTGGGTAGCTTCGTACTCCCGACGACCGGGACTCTGCTCTGCACAAAGCGGAGCGGGGAAGACAAGCTCCCCGACACCGGGGATGAGGTCTGTGAAGCCTTCGCGTTCCCGGCCTGCGTGAGTGGACTGACCGTGGCCCAAGTGCAGGCTTGCGCCGACGAGTTTCTCAGCACAGGCGCCGACTCCTGCGGATGCAGCAAGAGCGACATGACCGCGGCGATGGGCGCCATCATCCGCACCTTCGATAGCTGCGGTACGGTCATCGCGTGCCCGGACGACGCCACGGCGGGCGTGCTCGACTGCGGCACTTTGGCATCGGTGGCGGCGGCGGCGGGCAGGTGCGGCGCGGCGGACGCGGATGCAGTCGCCAACGTGCTCGCGAATGCTAATAACGCTTGCGTTGGAAACAACCCAGCGACTCACGGCGCATACGTTTCGTGCGTGCGTGCGCAGGTGAGGTCGGCGATCAGAGCCGACAGCCTGCGACGAGCCTGCTCGGTGAAGGCGGGCTCGTGCGCAGCCAGGTCAACCTACGGAACGAGTCGCGTCGCCTGCTGGCGAACCAACGCCAACGCGGTGACGCGATGCAGCATCAAGAGGGACGCCGCGCATTGCACGGCACCTGCCGGTGGGTCGGCGTCATCGAGGACCAACGCCAGCTGCTGTGACGCGCCGTGAAACTGAGCTCGCCGCAAGGCGAGGCGTCCTGTAGCTAACCCGCGTAACCCCCTGGGGGGACAGCAACCGCTGTCCCCCCAGGGGCGTCTTTGCCTTCTGGAATCTGCGCTGTCATCAAAAGGGGAACGGTAGGGATCTCGACTCATGATGCGGCCTCGTCTTGTGCAAGTCTTCTTCCTGTCCGCGGTCGCATTGTCAGCCCTGTTCTTCACGCGACCCGTTGCGGCCACAACCGAGGATGATATCTGCTCGCACACCGCTGATCCCTGCGTGGTGACGAGCAGCAGGAGCGTGACGGCCGATTCCACGCTCGATTTTGGTTTACGGACCCTCGACATCGCCCCGAGCGGCAGCCTCAACGCCGCCGGCGACTCCTCGACCACCCTGACAATTCTCGCTGGAAGTCTGCACATCGAGGCGGGCGGTGCCATCAAAGGATCGTCGGGAGCCGCGATTGACGTCACCGCAAGGACAGGCGGTATTCAAATCGACGCGACCGGCACAGCCAAAGGACGGATCGATGTATCTGCGATTGACCCTGGTTACATCAGCCTGACAACCACCGGTGATATTACGAGCAATGGCTTCTTGGGAGCCAGGACAACCAGCTCATTGGGTGACGGCGGTCAATTGGCGCTCAGTGCTGGCGGCAATGTGATCCTGAGTGGGAACCTGACAGCCGCTGGTGGCAGCCTGGGTGGTGGCGGCAGCGTCACCGTCGTTGCGTCGGGCGGGATCACTGTCAACAGCCCGATCGATGCCTTCGGCGGCGCGTTCGGTGGCGGCATCATCAACCTCGAGGCCGGTGCTGACCTATTGACGACGGCCACGCTCGATGTGCGCTGCATTCAGACGGGTGATGGCGGTGGGGTTACGCTCGTCGCTGGCGGCAACGCCTTCCTGCAAGGGTCCATCGCGGGCACGGCTGGGGGCGCGAGCGGTGGCGGGACGGGCGGGAGCCTCACGATCAACGCGGGCGGTGGGGTGGTGATCGGCGCTGCAGTGGTGCTCGCGGGCATCTCATCGGACGGTGAAGGTGGAACCGTGGATATCACCGCGGGTGGCGATCTCATCCAGTCAGCGCCCCTGCAAGTGAACGGGAATCTACTCGGAACGGATGGGTGCGGCGGGATTGCCACCCTGATGGCCGGCGGCAACCTGAACCTCAATGCGATCCAGGCGAATGGCAGCTCCTGCCCCGGCGGCGTAGTGTCGGCAATGGCGGGTCTCACGGCAACAGCGGCGGCCGAGATCAACGCCGACGGCTCCACCGGAGGTCAAATTACGATCAGCGGAGGAAGTGTCAGCGTGATCGGAACGGGGAATCTGCACGCCAACGGGACCACCACTTCCCAGTGTCCGCCGGGCGCTCCGTGCGTCGTGAGCCTGCAGGGCTGCTCTGTGAACGTCGATGCCGGCGCACAGTTGACCACTCAGAGTACCGGGGGAATCAACCTCCTGCAGGGACGCGACGCGATGGTCATCGGTGGGACCCTGGTGGCAGGGGAAGCCAACTCCCTCGAGTATTTCGGCGCACCGCCGGCGCTGCTGGAGACCGCCAGCATCACGCCCGAAGCAACCATCGTGGAGAACCCCGCTCTGCCACCATGCGTCACGTGTGGTGACTGTAACGACGGCAACGTGTGCACCCAGGACGCCTGTGACCCGCATGTGGGCTGCGTGCACACCAGCAATACGGTGCCGTGCCACGACGGAAATCCCTGCACCACGGAAGACACGTGCGGCGGGGGCGCGTGCGTCGGTGGTCCGCCGCCGGACTGCAGCGACAACAACGTGTGCACGGACGACAGCTGCGACCCTGAGCTCAGCTGCGTACACACCAACAATACCGCCCCGTGCAGCGACAACGACGCCTGCACCACGGAAGACACGTGCAGCGGGGGCGCGTGCGGCGGCGGCCCGCCGCCCGACTGCGATGACGGCAACCTCTGTACGGACGAAACCTGCAACCCCGGCACGGGCTGCGTGCACACCAACAACAACGCGCCGTGCGACGACAACAACGTCTGCACCGCCGGCGACGCCTGCAGCGGCGGGGCCTGCGTGGGCGGCCCGGCGCCCGACTGCAACGACAACAACCCGTGCACCGACGACAGCTGCGATGCCTCCGGCTGCATCCACACCTACAATACGGCTCCGTGCAGTGACGGCGACGCCTGCACGACCAATGACACGTGCAGCGGGGGGCTGTGCGTCGGCGGCCTGCCGCCCGACTGCAATGACGGCAACCTCTGTACGGACGATACTTGCAACCCCGGCACGGGCTGCGTCCACACCAACAACACCGCCCCGTGCGACGACAACAACGTCTGCAGCACCAACGACACATGCAGCGGCGGGGCCTGCGTGGGCGGCCCGCCGCTGAACTGCAACGACGGCAACGGCTGCACGGACGACAGCTGCAACCCCGCCTCCGGCTGCGCGCACACCAACAACGCGGCCCCGTGCAGTGACGGCAACGCCTGCACCACCAACGACGCCTGTAGCAACGGGGCCTGCGTGAGCGGGCCGGCACCCAACTGCAACGACGGCAACGTGTGCACGGATGATAGCTGCAACCCCGCCTCCGGCTGCGTGCACACCAACAACAGTGTCCCGTGCAACGACGCCAATGCCTGCACGACGAACGACACCTGCAGCGGCGGGTCGTGCGTGGGCGGGGCGGCACCCGACTGCAGCGACGGCAACGTCTGCACGACCGACACCTGCAACCCCGCGTCCGGCTGCGTGCACACCAACAATACGGCCCCGTGCAGCGACGGCAACGCCTGCACCACCACCGACACCTGCAGCGGCGGGGCGTGCGTGAGCGGGCCGGCCCCCAACTGCAACGACGGCAACGTCTGCACGGACGACAGCTGCAACCCGGCCTCGGGCTGCGTGCACACCAACAACAACGCTTCGTGCACCGACAACGACGCCTGCACCACCGGCGACACCTGCAGCGACGGGGCCTGCGTGGGCGGACCGGCGCCGAACTGCAACGACAGCAACGTGTGCACGACCGACACCTGCAACCCCGCGTCCGGTTGCGTACACGCCAACAACACGGTCGCGTGCAACGACGGCAGCGCCTGCACGACCAACGACACCTGCAGCGGTGGGACCTGCGTGGGCGGGGCGGCACCCGACTGCAGCGACGGCAACGTCTGCACGACCGACACCTGCAACCCCGCGTCCGGCTGCGTGCACACCAACAATACGGCCCCGTGCAGCGACGGCAACGCCTGCACGACCACCGACACCTGCAGCGGCGGGTCGTGCGTGGGCGGGGCGGCACCCAACTGCAGCGATGGCAACGTCTGTACGGACGACAGCTGCAACCCGGCGTCGGGCTGCGTGCACACCAACAACAACGCTTCGTGCGACGACAACAACGCCTGCACCACCGCCGACACCTGCAGCGGCGGGGCGT
>CAZCGA010000056.1:23768-36910 GCA_964498075.1 uncultured Binatia bacterium (SeqCode) | reverse complement strand
GCCCGTGGTGCGGAACCGAAAAGACGGTTCCTTCTTTTATGACACAGTAGTACTAACCATCGTCGGCCGGTGTCAGCTCCTGATAGATCACCTGCAGGATCGCCGCCGTGGGAACGGCGAGAATTGCCCCCAAGATCCCCAACAGTGAAACGCCGAGCAGCATCGCGATGACGACGGCGCCGGCGCTGAGGCCGACCTGGCGTTCCATGAGCTTGGGAACCAACAAATTGGATTCGAACTGTTGCTGCGCGAGGTAGAAGAGCGTGACCCCGAGCGCCAGCTTCCACGACATCGTCGCCGCGACTGCGAGCCCCGGAATCGCACCCAGGATTGGACCGACGTAGGGGATCAGCTCACCGGCGGCCGCCAGCAGCGCCAGGACGTAGAAATAGGGCATGCCGATCAAGCCCAGCCCCACCGCCGTCGTCAGACCGATGACCGTTGCCAGGATGAGCTGGCCGCTCAGCCAGCCGCTCAGCTTGATGGTGATCTCCCGCCCCGCATCGCGAACTTGCGCGCGGTGCTGCTTCGGGAACACACGGACGAAGGCGTTGAAGAACGACTCGGACTCGATCAGCAGGTAGAAGGTCAGAATCAGCACCGTCACGATGCCGAGGACGCCGCCGAACAGTCCCCACACCGTGAGCATGATCGTCCCCACCATGTCGGAGCTGGCCGGCGCCTGCTGCACCAGCTGACCCCAGGTGAGCTGCGCGGTCAAGATGTGCCGGTCCACCAGGAACTGCTGCGCTTGCTCCACCATCTTCGGGACGTTGGTGGCGAAATCCCGCGCTTGGCGCACGAACGGCGGCAGCACGGTGAGCATGATCCCGGTGATCACGCTGAGAATGATCACGTAGACGACCAGGATCGCCACCCAATGGGGCAGTCGCCGCGGCCCGATCGGCAACAGCTTCTGCCCTTCGATGAGCCGCACCAACGGGCTGAACCCGACCGCCAGCAGCGCGCTGACGTAGAGCAGCAACAGCGCCTGGCGGACCAGAAACAGCGCATAGACGACGGCGATCGCCATCGTCAGCGCGGCAATGGTCCAGAGGATCAACGAGCGGGGGCTCTCCGATTGAGGCACGGGTCCTTCCGCCACGCGGCGGCATGGGTCGTATAGCACGCGGCGGCGCAATCAGAAATTCGCTCGATGCTGCCAAGGCCCGGCGAAACTCTATTCCGCAGGCGACCTCAGGAGCGCCCGGTGTTTCCAGTCGGGGCACAATCGCGCTAAGGTCCGCGCCGAGGAGGGGTGGGGGCATGCCATCACACGCACAGGAGACCGCGGAATGGATCGAGGCCGACGGGCTCGGAGGGTTTGCCTCCGGCACAGTCTCCGGGATCCGCACGCGGCGCTATCACGCGCTGCTGCTGACCGCGACGGCCCCGCCGGGCGGCCGCATCGTCTTGGTCAACGGCTTCGATGCGTGGGTACAGAACTCCGGGGGTCACTGTGCACTCTCCTCACAACGGTACGCACCCGGCGTCGTGCACCCGGATGGCGCGCGGCGCATCACCGCCTTCGCAGCGGAGCCGTGGCCGAGCTGGCGCTTTCGGCTCGAGGACGGCACGGAGATCGAGCAGGAGATCTTCAGCGGCAACGGCGCCTCGATGGTCGCCATCTGCTGGCGGAGGATTGCAGGGAGCGGCAGTGCGACACTGGCGGTACGACCCTTCCTTTCAGGACGCGACTACCACTCGATGCACCACGAGAACGGCGCCTTCCGGTTCGATGCGGAGACGCACGCTGGGCAGGTCATCTGGCAGCCGTATGCGTCGCTGCCGCGCATCATCAGCCTGGCCAACGGCACCTACGCGCACGAGCCCGATTGGTTCCGCAACTTTCGCTACGAAGAGGAGAGTGCGCGCGGACTGGACTGCACGGAGGACCTGGCCTCGCCGGGGATTCTGCGCTGGGATCTGACCCGCGGCGACGCCGTCTGGATCGTGGCTGCCGAAGGCCACGCGCCGCCGGCCGCCGCGCCGGGCGCGACGGCGGAAGCCGTCTTCCAGAGCCTGCGGGCGGCTGAACAGGCGCGGCGCCGCGCCTTCCCATCGCGGCTGCACCGCGCCGCCGACGCCTACCTGGTGCGGCGCGGCACCGGCAAGACCATCGTCGCCGGATACCCGTGGTTCACGGATTGGGGACGCGACACGTTCATCGCCCTGCGCGGGCTCTGCCTGGCAACCGGACGGCTGGATGAGGCGCGCGACATCCTCCTCGGATGGGCCGGGACCGTGTCGCAAGGCATGCTCCCCAACCGATTTCCGGACTACGGTACCGCGCCCGAGTTCAACTCCGTCGATGCATCGCTCTGGTACGTCGTCGCCGTGCGCGACTTCCTGGAGACGGCACGGTCGCAGCAGAAGGCGGTCGCGCCCGGAGACCAGCAACGCTTGCAGGACGCGATTGAGGCGATCCTCACGGGCTACTCCAACGGCACGCGCTACCGCATTCACGCCGACGCGGACGGCCTGCTCGCGGCGGGTGAGCCGGGCGTGCAACTCACCTGGATGGATGCGAAGGTTGGCGATTGGGTGGTCACACCGCGCATCGGCAAGCCGGTCGAGATCCAGGCGCTGTGGCTCAACGCGCTGCACTATGCCGCCGCCTTCACCAAGAAGTGGCAGGAACCCTTCGCGCGCGGCGCCGAAAGCTTTCGCACGCGCTTCTGGAACGAGGCCGGCGGGTGTCTGTACGACGTCGTTGATTGCGATCATCACGGCGGAGCCGTCGACGCCGCGTTCCGTCCCAATCAGATCCTTGCGGTGGGTGGCCTGCCGCTGACGCTGCTCGACGACGCCCGCGCCCGCCGCGTCGTCGATGCGGTGGAAGCTCGGCTGTTGACGCCGCTCGGCTTGCGCTCGCTGGCCCCGGGGGAGCCCGGATACACGCCGCACTACCAGGGTGGCGTGCGCGAGCGCGACGGCGCCTATCATCAGGGAACCGTGTGGCCGTGGTTGCTGGGACCATTCGTTGAAGCGTGGGTGCGCGTACGCGGCAACACGCCGGACGCCAGGCGTGCAGCGCGCACGCGCTTTGTCGATCCGCTGCTCCGGCATCTCGATGAAGCGGGCGTCGGGCACATCTCCGAGATCGCCGACGCCGATCCGCCCCACACGCCGCGTGGCTGCCCGTTCCAGGCATGGTCCGTCGGTGAGGCGCTCCGCCTCGAGCTCGTCGTCCTCGCCGAGGACAAAAAGCCGACCCGAACCAGATCGGAACCGCAGACGCACGCCGACAAGCGCCGGTCTTGAGTCGACTCGGTGCGCCTTCCCCTCACGTTGCGCCTGCAGCCGCAGTCGGCTACGACGCCTTCGCAGGTGAAAGGAGCAAGCATGGGAGCCGACGGAGCGGGTGACTTCGGGGAGCAGGTCCGCGAGTTCATCAAGCACGTCTTCGGAATGCTCAGTGGCTTGGTGGTTTCCGGCATGATCTATCTCGGCCATCAGCTGGGGTTGTATCGAGCCCTGGCTGAAGCCGGCGCCGTCAGCAGTGAAGAGCTGGCGCGCAAGACGGGGTTGCACGAACGGTGGGTTCGCGAATGGCTCCAGGGCCAAGCCGCTGCCCGGCTCATCGACTACCGCGGAGACGGGCGCTTTGAAATGTCGCCGATCGCCGCGCTGGTGCTGGCCAACGACCAGAGCCCGGCGTTCGCCGCCGGATCCTTCTCGGGGTTGCCGCAACAGATGGTGGTGTTGGAGCGCCTCCTCGAGGCGTTTGCGACCGGTGTCGGGTTGCCGTACGACGCGTTCGGCCCCGAAGGCGCGCGCGGCGTGGAAGGCATGCTGGCTCCGTGGTTCCGGACGATGCTCGTGCCGCTGGCCTTGCCGCGACTCGACGGTGTGGTCACACAGCTCGAGTCCGGCGCCACGGTCGCCGACATCGGATGCGGCACGGGAGTCGCGCTCATCGAGATGGCCAAGGCCTACCCGCGCTCCGCGTTCCACGGCTACGACATCTCCAAGCACGCCCTGGCACACGCCGAGGTCAACAAGACGCAAGCCGGCGTGAGCAACGTCACGTTCCACGACGCCGCCATTGAGCCGTTGCCCGACGACGCGAGCTTCAACTTCGTCACCACCTTCGACTGCATTCACGACATGACCAATCCGGCCGTCGTCATGCGATCCATCCGCAAGGCACTGAAGCCGGACGGCACGTGGCTCATCGCCGACATCAACAGCAAGCCGACGTTCGAAGAGAACCTGGAGCGCAACCCCATGGCGGCAATGATGTACGGCTTCTCCGTTCTCAGTTGCCTGTCGTCGTCGCTCTCCGAGCCGGGCGGCGCCGGGTTGGGCACTCTCGGTTTCAGCGAGCCGGTGGCGCGGCGCATGACCGCCGAGGCCGGCTTCACCCGCTTCCAGCGCCACGACTTCGACAACCCGGTCAACGCGTACTACGAAGTGCGCCCTTGACCGCAGCCGCTCGTTGCCCCAGCACGAGGAGCAGCTCGTGAGTCCTGCGTTTCTGACCGACTTCGATCGGCACTTGTTCGGCGAAGGGACCTACTACGCGAGCTACGAAAAGCTCGGCGCCCACCTCGTGGAGATGGACGGCCAGCCGGGCACGCACTTCGCCGTCTGGGCACCGGATGCGGCGACCGTGTCGGTCGTCGGCGACTTCAACGGGTGGGACCCGCAGCGTCACCGGCTGGCGGGCTCACCGCAAGGCCTGTGGTCGGGATTCATCGCGGGTGTGGGGAAGGGCACGCTGTACAAGTATCACGTGGCCTCGCGCTACGCCGGCTATCGGGCCAACAAGGCCGACCCGTTTGCGTTCTTCAACGAAGTGGCGCCGAAGACCGCATCGATCGTGTGGGACCTCGAGTACAGCTGGGGCGACCAGACGTGGATGGAGCAGCGCGGGGCGCGCCACCGCCTCGATGCACCGATCGCCATCTACGAAGTACATGTGGGCTCGTGGATGCGCGTCCCGGAGGATGGCTACCGTTCGCTGAGTTACCGCGAGATGGCGCCGCGTCTCGTCGAGTACGTGCAGCACACCGGCTTCACGCACGTGCAGCTGCTGCCGGTCATGGAGCACCCCTTCTTTGGCTCGTGGGGCTATCAGATCACCGGCTTTTACGCCCCGACCAGTCGCTACGGCACACCGCAGGACTTCATGTATCTGGTCGACTACCTCCACCAGCACGGCATCGGCGTCATCCTGGATTGGGTGCCCTCGCACTTCCCGACCGACGAGCACGGCCTCGGGTTCTTCGACGGCACGCATCTCTACGAGCACGCCGATCCGCAGACCGGCTTTCATCCCGAGTGGAGCAGCTTCATCTTCAACTACGGGCGCAACGAGGTGCGCAACTTCCTGATCAGCAACGCGCTCTTCTGGTTGCGCTACTACCACGCCGACGGGCTGCGCGTCGACGCGGTGGCGTCGATGCTGTACCTGGACTACGCGCGCAAATCGGGCGAGTGGATTCCGAACCGCTACGGCGGCAGGGAGAACCTCGAGGCCATCGATTTCCTGCGCCGCTTCAACGAGGAAGTCTACAAGAACCACTCCGGCGTACAGACGATCGCCGAGGAGTCCACGGCGTGGCCGATGGTGTCACGGCCGACCTACGTCGGCGGCCTGGGCTTCGGCATGAAGTGGGACATGGGCTGGATGCACGACACGCTGCAGTACATGGCGCTGGACGGCGTGCATCGCAAGTATCACCACAACAACCTCACCTTCCGCATGCTGTACGCGTTCACCGAGAACTTCGTCCTGCCGCTGTCGCACGACGAGGTGGTGTACGGCAAGGCCTCGTTGCTCGGGCGGATGTCGGGTGACGACTGGCAGAAGTTCGCCAACGCGCGGTTGCTGTTCGGGTACATGTACACCCAGCCCGGGAAGAAGCTGCTGTTCATGGGTGGCGAGTTCGGGCAGTGGTCGGAATGGAATCACGACGCCAGCCTGGAGTGGCACCTCTTGCAGTACGCGCCGCATCGCGGCCTGCAGCGTTGGGTGGCCGACTTGAACGCGCTCTATCGCAGTGAGCCGAGCCTGCACCAATTGGATTGCGACCCGTCTGGCTTCGAGTGGATCGACTGCAACGACACCGACCAGAGTGTGCTCAGCTACATACGCCGCGGCACGTCGACGAACGAGGTGTTGGTGATGGGCTGCAACTTCACGCCGGTGCCGCGTGCAGGCTATCGCATCGGAGTGCCGGGCGGCGGCTACTGGCGCGAGCTGCTCAACAGCGACGCCGAGCTGTACGGCGGCAGCAACCTGGGCAACGGCGGCGGCGTCATGGCGCTGCCCGAGCGGCTGCACGGCCGCAGCCACACCTTGGAGATCACGCTGCCGCCGCTGGCGATCGTGGTGTTCAAGGGTTCGTGGGGTTGAGGCGGTCCGCTGCGAGCCAGGACCTAGACCGGCGGTCCGCAACGCCTTCGGCGTAGGTCCCGAGTTTATGTGGTGATGGGACTATGAAGTGCGGTTCACGGGTAGGTGACGAAGAGATCGCTCAGACTCGTCGCATTGACGGCATCGCCGAGATACGGACTGCTATCGAGAATGTCCTGCACGGTGCGTAAGGTCGAGCTGTGGGTGTAGTGGATGGCGTTCGAATAGCCCGCCTTGGCGTACGGCGACACGAGGATGAGGCCGATGGGGCCGTCGCTGAAGAGGCCTTCGTCCCAGGTGATGAGCACCACGCCGCCGTGTTGATACGCGCTGGAGCCGGCGATCTTCGGAATTTCCGTCGACAACCAGTCGTCGGCCTGTCGAATCGCGTTGTTCTGCGGTGCGCAGGTATCGTGCCCGTCATCGCAGAGATTCGGAGTAATGAAGTTGTAGCGCGCGACCGTGCCATTGCTCAGGTCCGTGGCCAGCTCGGAGTACGGCCGCACGTGCGCGATGCAGTATGGATCGGCGGCATTGTTGTTCCCGGTGACGTCCTGGAAGAACACCATCGGATTGTGCTTCGGCGCGTACAAATCGACGTTGATCAGCGGGCAGTCGGTTCCGCTGATGTCTTCCTGGTACGACTTCCACGACAGCCCAGCGTTTTGCAGATACGTAACAAGGTGCGTCGTGGTGCTCCGCGAATTCACCGCCGGTAGGCCGTCGTTGAGAACGCCGAGGTTCGAGCCCGCTTCGAGCCAGATGTAGTTAGGTTCGCTCGGATGGAGGGCAGGCGGATTGTAGTACTGCTCGGCGTGTGCCCCGGCGGTGAGCAGGACGCTGTTCAGATACGGTGCAAAAAAACTGTTGTGTACGTCGGACCACTTTTCGTTCTCCAGGACGATCAGGAAGACCGTGGGCAACGGCGCCGGCACGCATGAGCCGGTGTCGCCGGGAGCCGCGATGCGCAGGTCTGCATTCGAATCGGCCGCATCGATGCATTTGGCGTACGTGGGGCAGCCCACCGCAGTCGCTTTGGTGCCGGTGACGCAGTGGTCATTCGGCGTCACGCCATCCATCTTGGTGGTCGGCCTGATCGCGCAGTGTACCGCGCCGGTCTTGATGCTCTTCTTGAGACACGGCTGCACATGCAAAGCCGGATTCACGCCGCACGTCGAGCGGGCGTAGAAATTCTTCACCCTCCGTTTGCACTGAAAGCGCAGATTGGTGGGAGATTGCGCCGTGATGATGGCGGCCGCGCACCCGACATACTTCTTGTGAGTCTTGCCTATGCTGCCATCGAAGTTCGCGCATGGGCAGCCAAGCTCGACCAAACCGCGCACCGCAGTGATCTGCGCCGCGTCCCCCAGGACGGAAGGGTCCGTGCCGGTCAGACACGTCTTCGTGGTCTTCGCCCAGGATGCGGCGGGAAGGAGAGCCATCGTCAGAAGCACCCGGCTGAGCAGCGACCATGTCTTGGAATGCATCGGACGCCCATATCGCGTTTCGGCTCAATTTCAAGACGGTCCGCTTGCGTGATCGAAAGGTCGCGTCTTGGCCGGCGCGGGTGAAGGTGGGCGTTCGGCTCTATGGTGCCGTGCCTGCCCCTTTCTTCAGCTGCCAATGTCCAGGAGTGATCTCGGCGAGCACGACAACATCTCCCGCGTGGATACCGGCATCGCGATAGAATCTAGCCATTGCTCCACGCTCCTGGAGTTTATTGCCAGCCGACAATAGCTGTGTCGTAAATCGCTCCCCGCTCGGCACAGCCTCCACGTCCAGGGATTCGCCGATTCGTATACTTCCTCGCTTAACGTGCCTCGTCAGGGTCAGCAGATTCTGGTTGATCATTCCCTGAGTCACTTCGATTGCGAGTTCGCGGCTGCTGGAGCCTGAGCGCGACCGAGAAGTGATTGGGGGGCCCTTCCCGTTCTCCATTGCCTGAAGCCGGGCGTCAATTGCCGCAACCTGTTCCTTCATTTGCTTGAGCTCCGACGCGTGCCGGGTCAGCATCTCGAGCGCCGGGAGGTCCTGGTTGCCGGCCGCACGCGTTACGTCAGCCATGGCGCGTTGGATTGCTTGGTCTATCCTATTGGTCAGTGTGTCCATACGTACGCGTATACCAGACCAGACTTACCAGGTCAACCGAGTTTTTCGGCATTCTTTCCTTTTTGTCGCCTTCCATACGCAGCCTCCCATTGTCGTCGGTCGTTAGGCCCGACGTCCGAGTTGTTGTAAGAGCGTACCTGTGGCGAAGCATGATGATGACCTCCTGGCCCGCATACTCCGCGGGACTTCCGATGCGAACATTTCCTTCCGCGAACTACGCCAATTGCTTCGCCGGCTGGGCTTCGAGGAACGGATACGCGGAAGTCACCACATGTTTCGGAAAGCGGGTGTGGAGGAGAAGATCAACCTTCAGTGCGACGGAAGCAAGGCCAAGGTGTACCAGGTGCGACAGGTTCGCGCCGTGCTGCTCAAGCACAAGCTGGGAGGAGAGCAGTGATGCTGAACTACGAAATCATCCTCTACTGGAGTGACGAGGACGGAGTGTTTGTCGCCGAGGTGCCCGAGCTCCCCGGTTGTATCGCCCACGGCGATACGCAGGAGGCCGCGCTCGCGAATGCCAAGGAAGCAATGCAGCTCTGGATCGACACGGCAACAGAATTCGGTGATCCGATCCCCGGGCCAAAGGGGCGACGGCTCATGTACGCGTGAGGCTCTCGCCGAACAAGGCGGTCAAGATCTCCCTCGCGCCGCGGCGGCGGCGTCACGGCGCTCCCCGAGCGGCTGCACGGCCGCAGCCACACCTTGGAGGTCACGCTGCCGCCGCTGGCGATCGTGGTGTTCAAGGGTTCGTGGGGTTGAGACCGACCCCGGCGAGGCATGAGGGCCATGGGTGAACCTGTGAAGCCCGTGCCGAAGCCGCCGTCGACTACCACTGCATCCTTTCCGCCAATCTCCCTTCTGCTGTTCCTCGTCATTCCTCTCGCCGTGTTCTGGCAGTGCCTCACCTTGCCGTTCATCCAAGATGACTGGAGCCTGATCGAGCTCTTTCAAACCCGCGGCACGGCCACTCTCATAAGCAGGTTCTTCGATTTCAGGGGAAAGCTCTTTTACCGCCCTGCAGCCCACACCTACCTCTGGCTGCTGTACAAGGCCTTCGGGATGCAAGCGTGGCCAGTCCACGCGCTGGCTTTGCTGATTCACGCACTGAGCTCATTCCTGGTGTGCCGCATTGTGACGAGACTAAGCGACGACCGGACTATCGGGCTGGCGTCGGCAGTCATCTATGCATCGGCAGTAAGCATCCATCTTGACCCCCTATCGTGGGCGGTAGGCATATACGATCTCGGGGGTGCCTTGTTCTTCTTCACCGCAATGTGGCTCTTTATTTCGGGACGCACATTCTCGTCAGCCCTGTCCTATCTCATCGGATCGCTCTTCAAGGAAGCCGTCGTGGTCTTGCCACCCATCCTGTTCTGCCTTGAACTGGCTCGGCAGCCGGGCCCTTTGATGAAGAAGGCGCAATCCGTCGCGCTACGGCTTCTTCCCCATTGTGCGATCCTCGCTCTGATCTTGGGCCTGAGGATATCGAGCGGGCAGTCTCTTACTGCATTGCCGCCGTCTCATCCGTATGTGTTCGCCTTCGCCGGCCGACACGTTCCCCGTAATGCCCTCAAGTACGTAACGTGGATGCTCCAGTCGTTCGTTCCGTTGGGGCGCGTTCACATCAGCCTCTCTCACTTCATCCTTGGCGGTGTGGTTCTTTGTGCGGTCGTCATCGCCGTGCTTCGGCGGGGTCGATACGGTGGTCTCCTATTGGCCCTATCCTTCTGGATGGTGCTGGCTCTCTTTCCGGTTCTGTTCTTGCCCAATCATGCCTACCGGTACTACGCTACCTACGCACTCCCAGCCTTCATCTGCACGGGTCTGCTCCTCGCCAGAGAGACGCTGACCCTCGTCGGTGTTCGCGAGCGCACGGAGAAAGTCATCGCTTGCGGAGCCGGACTCATTGTTCTCACCGCGGTTCTTCAAAGCGATCGCATGTTCGGCCAGGGACTCCACTGCTGGACCCTAGCTGATGGCACCAATGGTCTAATCAGAAAGGCCAGTTATGTCAGGCTGGTCCAGCCTTTTCTGCTCCGCTACCTGCCAAGCCCGGCGAACGGTGCGACGATTCTGCTGAGTGGGGTCGACCTTTGGTCATTCAACAAGGACTCGGGTCCCCATGTCTGGTACGGAAACACTACGCTGAGAGTGTACGATCTGAAGGATCTCAGACGTGACTCCGGGAGGTTCTTCATCGAAGGCCGAATCCAGTCACACGCCACCACGGCCACAGGTGCCAAGGCACAGAGAGTCTACATCGACCCGGCAAACCTTCACGCGTTCGAGTTGTCGGACACCTCCCTGTACACAATAGCCCTCGCAGATTTGGAGAGGATCGCCGAAGAGCAAACGAGGCGCTAACAAGGCGATTGCAGCGCACGCTAGCTCACGCTCGGTTCGATGATCAGCAGAGCGTCCGATTTACGTTTGGCAACACCCAGCACTGTGCGGTATGCTGCGCCGCCACGGTGACGGTCGGAACCAAGGATCGAAAGGACGTTGGTATCGCCGTAGCGCTCAAGGGTCCTCACTGCGAGACAGCGCAGGGAGATGCGTCATGGAGGGGGCATGAGCTTGCTGGCTAGTCGATTTCACCGTCACGCGACTGCGACCGGTCGTGGAGGAGACGCTATGCGCCTGGGACTGCGTTCAAGGACCCGGCTACGGGGCCGGTCCGGGTGCAGAAGCTCAACCTAGCCGGCGACGAGCAAGCCGATCTTTGCGTCCACGGGGGAAGCGACAAGGCCGTCTAGGGCAAGCGTTTGTTCCTCGGTATCGTCGTGCTGGGTTCGTTCGCGGCGTGAAGGGAGCGGCATGTCAGGCGACCGGCCAAGGTGCTCCGTGATCATGCCGGCCTTCCGCGCCGGCGCCTACATCGCGGAGGCCGCGGCAAGCGTCCTTGCTCAGACGATCGACGACCTCGAGCTGATCGTGGTCGACGACGGCTGTCCGGAGAAGAGCTCGTCGCGCGTCGCGAACCTCCAAGATCCGCGAGTCATCGTCCATTGCCAGGAGAATCGCGGCGCCACCAGGGCACGCAACACCGGGCTCGGGTTGGCACGCGGGGCCACAGTGCTGTTCCTCGATGCGGACGACCGACTGCGTCGCGACGCGCTGCAGCGTCTCTGCGCCGCGCTCGACGCGCATCCGACAGCAACGGTCGCCTATGGCCGCGCCGCTCGCATGAACGCGGACGGTCACGTATCGGGCCTCTGGCATCGGCCGCTGGCAACGCCGGAGCCCTCGGGAAGCGTTCTGCGCGTCCTGCTCCAACACAATTTCATCCGCTGTCCCGGCGCTGCACTGATCCGGTCATCATGCTTCGAACGGACGCACAGTCTCGATCCGGCGGCGTTCCCGGGGGCCGACTGGGAGCTCTGGTGCCGCCTTGCCCACCTCGGGCCGTTCGTCCGCGTTCGCGGCAACCCGGTTGTCGACTACCGCTCCCATCCCGCCAGCATGACACTCACGGTCGCCGACAACCCGTCGCTCGCCCTGCGGTCAGTCGCGCTCGTGTTCGACAACCCGGCCTTGGTCCGGGGCATTTCCCGCACACGGCTGTCGGGCCTGCGCCGCAAGCGCGAGGCGTCGATCCACGCGTGGCTCGCGACCGAGTGCATGCGCGCCGGGGACATGGCGCGTGCCGAACAGCTTTTCCTCAGGAGCCTCGAGCGCTCGCCGTGGAGCCTACGGGTGCTGACCCTGTTGCTGTTTGCGCTCGTCCGCGCACGTCCACCATGGTTCTGAAGGCGCCGTGGCGACCCGTCACTGACCCGTGCTTGGCGCCGGGGCACGTGCCGCGGCGTCCTCCCGGCTGCGCGCGACCTCCATCCATCGTTGCATGGGATCGTGGGGGTCGTCCGGATCGGCCATGGTCGCCAGGTCCTGCATCTGGAGGAGCAGCACGAACTTCATGAAAGAGCTGCAGTTGGCGATGGACCCGTGGATCACCGCGGGATGGAAAAGCACGAGATCGCCTGGCGCGCACGTCAGCGTATGCAGCGGCAGGTGTTGATATCGGGAAGTCGGAACGCGTGCATGCGAACGATCCGAGGCGTCGTGGTCGAGGAAACCGAGCTTGTGGCTGCCGACCACTACGCACATCGTTCCGCGCTCCTCGTTCGCGGGCGTCAGGGGCACCCATCCACGCAAGGCCACATGGCAGCGTGTCGATACGTAGTCCTGGTGCATGGGCAGGAGATACGTGTGCTCATGGGGAGGATCCGCGCGCAGCGTCGGCCATGCAAGCGGTACCCGCATGCCCATCTGTGCCCACAGCCCACCGGTCCGCAGCCGGTCCACGAGCTCCAGCGACATGCGTTGCACGACGTGCAGGTTCTTGAGCAAGGAGAACAGCTGTGTTCGATAGCTCCCACCGCGCAGCAGTAGGTCCAACAGGGGCTCGGCGTGTCGTGCGTGCACCTGATGTCGAGCGCACAGGGTCGCGCTGAGCTCCTGCACGATGGCGTGGAACTCCAAGACGCGCTCTTCTGCGACGGCGCCGGGCACCGTCACGTAGCCGGCCTCGATGAGCCGTTCATAGTCCACGGGGAGTGGTTCAGTCGGGCCCGGCGGCACGGCTCCGGTACCGATCGTGGTCGCCCGCGTAGCTCCGTTTGCCATACCCGCTCCTCAGCGACTGATGTCGACCGGTGCGCCGTACGTT
>CAZCGA010000056.1:0-23758 GCA_964498075.1 uncultured Binatia bacterium (SeqCode) | reverse complement strand
GTGCCGACCTCGCGTGCCGGGTTGCCTGCGACAATGGCACCGGCGGGTACGTCGCGAATGACAACCGATCCGAGCCCGATCACAGCGTAGCGACCGACGCAGACGTACTCCCTTACGCACGCATTGAGCGCCACGTGTACACCTTCCTCAATCCGCGCATAGCCGGCAATGCTGGCGTTTGCGCCGACGAAACAGAGGTCGCCCATCACGACATCATGGGCTACTACGGCGCCGCCACGGACAGCAACATGTGCTCCAAGGCGCACGCCCGGCTGCAACGTAGCGAGCGCATCCACGTGCACGCCATGACCGAGCGTGACGGTCGAGGCGACGCAAGCGCGCGGGTCGATGATGCTGACCCACCGTTGCTCCGGGATCTCGAGCCCGCGAATTCGAAGAGCGCGGCGCGTCATCTCCTTGGCCTTGTGCAGGGGCGCAATGAAGCGCACGTCCGCAGGCAGGTCCACCCAGGCAGCAAAGGGCCCAAGAACGGGCGCGCCCAGGTCGTGTGAACCCGCCGGAACATTGTCGTCCAAGAACCCGAGCAGCTCATGGGCGCTTCCGGAGCTCTGCAGGCGCTTGATACTCTCGGCGACCACCTGTCCGCCGCCACGTCCGCCGAAGATAACGACCCGCATGGGATGCTCGGCGATTGTCCGCCTTCCGTCTCACGGGTAGCCCTCACTAACAGCCGATTCGACGCAACTTGCCAGCGCCTCCCAGTCGGAGCCACCCAGGCCGACGGGGTAAACTAACTAGCTCGCCACCGTGCGTCTGTGCAAGCCACACCGATGGCTGGCGCTTCCCCAGAATGTCAATTGGGCGGTGAAGTCCGACTACGCCCGCCCGTTGTTCGATGCGCCCGTTCGACCCTCGGTGGCGGCCAATCGACAATCGGCAATCGACCGAGTCCGTGCTGCTTTGTGCTCTGTCGAAGCTACACCGGAATAGCACTAGAAGGGCGATCCGACCGCAGAACCCTTTTCAGAGCAGCCCGTAGTCGTCGCGGATGTCGGTGAGATGCCAGCCGGCCACACCTCGGGCTTCATCGCAGCTCAAGCTCGCGTCTACCTTCCGACCGTGCTATCCGACTCGTCATGGCGCGACTGAACCTGACGCTGGACCGTGACACCTACGCAGAGCTGGATCGACAAGCGAAGCGGCTTCGTAAACCCCGCGCGAGAGTTGTGAAGGACCTTGTATGTGAGGGGCTTGCTCGCCGCAGCACGGTGGAGCGGCGCGCGAAGCTAGCCCAGGACTACGCCGCCGGTCGCGCCGATGCACGCGCCCTGCTGAAGGACCTTGAGCAGGCCCAGTTGGACCTCATGTTGACTTGCGGAGGCCACGATCGACCCTCGAAGATTCCCGGGTCGCCAATGCGTCGATGATCATGACCTACGACCGACAGCGGGTTGTAAAGCGCGCAGGAAAACTCTCGGCAGCTGCGCAGCAAGCCATCGACGCGGCGCTCAGCATCCATCTCGGCCTGCCTCCTGTGTAGCAAGACCTCGACTCCTGCCTTTACGTTTCACGTTTCACGTTTTACTCTCCCGCAAACGGCAGACAGTGCGGTAATCGTCGCGCGGGTCGGCGAAATCCAGCCCGGCCACACCAAGAAGTTCTTCCTCGAAATCGACGGGCGCGAGGAGGAGTGCTTCGCCGTCAAACCGCCGCAATCCGGGTACTGAAGCCGCCATCGAACGCGTGTCCTCCTGCACCGAGCGAGATTGCTCGAGCGCAGCCACGCGTGCTAGCGTTTTTCGTGGTTCCAGTCGCTGGTAGGGAGGTCGCCGTGGCGAGGATCGAGCTCCGCAAGAACGGTTGGGTCGACGCAATCCGCCTGAATCGCCCCCAGGTCCTGAACGCCATGGGGCGTCAGCTGCCGCGGAGATGAACAACGACCCGACGATCCGGGGTTAGATGCAAGGCCGACATGCGAACCATTGTCGTGGTCGATTACGACCCCGCCTGGCCGGAAGTGTTCGACCAGCTGCGCTCAAGGGTTTGGTCGGTCGTCGGCGACCTCGCCCTTTCGGTTGAGCACGTCGGCAGCACTGCGGTGCCGGGCCTGGCTGCCAAGCCCATCATCGATATGAGCGTGGTGCTTCCCTCCGAGGCCGAGGTTCCGCTCGCGATTGAGCGCCTGGCGGCGTTGGGGTACGTCCATCGCGGCGATCTGGGGATTGAGGGCCGCGAAGCGTTCTTCAACCCCGGCGGCTTGCCCGAGCACAACCTGTACGTGTGTCCGCAGGGCAGCCTCGGCCTCGTGAACCAGTTGGCGGTTCGCGACTACTTGCTCGCTCATCGCGATACCGCGGAGGCGTACGGCGAGCTCAAGAAGCGGTTGGCCCGCGATTTCCCGGACGACATCGACAGCTACGTAGCCGGCAAGACCGACCTGATCCTCGAGATCCTTGAGGAAGTGGGTCTACCTTCAGATCGACTCAAGGCCATCGAGCTGGCGAACCGAGAGCCTTAGGGAAGAACGGAATCGCAGAGCCGAGAGGGCAGCGGATGAAGACCGTCGAGATCTTGCTGGTGGAGCAGATTGCATACTACCGGGCGATGGCTGACGAGTACGACGCAGTGGCTGACGCCTACGAGGTCGATGCGCCGGCGAACGCTGAGCTCCGCAGGAATCTCGTCGACGGTTTCCGGCCCGTAGGCGACGTACTCGAGTTGGCCTGCGGGACCGGGCGGTGGACGCAGGAGTTGATTCGCCACGCTCGGTCGGTGACCGCCGTCGATGCCTCGCCGGAGATGTTGGCGATCAACCAGCGCCGCCTTGATGACGCGCGGGTGAGATACTTCCACGCGGACATCTTCGGCTGGCAGCCCGATCGGATCTACGACGTAGTCTTCTTCGCCTTTTGGCTGTCGCATGTCCCTCCGCAGCGTTTCGCGGAGTTCTGGAATGTGGTCGCCAGTTGCGTCAATGATACGGGGCGGGTGGTCTTCGTGGATGAAGACAATCGTAGCAGGCTCGACGACCCCTTTCAGATTGGTGCGACGCCGTGCGCGCGGCGGGCGTTGCGAGACGGCCGCGAGTTCGAGATCGTCAAGATGTTCTGGCGGGCGGAGGACCTGGAGGCGAGGCTGCAAGCTTTGGGCTGGGAGATCAAGGTGAGGCGCGTCGGTGAGATGTTTCTAGTGGGGTCGGGACGCCGAACTCCGCCGGGGAACCGACGACGCGAAGGTCCACGCGGGGATTGAAGGCGAGCGAATCATGCACCATCGATTCGTACTGATCACCGGCACGTCGCGCGGGATCGGCCGCGCCACCGCGCTGCGACTGGCGTCGGCGGGAATGTCGGTCATCGCCGGCGTCCGCAACCCCGAAGACGGCGCCCGGTTGGAGAGCGAGGCCAAGGGGCGGCTCACCAGCACGATCCTCGACATCGGCCGGGACGAATCGATCCGGAACGCCGCCGAGGTGATTCGCGAGATGGTCGGGGATCGCGGCCTCTTCGGCCTGGTGAACAATGCGGCCGGCGCCGGGCGCGGCAGCCCCATGGAGTACGTCACCCGGGAAGAGCTCGAGGCGGCTTTCCAGGTCACCGCGTTCGGGACCGTCCTGACGACCCGTGCTCTTCTCCCGTTGCTCAAGGCGGCAGGAGGCCGCATCGTCAACGTCGGCGCGGGCCGCCTCGCCTTGCCGCTGCTCGGAGCAGGCTTCGGGGCGAAGTTTGCCCTCGAGGGCATGACCGACGTGCTCCGGGTCGAGCTGCGACGGGCCGGAGTCCGCGTTTCGATCGTCGAGCCCGGCATGACACTCTGGGAGGACCGCGAGGGTAGTGGGCGGCGTGAAGAACGATGCGCGTGGAACTCGTCGCCGGGCATCGGACGAGATCCCGATGCTCCCGGCCCACTGAGCAGCAGCATGAAATCTCCGAGCGACACACTGGCAAACGCGGGAAGTTGCTGACGTTCCAGCCTGAAGCCGAGATGGTCCGTGTAGAAGGCAGCCGCCCGCGCGACATCCGCCACCTGATAGCGCACGCCGTGCACGCTGAAGAAGCCACGTGGCTTTTCACGGTCGGCGTCATTGGCCACTATGGACGATCCTCTCTGTGTCTCGTTCATCACACGCTCCTCCGGCTGTTCCGCCGCGACAGCACCGCTGGTGAGCCCAAGCGCGCATGTGAGGGTCCGGTTCCAACCTTGGAGTCGCAGCAAGCGGCGCATTGGGGCCGGATTTTTTTCGAGTCAGCGCCTGAGCTAGAGCACCGCGATATCGAGCTCGCGAAGGCGAGCAGGGTCTCCAATGACCTCCACCTGCGTGACCTTGGCGTTCGTGAAGGTGAACGTCAGTGCCCGGGACAGCTTGCCGCCCGGCGCGAGGATCAATCCGACCGATCCGTTGATGAGCGCCGGCTGTACGAATCGTAGCCCTCGAGAGAGCGCGACGAACTGTTTCACCCACGTCGAGGCGCCCCGGACCTCCCGCACCGTCCCGGCGGCGTCCGCTGCCGCGGTAGCGATGCGTGCCGCGCCATCGATGCGAACGACGGCGTCCGGATCGAGCACGGCGAGGAGGCCCTCGAGGTCGCCTGCGCGCGCCGCCCTCAGAAACGCCTCCACCACTTCGCGCTGACGAGCCCTGCCGGCGTCCGATGGCGCTGGCGAGCCGCGCACGCGCCGGCGCGCGCGGCTCGCCAGCTGCTTTGCCGCGGCCGGCGACCGTCCCACGATGGAACCGATCTCGTCGAACGGCATGGCGAACAGATCATGCAGGACGAACGCAAGGCGTTCGGCGGGCGTCAGCGTGTCGAGCACGACAAGCAGCGCCACGCCGACCGAGTCCGCGAGCACCGCTTCGCCTTCGGGATCGGCGCCTTCCCCACGCACGACGCTCGGCTCGGTGTCCTGCGCGCCGATCGGCTCTTCGCGCCGTGACTTCCGCGAGCGCAGCATGTCCAGACACACGCGCGAGACGACGGTCGTCAACCAGCCGCCCAGGTTTTCGACGGTGGCCGTGTCGATGCGGTTGAGGCGCAGCCACGCTTCCTGCACCGCGTCCTCGGCCTCGCTCAGCGAGCCGAGCATGCGGTAGGCCACTCCGCGCAGCCGCGGCCGGTTCTCTTCGAAGCGCTCGGTCAGCCAGCTCTGCTCGTCCATGTTACGTTCCCGCCTTCTGCTCCGTCATACCCCTGACGAATGACAGCAGCCCGAGGTGACGAGAAGGATGCTCATGCAAGTCTCGAATGCGCAATGCAGCCATGATTCTCCCAGCAGTGATACGGGCGCTGCAGGCATAAACATCGTGAAGGATGTGCCCGAAAACGACAACATGGGCGATCTCAAGAAGGAGCTCGCCTCGCTTCGCCTCGACGACGAGCCGCCGTCGAGTCATGTCACATTCCGAAGCCCTCTCCCGTCTCACCGTTGGAAACAGGAGGAACGACATGTTCAGATGGGCACTGCGGAAAGGGATCGACAAGTTGGAGCGGATGCTGACCGTAGCGACGACACTACAGCAGCAGCGCCGTCCGGTGCTGGACTACTTGGTGGCTGTGCGAACTCCACACCTGCACGGCGATCCCCTGCCCACAATCATCCCATCCTAGTGAACGCTTACCCGCGCGAGGTGCCTTCTATGAAACGAACCTTCGCTCTTATTCTCGCCGCTCTGGCTGCAGCCGCCCTGTTCGGGGCGCTTGTGCATGCCGTGCTGGTGGCCGCGCACGTTTCGGAGCCAGCCGCCACCACGGTTTACGGCCTGACCCCCCGGCGACTGTGGGCCACCACGGCCGTTGTGCTGGCGCTGGTCGGCGTAGCCATCGGTGGGCTGGCTCTGCGCCGATCCGCCGGTCGTATCGGCACCGGTAACGGGAGAATCGGAGCCATCGCGGCCCTGGTGGCGGGGCTGATCGCCGTAGTCAACGGCGGGCTGAATTTGGCCATCGCCAAAGGTGGTCCAGGCACCGGCAACGGAGTAGTCGGTGGCGCCGCGGCCCTGGTGCTGGGGCTGATCGGCATGGCCCTCGGTGGGCTGGCTCTGGCCCGCTCCCGCCGCACCGGCTGACCCCGCTCGGACAGTTCCATGACGTCGGTCTGCTCGATTGCAGGATCTACTGCAACAACAACACGGACCGATCGAACACCCGCCTGAGATTCAAGGAGAAGCCATGACCGACCCGAGTGAGATGGTGAATGTCCGTTACATGGTCGACGACGTGGAGGCCGCCCTCGCCTTCTACACCAAGTTCCTCGGCTTCAAAGTTCTGACGAGCTCCGTTCCCGCTTTCGCCGACGTCGCCCGCGGCAACCTGCGGCTGCTGCTCAGCGGACCGAAGAGCTCCGCGGCGCGGCCAATGCCGGATGGCACCAAGCCGGGGCCCGGTGGCTGGAACCGCATCCACCTCATCGTCGACGACATCGATGCCGAGGTCGCCCGTCTCCGCGACGCCGGTGCGCTGTTCCGCAACGACATCCTCGAAGGACCCGGCGGTAAGCAGATCCTGCTCCAAGACCCCTCCGGCAACTTCATCGAACTCTTCCAACCCGCTGCCACCCCCAACGTGACGAGACCCGCGTTGATCGACAGTGGGCGAGATCCAACGTCCTCGATTGAAGGAGACACGATGGCGAAACAGACATTACCGACCCGGGCGCTGCTGGCGTGCGGCGCCGCGGCCGGTCCGATGTACGTGATGGTGACGATGGCCGAGGCGCTGACCCGCGACGGCTTCGACCTGAGGCAGCACCGCTTCTCTTGGCTGACGACCGGGGACCTCGGCTGGATCCACCAGTCGAACATGGTGCTGGTCGGGGTGCTGACGGTGCTGCTCGCGGTCGGCGTGCGCCAGATGCTGCGGGCGGGCCGGGGCGCGGTGTGGGGGCCACGGCTGCTCGGGCTGTGCGGGATGGCCTACATCATCGGCGGCCTGCTGAGAGCGGACCCTGTGGCCGGCTTTCCGCCCGGCACCACACCGGAGATGGTGCACACCACCTGGCACGGGGCCGTCCAGAATGCCTCACGTGGGGCTAGCTCCCTCCTCCTCATCGCGGCGAGCCTGGTGTTTGCGGGATGGTTCGCCGCCCAGGGGCGCA
This sequence comes from uncultured Binatia bacterium (SeqCode), assembly GCA_964498075.1. GTDB lineage: Bacteria > Desulfobacterota > Binatia > HRBIN30 > HRBIN30 > CAZCGA01. Next base: position 16,705 of record CAZCGA010000056.1, on the reverse strand, counting down.
GGGGGGGCGCTGGGGCTGGGCCTGGTTATACGGCGCCGCCATCCCCACGGTGTTCATGGCCCTGACCGCCGTCGGCCTCGCCATCGGCGGCAACCCCGTCGCCTTGGCCTTTCTCATGACGCCCTGGATCTGGGTGACGGCGCTGGCCGTTCACCTGTACCGACGTGAGGCAAAGCGACGTAGTGACGTTCCGGCGGGCCAGGGGATGAGGAGTACGCTGGTAGCCGGGCACGCTGCGCCCTCGTGACGACGCGGAACAACATGGACGCTCTCAAGAAGGAACTCGCCTCTCTCCGGCTCGATGACGAACCACTGCGTTCGCGTAGAATGAAACGTGACTGATGCGTACGCCGGTGCGGCGTCGACGGACCTTCGCGCTGCTAAACGCCACCGTCGAGCGACCGCTTGAGCAGAGGTTTGTGCACGTCGCCCGGAAGGTATGGCACCCGATTGCGGTCGCGATGCAGGCGGCATGGGAAGTGCGCCGCAGCACGTCAGATGGTGCCGCCATCTTCGCCTGGTTCACCCAAGGCTTTCGAGACACGCGACCTGCAGGACGCAGAGGCGCTGCTGGCGGAGCTGGAGGCGGACCCGTCCTGAGCGAACCGCGATGGAGGCACAAAGTGCCGCGTTGGACGTTAGGCCCGATGCAGTAGTATCTCACGCACCGTCGCCCCAGCCCACCACTTTCCCGTTCTTGTCGGCACCCCCCTCCGCATTGAGCCGCGCCGCAATCGCATCGAACGACAGCCGCTCTCCACCGCGAGGCTTGCGCCGCCCGACGCATCAGTGCGATCGCGTCCGCCTCTCCCGGTCTCGTCCCGAGCCTCGCACCGCCTAGTCACCCGCCGCTTCCTCAACCGGGCGGCGCGGAGCTTCGCGACGATCACGCTTTCTCGAACTGCGAGACCGCCCCGAGCACTTGCCGGATCAACACACGCGTCGGGTCGTCGTCTCCGACTGTCAAATCGGTCCCGGACTCCGCGGCGACAACCGAGACGCCGAGCGCGTGGAACTCACCCAAGATGACCTCGCCCACCATCAAGTCGCGCGCGAGCCGGTCCGCGCGCGACGTGCACGAGCCGGATGCCGTTCGAGCGGATACGCCCATGACGTCGCCGAGCCCCCTCGCGCCCGTCGAGGTCCTTGGTCCTAGACACGCCTTCGTCCCGGAACTCCTCGACGACCTCGACGCCCGCCGCCTTGGCTTGACGAATGGTACCGGTTTATGGTTGATCTCCGCTGGTACCTGCGTTTCCCGAAAGCGATGGCGTTCGCCCCGCCAAGTCATGAGGCCGCGCATTTCACCGACGCCACTCTTGAAACCTTCTTCTGCGTCGAAACCGCTCTGTTCCACTTGGGGGGTCCGCATCGAAAAATCGATCAAAGCCATCTTGGAGTCCTGAGGGGTGGTGCTGCGCTCCCGGCAACTTCGTCGCGTGCGTGACGCGCGACATTTAGGTTGGCCCGAGGCGGCGACTGCTTACTCGCGGTAAAAATCATGGCCAAGCCGCTTGGAGCGATTTCCACAACCCTTGACGCGACGGTAACCGCTCACATTCACGACCTCTGGGACCGGCTGGCTGACTTCGACGCCACTCGCGGGGAGGAGGCCCTGTTCTTCCTCATGCGGGAGTTGAAGCGGCTCGCCGGCGCGGACGACGCGGTGTGGATCGGGTTCGTGCGCATGGCGCACGGCGAGACGGCCGGCGGGGATCACCAGTTCGGCTGGCGAGGGAGGGCGATCGTTCATCTGGAGTGGACGGATCTCAAGCGGCGGGTTGTCGCCGATGCGATAAAGGCGCAGGAGGTCGATGGCGGCGTGCCTAGCGCCACCGAGCTGCTGCGGCGGGCGGGCAGCTTCCGCACGCTCACGCTGCGCGAGGTGCATGACATGGAGTCGTTCACGCGGACGGAGCATTACCGGGCGTGCTTCGCGCCGTTCGGCATCACCGACCGCATGTGGTGCATCTTCCCGGTGAACGCGGACTGCGAGGCCGTTTACATCCTCGACCGCTTCGGCGGTCCGTGGTTCAGCGAACGGGACAAGCAGACCGTCTCCGCAGCGCTGCGCGGGCTCAAGTGGTTCCATCGGCGGACGATGCTCTTCCATGGCGTGATGCTCGGCGACGGGCGGCTGACGCCCCGCGAGCGCAGCCTGCTGGCTCGGCTGTTGAGCGACAGCACGGAGAAGGAAATTGCCGCCGACCTCGGCTTGGCGGAGTCCACCACCCGCGACTACATCAAGAACCTTTACCGGAAGTTCGGCGTGCGCGGGCGCATGGGGTTGGCCGCTCTTTGGCTGGGCAGGCCGGAATGAACGCGCCAGACGGTACCCCCGCATTTGAGGGGATTTTCAAGCCCGGCCCCAGCATCTATTCATCCCCCGTCCCGCGCATAAGGTCCAGCATCCGGTTTCTGGGGAGGGCGGTGATGATTGAAACTTCCGTCAACTCGGGGTTTTGCAGGCTACCCACTGCGACCGCGCCGTCCCGCCGGCACCAACGTTTGAAATCTGCGTCCGCTTCCGATACCGCATCGTTTGCAAGGATATCGCATGAGATGCAAGGATACCGCATGAAAGAATCGATGAGTCTCCAGGTGTCTCGCTTCGCGCGGTATCTCGCCGTCGCCCTGCTGCTGATCGGGACCAGCGCCCGCGCCCACGACGTCACCGTGGTTGACGGCGCCAGTAGCAACGGCAGCTGGAGCGGTGACATCTGGACTCCCAGTGCGGCCGGCTCGATGGTCGCGGCGAGCGAAATCGGCGCCCGGCTCGCCGGCGGACCGGTGACGATCACCGCCACCGGCAGCGACAAGCTCACAGTGGCCGCCAGCTTCGCCTGGAGCGCAAACACGCTGACGCTCGTGGCCGGCGGCGACATCGTCATCGACGCCACCCTGAACGGCAGCGGCACGGCGGGCCTGGCGCTGGAGTACGGCCAGGGGGCGGTCGCCGACGATAACCTCGCCACCTTCATGGCCAACGCGCCGGTGAACATGGCCTTGACCGCCAGCTTCAGCGCCAAGCTCGGCAGCGACGGCGTGGTGAAGAGCTACATCATCATCACCAGCCTGGGCGCCCCGGGCAGCACCACCGGCACCGACTTGCAGGGAATGGCCGGCAACCTGGCCGGCAACTACGCCCTGGGCGTCGATATCAACGCCAACCCCACCGCCACCTGGAACCCCGACGGCAGCGGCGGCTACAACGGCTTTGCGCCCGTAGGCACGGGGGGCACCCCGTTCACCGGCAACTTCGACGGCCTCGGCCACGTGATCGACGGCCTCACCATCAAGCGCAACACGGTTTTCGTTGGCTTGTTCAGCAACAATCGCGGCGACACCATTGCCAACCTCGGGCTGACCGATGTCGATATCGCGGGGAGATCGGGTTTGGGCTCGCTCTCGGGCAATAACAATCGGGGCACCATCGTCAACGCCTACGCCCAGGGCAGCGTGCGTTACAGCGGCAATGTCCTCGGCGTCGGCGGGCTGGTGGGCGGCTCCGGGGCGGAGCCCACCCCGGCCCCGGGCGATTCCAATCCCAAGAACTATCGACTGAGCAGGCTGGTCAAGGTTCACGCCGCGGTGGAGGTGCACGGCCCCGAGGTGTTGGCCATCTATTCACAGGTGGGCGGACTGGTTGGCGCGGCGAGCTTTACGACCATCACCCGTTCCTACGCTACCGGCAACGTAACCGCAGCGAACATGGTTGGCGGGCTGGTTGGTTTTGCCTACCGCTATTGCGACCTGACGACGGTTTACGCGACCGGCAACGTCATCGGCCATATTTCAGTCGGGGGACTGGTGGGAGAACTTGGACTAACCTTGCTCGACCGCGGTTACGCCACGGGCAACGTGACCGGCGCACCGCACGCCGCCAGCGAGAATGTCGGCGGGCTGGTGGGGTCGATGTACAATGGCGGGAACTTCGACGCCGGCTCAGTCGATAATTCCTACGCCACGGGCGACGTGAGCGGCGGTTCTTTGGTCGGCGGATTGGTGGGGTTGGTGGGGGGCTATGGCGGGGTCTCGACGTCTTGGTCGATCGGACACGTGAGCGGCGACACCTGGTTCGGCGGGCTGTTCGGAGCGCCCCCCTCTATTGGCCTTTCCGCGGGACTTCTCTGGAACGTCGAGACCAGCGGGCAGACGCAAGCTGACGGCTTCGGGCAGCCCGATACCGGATACGGCGCCACCACCGCCGCGATGAAGAGTCTCAGCACCTACATCAGCGCTGGCTGGAATGATGACGTTTTCGGTGTCCGCGGCATCTCCGATAGCGGCGGCGACGTCCGTCCGTGGCGCATCTACGAAGGCCTGACCTATCCGCTGCTGCGCGACTTCCTGACGCCGCTGAGCGTGGCCGACGCCTTGCCGGACTACGACGGCAGCGGCGCGGCGCTGGCCAACATCGCCAGCATCAGCGCTGGCAGCGTCAACGTGCCCGCGTCCGCCGACCCCGCCCACGTGTTCTACGCCGGCCCTCCCACGGCCACGGGCCAAGGCGAGACGCTGACGCTCACCAGCACGCAGGCGGGCAGCTATGTCGCCAGCAGCGACGCCAAGCTGTCCTTCGGCGGCATCTATTCCGACCAGCAGGGCTACGACCTCAGCGGCACGGTCGGCAGCCGCATCATCGCTACGCCCGGCAGCGCGGCCGGCGATGTGTGGATGCCCAACAGCCAGAGCTGGACAGACGGCAACCTGATCATCGACGTCGCCGGCGAAGTGCGGCTACCCAGCACCGGCACGACTTGGACCAACGGCAAGCTGTCCATCCGCACCCCCGGCATGGTGGTTCCCGGCCCGATCGTCGGCGGCGCGGGCAGCGTCTTCATCCTGTACGACGGCACCTGGACGCAGAACACAGCCGTGCTGCCGGCATTCGGCGTCAACGACTTCTCGCTCACGAATAGCCGGTTCCTGCGCGTTCTCGGCGGCGTAGGTTCGGTGGGCGATCCCTGGCAGGTCGCCGACATCTACGGCCTGCAAGGCATGGGCACGTCTCTCGACAAGCACCTTGTCCTGACGAACGACATCGACGCCAGCGGCACGGCGAACTGGAACGCGGGCCATGGCTTCAGCCCGCTGGGTTCCGGCGGCAGCCCGTTCACCGGCAGCCTCGATGGCCAGAGCCATGCCATCGACGGCCTGTACACCCACGCTCCGTCCAACTACCAGGGCCTCTTCGGCCACTCCACGGGCGCCGCTCTAAGCCACATCACGTTGAGCAATGCCGACATCGGCGGCACGCAGTGGACGGCTGCCCTGGTCGGCCTCGCGGACGGTGGCACGACGGTCGTCGACGCCCAGTCGTCTGGCGCTGTCGGCGGTACCTATTCAGTGGGCGGCCTGGTCGGTTCCATCTCCGGCAGCATTACGAACAGCAGCTCCTCGGCTTCGGTGATCGGCGCCTCCTTCGTCGGCGGCCTGGTGGGCGACAGCACCGGCTCGGTCAGCGGCAGCTACGCCAGCGGCAATGTGACCAGCGTTTATTACGAGGCCAGCGGCGCCGGCGGCCTGATCGGCGTCAATCGCGGCCCCATCTCCGACAGCCATGCCACGGGCAGCGTGTCCGGCCGCAGCAACATCGGCGGCCTGGTGGGAGAGAACACCGGCTCGCTGATCAACGCCTACGCCGAGGGTGACGTCACCAACCAGATCGACACCGGAGGCGGCCTCATCGGCTGGGCCTACGGCAACAGCGGCGTGATCAGCAGCTATGCCAGCGGCGACGTGACCGGTAAGGGTAGCGTCGGCGGTCTGATCGGCGTCAATGGCGGCAGCATCGCCCAGAGCTACGCGACCGGCGCCGCGACGTCCTCGGGCGGTCAATCCCGCGCCGGCGGACTGGTCGGCACGAATGGCGGCAGCATCGCGCAGAGCTACGCGACCGGCGCCGCGACGACCTCGGGCGGTCAATCCCGCGCCGGCGGACTGGTCGGCGTCAACGGCGGTGGCATCGTTTACAGCCACGCGACGGGCGCCGCGACGACCTCGGGCGATCAATCCTACGCCGGCGGCCTGATCGGATCGAACAGCGCCGGCATCTCCTTCAGCTACGCCCTCGGAGATGTCGCGGCCGGAAATCCAGGTCCAGGAGGCGCCGTCGACAACTCCCCGGCCGCCGGCGGCCTGATTGGGCACAGCAGCGGCACCTCACTCAGTAACTTCGCCACCCAGAGTTACGCCACCGGCAACGTGGCCGGCATGGGCTTCTATCCAGCTGCCGGCGGCCTGATCGGAGAGTTGTACAGCGGCACCCTCTCCTACAGTTACGCCACCGGCAACGTGTTGTTGTCGTCTGCTGCCGGCGCCCCAGGAAGAGGCGCCGGCGGTCTGATCGGCGAGGTCACCAACAGCCTCATCGGATACTCCTACGCCACCGGCACAGCCAGCGCATCGACCCCGAATGTTGCCGCAGGCCTGGTGGGCCATCTGATCACGGGCGCGCTGCTCGCCAACTTCTGGAACACCGACACCGGCGTCGCCAGCGGCGTGGCCGTCGATTCCACCGGCACCGTCGACAGCGTCGCCGCCGCCGGCAGGACGCTCGCCGATCTGAAGAAGCTGGCCACCTTCACCCCGGCGTGGCTCAGCACCCGCATCACCGCCAACGGCGGGGAAGTTCCCCGCTGGCGCATCTACGAGGACCAGACCACGCCGCTGTTGCGCAACCTCTTGTCGCCGATCACCGTTACCGCTTACAACGACGCCAAGAACGTCAACGGCGTTCCCTACAGCGGCGGCAACGGGGTCGCCTGGTCGGGCTCGCCCGACCCGAACCTGCTGCTCGGCACGGATCCGATGACCCTCGAGCCGCTGAGCTACGGCGGCACCTCGCAGGGCGCGACGGCCATCGGCACCTACAGCATCGTGCCGGGGCCGTATTCCACCCAGCAGGGCTACGACATCATCGCCGTGCCCGGCACCCTGACCATCGGGTTCTCGGCCGTGTCGGGAGCGAACCAACCCATCGCGGTCAACGCCAGCCCCGGCGGCACGGCGAGCTGCACGCCCAACCCGGTGCTCTACGGCCAGAACAGCACCTGCACCGCAGCCGCGAATGTCGGCTACGTCTTCGACCATTGGAGCGATGACTGCTCCGGCACCGACGCCACCTGCACGCTGACCAGCGTCACCGCCGCCAAGAGCGTCCTCGCGCACTTCTCCGGCGCTCCCGTGGAGACGACGCACGCCATCGCGATCAACGCCGGTGCCGGCGGCGCGGCGTACTGCGTGCCCAACCCGGTGCCCGACGGCGGCAGCGCCAACTGCACCGCGACGGCGAACGCCAATTTTGGCTTCACCGGCTGGGGCGGTAACTGCAGCGGCACCGACCCCCTCTGCGAGCTGACCAACGTCACCGCTCCCAAGAGCGTCAGCGCCAGCTTCGCCGCCACCGCCTACAGCATCACGGTCAACGCCGGCACCGGCGGCACGGCGAGCTGCACGCCGAACCCGGTGTCGCCCGGCGGCAACGTCACCTGCACGGCAACCGCTGACAGCGGCTACACCTTCACCGGCTGGAGCGGCGACTGCGCCGGCGCCACCTGCGCGCTGAACAACGTGACGGCGAACAAGAGTGTCACGGCCAGCTTCCAGGCCGACATCGCCATCACGGTCAACGCCAGCACCGGCGGCACGGCGAGCTGCACGTCCAACCCGGTGTCCTACGGCGGCAACACCACCTGCAGCGCCACGCCGGACGCGGGCTTCCACTTCGTCAACTGGAGCGGCGACTGCAGCGGCACCACCTGCGTGCTGAACGGTGTCACCGCTGCCAAGAGCGTCACCGCTGTCTTTGCGGTCAACGGCACCAAGACCTACTCCGGCGCTTCCGCCACCGGCAGCGGCACCATCAACGTCAGCTTCACCGGCGGCGGCGACGGCTGCGGTTTCATCCAGAGCGAGCTCGTGGGCGTCAACGTTGTTGGCGAGCCGCCGCCCGCGGGCGCCGACTTCCCGCACGGGCTGTTCGAATTCATCACCGGCGGCTGCGACGCCGGAGCGACCCTGAGCTTCACCATCACCTACCCGAGCGCCCTGCCACCCGGCGCGCAGTACTGGAAGTACGGTCCGACGCCCGACAACTTCACCTACCACTGGTACACCATCCCGATATCGCTGTCCGGCGGCGGCACCATTGTCACCTTCAGCATCACCGACGGCGGCCTGGGCGACGCCGACCTCACCGCCAACGGCAACGTCAGCGATCCCGGCGGACCGGCCATGATGGTCGATGTGCCGACCGAAACGCCGACGGAGACGCCGACCACGACAGCCACGAACACACCGACGGACACGCCGACCGCGACGCCGACGAACACGCCAACCAATACGCCCACGACGACGCCGACGAACACGCCGACGAACACGCCGACGCCGACCCACACGCCGACCCACACGCCCACGGCGACCCCGACCGTCACCCCGACACATTCGCCGACCTCAACCGCAACGCCTCGCGGCATCGTGCTCACCGGCGGCGCCGCGGCGGGCTCGACGACCCTCAGCGGGCGCAGCGATCCGGCGTGTCCGACCCTGATGCCGAACAATGCGATCAGCATCTTCTCGTGCGGCCCCGAAGCGCCACAGATCTGTCACGACGGGGACGATCCGCTGCTGGCGATCGGCACGAAGGACGCGATGGGCAACTTTGTTATCGCGATCGCGCCCCCGCTGAAGGCGGGCCAGATGATCTATGCCACAGACGGGTGCTTCGATCCGGTCCTGACCGGAGCCGCCACAGTGGTCGCTGCGCCGACTGCAGCGCCGGTGGTCTCACGGTGGGGCATGATCGGATTGGCGGCGCTGCTGAGCGGCGTGGCCCTGTGGGGCCTGTGGCGGCGTGGACGGAACACCGGTGCGGCGATACTGCTCGCGGCCGGAGTCTGGGCCCTGACGCGACTCGTGTGACGCTCGGGGCTGTCGTGCCAGCAGTCACCGGCCGCCAACACATGCGCTCGGATTCTCCAAGGTCAGCATCCTGACGGCGTTCGTCGTCGAATCGACGTGCCCGGCCCTCGTCGGCGGCGCGCTGGGTTGCCTGCTCGCCCTGCTGGCCGACGGCATGACCGCGGCGGCCATGGGCACGACCTTCGCCGAGATCGGGTTCGCCTTCCGGATCAGCGGAACATCGCTCGTGGTGGGAATGGTGCTCGCGGCCCTGATGGGTGTCGCGGGCGGCGTGTTCGACGGACGCGCACCGAAGCGTAGAAGAGGCCAAGCCCTTCAGGCGGCAAGATTCCTGACCTTCTTCTCGATCGCCTTCCGTTTCTTCCCGGCCTTCCAGAGGTCGTACTGCGTTTGCTGGTTCAACCAGCTTTCCGGCGTGGTGTCGAATGCGATCGCCAGGCGAATGGCCATCTCCGCGCTGATGCGAGCGTGACCGTTCAGAATCTCCGAGAGCGTCTTGCGACTCACTCGCAGGGCTTTCGCGGCATCGGACACGGACAGCCCGAGCGGGGTGAGACACAGCTCGCGAATGATCGCTCCAGGATGTGGGGGGTTGTGCATGCGACGCTCCTCTCAATGATAGTCGACGTAGTCGACATCGACGGCGTCTTTGCCCTCGAAGCGGAAGACGACGCGCCAGTTGCCGCTCACGTCCACGGCCCAAGCGCCCTTCAACTGACCCTTCAACGGATGCAACCGCAAGCCAGGCAAGTTCATGTCTCGCGGTTCGGCGGAGGCGTCGAGTCTGGCCAAGATGAGGCGCAGTCTGCTCGCATGTTCTGGCCGAATGCCGCGCGTGTTTCCGGTCTCGAAGAACGTTCGGAGCCCTCTATGCCTCCACCGCGTGATCACGTCCGCATGTAACCCGTGGGGTGACAGGAGTCAACAGACTGGGGCTCATGCATTCGGCGCAGAATGGGCACCGGTGTTTTCGTGAGGCCGTGCAGGCGGTGAACACGATGTACGCACTCGTCGCTGCACGCACCCGTGAAATCGGCACGCTGCGTGCGCTCGGATTCTCCAAGGTCAGCATCCTGACGGCGTTCGTCGTCGAATCGACGTGCCTGGCCATGGTCGGCGGCGCGCTGGGTTGCCTGCTCGCCCTGCCGGCCGACGGCATGACCTCGGCGGCCATGGGCACGAACTTCGGGGAGATCGGGTTCGCCTTCCGGATCAGTGGGACATCGCTCGTGGTGGGAATGGTGCTCGCGGTTCTGATGGGTGTCGCGGGCGGCGTGTTGCCCGCGTTCCGCGCGGCACGGATGCCGATCACGTCGGCGCTGAGAGACGCCTAAAACACGAAAGGCGCCGCGAGGCGCCTCTTATGATAGCGACTTTCACGTTTTGCACCGCGCCGATGTAACCGGCGCACAAGGAGGAGCTTCATGACACGCACCCGATCGCTGATCCGAGTCGCCGTGATCGCCATCGTCGCCGCAGCAGCCGCCCTGCTCCGGGGGTTCGGGCTTGCCGCTCCGGCGGCCGCGCACGTCTCCGCCGGTGTTATCGGCACCGGTTCCGGGCGAGCCGGGGCCATCGTGGCCGCGGTGGTGGCGCTAATCGGCGTGGTCATCGGTGGGCTGGCTCTGGCCCGCTCCCGCCGCACCGGCTGACCGGCTGACCCGGCCAGGCATGGTGCGCCCTCAACGTGATCGCTCACAACAACGTGCTTGAGGAGGGCGAAGTGGAGCGCATCGAGAAACTGGAAACGAGAAAGGAGACTCAGAGCGATGCCTGAAGTGAGCGTGCGCTACATGATTGACGATGTACCCGCAGCCGTAGGGTTCTACACCACCCTCCTGGGTTTCACGCTTGAGCAGAACGCTTCACCAGCCTTTGCCGCGGTTTCGCGTGACGGCGTGCGGCTCTTGCTGAGCGGAGAAGGTAGCTCCGGGAAGCGCCCGCTCGCCGACGGTCGCCATCAGGTACCAGGCGGCTGGAACCGCATTCATCTCCAAGTCACTGATCTCGAGTCGGAGGTCAAGCGGTTACGAGGTGCCGGCGTGCCGTTCCGTACGAATGAAATCGTCACCGGGCCGGGTGGCGCCCAAGTCATCATCGACGATCCGTCGGGTTAACCCGATTGAGCTGTTTCAGCCCCGACGGTGAGAGACCATCCACGTGCCGGTTCACCGTCCGAACGGCACCGACGCGCGCGAGCTTGGCAACGCGCCGTCCAACAAGCCGATGAAGCTGACGGTCGCCTTCGGCGCCCGCAGCTTATCGGCGATCCGTTCGGCGGCGGAGATCGCACGGGTGGCGAAGGTTAACGGCGGTCACAAACTCGGCCCCGACTTGCGGGCGACAAACTAGGAGATTCGCCATGAAGATTGTGGTTATCGGCGGCAGCGGGCTCATCGGAAAAAAGCTCGTGAACAACCTTCGTCAGCATGGCCATGAGGTAGTGGCTGCGGCACCCTCTTCGGGCGTCAACACCCTCACTGGCGAGGGATTGGCTGAAGCGCTTGCAGGCGCTCAGGTCGTCGTCGACGTGTCGAACTCGCCCTCGTTCGAGGATAAGGCAGTTTTGGAGTTCTTCGAGACGGCAGGGCGTAACCTCCTTGCCGCGGAAGCGACCGCTGGCGTGGGGCATCACGTTGCGCTGTCGGTGGTCGGCACCGATCGCCTTCTTGCAAGTGGGTACTTCCGCGCGAAGATGGCCCAAGAAAACCTGATCAAGGCCTCCAAGATTCCCTATACGATCCTCCGCTCAACGCAGTTCTTCGAGTTCGTGAGCGGCATCGCCCAATCGGCCACCGACGGGCAAACGGTTCGGTTGTCACCCGCCCTTGTGCAACCCATCGTGTCAGATGACGTCGCTGCCGCACTGGCCGATGTCGCAGTCGAGGAACCGGTGAACGGCACGGTCGAGCTGGCGGGGCCCGAACCGATACGTCTCGACGAACTCGTCCGACGGTTCTTGAGCGCAAATCGAGACGCACGGAAGGTGACCACAGACGTCCACGCACTCTACTTCGGCACAGAGTTGAACGATCAAAGCCTCACCCCCGGCGATAACCCGCGCATCGGCCCGACGCGTTTCGAGGACTGGCTCAGCCGCTCCATACCTCAAGGGGTAAGCCACCAGGCAGGGTGAACATGAAGACAATGGATGTTGTCGTCTGGCAATCCCTCTGTGCTCAGTCGTTGGGCGTGGGGCAGTGACGCTGAACCAGGCGCTGCAGCCGACGGCGGGGCATGATTCGTTTCTGGGACTTCAAGCTCTCCGGTGCCCCGCCGCTGCTGAGTTTCATCGTTAGGGCACCATGGTCCAGACCTACGCCGGTTCCTGTCACTGCGGAAGCACACGATTCGAGGTAGATCTTGATCTCGATCACGTACGCGTTTGCGATTGTTCGATCTGTAAACGGCGGGGCGCGCTGATTCACCGCGTACCTGAAGACGCTCTGCGCATCCTGACGCCACTGGACGCGCTCACGCTCTATCAGTGGCACACCTTCACAGCAAAGGACTACTTCTGCCCGAAGTGCGGCATCCTGCCCTTCCGAAGGCCGAGAGCTCGGACAGCCGACGAAGCGAAGCAAGGGATAGAGGCATTCCATGGTTGGGCCGTCAATGTCAGGTGCTTAGATGGGGTGAACCTGGAGAGCATTCCAATCAAGTATGTGCACGGCAGTCGCCTTGACTAGGTGTGTGGTGCCTAAGACGGCGCTCAAGCGCACAGGCGCGAGCTCGCTCGTCGCTCGCGAGCTTTGGTGCCCGGCTCGGCCCCCGCGCCGGGCCGAGCTCACCCCCTGCAGTCTGCGGCGCCGCTGCCTGTTCGACACTAGGCGACGGCGCGCTTGACTCCCGCCCCGGCACGGGAGGAAAATAGCGACGCGTTTTCAGACAATAGGGGGTAGTTCCCAAGCACGGCGTCGTAGCGCAGAGCGGAGTGGTGGCTCTGCGCCGACGCCTCGGAACAAAGGGGGCTCGCATGACGCGTTCTCGCTGTACGCTGGCGTTAGTGATGCTATGGGTGTTCTCGGGCATCGCGGCCGACGCGATGACCTTCGTCCCGATGTCCGTTGAAGACCTGACACGCAGTTCGGTCGCCACGGTGATCGGAACCGTCGAGAGCGTGAAGGGTGCCAAGTCGGCCGACGGTCAGATCGTCACGTTGGTCACCGTAGTGGTCAACCGGGTCGTGCGAGGAGATTTGACGGCTCCGGTCATCACCCTGAAGGAACCAGGCGGCACTGTGGGAGCCGAGCAGGAAGTGCTGTTTGGAGCGCCGAGCTTCCAGCCTGGCGAGCGCGTCGTGCTCTTCCTCACCGTCGGCGCAGACGGCAGCCTGCGAACCAATCAGCTGGCTCTCGGGAAGTTCACCGTCGAAATGAACGCTGACGGCGTGCCGCACGCGGTGCAACGCCTTGAACCAGGAACGGCAGTGTTGGTCGCACCCGGTACCTCGCCGCTGCCCGCATCGATGCCCTTGGACGATCTGCTCAACGAGGTGGAGGGCGCCGGCCCAGCCGCGGATGGGGCTCCAGCGTTCCGGACCGAACCGCCAGAGGCCACCGCGACCTTCCCTTCTCAGGAAGCGAGCGCGCCGTACACCTTCCTCGGAAACCCTCCCGCACGTTTGTTCGAAGTCGATGAGGGCTTGCCGATCTCGTACTTGATTGACCAAACCGGCGACGCGACGCTGGGGTTCCCGGTCTCCCACCAAGCGATCGTCGATGCCCTTGCTGAGTGGAGCAACACCAACGTGCCAACCGCCGCGATCTCGCTCGTGGACGGGGGCCTGACGTCCGATCTGACAACCCCGTGCAGGTACGGCGCACACAAGGTCGTCTTCAATGACCCCTTCAAGAAGATTCCAAACCCCACGAACTGCGCGGGCGTCTTGGGCTTGGGTGGCTTCTGCTGGAAGGGGTTCGAAACGAAAGTGGTCAATGGCACGACGTTCAGGCGTACGGCGGCGGCCACGCTGATTCTTGCGAACGGCTGGGGGGCGTGCCCGGTGTGGACCCAGTGCAACGTCGCGGAGGTCGCCACGCACGAGATCGGCCATTCGATCGGACTGGGTCACTCATTGGACACCGATGCGACCATGTACCACACGGCCCACTTCGATGCCCGCTGCGCCGACGTGCGCACCGACGACATCAACGGCGTCACCTTCATCTACCCGACGGCTTTCCCTCCGACGATCACGACTGCGAACCCTCTGCCTGAGGGAAGTGTCTCTGTAGCGTACAACCAACCGCTCAGCGCCACGGGAGGCACGGGCATGTTCACGTGGAGCCAGGAGTACGGCAGCATCCCTATCCCTGGCCTGAGCCTCAGCGGCGCAGCGATCTCCGGCACGCCCACGTTCACCGGCCTTGGAATCTTCGTGGTCAAGGCCACCGACGGCCTGGGCGCCAGCCACACCAAAGAACTCGACGTCACGATCGGATCGCATGACTCCGTCGTGCTGCCCGTCAGGCCCCGCACGGTCACCCTGGCGGCGGGAACGCTGTCGGTCAAGAAGACGGTGAGCGTCACAGTGCGCAACGCCGATACTACAGACTTCCTGGGGCACAAGATTCAGCTGAGCGCTACCGCGGACTGTCCCGGAGGAACCATCCCGGGTCCTCCAGACTTCAAGGCGACACCGGGGCCACCGGACTCGGTGTTGGTCGGCCCGGGGAAGACCAAGACGGCGACGGTCCCGCTCGTGATATCGAGCGCGGCGTTCGCGACGTTCAACCGCAAGGCCCCGATACGATGCACGATCACGTTCACCGCCAGCACATTCGAAGCACCGGGCAATGTTGATCCGAACCCGAGCAACGACGCCGTCACCATGGAGCTCAACGTGATCGATCGGAATGATCTCGAGATGAGCGCGGTACACGAGTCGGTCATCAAAAGCCTCGCGCCGGTGACCGTGACGCTCAATGATCTGGTGACGACGAAGACGAAGAACGTTGCGCCCACAGTGGTCAACGCCGACTTCCAGCCAGCGGAGCCGCTCGGTCATTCTATCACCGTGACGCCGAGCGACGGCGACTGCCCGCCCGGCACCGTGGGCATGGTGGACATGAACACGAGGATGGGCGGCGTGCAGAACCCGGTGACCGTCACGGGTGGCAGCACTAAGGGCGGCAAGCTGCCGCTGACCATCGACGCCAGCCAGTTCCTGTCACCCAACGCCAAGTCTCCGGTGCGCTGTACCGCGCAGATCAGCGCCAGCTCGATGGGCGACACGGATGGGAGCAACAACGTCACCAAGTTGGTGATCGACGTGATCGACAAGAACGACTTCTAGGAATCCGCGGGCTGGAGGCGAGAGCCTGGAGGCTGGAGTTGTTGCGGCTTCCAGAAGGTCGAGTCTCCCGTCTCCGCTCTCGAACGCTGCGTGAGCCCACGTTCTTGGGTTACAGACTGGAATTGAGCCCTCCGAGAGCCCCAAGGGGGCGAAAGAACTTAGCCCGAGGCAACGCCCCGGGCGGTTGACGCACGCCCGTGGAGACGGGCGCGACACCGTCCCTTGACCCGTACTCTGGTGACCGCCACACTGCGGCATCATGCTCAAGACCCAGAACCTACGCGTCTTGAAGACGGAGGCACTCGTGCCGCCGACCGTGCTCAAGCGCGAGCTGGCGGCCTCGGACGGTGTCTACGAACATGTCATCCGGGCGCGCGCCACTGTGCGCGACATCATCGCTGGACAGGACTCCCGTCTACTGGCCGTCGTCGGGCCGTGCTCGATTCACGATCCGGAGGCGGCGGTCGACTACGCCGGGCGCTTGCACGGCCTCAGCCAGCAGCTGGCCGACAAGATCTTCGTCGTCATGCGGGTCTACTTCGAGAAGCCGCGCACAACTGTCGGCTGGAAGGGATTGATCAACGATCCGCATCTCAACGGGACGCACGACATGCAGCTCGGCTTGCGGCTGGCGCGTAAGCTCCTGCTCGACATCAACGAGCTCGGCCTGCCGGCCGGCACCGAGCTGCTCGATCCGATCACACCGCAGTATCTGGCCGATCTGATTTCCTGGACCGCCATCGGGGCACGCACGACGGAGAGTCAAACCCACCGGGAAATGGCGAGCGGACTGTCCATGCCGGTCGGCTTCAAGAACACCACCGACGGCAACCTGCTGGTCGCCATCAACGCCATGGAGTCGGCACGCCGCCCCCACACTTTCCTGGGCATCAACCAGGATGGTCAGACCTCCATCATTCACACCGAAGGGAATCCCGACGGTCACATCGTACTGCGCGGCGGGCGCACGCCCAACTACGACACGCAGAGTATCCGCGGCTGCGAGGCGTTGCTCGAGCAGGCCGGCCTGCCGGCTCGCATCATGGTGGATTGCAGCCACGCGCAGACCGGCAAGGATTACACGCGCCAGCCGGAGGTGCTGGCCGACTTGATCGATCAGATCCGCGCCGGCAACCGCTCGATCATGGGCTTCATGATCGAGAGTCATCTCAAGGCCGGGAGCCAGAAGCTGGCGCACGGACGCGACGGGCTGCAGTACGGCGTCTCCATCACCGACGGCTGCATCGATTGGGACACCACCGAGCGCTGCCTCAGCACGGCCGCGGCACGGTTGGCGTAGCAACCCCTTTGCCCAACGCGTCGCGAGCGCGCGTCCGGGGAATCAATTCCGGCTACATAGACCAAAGGCGGCTCAAGCCGACTGGAAGAGCACTTGGCGAGTCCCCTTTCAGGGGACTTGTTTCTCTACGATAGGGGTAGGGAGAACCGGTTGCTCCCGGTCCCCCCTCCCTCCGAACCGTA
>CAZCGA010000055.1:0-36944 GCA_964498075.1 uncultured Binatia bacterium (SeqCode) | reverse complement strand
GTTGATGGTGCTGACGACGGACTGTACCTCCACGTCTTGGTAGTCGGTGAAGAAGTTCGGTGCCGCGGCGGAGACCGTGGTGGTGCCGGTCGCCCCGGCAACATGGAATTTCAGGGCATCGGTCGCCGTCTCGCTGCCGCCTTCGTTGATGTACACCGGCGGCTTGCAGTGCGTGCCCGTGTCCTCACCGACGATGATGCCGACCGCGGCGTTGCTGCTACACACGGTGACCGGCAGTGCCCCCGCGCCGACACGGACCACCTGAACGTCGGCCAAGGTGTAGTGGGAGTTGGGCACACCGGTCTGCACGGTGAACGAGACGTCGGAGGATTGCGTCGAGCGCGAAGACGGTAGGCCCTTGATCTGCAGAGCCGACATGACGATCGGAATGTGGACGTCGGCCGAGCCGATCCCGGTCGCCGTCGTGGTGCCGGTCAGGTGGCAGTCACCCATGGCGATGCCGAGGACGTAGAAGGTCGCGCGCGACCGGCTCTGCGGCACCGTCACGGTGATCATGTTCGAGCCGGCAGCCGTCGCCGTCGTCGCCACGGTGCATATCGTGATGTCGGTGCTCTTGATGGTGAAGTCGGTGCTCAAGGCCACGGTCCGGTTCAACGACAGGGTGTGCTGATCTTCGAGCCCCGCGCCCACCGGGTTGTCATTGATGTTGCTGATCACATCCGAGACCGTCACGTCCTGATAGTCCGAAATGAAGCCCGGGGAGGTGGCGGGCACCGTCGTCGTCCCCGCAGCGATAGCGTCGAACTTCAACGCGTCCTTTGCCGTCTCGCTCTTGCCCGGATCGATGGGCACCGTCTTGCAGTGCGTCGTCGGGTTCTCGCCAACGATCTTGCCGACGCCCGGATAGCTGCTGCACACGGTCACCGGGATTCCGGGGCCGTCGCGCCGTGCCGCCTGCACGGCTGCCATGGTGTAACGCGGCCCGGGGATGCCGCTCTGCACGGAGAACGACTGGTCGGGCGACTGACTGGAGAGGGACGAGGGCAGACTGCGGATTCGCAGCATGGGCTGGACGACCGGGATCAGCCCGTACGCGGAGGTCACGCCTGCGGTCGTCGTGGTCGCGACCAGCTCGCAGTTGTCCATCGTGTATTCCGCCGCCAGCACGTAGAACGTCGCTCGCGTGCGGTTCTTCGGGATGGTGACCGGGATCGAGACCTGGCCCGCCTCGGTCAGGTTGCGCGCCAGCTTGCAGATGCCGGGGCTGTTGGTGGTGATGGTGAACGGGATGTCGGTGATGGAGGACTTGCTGACCGACAGCACGTACTGGTCTTCCAAACCGGAGCCGAGTGGGTCGTCGTTGATGGACGAAACGATATTCTTCACCACGACGTCGACGCTCGCCGGGAAGAATCCCGGGGCAGAGGCGGACACAGGGGTGGTGCCTTCGGCGACGGCGTGGAACTTCAAGTCTCCGTCGGTCGTCTTGCTCTTGCCTTCCCCGATGTACACGGTCTTGCAGTGCGTCGTCGTGTTCTCACCGACGATGATGCCGACCCCGTAAGCGCCGCTGCACACGGTCACCGGGATCTGGCCGCCGCCTAGGCGGGCATTCTGCACGTCGGCTAGGCGCGGGTTCGGGTCGATCGGCCGGCCTTGTACCGGTGCGCCGATCTCGACGTTGAAGTCGTCGTCGCGCGACCCGACGGAGCGCGAGCTGTCGAGAGCGATGATGCGCAGCGCCGGCTGCACGATGAGGATCGCCCCGTCGACGTAGGTGTAGCCGGTCAGGTCGATCGTCGGCCGGATCACACAGTCGCCCTGCGCGAGTGCCTGCACGGCGAAGGTGGCGCGCGCGCGACCCGTCGGGATACTCACTGTCGCGGTCGCCCCGAACGGTCCGGCTTGGCTTGCTGCGACCAAGCAGTACGCCGCGGTCTGGCTGGTCAGGGTGACGGTGCCCGGGCTGGACGCCGCCTTGCTCAACACCACGTGGTAGTCGTCCTGCAGACCCTTACCCAACGGCTGCGGATCAGGGATGCTGATGGTGTCCTGCACGACGGTGACCTTGCGGTTGGACAGAGCCGTCGAGTTCAGCGGTACGCCGTCCTCGGCGACGTACACGTTGGTCATTCCGGCGCCTTTGACGTGGAACTTGAAGATCGAGATCGTGTCGTGCAACGGTGCAACGACGCCACGGCTGCAGTTGGCGGCCGTCGTGCCGCCGATGATCTCGCCCACACCGGTGTCGCTGCTGCAGACCTTGAGCGGGATGCCGTAGATGAGATTAGTGTCATCCTGAATCGGCAGCGGGTAGGTGTTGTTCGCGGGTCGCACCTGCTGCAGCCGGCTCAGTCGCTTGGCGTTGTCGGAGCTGGCGACGCCGAGATTGACGTCGAACGGTTCATCCGGCGACGAGGTAGACAGCGTCGTATCGAGCTTGGTGATCTGGGTCGCCGGGTCATCCATCGTGATTTCGGCGGAGTCGGTGCCGAAGCTGGTGACGTTGCTGGAGACGCTCACGGAGCAGGTCCCGATGGCAAACGACTGCACCCAGAAGTCGACGCTTGAGCGCCCGGAGGGTACCGGCAGCGCCGGTATCTGCGTCGCCGGCACCTGGTTACGCGGCGGGTTGTTGTCCGCCGACACGCCGCACGGTCCCGACACCACCGTGATCATCACGGTCGTGTTGTCGGGCGGCGCCGGATAGAAGCGCACCTGCAAGTTGTCTTGCAGGTTGACACCGATCATGTCCGGGCTGACCAGGTTGAGCGCCCCAGGCTTCAGATTCACGTGCCATTGCGTGTCGTCGATGTCCGAGTTCGGCACGTCCGCCAACACCGTCACGGGTTTGGCCGCGATCGGACTGAGGGCGAAGTTCAGCGTCTGACTCTTTCCCGACTCCAGCGGTGAGGTCACACATTGCAACTGCCCCACCGGCGGCGGCAGAATCACCGGTGAACCCAGCGGATCCTTGATGATCGCTGCCGTATAATCGCTGCTGCACAGGCGCACATTCACGGTAGCCACGCCAGGCCGGCGCGCTTGGGCTTGCAGGATTCCGTGGCGGTTGTCGTCATTCGTGATCACGTCCAGGATCGCGGGATTCGCCGGCCCGATCTCGACGAAGAACTGATCGTCCTTCGCCAGGAAGCTCATGGTTGCCGGCAAACCGCTGATACGCAGGCGCGAGTAGTAGACCGGAATCCCGACCGTTGTGGTCGGGAAACCCGTACCCGACAACGTCACGTTGCACGTGCCGACGTTGAGTGCCTGCAGGACAAAGGAGGCGCGCGACGCTCCCGACGGAATCGTGATCACCTTGTCCAAACCGTCGCCGAGGACGATCGGGTCGGTCGAGACCACGCACACCGTCGACGGTTCCGCATGGACGGTCACGGTGGCACCACCGGTGTTGTTCATGGTGACGAAGTAAGTGGCCTGCAGGTCCTTGCCCAAGGTGGACGGATTGGGACGGAGCTTGGCGACGCTCGGCGACACCTTCACCGGCTGCGTGTCTTCGCCGCAGCCGCCGTTCGCGGTCACAATCGTGCTGCCACCAGTGGCGTTGTTCGGGTTGACGGCGAAGGTGAAGCTGATCTCCGATTGCCCGGGGGTGAACTGCCCATTCTGACACGCATTGCTGTAGGTGCCGATGCCGCCGACGGCGGTGTTGGAGCTGCACAGCGTGACCGGCACCGCCACGCCACCCGTGCGGACCGGCTGGATGGAGCTCAAGCGGCCGGGGCCCGCAGGCACACCGATCCGTACGGTGAACGTCGACGGCGGCGTCGCCGTCCCTTGCGTCGGATCGAGGCTGACGATCTCGAAGCCGCAGTGCTTGATAGCGATGTCGGCGCTGTCATCGAAGTAGTTGGGTGCCGTCGCTGTCAGCGTGCAGTTGTCTTCATTGATACCCTCGACGCCCGCGACCACAAAGACCGCGTCGTCGTCCCCCTCGGCGATCGTCACGTTGATGCTCGACGTCGCAGTGTTGGACGGGCTGGCCGCCACCAGGCAGGTGCCCGGCGTTGTGCTGGTGATCGTCACGGTCACACCACCGGTCCCTGCGGGCTTGGACAGATGCACACCGGCGCCTTTCTGCAAGCCGGAGCCGACGGCGGGTGGGGTTGAAAGGACGACCCCGTCGCTGCCGACGCGCACTTCCACCTTGCCGGCCGGGTCCATGGTGATGAACTCGGGCGCCGACGCCTCAACGATCGTCGTCCCGGTGGAGAGCGGATCGAACTTGAGGTTGCCGGGAACGTTGTTGGAGAACGATCCCATGATCGTGTCGTTCTCGCAGCCATCGTTGCCGTTGTCGGTGTTGAACACGTCGACGATCGTCCCGATGCCGGGCCGGCTGCTGCACACGGTGATCGGGATCGTGCTGCCTTTGCGCACCTTCTGTGGATGGTCGAGCTGGGTGTTGTCGCGATTCGGGAGTCCCACTTCAACGAAGAACGGATCGTTCGCCGCAGTCGTGGGCATCTGGTGCGCGAGCTGGCGGATCTGGATACCCGGCGACACGATATCGATCCACATCTCGGCCGTGCCGTACGGCGGCGCGTCGGCGTAGATGTGGCACTTCTGGCCGACGCTCATCTCGTCCGCTTGCACGACGAAGTCCGCCGAGTTGTGATCGGCGTCGATGTTGACGTTGATGACGCTCTGTCCGTTGGAGTAGGCGTTGTACGAGACCTTGCAGTACGCCGTCGACCCGACGGTCGCCAGCGAGTAGATCGCTACGGACGTGGCGGAGTGGCCGGCGGCATCAAGGAGCTTGATCGTGTAATCGTCCTGCAGCGACGAGCCCAGGTCTTCCGAGCCCTTGAGCTGCAACGAGGCGGCCTTCACGAACACGTTCTTCTCGGCGGCATCGACGTCAGTGAGGAATCCCGGTGCCGTCGCCGCTACATGCGTCGACTCGGCGTTCCCAGCGAGCGGATCGAACTGGAGGTCGCCCGGAACGGTGCGCGAGAACGTCAGCGGTACGTAGACGATCTCCTGACCGTTGCCGCCCACGTCGACGCCTGCGAAGTTGACGATCGTTCCAATGTCGAGGTAGCGGGTGCTGGTGACCGTGACCGGCAGCTGCTGCCCGCCGCACGGGACAATGCCACCGCAGAACAACGGATCCGACCCCTTGCGCAACGTCTGCACGTACCGCAGGCTGCGATGCGCCGCATCGGGAACCCCAAGCTCGACGAAGAACTTGTCGTTCGGCGCAAACTGGCCCTGACTCGAGGAGAGCTCACGCAGCCGCAATCCTGGGTCCTTCACATCGATCTTGAAGGTGTCCTGGCCGAAGAGACCCGTGCTGGCCGTGACGACGCACGGCGTGGTGGGCTGAGTGGCCAACACGCCTTGGACGACGAAGTCCGCGCGCGTGTGTCCCGTGGTGATGGTCAACTGAACGCTGTCCTTCCCGAGGCTTTGCTCGGTCAGGCCGACGACGCACGCGTGGGTGTCTGAGACGGAGATGGTCACCGCCTGGTTGCTGGGCGCGGCGTCGCTCAACGCCAGTGTGTACCCATCCTGGAGCCCGGCGCCCAGCTCGTGCCGGCCGCGAATGGTGACGGCGAGCTCCCGCACGCTCACCGGCTGCGTATCGCTCAAGAAGACCCCTCCCGCGGTCGTGGCGGTGACGTTCGCGTCGACGGAGTTGTTCCCGGCGATCGGGTCGAACTTGAAGTCACCCGGGACGGTGCGCGAGAAGGGCGCGACGATCGGGTTTTGCTGGCAGCCGCTCGGCGACACGTCGTTGTAGACGTTGGCGATTTGTCCGATGCCAATGTTGTCGCTGCACACCGTCACCATCAGGCTGGTGGCGGATGCCTTGCTCCGACCCTGCACGTAACGGACGGCGCTCAGGTCCGCCGTCGGCACTCCGGCTTCGACGAAGAACGGGTCATTGCGGGCCAGCGGACCGATGTGGCGCGCCAGATCGCGGATACGCAGCTTGCCCTGCACCACCGGAATGGACACGGACGGCGTCGTCCATCCCGTCGGCGTCGTGGCCGTCACGTTCACGTTGCAGGAGGTGCCCGACGGGCTGTCGACGGTCTGCACGACGAAGCTCACCGACTTCTGCCCGGCCGGAATCGTGATCGTCAGCGTCCCGGTCCCCACCGTGTTTTCGGTAGGCGCCAGCACGCAGACCCCGGCGGTGCTCGCCAGCGTCACCTGCAGGCCGTTGGGTGACGGCGCTGGATCGCTCAGCCGTAGGCGGTAGACGTCTTGCAGACCTTGTGCGAGCGTGTCGGCGCCCGAGAACGTGATGACGTTCCCCGACGCGCCGGCGCTCCCGGCGTCGAGCATGTGCGCGATGCCGAGCGCCATTGTGAGCAACACGGCGCTGACTCCGGCGACGACGCGAAGCTTCCGGCTGAAGGACGCAACGACCGCTGAGTGTGCCATACATTCCTCCCGAATTCGGAACTGGCCAATGTTGCGGAGTGAGACGACTGATCGCGTCTTAACCCGGCTGCTAAAGCCAGTCAACAACAAATTTCATAGAAGATTTTTGGAGATCCCCAAAAGGTAGAACGGCTCAGCGCAGATAGCCGAGGGCGCGCAACGCTTGCTCTGCCCCGCCGTCCAACTGAGGAGGCTGCGGCTTGCCGTCGGCGGCGGGACGAGAGCGGTGAATCGTCGCATAGAGCTGGCGCAGCGGACCGAGCGTCGCATCAATGCCCGCCAGGTCGCGGCGTTCCTCCGGGTCGGTGGTCAGGTCGTAGACTTCTTCCTTTCCGGAATCCCAGTGGACGTACTTGTGGGCGGGCGTGCGCAGCCCCGTCCGCTCCTCGGCGAAGAGCAAGTTTTCACTCACGGCGATCCGCGGGCGCGATTCGTCGCCGCGCAGCACGGGCAGCACGCTCTGCCCGTCGCGATCCGGCGGCGGCGCGATCGACAGCAGGTCGAGAATCGTCGGCGCAACATCGGTGATGCGCACCACCGGCTGCACGCGTGCACCTTCGGGCAAGTGACCCGGCCAGCGCAGCAACCAGGGCACGCGCACCAGCTCCTCGTACACCGTGTGCCCGTGCTCGACGCCGCCGTGCTCCCAGAACTCCTCACCGTGGTCAGCGACGCAGACGACGAGCGTGCGCTCGCGGCCGCCCACACGATCGAGTGCGTCGAGCACCGCGCCCACGGCAGCGTCCACGCTGGCGACCTCAGCGCGATAGAGGTCGTGCACCGCTTCCTTCTGTTCGGCGCTCAGCCGGATCTCGCCGCTGCGCAGGCGTGCCACGTCGGGTGAGGTCAACGTCATCTCGGCCTCACTACCCGCAGCGGGCGCGAACAAGCTGTCCGTGCGAAAGCTCTTGTGGCGCGTCACGCTGGCGCGACTGTACGGCGGATGCGGGTCCACGTAGTGCAGCCAGAGGAAGAAGGGGCGGGCCGGCTCGCGAGCTTCGAGCCAGCGCTGCGCCCGCGCGCTGACCGTTTCGCCGCGATCACCGGTGGCCACGTCCGGGCGCAGCCAGTTGAGCAACCGCACGGCCGTTGTCTGGCCGAAGGCCAGAAACGCTTCCGACTCGATGCTGACGTTCTCGTAGCTGTCGAACCCCTGGCCCAAGCCATAGCGCAGCGCCAGGTAGGGATTGGTGACGATGGCGTGCGTGCGGTAGCCGCGCTCGTGCAACGCCTGCGCCAGCGTCCACGCGCCCTCGGAGAGCGCCGACCTTCCGAGCGGGTCGCGCCGGTTGGTGATCGCCCCGGCGCCGTGACGGTGCGGATCCTGACCGGTGAGCATCGACGCGACCGCCGGCAACGTCCACGGAGAGGAGGTGATCGCGTGCTCGAACAGCACGCCCGCCGCAGCCAAGCGGTCCATGTGCGGTGTCAGACCGTGCGCATCGCCGTAGCTGCCGAGATGATCGGCGCGCAACGTATCGATGGAAATGAGCAGCACGTTGGGCTGTCCGTCGGCGGCGCCGGCGGCATCGCGCACCGTGATCCCCCACTTCCAGTCGGTGGCCAGGAAGCGCACCGCCGGCCACAGCAGGAGCACGAACGCAACCGTGGCCAGACGCGCCGCGTAGCGCAGCGGCCGCTGCACGCGCGCCGCGTACCACGCCGCGGCGGCGCCGACGACGCACGCCGCGGCGACGGGCAACAGCACCCCGAACACGCCGAGCGCCGGCGCCAGGCTGCCGCGCAGCGACACCCCCATGTCGCGCAACTGCGCGGCGATCGCCGCGATCCACGGGACCGTGATCGACAGCGTCCCGGCGAATGCCAAGAACGCCGCGTACGGCCACAACGTTGCGCGCGTGGCGCTGCCGGCGCCGCGCAGCCCCTGCGCGACCGCCAATGGGAGCAAGACCGCGACGCCGAGAAGCATCCAGGCGACGATCGGGACGGTGAGATAGAGATAGAAGTACTGGCCGGGCTGCGCAAAGGCGTTGGCCTGTAACGTCAGCAGCGCCTCGCGGCACCCGAGCACCAGTCCGCCCACCACTCCAACTGACAGCGCAAGCCGGAGCGGTGCGGTGAAGCGGGCCACTACGGACTCGTCAGGATGCAACGCGGGCGACCGCGGCCACCAGTCGGAACAGGAAGTATGACCGGAACCCGAACTGATACGGCTTCATGTGCGTGACGGCTCCAACGTTTGGAGACGGACCGGAACCGCGCCCTGTGTACGCCAGGCGAACGCTTGCAGTCAACAGCGTACAATCGAATCGACAGCCAGCGGGCACCGCGCTTGACCGCGTCGCGACAGCTGGAATATGGTGCGCGGCATCGCCTATGCGCTCGCCTACCTTCGAGCCCGACGCCAGGACGCTGGAGCAGGTTGCGACGGCTCTCGACGCCGTTCCTCGCGCCGCCTACTCCGTCCCGCACGTGTATCCCTCCGCGGCGCCGGCCTATACGCACGCGCCGATGGCCGAACGGCCGCCGCTCGCCCACGACCAGCTCCGCCTCTATGTGCACGTTCCCTTCTGTCGCTACCACTGCACCTTCTGCTACTTCGCGGTCCGCACCGGCACCGATACCGAGGCGATGGCGCGCTACATCCGCACGCTCGAGAAGGAGCTGGAGTGGGTCGAGGTCGGAACGCCGCTCTCCCAGCTCTTCGTAGGTGGCGGCACCCCAACCGCGCTGAGCCCGGAGCTGCTCGACGCATTACTCGAGGCCATCTTCTCGCGGACCACGGTGCTCCAGGACATCGTGCACACGGTCGAAACCTCACCGGAAACGATCTCGCCGGCTCACATCGACGTGCTCCGGCGCCGCGGTGTCGGACGCGTCAGCATGGGTATCCAGACGCTCGACGACCAGGTTCTCGGCGCCGTCCACCGACGGCACTCCGGTGCGGAGGCGCTCGCGGCCTGCGAGCTCCTGGTCGACTCCGGCCTGGTCGTCAACGTTGACCTGATCTACGGCCTTCCCGGACAGACCGAGCAGAGCTTCCTCGCTGATCTCGGGGCGGTCGCGGAACGGGGCGTGCCGTCGCTCACGCTCTACAGTTTGCGGGTCAACGAACGCACCCCGGTCGTCAAGATGATGCGGGACACCGACCGCTTCGACCTCGCCCGGCTCATGGGCTGGCGCGCCTTCGTCATGCGCAGCGCCGAAGACCTCGGCTACACCCAGACTCGCTGGCATACCTTCAAGCGTCTCGACACGATCGCCCGCACGCACGAGCGTCTTCCCTGCTTCGACGAGTCCATGTCCGGATATCAGCTCGGCATCGGCATGAGCGCACGGTCGCACCTCGGGTACACGGTCTACCGCAACCATGATCAGCTCAACCTCTACCTCGATCGCGTGGAACGAAGCGTGAGCCCGGTCGAGGAGGTGTTCCCGCTCGCCGAGGAGGACCGGGTGACGCAGTTCGTCGCCCGCACCATCGGTGACGGAAAGATACTGGCCCGGTCACACTACGCGCGCACGTTCGGGCGCTCCATCGACGACGACTTCGGCGCACTGCTCGACCGCCTCAAGTCGGCGGAGCTCGTCGAGGACGATGGCGAGCGGCTCGCACTGAGCGAGCTCGGGAAGCTCGTCTACGACGTCGTGACGCTCGCCTTCTATCCACAGCGGGCGCGCGACTGGCTCGCGGCGCGAGAAGGACGGGCCGCGTTCGTGGGCAGCCAGGCCGAAGCGGCCGCGCCGTGACCCCTTCGCAGGGAGCGTCTCGTGCTTGACGGGGTCGCTGCGAGCGTGCCGGCCGGGTGCCTGACGCAGTGCGTCCCCGGCTGGGAGCGGCGCGCCAGCCATTCGCCTTGCGTCGTCGGAGTGCTCCCTGGCGAAGGCGTCGGCCCCGAGGTCGTCGACGCTGCGCTCACCGTGCTCGATGCGGTGACCGGTCCGAGCGGGCGGCGCTTCGAGATCCATCGGGCCGGAGAGATCGGCCCCCGCGGACGCGAGAGAAGCTGGCTCACGGAAGAAGGGGTGGAGTTCTGCCGGTCCATCTTCGCGGCGGGCGGTGCCCTGCTGTGCGGGGCCATGGGCGGGCGCTCGGTGTACGATCTTCGCGCCCGCTTCGACCTCTACTGCAAGCTCGTGCCGCTGCGCCCGTCACCGGCGCTTGCCGATGTGGCGATCGTCCGCCCCGAGCGTCTGACGCATGTCGACGTGCTCATCGTCCGCGAGAACCTCGGCGGACTCTACGCCGGAGAGTTCGGCCGGCGCGAGGGCGGGCGGGTCGCCTATCAGCACTTTTCCTACCGCGCCGATCAGGTCGAGCGGATCATCCAGGTCGCCGCACGTCTCGCCGCAATGCGGCGCGGCCAGCTTTCGGTGATCGGCAAGTCGGGTGGTGTTCCGGAGGTCAGCGCGCTCTGGAGGGAGATGGCCGAGGCGGTCGCCTCCGACCACGGCGTCGTCCTCGAGGTGCTCGAAGTCGACAACGCCAGCTATCAGCTGGTCGCTGATCCGCGCCGATTCGACGTCGTCGTCGCCCCGAATTTCCTCGGCGACATCCTCGCCGACGCCGCCACGGTTCTGCTCGGCTCGCGCGGCATGTCGTACTCGGCCAACTTCGGACCGGACGGACGCGCCGTGTACCAGACCGGCCACGGCGCGGCCCACGACCTGTCGGGGTCCGACCGGGCCAATCCGGTCGCGCAGATCCTGTCCCTCGCCATGATGCTGCGCGAGAGCTTCGGGCTGGCGCGCGAGGGACTGCACATCGAGACCGCCGTCGAGAGGGTTCTCGCCTCCGGGCTGCGCTCGCCGGACATCGCCGGGGTGGGAAGCCGCATCGCCGGCACACGCAAGCTGGCCGAGTGCATCGCGCTTGAGGCCGCGAGCCTCGCCGGCGAGGCGAGGGAGATCGCGTGAGCGACCACCGGCAGGGAACGGCTCTGCTGCTCGTCGACCTGCAGAACGACTTCCTCGAGCGCCCGGGTCTCGTCCCCGATTCCGAGGCGCTCTGCGTGCGTGCCGCCGCGCTCCTCGAAGCGGTGCGGCGGCGAGGAATCCCCGTGGTTCACGCACACACCGTGACCCGCGCCGACGGCTCCGACCGCATGCCTCACTGGAAACGGCGCGGCGTATGCGAGTGCGTGGAGGGAACCCGCGGGGTGCTGCCGCCGCCGGCGCTCGTCCCGGTCGCCGGCGAGCTTGCGCTGCGCAAGCGCTACTTCAGCGCCTTCGGCGACCCGCGACTCGAACCGTGGCTGCGCGAGCGTGCGGTGAGTCGCTTGCTGGTAGCCGGCGTCTATCTCCACGGCTGCGTACGCTCCACGGTCCTCGACGCCTACGAGCGCGGCTACGAGGTCTCCGTCATCGACGACGCGGTGGGCACGACGGAACCGCTGCACGCGGAGCTCACGCGCGCCTATCTCGGCGAGCGCGCCGCCTCGTTCTGCAAGGCGGCCGACGTCATCGCCGAGCTCGACGAGACCGTCGCTGCGGCTCCGTCCGGCGCCGGCCGGCAGTTGCCGGTGGCGGTGATCGCCGGCACGCCGCAGCCGGCCGCGACACAGAGGCGTTTCCTGCACCGCAACCCGTGCCGGACCGCAGAGGTGCTCTCGGAAGTACCGCTGGGCGGCGCGCCGGAGATCGAAGCGGCGGCGCGCGCGTGCGACAATGCCCGCGGTTCCTGGGCAGGTGCGAAGGCGTCGGACCGTGCCGACTTCCTCGATCGGTGGGCGCGCGAGTTGGAGGCGCAGCGCGGGCGCTTCACCGATCTCATCGTGCGCGAGGTTGCCAAGCCGCGCCGCGCCGCGGAGGAGGAGGTCGGCCGCGCCGTGGCGCACGCGCGCATTGCTGCCGAGCTGGCGCGCGATCCGGCGCAGTCGTCGCTCCGACTCGCGCTCGGAGTCGCCGCCGCGCAGCGCCCGCTCGGCGTCGTGGGTCTCGTGACCCCCTGGAACAACCCGCTGGCGATTCCGGTCGGAAAGATCGCGCCGGCGCTGGCATTTGGAAACGCCGTGGTTCTCAAGCCGTCGCCGGAAGCGTCGGCGACCGCGCTCGCGATCCTCGAGAGCCTCGACCGCGCCGGCCTGCCGCGCGGGCTGGTGAACGTCGTCCTCGGCGACGCCGAGGCGGCGCGCGCCCTGTGCCGCGAGCCGCGCGTTGCAGCGATCTCCGTCACCGGGTCGATCGCCACCGGACGCGCCGTCGCCGCCCTCTGCGCGGACTCGATGAAGTCGCTGCAGGCCGAGCTCGGGGGAAACAACGCGGCGATCATCCTGCGCGACGCCGACCTCGAGAGCGTCGCTCTCGGCCTGGCGCGGGCCGCCTTCGGCTTTGCGGGTCAGCGCTGCACCGCAATTCGCCGCTTCGTCGTCGAGCGGGCTGTCTGCTCGCGTTTCGAGGCGCTGCTGCGCGAGGCGGTCGGCGGGCTCGCGAACGGAGAGCCGGACGATCCGTCGACCGAGGTCGGCCCCCTCATCTCCGCGCTGAAACGGGATCGGGTGATCGCGACGGTCGAGCGCGCCGTCGCCGACGGGGCGCGGCTGCTGGCGGGAGGTTTCGTACCGCGCGGCCTCGCGCACGGTGCCTGGGTCGCACCGGCGGTCGTGACGGACGTCGATGGGCGGAGCCGCATCGCTCAAGAGGAGACGTTCGGCCCGGTTGCGGTCATTCTGCCGGCGAGCGATCTCGAGGAGGCGCTGGCGATCGCCAACGGCGTCCCGCACGGCCTCGTGATGAGCGTCCACACACGTGACGCGGGGGCGCGCGCGCGCGTCCTCGAGGCGGCCCAGGCGGGGATTCTCCAGCTCGCATCTGGTCCGCTCGCCGTCCATCCTCGGGCCCCGTTCTCGGGTTGGAAGGCGTCGGGTCTCGGACCGCCGGAGCACGGCATCTGGGACGCCGCCTTCTACGCGCGCGTCCAGGCCGTGTACACGGACGAGCCTTGCTGACGCGCGAGCAACAAGAGACGCTCACGCGAGTCGGGCCGGGCACGCCGGCCGGCGAGCTGCTGCGCCGCTATTGGCTTCCGGCCGCCGCGACCTCTGAGCTGCGTGCCGGGACGGTATTGCCCGTGCGCCTGCTCGGCGAGGATCTCGCTCTCTTCCGCACGGTCCGCGGAACGCTCGGGTTGCTCGACGCGCGTTGTCCGCATCGCGGCGCGTCGCTCGCCTACGGCATCGTCGACGAATGCTCGGTGCGCTGCGCCTATCACGGCTGGAGATTCGATCCCTCCGGTGCTTGTCTTGAGATCCCCTCCTTCCGAGCCGACGAGCATCTGCGCGAGCGAGCGCGCACACGGGCGCATCGCGTGGAGGAGCTCGGCGGGCTGGTGTTCGCGTATCTCGGACCGGAGCCCGCGCCGTTGCTCCCGCGCTACGACCTTTTCGTGTGGAAGGGCGTGCTGCGCGACATCGGGCGCGCGCTCATCCCGTGCAACTGGCTGCAGATCATGGAGAACAGCGTCGATCCGACGCACCTCGAGTGGCTGCACGGCCACCATCTGGCGTCGGTTCGCCGCGCCGCGGGGCAGAGCGTCCCCACCCGCTACGGGCGCCGGCACGAAGAGATCGGCTTCGACGTCTTCCGCCACGGCATCATCAAGCGGCGCGTGCTCGCCGGCGGCAGCCGCGCGGACGACGACTGGCGCATCGGCCACCCGCTCATCTTCCCGCTCATGGTCCGGGTCGGCGCACAGCGCCAGCATCGCTTCCAGATCCGTGTCCCGGTGGACGACACGCACACGCTTCATTTCTGGTACTCGTGCTACCTGCCGCGCGAGCCGGCCGAGGCGCCGATGCAGGATGAGATTCCGGCCTACGACGTGCCGTTCCGCGACGAACGCGGAGCGTTCCTCCTCGACTTCGTCGACGGCGGCGACATCATGACGTGGGTGAGCCAGGGCGCGATCGCCGATCGCACGCGCGAGATGCTGGTCGATACCGACAGCGGCGTCGTCCTGTTCCGGCGACTGCTCTTCGAGCAGATCGAGCGCGTGCGCGCCGGCGAGGATCCGCTCGGCGTCGTGCGCGTGTACGAGGAGAACGAGATCATCGAGCTGCCGCAAGAGCGCGAGAAGTACGGGCAGGGCGACGCCTTCCTCGCGGAGTCCGTTGCCATGAGCCACGTGCGCTACAGCCCGATTCGCCGCCAGATCCTGGAGCTCC
Organism: uncultured Binatia bacterium (SeqCode); assembly: GCA_964498075.1. GTDB lineage: Bacteria > Desulfobacterota > Binatia > HRBIN30 > HRBIN30 > CAZCGA01. The sequence continues at coordinate 22,440 of CAZCGA010000055.1, read as the reverse complement.
TCGGCTTCCCGGCGGGCAGCTGAGGCCGTGCGCATCCTCTGCTACGCGCAGCATCTGTCCGGCGTCGGGCACTTCGTCCGCATGCATGCGCTCGCTAGCGGTTTGAGCGCGGCGCACGACGTCCATCTCGTCGCTGGCGGCCGACCGGTGCCGCACGCGCGGGATCCCGCCGCGCTCCGGGTCGTGCGGCTGCCGCCCCTGGCCCGCACCGGGGGAACGCTCGTCGCCCTCGACACCACCGCTTCGACCCGCTCGGTCTTGGAGGACCGTGTGCGTGCGCTGACGCGCGCGATCGAGCGCATCCGGCCCGAGGTCGTACTGGTCGACCATTACCCCTTCAGCAAATGGGAGCTCGAAGCGGAGGTCGCCGCCGCAATCGACGCGGCGCGGGTGTGCAACCCGGCGGTCCGCATCTTCTGCTCCTTGCGCGACGTGGTCCGCCAGACCCGCTACGAGCAGACGGCTCCCGACGCGTACGCCGAGCGTGTTCTGGCCGGGCTGCGCTCTCGATTCGACGGAATTCTCGTGCACGCCGATCCCGCCTTCACGCGTCTGGAGGAACACTTCGCTCGCTGTGCGGATCTTCCGGTTCCGGTCGCGTACACCGGCTTCGTGATCCAGCCGCCGCCCTCGACGCCGACGGCTTCGGTACAGGAACCCTACGCGGTCCTGAGCTGTGGGGGCGGAGCCGGAGGCCTCGCGTTTCTCCTCGCGTCGATGGAGGCGTTCCGGCGTCTGGCGGCCGACGGCGCGCTCGGCTCGATGCAGCTCGTCGTCTTTCCCGGGGCCTTCACGTCGGACTCCGACTTCGAGGCGCTCGCGGCGGCGGCAGAACGTGGCCCGTTCGACATCCGGCGATTCGGGCCGGAGTTCGCAAGCGCTCTCGACGGCGGCGCGTTGTCGATCAGTCGGGCGGGCTACAACACCTGCGTCGCGCTCCTGCGTGCGCGGGCCCGCGCGGTGCTCGCGCCGGATCCCGTCATGTCGGACCAGGGGTTCCGCGCCAGGCGTTTCGCGGCGCTCGCCCTCGCCCAAGTCGTCGAAGGCGATCCGCCCGACGTTGCATCTGTGATGGTCGCGATGCGGCGCGCCCTGGCAGGGCCGGCGCCGCAGCACCGGTTCGACATCGACGGCGTGGTGCGCACCGGGGCGCTGCTCTAATCCGCCAACTCATGGCGGCACGGTCGCCAGCGCGGTGAGCATCGCGCGGAGCAGCATGAAATTGTTGACCGCAACGACGAGGGTGAGCACGCCGAGCACCAGGGTCATCAGCCGGCCGTACCCGGGCGCTCTCATCACGCCTGCGATCAGCACGACCGCAGCGAGATGCCAGTGCTGCGAATACAACTGCGCCTCCGATCCCCACACGTTGAAGAGCCCGCCGAATGCGAGGATGCCGACGGATGCCGTAGCGATGGGCCGGCTCGCAGGGGTCGCGAGGGAGCAGTATGCCCCGGCGACGAGGAGTAAGAACATCGACAAGCCGAGAGGGTCGTCGAGCCCGAAGATGTTTGGCGAACTCTCGAGCGTGAACCCACGCTTGTGCCGCCCTCCGACGATGGATGTGATGGCGACGCTCTCGGCCGTGGGTGGGGCGAAGGCGTTCGCTACGGACGTCGGAAGGCGGCCGAGCCGCCGGACAGGGCTGGGTGCAAAATACCTGAACTCCCTTCGAAGCGGCGCCGCCAATCGCTGCGCTGCTGCCCCCGCAATGCCAGCGACCGCGGACGGTTCGGGTGGAACCAGCACACGATCGAGCACGTAAGCACTGACACCGGTCACTCCGAAGATCGCGATGACGATGGCCGCCACCCGGACCGTCGTTGCCACGACGGGCGCATCCGCCTCCCACGCGGCGGCCCATACGAGCAACGCGACCAAGGCGATGTTGGTCAGCGTGATACCCGTGGCGAAGACGCCGATGGTGACCCAGAGAGTAGTCCGGCGCCACGTCAGCCCGGATCGCGAGCCGGCGGCGAACGCATACGCCATGGCCAAAGCCAGCGCGGTGAGACCGAAGCTCTCCGGGATGCTCCCGAAGATGAGGGTGCTGAAGGACATCATCTCGAGCAGTGTGGCAACCGTGACCCCCGCCCACGAAAATCCCAGCTCATGAAAGAGGGAGACGACGAGCGCCGTCTTGAGGGCCGATGCCGCCGGAACGACCACCGTCCCCAGCCTCCGCCGCAGCTCGGCCTCGGGCCCGCTGGCCAGATTCAGCGTGACGAGCACCTTCGCAACCAGCGCGATCGGGGGCGTGAAGTACGGCATCAGGTTGGGATGCTTGATGCCCAGGTGATTGCCGCCCGAGATGGCGAGCAACCTGCTGCTGATGTCGGCTTGAAACAGCACGTTGAGCTGCTCGAATGTATGGACGCGCTCGAACTGGCGCGCGAGTGTCAGATGGAGGACAAGGGAAAGTACGGCGAGGAGAGCCGTGACGGTCGCGCGCTGCGTCAAAGGGCGGCGCTCACTCCCGCGCCCGAGATGCCCGCACCCAGCCCGAGGTGGGGGAGGTAGCGCGACAGGATCGGGTCGAAGACCTCGTTGTGGTCGTGGTAGGCGAAGTAGTCGACGCCGTCGTAGCGCTGCTTCCCCTCCTTGAGGCGCGCCTTCCTCTCGAACTCCTGCCGCGACTTGATCGGGTAGTGGTTGATCCGCAGATGCTCGACCGACACCGTCATGCTGGTGATGTCGGTGGCTGCGTAGGGATCGAAGAAGCGCAACGCCGGACCGAGCAGGCCGTACAGCGGTCTCAGGCGCTTCTTGAAGCGCGGCCTCGGCGTCAGGTCGACGGGCACCTTCCTCTCGTCGACTGCAAGTTCGCCGTCGCGGTAGACGAAGTGGTGGCAATTGACGGGCCGGAGAGTTCGGAGCGGATCGACGATCGACTTGACGCGGCGGTTCCGGATCCACTCTGTCGGAGCCCGCCGGCTGAAGCGGGCGATGACGGGCGCATCCGACGCGCGCTGGTGGCCGGAAGAGCCGTAGACCTGCCAGCGCACGACGACACCGGGGAAGTCTTCGTACCCCCGGAGGACCGGAAGCAGCGTCCACTCCGCGGGCGCGAAGAGGAGCTCATCGAGATCGAGGCAGGCCAGCCAGCGTACCCGCCCGCGCACCCGCTCGAGGCAGTCCGCGTAAGCCTGCCGCGCCGCGCTGAGGTGGAACGGCACCGGCCAGGGACGCAGGGTGACACAACCAGCGTCGAGGTACGGTCCGAGTACCGTCTCCGGGCGGTCGGCGCTGCCGTTGTCGTAGAGGAAGAAGTGCTCGACGCCGACGAGGCGATGGAAGTTGATCCACTCGGCCAGATAGGGCGCTTCGTCGCGGAAGATGGCGCAGAGCGCCAGATAGGGCTCGGACATCGCCGTCTCAGGAACGTCAGACCCGGAAGCGGCGCCCCATGGCTTGGGGGCTCACGTGCGTCAGCACGCCGCCGAGGGCGAAGAATGCGTAGTAGCTCGAGCAAATGGCCAACGCGGCCGGCAGCTCCCATGGCCTCAGCCCGACGCGTCGCGCGTGGCGGCAGATCCGGTAGAAGCCGCGTCCCAGGCGACCCGCCGCCAGTCCCACGCTGCGCCCGAGGCCGTACAAGTTCCGCGCTTCGGAGCGCTTCATGTACTGGTCGCGCCCGTGGGCTATGGCTCGGACGGCCAGGTGACGGAAGCTCGACGGCGGGGGATGATCGACACAAGCGCTCTGGTTCTGCCAGACTGGAATGCCGAGGCGGCCAAGCTCCTTGCCCAGGAGGCTGGCCGCGCCGCGGGTACGAGAGCCGACCGAGGCAAATCCGCCCGCCTGTAGAAAGATCTCCGTCCGGAAGGCGATCGTGTTCGCGTAGAACTTGCGTGGCGTGAAGAGCTTCCCCGACTCGTCTTTTGGCGGGTACGTCCAGCCCAACGCGAAGGCCCGGGCGAACAGATCGGTCGGCGCGACGTAGGTCTGGCCGCAGACGACATCGACCCCAGCCTGTCCGAAGGAACCCAGAAGGTGGGCCAGCCAGCCGTCGTCCGGCAAGACGTCGCTGTCGACGAAGAGAAGAAGGTCTCCGCTTGCGCACCGAGCGGCGTGGTTCTTCAACGGATAGTACTCCAGACCCGCGGCCACGAGGACCTTGATGTCGAAGCGCTCGTGAAGGCGAGCGCGGATCTCCCCTTCGACCTCGGCGGCGGAAGCATCTCCGGAGACGACCAGCAGCTCGGCGCGACGATCGAGTTGGTCGAGGAAGCGGACGGCAGCGTCCGGCAGCGTCTCGGGGTGGGTTCGATCGACGAGCTCCCGCCACTGCCTGCCGAGAGCGTCGAAGAGCGCCCACGCCCGCGGCACGCCGTTCAAGCGCGTGTTCGCCCACTCCACTATGATAGAAAGCCGCAACGCGGACGAACCTCCTCTCCGCACCAGGGCCGTACCGCACATGGTGCGGCGAGGTCAAGTGCGTCGGGTGCGGATTCCCTCGAGTCCAGAGCCCGAAGCCGAGCCACCTGACCGTCGTGGCTCAGGCGCGGCGGCAGATCGACACCGAGTTCCACCCCAAGCGCGACCGTTCATACGCCCGGAGCTCCTCGCCGGCGCCTGCAGCCGCCGAGTGAGGCTGGACACCCTCAGAGGTCGTCTGGTCGCAGACCGGTGCGCTTTGAGATCCTCGCGAGCATCTTCGGTCCGATCTCTTCTCGGTCATGAAAGGCCCACACGTAGTCAGGCCATCCCTGTCGCGACAGCACGTGGTGGGAACCACCCGGTCTTCGCTTCTCGGTCCAACCGATCCGCAGCAGCGCCGCGAAGACCCGTCGCGCAGGGACACTCGCCCATTGGCTCATGCCGCGGCGAACGAAACGCTTTCAAAGGGTACCGCCTCGCCGTTGTCGAGTCGATCGGCAAGAACCCGAAGCGCGAGTGCCTGCGCCTTGGCCCGCGCCTGTTCCGCCGAGTCCCCGTACACGAGCACACCTGGTAACTCCTGGACCTCAGCGATCCACCGACCGTCTTCCTCGCGCTCGATCTCGACTTTGAAAGTCATACGCGCACGATAGCTCAACTCGGAGCGAAAGCCGAGCGTTCGCGATCGGCCGGCCGCGCACCGCACAGTGCGAGTCCCGTTGTCATAGTGTCCCTCTCAATGGCGTGACTAGCCTTTGTGGCCGGTCTTGAGATCCCGCAACATTTGCAGCGTGTCTGCGCGGGAGCTCAGATCGAAAACATGCGTGCTCCGAGCCCAGGCTTGGGTGGCCGTGTTGAGTAGCCTCCGGGTCAATTCGGCAAGATCGCGGAGCTCGTTTGGGGTTACCCGGGCCTCTGCAAAGACTTCTGCGACTGAGTGGGCCTTTGAGCGGTGCCCGAAGGCTTTGTTTCGAAGCGCGTTCACCTTCAGCCAAAGCGGCTTGGCTTCGGCGTACATCGTGGCGAGGGCGTCCGCTGTCGCCTCCGGGATTGCGTTGCGCTCCTTAAGGAGCTTCAGGAAGGTGGGGATGTTGTACGTATCTTGCCTCGTTTCATACAGCCGATAGAGCTCAACGAGGAGGGCAACGAAGTGGGCGTGCAGTGACGTCTGAAAGAACAGGGTGTACCTGTTCATGGTGTCCAGGTACTCCGGGCGCGTATCAGTGCTTTTGTATACCCACCAGATTTCGTAATTTAGCCAGGCAGTGGTCACTGTGTGCTGCAGCTCGGCAACGTACTGCTCGATTTCGTCGCTCATCGTTCTCGTACGACTCGAACGCCGCCTCCACATCGAGATCGGTGGACGGCTCCGAGATCAACCGCTACTCGGTCACCGCCGGTTCTTAGCGTTGTCGGCCAGACGATCGATGACTTCGTATGCTGAGCGAGCCCGACTCGGGTCACGCCGGTATCCAGCGAGGCGTTCCTCTGCAAGTTCCAGATGGCCTTCCGGAACCGGGATTTCTCCGGGCCATTCGGCAATGCGGTCCCAGAGTTCCTGCAGGTATCGAACCTGCTCAGCCTTGGATAGCTCCGCGAATCCGGGCGGCTCGGGAATCACCGTCTGCTGCATTCAACCCCTATGCCGCAAGCCCCGTGCGGCTGCCAATGGTGGAAGCTAAACGGTCGCCGCAAAGCTGCGGCCGCGGGCGTGATGCTACCACGACCCGATAGGGCGTGGGCAGGTCGTTTTGCTGAAGCCTGCGGCCGGCAGCTTCAGCGGCTTGTTGGGGGGCGCGCATCGCTCCTCCAGTCGTCCGCGTACTCAGCGTGACGAGGTAGCTCATCGTGGCCGCACGACCAGCTTGGGCGCGAGTCCCAGAATATGTGAGCCTGCGGGCGGAGACTCGGCTCCTCGTTGAGAGAACCGGCAGGCACGACGATCTCCCGCCCGCTTCGCGTGTGATGGGGAAGCGGCGCGCCGCATCGCCTGCAGAACGTGGTGGCGAAGCTGCGTGCCGTGGGAAGATCGAAGCGAACAATCTGATCGCGCCCTGACGTCCACGTGAACTGGTCCGGCGCTACGTAGAGATTCGACGCGTGGGCGCTGCCCGTGGCCTTACGACACCGCGAACAATGGCAGTGCGCGAAGCGCAGGAAGGGCGCCCTGACTTCGTACGTCACCGCGCCGCACATACAGCCACCGTGAAGCAGTTCATCCGTCATTGGCACCTCGCAGATCGCGCCGCTCAACAACCGCGTTTCAGCCGCGGCGGCTCATTCTCTCGCCAGCTGCCGCCGGCTGCAAACGCTTGATCCTCATCAAGCTCCAGTCGTGCCCGAGAGTCACATAGAATTGTTCATTGGCGGCAGCTCCAAGTGAGCGGCGGCGTAGTGACACAGTACGAACTTCTCGATCGACAGGCCCGCGGCCGGAGAACCATTCCGCGTCAACTCGACCCACGCTCGCTTGTCCCAGACTTGCAGGATGGCGAGCATAGCGTCTCGGTCGGCCGTCGAGGGAGTAAACGCCAGGCCCTTGGTGAAGTACGTCTCAATCGAGTGACCGGATCGGGCGACCTCGGCGAATACGGCTGACAACCTGATGTTGGTGTTCTGAGTGTTACCGGGCGTGTTGTTCGAACGCGTCTCGTCCTGAATCCGCCTTGCGATCGATTGCTCCGTCTTGCCGACGTACAGAATGGGAGACTGCCCGCGGACGCGGGGAATTGCAGGCTTCGAGACGTACATGTAAGTGACGCCCCGATTCTCCTGACCTGAGAAGCGCTGCCGGGGGAATCGTAGGATCGGAGCCGACAGTCCGTACGCCGCGATTTCGTCGGTCATCTAAAGAAGAACCCGCTCGCCTGCTCCCTAAGGTTTGACATGAGTGGACGCCAAACAGCGTAGCTGTTTGGCGGTCCGCTCAGTGGAAGGGTTGGGCGTCATTTCGATTGCACCGCGCCGAGATCGCCGTATGGGCCGGCAATGACAACGACGTAACCGTCAGGATCTCGAAGCCAGAACTCTCGGTGGTTCGCGTTGGGGTTCACTCTTGGTCCTTCGAGGATTTCCGCGCGAAGCGCATTTGCTCGTTCGATTGCCGCGTCGAATTCGTCGGTCCCCCCGGCAACGAGGAGAAGCATTACGGGCCCCACTGGACTTGAAGCGTCGACATCAGACGGTGCGACGAGATACTCGTGCTGCGTCCCCGGGTCCGGGTGCCCCCGCGTCAGCGATGCGGCTCGATCGCCGGGAGCCCCGTGCGTGCACGGTACCACGCCGTGTCGTTTAGGTGCGGGAAGTCCTCGTCCGGCACGGGCACGTCGAGGAAGCGGCAGATGGGCTCCCAGCCGTCGCCCGGCTGGTAGACGAGCAGTCTGGAGGCCGGAATCGCATCGATGACGGCCTGGTTGTGCTCCTCGAATACGCGCTTGGCATGGGCGCGATCTTTGAGGCGGCCCTCGAAGGTCCGCTCGAAGATCAGCGCGTACACCATTGCGTGGAAGTCGTGGAGGGTCTCGGGCGCACGCTCCGGGGGCCCCTGCGTCATCACGGGGTAAATGGTGTTCATCACGCTGTCGTACCAGCGGTCGGCGTCGCGCAGCGACAGCAGGACCTTCGCATCGGGGTAGCGTTCGACCAACTCGCGCCAGAAGGCCGCTGCCGGCCAGTCGACCGTGGCCCGATACCCGTGGAAGATCGCGTCCCAGTCGTGGGAGCCGCTCCGCGTCTGCTCGAGCCAGTGCCGCCCCCGCTCCGGTGCAACGAGGACCTCCATCATGTGGTAGCAGGGCCCGTACCCGATCCGCTCGAGCGCGGCCTTGAGGGAGAGCGTTCCGGTGCGCCCCAGACCGGCGCCGATCAGCTCGAGTGCCATCGAAGCTCCCGTCCGCCTCAGCCCGAGGCTCGGCGCGCGGTTCGATCGACCATGACCGGTGGCAACCGGGGCGCGTTCTCGGTGTGCCAGGCCGTCGAGCCGAAGAAGGCCTCCAGGGTCTTCACGCGCTTCAGGTAGATGTGGAATGATTCCGGCTCGACTCGCAGTTCCATCCGCTGCCTAAACGCCCGAGCGTCAGCCGCGCGCGTCTTTCAAGCGCGTCGGCTGGACGCTGATGTGCGGCCCCACGCGCTCTCTGCCGTCGACTTGTGCACGATTCGAACCCACGTCCCCCATTCCGCCCCCACTTGTGCGCGTCCGCTGGATGCCGATGTTCGGCTATCTCTGGACGACTCATTCGGAATCTTCCAGGTCCGGTCGAGGCAAGGGGATCTCGCACAAGTTGTTGGCCTCCACTCGCAGCGGCCGGTTCATCTTGGCGTTATAGTTTTCGTGAGCGATATGTGAGGTCAACTCAACGATCTCCCGCTCCGAGAAAAGACTGCTTAGCCTTACGAAGAATTCGTCAGAGACATCGACAGGCGTGGCGCTGACGCGATCTGCGTACTCCAGGGCGACGCGCTCGCGTTCAGTTAGGTCGCTGGGTTCCTCCAGACCTAGGGCAGCTTCGATCTTGGCTCGCGACAAACCTGCCTTGCCGCCAACGGCGGCATGCATGTCCATTCAAAACGGGCACCCGTTGCGCGCCGCGGCCCGGATGCGGACCAACTGGACCAGGTCTCTGCCCACAACCCATCGCCCAGACCCGAGGATCGCGTTGGAGAGGAACGACGATAGCATCCCGCGAGTGGCGTGCGCTTGAACCTTGGTCGGATTCAGAGCACGGCCGAAAGCCAAACGGGTTAGACCTTGAATCAGCCGCGCCAGGATTCCCGCCTCGCGGCCCTCGAGAGAACGGACCCTGGTCATTTCTGCCCCTCCCTTGTCATCGCCGCCGACTACATTTCGACGTCCGAGTGAAATGCGCGACCCAAGCGCTCAGCGCTTCGTATCCGCCGCGTCTCCGCTGCCGGGACTGTGCGTTGCGCGTCCAACGACTTGGGTCTCGATCTCCCCTCCACACACGATTCTGATACGCAGCGCATAGCGCTGGCTATCGCCCCGGATTGTCTCTGCCGAGCAGGCCGTCCGTCGGGCTCTGCACGCCGCGGCCGCCGCGGTTGAGCACGTGGGTGTATGAGGCGCTACCCTGCACCGTAGAGCAGCATTGCCATGATCAATGCGACGCCGTCAAGGGCGGCGAGCAGGGCCTGTCGTCGGGTGCGGATGGGCACCGCATGCGTTGACAGCGGTTCCGACGGCGAATATACGGCGGCAGCAATGCGAGATGAGCCTCCGGTGATGCGCTGTTACGGCTTGTTGAATACCGCGATCGAAGTGGCGTGTGACCCGCCGGCGGCGCTGCAGTGGCTCGACGAGTTCCTCACTCCCGCCTTCGAGGTCCGATCGGGGGAGAAGGCGGACTTCTGCGTTGCGATCCTGGCCGAGGAAGCTGCCTACCGGGATGCCGATTGCGATTGGTACCGACGCTCAAGCCGGTCGGCTCGATTGAGTTAGACACGCTCTCTCCGCGTAATGGGTAGGCATTTGCCCACGCCATGATCTCCGGATCAGTGGCGCGGGAGTCGCCCACGGTCGACCAATGGACGGCTTCCCAACCGTGGCGTTGAAGAACCGTCACCCACTCGGGGGAGAGGTTCATATCGATGACCAACCTCACGGAACGACCAGCGGTACCTCAATCTCTTCCGCACGCCACGCGGCGTACGACAGCGCCTCCCGAATGTCTTCCGCTTCGAGGTATGGATAGAGGCGCAGGATCTCCTCCTCGCGGTGGCCGGTTGCGATCAACCCGACGATCGTGCCGACCGTAACGCGCATTCCACGGATGCAAGGCTTCCCGCCCATGACAGCTGCGTCGACCGTGATGCGTCTGAGTCCGATCATGCTCTCGCCTCCAGCTTCACTCTCATACCACGAGCGGCGCACGCTGCCCAGTTTGCCGGCCAACAGAGGGTCTAACGTCGTGGCGCTCAATGAACACGACAGGCTGGTGTCGACCAGGGCCTGTCGTCGGGTGCGGATGGGCACCGCATGCGTTGACAGCGGTTTCGACGGCGAATATACGGCGGCCGCTATGCGAACTGAGCCTCTGGTGATGCGCTGTTACGGCTTGTTGAACACCGCGATCGAAGTGGCGTGTGACCTGCCGGCAGCGCTGCAGTGGCTCGACGAGTTCCTCACTCCCACCTTCGAGGTCCGATCGGGGGAGAAGGCGGACTTCTCCGTTGCGATCCTGGCCGAGGGAGCTGCCTACCGGGAAGCCGCTGCGACTCGCGCCGCGGGCCCGCTCACTGTTGCCGCGTGCTTTGCGCTCGATCGCGAGGTGACCCGCCGACCATCAATGCAAAGGAGGCAGACGATGGGCCGACAACGGCGGGCGAAGACAGGAGGAGGATTAGTTAGGAGGTGGAAACAGCCGCCAGAGGTTCCCGCCTATGACTTCAGCCATCGTTCCCGCCACATCTCAAACACAAGAATCGTCCAGACAGTGTCGAACCGTTGGCCATTCGACATGAGCTGCTCGACGGCTTCGGCCACGGCCTGGGGCTGGAAGATACCCCCATTTCGCATTCGCTGAGGGCTCAGATACTCGAGCACGAAGGGCTTGAGGACCCCCCTGAGCCAGTTGCTCAACGGGGGTATGAACTGCACTTTCGGATGGTCCATGACCTCGTCCGGGATGCGTCCGCGCATAAGTCTGCGCAGCAGATATTTGCCGGTACCCCGATGCAGCTTCATGGATGCCGGAACCGTCTCGAAGAGATCGATCAGGTCCGGGTCCAAGAAAGGTGAGCGCACCTCCAGTGAGTTCGCCATACTCGCCCGGTCGAGGCGTAGTAGCATGCTCTCAGGCAGAAAGGCCTGGACGTAAGCTGCAATCGCCTGGTCTTCGGGAAGGACCGTACCATCATGCAGACTCGGCAGGGCGGCCTCGGCTTCAACGAAGACCGACGTCGGCAGTTGCGCGCGGACCTCGGGAGAAAGAACCGAGCGCTCGGCCATCGAGTTACCCATTCCTGCCAATAGTCGGTGGCTGGCCGGCATCGGAAGACACTCAAAGACCCGCTTCGGCCTACGGAACAGTCCGATTTCGGGCAAACTTCGGCCGAGGGCTTCCAACCCACGGCGCAGAAAGAGCGGCAGGCGCTCGGCTGCGAGGTAGAACCCCGCTGCGCTGAACTGGCGGTATCCCATCAGGGTCTCGTCGCTTCCTTCCCCGCAGAGCGCGACTTTCACGTCCGCAGAAGCCATGGCGCTAACGAGGTAGATCGGCAGGCCGGAGGCAAGACCGATATGGTCATCCAGTACGTCGGCGTAACGCGTGAAGGCATCAAGCACGTCCTGATCCGAGATCAGCGCCGTGTGCAGCCGAATCCCAAGGCGGTCCGCTGCCAGCTTCGCGCAGCGCCTCTCGTCCGGCGCGCCGGGCGCTGCGAAACCGATGGTAAAAGCGTCGACCTCGTTCTTGTGGCGCTTCATGTAATAGGCGACTGTGTTTGAGTCGAGACCGCTACTGAGGAAGAGGCCGACCGGCACGTCCGACACGAGCCGGCTCTGCACGGCTCGGTTTAGCGCCGCGTCCAGAGCCTCTAGCAGCTCGGGCCACTGCCAGGTTTGCGGGCGGGAACGATAGCGCCAGTACGACTGGACATCGATGCCTCTGGCGTCGATGAAGGCATAGCTCCCTGGAGGCAGCTTGTGGACGTGTTGTAGGATTGTGCGGGGCGTGAGGCTGAAGCGGAAACTGAGATACTGGTCCAGCGCCGCGAAGTCGACCGCCCGCTCGAGCCCTGGATGGGTAAGAAACGCCTTGACCTCGGATGCGATGGCGTAACCTCGCGGCAGGCGGCATACATAAAGGGGCTTTTCGCCTACCCGGTCACGGGCAACGAACAGTCGACGCCGTTGTCGGTCCCAGACGGCGAAGGCAAACATGCCGTTCAGCTTCGGAACGAGTCCGGCGCCCCATTGCTCGAAGCCATGCACGATTGTCTCGGTGTCGCTGTGGTTGGTCGCGAAGCGATGGCCGAGGTCCTCGAGCACCCGGCGCAGTTCGGCAGCGTTGTAGATCTCGCCGTTGAAAACGACCACGAAACGACGGGCCTCGTCCCACATTGGCTGGTGGCCATCGTCGACGTCGACGATGCTCAGCCGGCGCACACCAAGCGCCGCGCCGTCTTCAGTCAAGACCTCGATGCCCTCATCGTCAGGGCCGCGATGTACTAAAGTGCGGACCATCGCGCTGATCCGCTCCCGTAGGTCATCTTCCGACTCCGTAACGATGGCAGCGATGCCGCACATGTCCGCGAATGATATGCCCCCCCTTGGCGCCTAGCGGCAAGGGGCGACAACCTCCATCGTTTGGCTCCAGGGCGGCGAGCAGGGCCTGTCGTCGGGTGCGGGAGGGCCATGCGTTGACAGCGGTTCCGGCGGCGAATATACGGCGGCAGCAATGCGAGATGAGCCTCCGGTCATGCGCTGTTACGGCTTGTTGAATACCGCGATCGAAGTGGCGTGTGACCTGCCGGCAGCGCTGCAGTGGCTCGACGAGTTCCTCACTCCCGCCTTCGAGATTCGATCGGGGGAGACGGCGGACTTCTGCGTGGCGATCCTGGCCGAGGAAGCTGCCTACCGGGATGCGGCTGCGACTCGCCCCGCGGGTCCGCTCACGGACGCCGCGTGCTTTGCGCTCGATCGCGAGGTGACCCGCCGACCCTCATGGGCTGCCTCGGGGGCGACTCTGTTCGAGAATGCCAAGCACGGCGTCCTGTGTCGGCTCTTCGGAAGGCGAGTCGACGTCCTGGTCCACCCCGCTTCGGACCGCTCCCGAACCGTGGCGATGCGCGTGATCCGGGAGATCGCGACGTCCCGGGCGCTCGCCAGCCCCGATAACATCCAGCTTCACGCGGCAGCGCTCGAGACAGGCGGCCGCGCCTTGCTCTTGGCGGGACCCAAAGGGGCGGGGAAGACGACGCTACTCGCCTACCTCGCGGCCTCGACCGGCGCGAGCATCCTTGCCAACGACCGCGTCCTGCTCAGCCGTACGGGCGACGCCTTCGAGGTGCGCGGGGTGCCCACGATCGTCAGCCTACGACCCGATACGCTACGCCTGCTTCCATATTCCTTCGGCGCGATTCCGCGGGTCGAACGGCCCGCCCACTTGACGCTCGCCGAGGCGGACGCCGAGCGCGCGCTGGTCGGCGGTGTCGACGGAACGGTCCGCCTGACGCTCTCTCCAGCTCAGCTCGCGCGGCAGCTCGGCGTCTCGCTGTCGCCGTGCGCCCGCCTGACGGCGATCGCCTTTCCGCAAGCCCACGCGGACACCGAAGGTTTCGCCGTCGATCGCCTCGGTGCGGCGGAAACGGCGCCGTGGCTGCGCCAGGCGCGGTTCGGCCTGCGCTCCGGAAAGGACGGCCCAACTGTCTTCGAGCACTTCACGGGCTGCGTCCGTCCGCCAGGTGCGGACGAATCACTTCTTGCGGCCCTGGCCGGCGCGGTTCCGTGCTTCTCAGTCAGAATCGGAGCGCGTGTGTTTGCCGAGGCACGGGCGGCACGCACCGTGTTGTCGACCTGCCTGGATACCTGAAGCGCACTTGGATCTGGACGAGGACATCACTGCGGCCTTGCGCGTGCTCGGAGTCAAAGCGAGCGACGCCAAGCCCATCACCGGGCTTCCGTCCCCGGTGTCGGATCGCGCCACCGTTCGGATCGTGCTGGGGGACGGACGCATCGTCAAGGCGCGCCGCTTCAGTCGGCCCGCCAAGGCGAAGCGCTATGCCAGCCTCGTGCGCTCCCTCGGCCACTTGCCGGTTCCTGCCATTCTGTCGCTCGCAGGACGCGTGACGGTCGAGGAGTGGGTCGAGGGAAGGCCACTCTGCGATCTCGCTTCGAGCCGCAAGCGGCTCCACCGTGCGGCCGACATCCTCGCGGCTGTCCATGCCACGGAGAAGCTCGGGCGCCGTCGCCTTCCTGCCTCGGCATCGACGCGATCGCTCGTCGTCGGCGCCAAGGAGCGCATCGAAAAGCTCGTCGCAGCGGGCGCGCTCTCCGGCTCGGAGGCGGGCGCGCTGCTTGTGGCGATCCGTCGCGGCGCTCCGACCACGGCGCGGACCGGCCTCACCCACAACGACTTCTGTGCCGAGAACATCGTCGAGGATACCCGCGGCCGTCTCTACGTCGTCGACAACGGCGGGCTGCAGCTCGGTTTCCTCGACTTCGACTTGGCGCGCAGCTGGTATCGGTGGCCGATGCCGGAGGCCGCCTGGCAGGCCTTCCTCTCTCGCTATCGAACCTGGCGTCGTCCGCCGCTCGCCGCCGCGGAGACCCTTTTCTGGCGCATCGCGGCCGTCGTGAAGAGCGCGCAGTTTCGCGTCTCTCGTCGCAGTGCCGGAGTTGAGATCCCGCTTCGAGGGTTGCGTAGGCTCATCGGCGATCTGCGTGCCGGGGAGTAGCAGCGCCGCGCCGGCGCACGTGTCGGTGGACGGCGGTGCGAAAAGGCAACGACGCACCCCACCAGAGGAGCCACGCTGCGGGCGAAGCGTCGTAAACGCGGGCACACCAGAGCTTGTTGCCGAGCCCCAAGCGGGCGGGTGCGAAGACGAAGGGGGCGCGCGCGCAATGCACGGCCGCGCGACGATCGGCGTAGCGGGCGAGGGCGGAGTGAAGGCTGGGGAAGAAGTCATGCGCGCCGGCGACGTCGAGCCCGAGCCCGAGTAGGTTCACCGTTGGGCCGAGCGTTCCGTCGCCGCGCCGCGCTGCGAAAAAGGCGTCCCAGTCGAGCTGCGCGTCGAGCCCTTCGAGCATGCGGAGGAGATCGACGAGGTTCTTGATTTTCGGCTGCCCCCGCTCGAGATCCCGCAGCATGGAGAGCGCCGCGAACACGATCTCGTGCTCGTCGGAGAGCACGTCGTAGCGGCGTCCGCGCACCTCGTACGACTGCCGTCTCGCCCAGATCGCGCTTTCGTCGAGACGGAACGACGGATGTCGGGAGAGGCGCCAGTGGAGGTCGACCTTGACACTGCCGTTCGTGAAGTCGAAGCCGTGCACGAAGAAGCAGGTCAGCGGGGCGCTGAGGATGAGACCCGACTTGCAGGCGTAGCCCGCTTCGGCCAGCAGGCCAAAGGCGCGCTCACGGTCCCCTCTCGGCACGAGGAGGTCCAAATCGGCGAACTCGCGTCCGGCGACATCACCGTAGAAGCGGGCCGCCAGGTACGGTCCCTTCAGGAGCATGAAGCGCTGCCCGGCGGCGGCGAAGCGATCGGCGAGCCGCTCGAGCTCCGCGAGGAACTGGTGCGACCGCGCCGCTTGTTCCTGGCGTTTCTTCTCCAGCGCCTCGATCCGGCGCGGCGGGAAGGCGTCGCGCAGCGGCGAGTCCTCGAGCGCCCGGAGCACCACGACCGAGAGCGCGTGCGCGGCGGCAAACTCGAGGAAGGCGTCGATCGATCCTGGGCGTGAGGCCACACAGCGCGCCGCGCCCTCATGATCGCGTCGCAGCAAGCGGACGAGGAGGTCGATATCCTCCGCTGACGGAGCCGCCATGGTTGCGCCGGGCCTTACGCGCTGCGCCGAGGTCAAGCAGCTGCCTACGGACTCGTCAGGAGGCGACGCGGGCGGCCGCCGGCAGCGCCGGACGCGTGCGCACGCCGATCAGCGCGGTGACCACCACCACGGCGCCCGTGAGGATCAGGTTGAGATGCAGCGGCGTCGGTGCGCGGACGAACTCCAGCACGAAGGTGGCACCGAAGAACAGCAGATACGAGCTCAACCACACCTGCCCATCGTAACGTTTGGTCGTCATCCAGCGTTGCCCGAGCACGTACATCAGAAATCCGAGCGCGGCGAAATAGAGCTGCAGCGGAATCACCGGCAACGTCCACGCGTCCGTCGGCGTTATGTAGCCGTTTACCAGCTGCCACTCCCAGGCGCGGGCCCCTGACGGGAATCGTATCCCGAACGGCCCACCCGTGATCCGGCCGAAGCAGCAGCCGTTGAGGAAGCAGCCCACCCGCACGAAGCCCGTCGCCAACCCCGCCGCCGGCAGCGCCGCGTCGGCGAGCTTCAGTGTTGGGAGGCGGAGCGCGCGGGCGACGAGCGGCAGCACCGGCGCCATGAGCAACAGCCCGCCGGGAATTCGGAATCCGTGCCAGAACCCGCGCAGGGTGTTCTGCGCCATTGGGTCGGGATCATCGAGTGGATAGAGGGAGTGCTCCACCAGGAACAGCAGTTTCGAGCCCACGAGGATGCTCACCGCCAGCAGACACAACGCGACGAAGGACGCGCCCGCCGGCAAACCGGCCCGCCGCGTGAGTCGCATGCCGCCCGCGATGCCGAAGAACGCGGCCACCAGCCAGAACAGGAAGTATGACTGGAACCCGAAGAGATAGGGCTTCATGTGCGTACCTGGTCCAACGTCGGAGACGGACCGCAACCGACGCCCTGCATACGCCAGGCGAGCGCCGGCAGTCAACAGGGCACTACCCGAGCAGCCGTCGCAACCGCAGCGCCGGCAACAGACCCAGTAGCGCCACGATCGCTTCGAAGCCGAAGACCCCACTCGTTCCGAGCCGGTCGACCAGCACCCCGGCCAAGGCGACTCCCGCGCTGCCGCCGATGCCGAAGGCGACGCCGCCGTAGAGCGCCTGACCCCCGGTGCTGCTGTGCGGCGGCACTAGACGCACCAGCAGCTGCAACGCGGCGAGGTGGAACGCCGAGAAGGTGAACGCGTGCCCGAGTTGCAGCCCGATTACCAGAGCTTCAGAGCGCACCCAGGCGGTCAACGCCCAGCGAGCAACGGTCACTACCAAGGCGAGCAGAATGAGCTGCGGCGGTGCGATCCACTCGACGATCCGTCGTCCCCAGAACAGCAGCGCCACCTCCGCCGTGACCGCCAGCCCGAACGTGATCCCCGGCACGGCGTCGGAGAACCCGAGCGCCGCGGTGTGGACCGCAAAGAAGCCGGCAAACGCGCCGGAGCTCAACTGAATCAAGAACGCCGTGGCCAGAAACGCCGTCAGCGGCGGGGTGAGCAACTGCCACGGCGCGTGGAAAAGCCCGACGTGCCCGAACTGCGTGCGCGGCAAACGCATGAATGCGGGGACCAAACCGAGGCTCGGCAGCAACAACAGCAAGGGGACGATCGCCGGCGAGAAGGCGTGGATCAGCGGCGCGCTGGCCAGCGATCCGGTGACGAAGGCGACGGAGCCCCACAGCCGCAATCGTCCGTAATCACCACCCAGACGCGGCAGGTGGTCCATCACCGTCGCATCCAGCATCGGGATCAGGGAACCGTGCAACAGCGAGATCGCTCCGAGCACCACCACCATCGCGGCGAACTCGCGCACGAACAGCAGCGGCACGAAGAACAACACGCCGCCAAACGCGGTGAGCACCAGCAGCCGATGCCGCAGACGGAAGCGATCCGCAAGGTATGCCCACCCCACCGCGCTCCCCCAGCGCAGCGCCGGCAGCATCCCGAGCACCACGCCGATCTGCCAGCCGTTGTATCCGAGGTGCGACAGGTACAATGGAAAGTAGGGGACCCATACGCCGGCGCCGACGAACAATAGGAAGTAGGCGACGATGACGATGCGGCGCTCGCGCGACATAGGCGCCTGTCGCAGGAATGAGCCGGCGACGCAAGCACCGGCGCCGGCCCGCGATCCGTCGAGCGTGGAGGATCGCTGCGGCCCACGGCACCGGCAGTGTATTTCCCCGGCCTTCTTGGCATAGTGCGACCGACGGTGATGAAGATGCATGCCGCAATGGTCGGCTTGATCGGCACAATGGTGATCGCTGCCGTGGTGCGCGCCACTGAGCCCCTCACGCTGGAGGGCGCCCTCGCACGGGCGCGGGCGCAAAACCAAACTCTGCGGGCGGCAGTGGCTGAGCTCGACGCGGCACGCGGGCGGCTCATGCAAGCCGGCCTCGTGCCGGCCAACCCGGTCATCGCCGGCGACGTGGCGCGCCACAACGCACCGCCGGAAGACAACGTGGACCGCGGGGTATTGCTCGCCCAGGAGGTGGAAGTGGGCGGCCAGCGCGGCTTTCGGGTGACCGCGGCGCAGCACGACCTGGCGCGCGCCGAATACGCCCTGGCCGACCGGCGCCGCGGCATCGATGCAGAAGTGCGCCGGGCGTTCGCTGGGGTCGTTGCGGCGGAGCGACGGCAGGCATTGGCGGCGGAAAGCGCGACACTCGCGAGCCGCCTCGCCGGGGCCGCCCGCCGCCGCGCCAGTGCCGGCGACGTCGGCGACCTCGAGGTCCAGCTGGCGCAGATCGAGACCACCCGCGCCGCGCAGGCGCTGACTGCGGCCGAGAACGCCCGCGCCCGCGCCACCGCCCGACTGGCGACGGCGATCGGCGCCGACCCGCAGGAGACGCTGGCGATCAGCGCGGGCGATACCGAGACCCCGCCGCCGCCGTCCGAGGACGTCCTGGTGGCGCGAGCCCTCGCCGCGCGGCCGGATCTACTGGCGGCCCGCGAGGAGCGCGGCCGACTGGAATCCGAGGCGGACCTGACGCATCGCCGCGGCTGGGTGCCGAACCCGACGTTCAGCGGCTTCTATCGCCACGAGCAACGCAATGAAGAGATCGTCGGCGGTGCGGTGTCGATTCCGCTGCCGGTCTGGAACCGTGAGCAAGGGACGGAGATCGCCGCGCGTGCCGCGGCGCGTGGCGCCGGCGCGGAAGTGGATCGCGAGACGCGCGAGATCCCGCGCCAAGTGCACCTGGCACTCGTCCGACGCGCCAGCGCGGCCGAGGCATGGACGCGCTATCAACGCGATGCGGTACCCGCCGCCAACACCGTCCGCGATCTGATCGAGCGCGCCTACGCCGGTGGCTACCTCGGCTTGCCGGACGTGCTGGTACAGCGCGACCGGTTGCTGCAGGTACGCGCCGCCGCCATCGATGCCTGGCTCGATCTGCGCGAAGCCGAGGCCGATCTCATCGAAGCGCTCGGCGGGGAGGAACCATGAAGCCGGCGCATGTCCTGCTGCTCCTGATCGCGCTGGCCGGCGCCTGCACCGCGCCACCTGAGGAAGGCGGCGCGCGCCCCGTCCGGCAGAGCGTTCCGGGCTTGGAGACCACTGCTGCCAGCATCGAGACCGTGAGCGACAGCATCCAGGCCTTTGGCGCGGTGGCGGCAGAAGGCGAGTCGCCGGAGGCGCGCGATGCACGCACGCAGCTGGCGGAAGCCGAGGCCCGCCAACGTCTCGCCGCGCAGCAGGTGAGCCGCCTGGAAGCGCTGGCGCAGGGCGCGGTCGCGCCACGCAAGGAGCTGGACGCCGCGCGCGCCGAGCAAGACAGTGCCGCCGCCGCCGTGGCCCGTGCCCGCCAGGCCCTCGCCGCGTTCGGCAGCCCCGCCCAGCGCACGCCGCTGGCCGGTGGCCAGGCCTGGGTGATCGCGCACGTCGTGCAGCTCGACCTGGCCCGCGTCACCGCCGGCGCCGCCGTCGGCTTCGTCGCGGACGCGCTTCCCGATCGGTCCTTCGATGGCCACGTCGATGCCGCTCCGGCGTACGTCGATCCCACGACGCGCACCGCCCCGGTCCGCGTGCGCGTCAGCGATCCCGACGCGACCCTCCGCCCCGGCATGACCGGCACGGTGACGATCGTCATCGGTCAACCGCGCCGCGCCGTTGTCGTGCCGGTTACGGCGGTCGTCTACGACGGCTCGCAGACCCTCGTGTTCGTCGAAGAGAACGGCAGCTACGCGCCGCGCCCGGTGCGGTTGGGCGTGGCGCACGACGGTCGCATCGAGATCGTCAGCGGGTTGGATGCCGACACGCACGTGGTCACGACCGGTGCGGCCAGCCTGCTTTCCGAATCGCGCTTGCCGGCGGGTGGAGACGAGGAATGAAGAGCAGGTCTCACGATGGTTGCCCGCCTCGTTGATGCGGCCCTCGAGCACCGGACGGTGGTGTTCTTGCTTGCCGTCGCGTTGCTCGTGGTTGGCGTGTACGTCGCCTGGGATGCGCCGCTCGATGTCTTCCCTGAGTTCGCGCCGCCGATCGTCGAGATCCAAACCGAAGCGCCAGGCCTGGCGGCGGAGGACGTCGAAGCCTTGGTGACCACCCCGCTGGAGCGCGCGCTCGGTGGCACGCCGGAAGTGGCGAAGCTGCGATCCTCATCGGCGTTGGGGTTGAGTGTGGTGGTGGTGGTGTTTCCCTATGGCACGGATCCCTACCGCGCCCGGCAGTTCGTCATCGAGCGCGTGACGCTGGCGGCGGAGCAGCTGCCGCGTGACGTCCGGCCCGCGGTGGCGCCGCTGTCGTCGGTGCTCACGACCATCCTCGCCATCGGCCTGCGCAGCGGGCCGGAGCAATCGCCGCTGGTGTTGCGCGACCTCGCCGAGTGGACGATCCGGCCGCGGCTGCTCGCCGTCCCGGGCGTCGCCAACGTCGTCATCTATGGAGGCGGCGAGCGCCAGATCCACATCACGACCACACCGGAGCGCCTGTGGGGGGCGCGGGCGACGCTCGACGACGTAGTCGAAGCGGTCGCCGGGGCCGATGCATCCGCCGGCTCGGGATTCCTCGACCGGCCGGGCCAGCGACTGCTCACCTGGTTCGACGGGCGCCTGCGCGGCCCACAAGACCTCATTCGCGCGCCGCTGCCGGGCCGCGATGGCGTGCCGTTGTCGGTGGGTGCGGTGGCGGATGTGACCGAAGGCGCCGCCGTTCCGGTGGGTGACGCCGTCGTCAATGGCGAGCCGGGCGTCCTGTTGCTGGTGACCAAGCAGCCCGGCGTGAACGTCCTCGCCGTTACCGCCGCCGTCGAGAGTGCGCTGCAAGCGATCGTGCGTGTGCTGCCCTCGGGCGTGCGCGTCGACGGGTCGATGTTTCGCCAGGCGAGCTTCGTCCAGCATGCGCTCGGCAACCTGCGCCGGGCGCTGATCGCCGGCGCCGTGCTGGTGTCGATCGTGCTCTTTGCCTTCGTGGGCAACATGCGCGCCGCGCTGGTCAGCATCGTGGCGATTCCCCTGTCGCTGCTGGCGGCGGTGACGGTCCTGCGCGCCGCTGGGAGCACGCTCAACGTGATGGTGCTGGGTGGTCTGGCCATCGCGGTCGGCGAGGTCGTCGACGACGCCATCATCGACGTCGAGAACGTGTGGCGGCGGCTGCGGGCGGCGCCGGCCGGGGCGCGGGCGCGCGACGTCGTGCTTGCCGCGTCGGTCGAGGTGCGCAGCGCCGTCGTCTACGCGACGATGATGGTGGCCTTGGTCTTCTTGCCGGTGTTCCTGCTGGGTGGCTTGGAGGGCGCGCTCTTCCGCCCGCTGGCGCTGGCGTACGTCCTGGCAACGCTGGCCTCGCTCGTGGTGGCGCTGACCGTCACCCCGGCGCTCGCCTCGCTCCTGCTTCCAGGCGCGGTCGCGCGTAGTCCGGAGCCGCCGCGGTTCGTGACCGTGCTACGCGCGCACTATCAGCGGGCACTCGGACGGGCGCTGGCGCGACCGGCCTTCGTCATCGCCGGAAGTGCGTGTGCCGTGTTGCTGGGGGCAGCTCTGGGACCGCTGCTCCGTCTCGAGTTCCTGCCCGAGTTTCACGAGACCAACTTCGTGGTGCACATGACGGGGGCGCCCGGCGTCGGCCTCGGCGAGTCGGCGCGCATGGGGACTGCCGCGGCGCGTGCCCTACTGGGCGTCCCCGGCGTGGAGTCGGTGGCGCAGGTCATCGGCCGCGCCACCCTTGCCGAGGATCCCACCTTCGGCGCCGAGCGCAGCGAGATGCTCGTCCGGCTCGGGGCCGATGCCGATGCCGCTCGTGTGACCGCCGACATCCGCGCGCGGACGGCCGCTATCGCCGGCTTCGCCTTCGACCTGAAGCAGTTCCTCAACGAGCGTATCGAGGAGACACTGGAAGGCGCGGGGGCGCAGATCGTCGTGCGCTTGCGCGGCGACGACCTCGCGCGCCTGGAGGAGGCGGCGCACGTGGTGAGCGAGCGCGTGGCAGCGGTGCCGGGCGCCATCGACGTGCACGCGCCCGGCGCGCTCGCCGCGCCCGGGGTGCGCATCCGGCCGCGGCGCGACGACCTCCTGCGCTACGGCGTGCCGGTGGCGTCGGTCGAGCGGGTCTTGCGCAGCGCGCTCGGCGGCT
>CAZCGA010000054.1:16243-37174 GCA_964498075.1 uncultured Binatia bacterium (SeqCode) | reverse complement strand
TTGGTAAGGAGGGGAACGCTCGACGAACGGTTCATTGGTAGGCTCTCGAAGGGTGCTCTTCGAGTTTTTCAGCAGCCTGCTAGTCTAGACTCGGACCGGCTTGCGGAAGTTCGCGGTGAAGTTGCTCGGCTTGCCGAAGCTTGTCTCGAATTGGAAGCCGGCTTGCTCCGCCAAGGTCCGTAGCGCGTCGAGCGGCGTGAAGTCGGGGTCGCCGGGCAGCTCGGTGACCGAGAGCAAGCCGCCTGGGCGTAGGACGCGGTAGACCTCGCGCACACCCGCTGGCGGGTCCGCAATCTCGCCGAGCACGGCGATGAGGAACGCCACGTCGAACGTCGCATCACGATAGGGCAGGGTGCGCGCGTCACCTTGAACGCATCCTGTGTTCCGCAGTGGCGCGCGCTCGAGCTTGCGGCGCGCCTTGGCGAGCATCTCACGCTGGACGTCGAACAGCTCCAAGCGCCCTCGCGGTACGCGGCGCGCGACCTCGACGCTGAAGAAGCCCGGACCCGGTCCGATCTCGAGGACGCGGAAGTCCTCACGCAGCTGCAGCCGCGCCGCCAGCTGGCGTGGCGAGAAGATGAGCTTCCGCAGCGGCAGCTCCAACAGGAAGGCGAGCTGATGCGGGTAGGTCGCGCCGCGCGCCTGCGCTCGCTTCCAGACCTCTCGCCACTCGCTGACGTTCATCGGTGCGGAGTAATGCACAGCATCGACAGTTGGACAACCACGATGCGGAAGTGCAGGTCAAGGCCGTCATGCACCAGATGGTGCAGCGCTACCGCTGGAGCGTTCCCGACGTTCATCAGATGCCGGCCCAGCAAGCGCCGATCGCGCCGCCGATGGACGGCCTACCGATCCGCCTGGTACCGCTGTAGTAGGTACGTCGCGCACACATTCGGCCAGGAAGCGCTCGAGCGAGTCCGCGAAGGCCTCCGTGTCTTCCAGGAACGCGGCGTGTCCGCCGCGGAAGGTTTCCAACCGGGCGTTCGGAAACCGCTGAATGGCCGGCCGGCAGCGGCCGAGCTGGTTGATCCAATCCCCCGTGGCCCAGGCGAACAAGACGGGGCACGTGATGCGCTCCGCCAGCCCACGCACGTCGGCGTCGGGTGCACCGAAGCTGCGCCAGGCTTGCGCCAGTACCGGCGCGACTTCGACGGCCGAGGCGACAATGCGCGCCCGCTGCGCGGCGGCCGGCGGCTGTGGCAGGACGCGGCCGTACAGGGCAGCGAAAGCGCGCGGGTACCAGCGCGCGCCGCGCGCACCCGCTTCGAAGAAGCGGGCCATCAGGCGCGTCACCGGGCGCGTCAGCGCATCGACGCGGTCGAGACCGCCGGGATTGGCGAGCACCAGCGCGCGCACCCGCCCCGGCTGCCGCGCCGCAACGCGGATCGCCGCCGCGCCACCGATCGAGTTGCCCAGGATCACCGGCGCCTCGATCGCAACCGCGTCGAGGAAGCCCGCGAGCAGATCGGCGTAGCGCGCGGCGCTGGCGGGGACGGCATCGTCGTCCGAGCTTCCGTGACCCGGCCAGTCGAGCGCCAGCACGCGGTAGCGCCCGCGTAGCCGTTCCCGCAGGGGTGCGAAGTCTCCCGCGCCATGGCCGGTTGCATGTACGCACACGAGCGCCGGCCCGGCGCCGTCGTCGTCGTACGCCAGCCGGACGCCGTCGACGCCGACATCCTTCCAAGGCGCGGTTGCGCCCACCACCGATCGTAACGTCGCCATCAGATCCTCCTTCCGTCTCTTGCCCGTAGGACGTAGTGATACATCTATCACTACTGACGAGGCCGGCGCAAGTGTGCTAGAAGGCGATCCGTGCGCAAGCGGACGAGATCACCGGAGGAGGCGGTCCGGCCGGCGCGCGGCACGCCGGTGGCGACGCGTGCGCGCTTGGTGGCGGCCGCCGCCGCGGTGTTCAACCGCGACGGCTATCACGGCACCGACTCGAATCGCATCGCCCGCGCCGCCGGGTACGCTCCCGGGACGTTCTACAAGCACTTCCCCGACAAACGCGCGATCCTGCTGGCGGCGTACGAAGAGTGGGTGACGGCGGAGTGGGCGGCGATCGAGGCCGAGGTCCGCGCCGGCGGTACCGCGGCCGCCGTGGCCACGCGGATCGTCGAGCTGGTACTGCCGCTGCATCGGCGCTGGCGCGGGCTGCGCAGCAGCTTGTTGTCCCTGGCGGCGTCGGACCGCACGGTGGGGCGTTTCTATCGCGGCCAGCGGCGGCGGCAGCTGCGCATGTTGCGCCAGCTGCGGGCGGCTTTGCGGGGACCGGCGCGGACCGGCGAAGAAGATGCCGTGCTGCTGTTCACCCTCGAGCGCACCTGTGATGCCGCGGCCAACGGCGAGCTGCGTGACCTGGGTCTGGCACTTGGGCCGACCGTCCGCGTGCTGCGCGACCTCGTCCATCGACACGTCGCGCGCGTCTGAGGATACGGGGTCAGCCGACCACTGCCGACCCGTCCGGCTTGAACAGATGAATGCGTTCTGCGTCGACCTGCAGGCGGACGCCGTCGCCGCGCCGCAGCTCGTGCATGCCCTGCAGTCGAGCGATCAACCGGATCGCGCCGTCCCGCGTCGGATCATCGACACGAGTGTGGGCGAGCGTCTCGTGACCGAGGTACTCGACGTTCTCGACAATCGCCGGGACCGAGCCGTCCGTGGATTCCGCGGGTGCAAGCTGAAAGACCTCAGGCCGAATGCCGGCGGTCAGCGGAGTATCCGGCTGTAGACGGATCAGCTCCTGGACGGCGCGGTGTGGCGCGAGCGGCGCGACGTGGTTGCCGATGGTGATGCAGCTGCGGCCACGCTCGTCGAGTACGGCGCGCGTCGGAAACAAATTCATCGGCGGGTTGCCGATGAAGCCGGCGACGAAGACGTTGGCGGGATGATCGTACAGCTCGCGGGGCGGGGCGACCTGCTGCAGACGCCCCTGATTCAGCACCGCGACGCGGTGGCCCAGGGTCATCGCTTCCACCTGATCGTGCGTGACGTAGATCATCGTCGTGTTGGTGCGTTGCTGCAGCTCGCCGATCTCGGCCCGCACTTGCCCACGCAGCTTGGCGTCGAGGTTGGACAGCGGCTCGTCGAGCAAGAAGACGGTCGGTTCGCGCACCAGCGCGCGTCCCATCGCCACCCGCTGCCGCTGCCCGCCCGAGAGCTGCTTCGGAAGCCGGTCGAGCAGAGGCGCGATGTCGAGCAGCCCGGCCACCCAGGCGACGCGCCGCTGCATCTCCGCTGCCGGCAGCTTGCGCATCTGCAGCGGGAACTCGAGGTTGCGCCGCACCGACATGAACGGGTAGAGGGCGTAGTCTTGGAACACCATGGCGATGTTGCGTTCCTGCGGCGGCAGGTCGTTGACCACGCGGTCGCCGATGCGCAGCGTGCCGCCGGTCACCGGCTCCAGCCCGGCGAGCAGACGGAGCAACGTCGACTTGCCGCAGCCCGATGGGCCGACGAAGACGACCAGCTCTCCATCATCGATGCGCAACGTGCAGTCGGAGACGGCGCGCGTCCCGCCGGGATACACTTTGTCGATGTGCTCGAACTCGACGCTGGCCATGATCACGCCCCCTCCCTGACCCTCCCCCGTTGCCGGAAGTGGCAACGGGGGAGGGAACCGTCAGTCGAAGAAGTCTTCATCGCCGATGAGCGCCAGAGCCTTCTGCGCGATCGGGTCGGCGCCGAAGTGCTTTTGGATGCAGTGGTCGTTGAGGTAGTTTGCCAGTGCAATGAACACCATCGATTGGTCGAGCGCGAGGTACTTGTAGGCCACGGCACCCGAGCGCGGGTCGGCGGCGTCGTAAAAGCCGTACTCGCCGTAGACGTCGTACTGTTGCGCGAGTTGCCGCAGGTTCGTCAGCGCCGCTTCCGGCGTGAAGCCCAGCGCCAACGCCGAGGCATGCGGGGTCACCGCTCCGCCGTCGTACCCGCGCGCCCCGAGCACCTTCACGCCGTACTCGCCGTAACTGTCTCCCGCCGGCGTGGCGCAGGGCGAGAGACCCCAGACGCGGTAGCCGAGCTGCTCGAGCGCGTAGCGGCGCTGTACCTCGGCGTGCGCCCGATCGTTCAGACCCAGGCTCTTCGGCGCGTGCCGCACCTCGTCGAGCACCAACGTCGGCATGAGCGCCTCGAACATGCTGCCGCCCCACGACGGCACGTAGCGCAGGCCGCCCCACTCGTAATACCCCGCCGCGAGCTCGTGGCCCCGGAGCGTCTTGATGCGCGTACCCTGCGGTAGCAGCGTTTGCCCGGCACAGTCGGCGGGGAAGGTGCGCGCCAGGGTGGCCCAGTGGGCTTCCGGCACGTCGCCCTTGCCGATGGCAATGAGACTCCCCAGGCGTGCTTCGGTGTACAGCATGCCGTAGTCGTACGGGGAGCGGATTCCCGGCTTGACGTAGTACCCGTGCGACACTTGCCCGGTGACGCCGTTGTAGAAGAAGCTGAAGTCCATCTTCGCGATCACCTGCGTGCAGCGCTCGGCGAGATCCGGGAACGTGTTCCGGACCACGATGAGTCCCGCGGTCAACCACGCCGAGTCGACGAACGACACGAAGTTGCTCGTCCGCTCCAGCGAGGTCGTGTCGTAGAAGTTGAAGAAGAAGCCGCGGTAGGTTTCGAGGTGCTCGAGCGTATCGAGGACGCGGCCGATCTTCTCGACCGCCGCCGCCGCCGGCAGGAAGCCCAGCTCGCGCGCCGCCACGATGGCGATCAGATGCAAACCGATGTTGGTGCCGCTGGTGTAATCGCCGATGCGCGCCTCCGCGAGGCCGACGGAGTTCTTGGCGAAGCGGGCGTTGTCGATCGGCAAGCCGTTCTCGCGATCGCTGAGCGCGTCCAGCCCGCGCCAGGTGTCGCGCGCCAGGCGCAGCGCAAACTCGCGATCCGTCTTCGGCAGGCTTCCTCGGTCGATCAGAACGTGCTGCGGCCAACCCACCAATCGGGCCTGAATGTGCGGCTTCGCGGCCGCTCGCCCGCCGAGCGAATCTTCCCACGCCTTCTTCTTGACGGCGACGACGATCTCACGCGCCGCCGCCGGGAGTGTAGCCGTCGACAGGCCGTCGAGCGGGCAGGTGATGCGCTTCAGCTGTGGTGTGGGAGGGCCCGGTTGAACCGCAGACGTGCCGTCCGCATCGGCCGCGGCACGGGCGGCGCGTCCGACGCAGACCGCACACAGTCCGAGGCCGACGACGAGCATGCCGAGTCTTCGCGTCATGTCCGTTTCACCCGTGTGCGACGTTAGCGGCGGAGCCCCGGCCGGCCCCAGCGGGCGGCGCGCCCGCGATCCGCGAGCGCCCAGACGCGGTGGTGCAGCTCGCTGATCAAGTCGGGATCGTAGAGCAGGAACTTGCGGTGGCGCGCTGACAGCGCCGCCGGTCCATCCGCCAGCGCGCGCTCCAACAAGGCATGGCGGGCGGCGCGCACCGACGGCTTCAACGCACGACGCTTCCCGAGCAAGGCACGGTGCAGCGCGTTGACGTAGGGATCCACGGCGACACGCACGAAGCCGTCACGCTCGGCGTCGGGGAGCGTCTGCGCCGCACGCTGGGCGGATTGGAAGTTGTCGCGCAGGTCGCGCAGCTCCGGGGAGAGCGCGGTCTCTTCCGGGATGACGAACAAGCCCCAGGCGCGCAGACGATCGCCGAGACGCACGCGGCTGGCGAAGACCGACAGCGGTACCGACAGGATCAACGCAGTAATGATGGGCGTCAGCCACCAGAAGTAGCCGGGGTTCAACCAGTAGAGGCCGATGCCCCAGGCGCTGGCGACCAGGGTATCGAGGCCGTGGTGGCGCAGGGCTTCGCGCCAACCGGTTTCCGCATCCGTGCGTCCCTGCGAGCGCCAGGTCACCGTGCGGCCCAGCAGGTTCTGCACGACGAAGCGGCTGTGGAAGACCATGCGGATCGGCGCCAGCAGGCTCGAGAGGATGATCTCCAGTACGACACTGAGCGACAGCTTGAAGACCCCGCCGTAGTCGCGTGCGGTGTGTTCCTTGAGCGCGATGAGCACGACACTGAGCACCTTCGGGAGAAACAGAATCATGCCGGTCACCGCCATCAGATACAGCGCCCAGTCCGGCCGCCAGATCGGCCACTCCGGGAAGAGACTCCGTCCGTGCGGGAAGTACTCGGGCACGCGCAACGCGTTCTGGATCGCCTCGGCGGTGTTCAAGGTGAGAAACGCGAACCACAGCAGCGCCGACACGTAGGAGAGGACGCCGTTCAGGAAGAGGGCGCGGTGCGCCCCGAAGAGCCCTTCGGTGGGCAACAGCCGCAGGTGCTGCAGGTTGCCCTGGCACCAGCGGCGATCGCGCTTCATCTCCTCGAGCAGCGTCGACGGCACCTCCTCGTAGCTGCCGGGCAGATCGTAGGCCAGCCACAGCGTCCACCCGGCGCGTCCCATCAATGCGGCCTCGACGAAGTCGTGGCTCAAGATCTCGCCGCCGAGCGGCGGCGAGCCCGGCAGCCGCGGCAGACCGCAGTGGTCCATGAACGCCTGCACACGGATGATCGTGTTGTGCCCCCAATACTGGCCGTCGCCGAGCTGCCAGTAGTGCAAGCCGGCGACGAACATCGGTCCGTACACGCGGCCGCCGAACTGCTGCACGCGGGCAAACAACGAGCGCCGATTGACGGCGTTGGGCGCCGTCTGGATCATGCCGACCTCGGAGTGGCGTTCCATCATCCGCACCAGGCGCACCACCGTCTCGCCCGCCATGATGCTGTCGGCATCGAGCATGACCATGTGCGTGTACTGCCGGCCCCAGCGGCGGCAGAAGTCGGCGACGTTGCCGCTCTTGCGCTCCAGGCGCACGCGCCGGCGCCGATAGAAGATCTGCTCGAACCCATTCACCGACCGGCACCACTCGGCCCACGCCTCTTCTTCCTTCACCCACGTGCCCGCGTCGCCGCTGTCGCTGAGAATGAAGAAATCGAAGTGTGGCAACGCGCCGGTGCGCTGCAGCGACTGGTAGATGGCTTGCAGACCAGCGAACACGCGATCGACCGGCTCTTCGCAGATGGGCATGACGATCGCCGTGCGTCCGTGCGGACGAAACTCGCCGGGCTCCTCCGGATCGACGTGGGTGATCGCGAATCGACTGCGGCGGCTGGCGAGGGTGAAGAAGCCGAACAGGGCGGTCCAGAACCCGATCGATATCCAACCGAAGAGCGCGCCGAAGAAGATGACGATGGCGAACTCGATCCAGGTGCCGCCTTGATGCGGCAGCACGTTCACCATGAAGCCGCTGGCGATGATGCTCGGAATCAGCACCAGCTCGGCGAGCAGCACGCGGCGCCGGTGGGCGGCACGAATCCACGGCAGGCGCCGGCGCCGGCTTCGCAAGCTGTCGCGCTGCGACGAGTCCGGGCGCCTGCCGGTCAGCCGATTGAACCAGCGACGCAGGATGCGGCGCTCGATCTTCTGAGGCAGCATGGCGCGCCGCGCCAGCCGCGGCATGGAGGAGAAGACGCCGTCACGGAGCGTCACGGCCGGGGAGGGGGGCGCACCCGGCGCCGCCGCGCCCTCGGTCTGGCCACCACGGGGTGCAGCGGAGCGGAATCGCCCAGACAGGTATGCATCCAGGCGCCACGCGAGAAACTCGTCGGCGTGGACCAGCCAGCCTCGCGGTTGAGCGGGGTAGCGCTCCGGCACCAGCTGCCGCAGGGCCCGCAGCGTCTCCGCCACGGCGTCGCTGTCCGCGCCCCACGGTTCATGCTGCAGGGCGCGCTCGACCGCGGCACCGGCCAACGGCGCGCCTTCCGGCTCAAGCACGCCGAGCGCCTCCAGGTACGCCACGGCGCGCTCGTACGCCTCCTTCCAGTCCTGCAGCAGCCGCTCCGACGGGACCGCGAAGTGGCTCGGCGCTGCGGGAGGCGGCGGCTTGGCAGCTGCGGGTGAGGTGGGGCTCACGGCAGGACCACGTACGACCAGGTTTCCGTGAGTGTGTCGCCACCCTTGTCGAGAAACGCACGTAGCTCGACCGGATCCTTGCGCTTCGGCCGCAGCTGGAAGGTCAGCCGCCAGCCCCCGGTCGCCGGGTTCTTGACCACGTTCTGGTCCAGTACCTCGGCGGCGTCTTCGCCGGACGCCACGGTGACGACGCCACGCAGGACGGTATCGGGCGGCAGCGCGTTGAGCTTCTTGCCGACGAAGTCGATCACGAAGCGATACGCGTCCTCCTTGGTGCCACGATCGCGGCGGCTGGCGATCGCCCGTGCTCCCGGCGGGCGCGTTGCATCGTCGCCGTACCACCACATGGTGTAAGAGAAGGTGGCCGGCGTGCCCGGCTTCGGTTGCTTCTCCGGTACCCAGAAGACGACGATGTTGTCGTTGGTGTCCAGCTTGGTAGGGATCTCCACCACCTCGACGTGGCCGGCGCCCCAGTCGCCGCGTGGGCTCACCCAGACACTGGGGCGCAGCTCGGCGCGCGTCTCCAAGTCCTGATAGTGCTCGAAGTCGCGGTCACGCTGAATCAGCCCGAAGCCTTTGGGACTGGGCATGTGCAACTGGCTCACGTTCAACGTGCGCGGGTTGTCCACCGGCCGCCACAGCCACTCGCCGCTGCTCAAGTTGAGCAGCACGCCGTCGGAGTCGTGGACCTCGGGGCGAAAGTCCTCGAACTGTCGCGCGGTGTTCTCGCCGTGAAAGAACATGCTCGTCAACGGCGCGATCCCGAGCGTCTTCACCTCTTGCCGCAGGAACAACCGCGCGTCGACGTTCACCATTGTCTGCTCGCCCGGTTGGACCGTGAAGCGATAGGCACCGGTGAGGCTGGGGCTGTCGAGCAGCGCGTAGACGGTCAGCTCTTTGGCCTTCGAGGCCGGCGCCACGAGCCAGAACGCTTTGAAGTAGGGGAACTCCTCGCCCGTGGGCAAAGCTGTATCGACGGCGAGGCCACGCGCCGACAGCCCGAAAACCTGTTCCTTGCCCAGCGCGCGGAAGTAGCTGGCCCCGACGAAGACGATCACTTCGTCGTAGTACTTTGCGGTCTTGACGGGCGCGTGGATGCGGAAGCCGGCGTAGCCGAGGTCCTGCGGGACCTTGCTGGCGAAGTCGTTGTGCCCGTAGTCGAACTGCGACGGTGAGAACTGTATCGGGCGGACGCCCTTGGCGTCGACGACGTTCATGGCCACCGTGCGGTTGTAGTAGAGACCGGGGTGGAAGAACTGCACTTGAAACGGCAAATGCTGGTCTCCCCAGAGCGCATGCTCCGCACGAAACCGGATGTCGCGCCACTGATCGTAGCTGATCTTCAGTAGCCAGTCGGGCACTTGGGCCTTCGGATCTTGGTACGGCTGCTTGGCCAACTGCTGGGCCTTGGCGGCGACGTCGTCCAGATCGAAGGCCGCGGCCGCGACCGGGAGACACCCCAGAGCAACGACCCACGCCGCAGTGCGCACCAGCAGTGCGATGCGGATGGTGCGATGCAATCGCAGCCGCTGACAGATCTCAACAGTTGAACGCCGGCAAGAGCGCAGCATCAAATTCCCCTCTTCAGCCCAAATCATCCTTTCCAATGTTACAGTCGGGTATGCGGGTCAAGTGGCGGGCAGTCCGCGCCGGCTCGACCCACAGCCGTTCAGGCCCCGCGCCCACCACGACGCCATGCAAGAGGTATGGTAAGGCGTGCCCTGGATGAGACTCTGCCACCGCTTCGCAACCGCCCTCCTGTTGCTCCCGCTGCTCGGGTGCCGTGACGATTCACCCGCACACACCGTGGTCGAGTTCTGGGCGATGGGCCGCGAAGGCGAGGTGGTGCAGAGCCTGGTGCCCGAGTTTGAACGGCAGACACCCGGCATTCACGTCCGCGTGCAACAAGTCCCGTGGAGCGCGGCGCACGAGAAGCTGCTGACCGCGTACGTCGGTGACGCCATGCCGGACCTGTTCCAGGTGGGCAACACGTGGATTCCGGAATTCGTCGCGCTGGATGCGATCGAGCCGCTGGATGCATGGCTGGCGCGTTCCGCAGTCGTGCAGACCGGCGACTACTTCCCCGGCATCCTCGACACCAACGTGATCGACGGGGTGACGTACGGCGTGCCGTGGTACGTCGATACCCGCCTGCTCTTTTATCGGACCGACGTGCTGCAGCAGGTCGGCTACGCGCAACCGCCGGCGACCTGGGGTGCGTGGCTCGATGCCATGACGCGCGTCAAAGCACGCGTCGGCCCCGGCAACTATGCGATCCTGCTGCCGCTCGACGAGTGGCAGCCGCCCGTCGTCCTCGCCCTGCAGCTCGATGCCAGCCTGCTGCGTGACGCCGAGCAGTACGGCAACTTCCGTAGCGCCGCGTTCCACCAGGCCTTCGACCTCTACCTCGACATGTTCCGCCGGGGTTTGGCGCCGCGCCGCGGCGAGGCGCAAGTGGCGAACCTCTATCAAGACTTCGCGAACGGGTTCTTCTCCTTCTACATCAGCGGTCCGTGGAACATCGGCGAGTTCAGCCGGCGCTTGCCGGCGAGCCTGGTGGATCGATGGTCCACCGCGCCGATGCCGGGTCCCGACGCGCAACACCCGGGCGTTTCGGTCGCCGGCGGTGCGAGCTTGGCCATCTTTCGGCGCTGCCGGCACAAGGAGGCGGCGTGGCGATTCATCGAATACCTGTCCCAGCCGGCACAGCAGGTCGAGTTCCATCGCCTGACCGGCGATCTCCCTTCCCGCAGGACGGCTTGGAAGGACCAAGCGCTGGCTGACAACCGCTACGCGCAGGCATTCTGGACGCAGCTGCAGCATGTGCGGTCCACGCCCAAGATCGCCGAGTGGGAACGCATCGCGAGCAAGATCAGCGAGTACGCCGAGGCGGCGATCCGCGACACCATGACCGCCGAGGCAGCGCTCGCGGCGCTGGATGCGGACGTCGATGCCTTGCTCGAGAAGCGGCGCTGGATGTTGGCCCGAGCGCGGGGGGTGCATGACGACGAGGAGCGGCAGAGGCGATGACGAGGCAGCGCCGTGTGAACCCCGCATACTGGTTTCTGGCGCCGGCGCTTTCTGCGATCGCGCTATTCTTCTTCGTACCGGTAGCCGCGTCGGTGCTCCTGAGCCTGACGGACTTCGACATCTACGCGGTGGCGAGCCGCGCCAATCTCCGTGTCGTCGGCTCGGGCAACTACGCTCGGCTCCTAGGCGATCCGCTGGTCTGGCTGGCGTTGAAGAACACCGTGTACTTCGTCGCCATCGGCGGCCCGTTGTCCGTGGCGGTGTCGCTCGGAGCGGCGTTGCTCGTGTCGGCGAAGCTGGTGCGCTTCAAGGGGCTGCTGCGGACGCTCTTGTTCCTGCCGGTGGTCACCACGCTCGTCGCCGTCGCCGTGGTCTTCCGCTACGTGTACCATCCGCGCTTCGGTCTGCTGAACTACGGCCTCTCGCTGCTCGGCATCGGCGCGATCGACTGGCTGGGTGATCCCGCTTGGGCGATGCCGGCGATCATCCTCATGGCGGTGTGGAAGAACTTCGGTTTCAACATGGTCATCTTCATCGCCGGATTGCAGAGCATTCCGGAGCGGCTGTACGAGGCGGCCAGTATCGACGGCGCGCGCGGTTGGCAGCAGTTCCGCAGCATCACCCTTCCCATGCTGGCGCCGACCTTCGTGTTCGTCGTGGTGATGACCATGATCGGCTACTTCCAGCTGTTCGCGGAGCCGTACGTGATGACGCAGGGTGGTCCGGCGCACAGCACACTGAGTATCGTCCTGCTCATGTACCAGGAGGGCTTCCGCTGGTGGAACATGGGGTACGCGGCCGCGGTGGCGTTTGTCTTGTTCGCCATCATCCTGTCGCTCACGGTCGTCACGATGCGTTTGCGGGCCCGCGACCCGGAGGTGAGCCCCGTCGCCGCTGGCGAGGTGGCTGCATGAAACGCTGGACCCGCCCCGTCCTGATCCACGTCGCGCTCGCCGGTGCGGCCGGGCTGACCCTCCTGCCGCTGCTGTGGATGCTGGCTGCGTCGATCATGCCGGCCGGCGAGGCGACGTCGCTGCCGCCGCGCCTGCTGCCGAGCGCGATCACGTGGGAGCACTACGCGGCGCTGTTCACGCGGCTCAACCTGGCACGCTCGCTTGCCAACAGTGCGCTGCTCGCGACCGCAGTGACGCTGATCTCGTTGCTCCTCAACTCGATGGCCGGTTACGCCTTCGCAAAGTTCGACTTTCGAGGACGCGATCGGATCTTTCGCGCGCTGCTAGCCGCGCTGGTCATCCCGGGGCAGGTCTCGATGCTGCCGCTGTTTCTCATGCTCAAGCAAATGGGGTGCATCAACACCTACTGGGGCGTGATCATCCCCGGCATGGCGAGCATCTTCGGCATCTTTCTGATCCGTCAGTACGCGCTGTCGATCCCCGACAGCCTGCTCGATGCCGCGCGCATCGACGGGGCCGGAGAGTTTCGCATCTACTGGTCGCTCGTGCTGCCGGCGTGCAAGCCGATCCTGGTGACCCTGGCGATTTTCACCTTCATGGGGACCTGGAACGACTTCCTCTGGCCGCTGATCATCCTGACGGACAGCGACATGTACACGCTGCCGGTGGCGCTGGCGAACCTGGTGGGCGAGCACGTGCAGGACACCGAGCTGATGATGGCCGGCGCCGTGCTCACGGTGTTGCCGGTCATTGTGGTATTCATGGCGCTGCAGAAATACTACATCGAGGGCATTCTGAGCGGCGGTATCAAAGGATAGCGTCGACGGGAGGAGATGCGATGGCAACGAAGCGGTCCGCGAGAGGTGGCGGGGCAGCGGCGCGGCGAAAGGTGCGGGCACGACGGGGCAAAGGGGCAGCGGCACCCGCGGCGGGAAGCAAAGGGGGGCGGCGCAAGGTCGCAGGCGGCCGTAC
The DNA here is from genome assembly GCA_964498075.1 of uncultured Binatia bacterium (SeqCode). Classification (GTDB taxonomy): domain Bacteria; phylum Desulfobacterota; class Binatia; order HRBIN30; family HRBIN30; genus CAZCGA01. The sequence continues at coordinate 24,347 of CAZCGA010000054.1, read as the reverse complement.
GCGGCGCCGACAGTCGGTCGCGGTGGAGCCTGCGGCGGGGCGGATTCGGCGAGTGGTTACGGGGCACACCCCTGAACGGAAATCCGTGTTCGTCAGCGACGGCCCGCCAGCGCGCGTCGCCGCCGTCTCCGGCATGAGCGGCTTCTCCGTCACCGCCGCGTGGGCCACGGACTACGGCATGACGTTGGTGCCCGGCAGCGACGATCCTACACCCTACATGACCACGTTCGTGCCGGGTCCGGGCAGCACCCGCTTCCTCATCACGGTGTTCGCCCCGGTGCGGCGCGGCAGGCCGAGGCATGTCGACGCGGCCGCGCTTGCCGAGGAGATGCGTGCCCAGCTACCCGGCCTCGGCGAGGCGATGGAGCGTAGTCACCCGGGCATGCATACCACCGACACGGTGGACTACGACGTCATCATGTCCGGCGAGCTGCTGCTCGAGCTCGACGACGGCAAGCAGGTGCACCTCAAGCCCGGCGACATCGTGATTCAGACGGGAACGCGGCACGCCTGGCGCAACCCCGGCAAGACGCCGTGCGTGATGTACTCCGTCCTGGTCGGCGCACCGCGCCGTTGATGGGTCGCGGTATCTGCTGACGGCCGCGGCGGGCGATGGCTGCCGGTCCGAGATTGACAGTCAATCCCCGGTTGCATAACAATGTGAGCGCGCGGCCGGGGAGGGCAACAGGCCGACTGAATATGCGTTGGGGCCGCACACCCACCTGGCAAGGCTGGCGAAACATCACCGCGTGGCTCGTTCTACTAGTTTCTGCCGGGAGCGGCTGCGCCGGCGCCGGTGCGCTCCGGGCGGCGCCGACTCCGACATTGACCGGCACGCCGACGCCTTCGGCAACGGTGACGGTAACGCCGACGCCTTCGGTAACGCCGACGCCTTCGGCAACGCCGACGCCTTCGGCAACGCCGACGCCTTCGGCAACGCCGACACCTTCGGCAACGCCGACACCTTCGGCAACGCCGACACCTTCGGCAACGCCGAGCCCGACGCCGTCGGCCACGCTGACGGTCACGCCCACGCCGACGATCACCCCCACGCCGACGGACACGCGGACGCCCGGCCCATTGGGCATCCGCCACTTCGTCCTCGATCCGACCCCGAGCGTTTTCAACGTGAAGATCGCTGTCGGGAGGAACATTGTGACGGTTCCGGTCGGGGGGTTTCAGGGACAAACCAACAACACGACCGAGCGAGCATTCTTGGATCTCGAAGCTGGCGAGCCCGACGCCCAGGGGGTCGCGAGGATCAACATCCTCGGCGCTTCGGAGTACATCTTCGTTGACGCGGTCGACTTGGCAGGGTTCGTCCTCTGCATCAAACCGCTGGTCCCGGTGATGTCGGCGGGCGTGCTCGGCTGCAACGGCGGAATAGACGCCGCCATTTCACTGAATGTTGACCATCGCCTCGGGGAGCTCGGGGTGAATGGCTTCACGTCGTTGGACTGTGCAGCGGAGGAGGGGACGTTCGAAATCCCGTGGGCGGCCTGTACCGCCGGCACCGTGGGGAAAGTGTGTACTGAGGATGTCGACTGCAACACGTCGCTGGACGCGACCGACGGGGTCTGCGGTCATCACCCGGCGGAATGCATGGGTGTCAACGTCGGCGCCGTGTGCAACTCAGACGCCGACTGCGTTGACGGCGCAGATCAGGGCTTCTGCGGCGCGCCACACCCCGGCGTATGCAACGGCCCATTGATCCCGGGTTCTGGGACCGGTGACACCGGACCGGGTGAGCTCATCATCGTGCCCAATCCTGATCCGGACGTGCAGCTGCGCGGATTGCCGATCGAGCTGGGATTTGAGGACGCTCTGCCGTGCGGTAATGAGGGTCCCCCGGCCCTGCGCGTTCCCTTTGCGCTGACCACTGGCTTCGCGCGATCGAAGATCCTGAACGCCAACAACATCAAGGGGCGAACCTTGAGCTTCGAGGTTCCCCCCGGTCCCGATGGGGGAGAGAACTTCTCCTGCGACGACTGGCCGGGGAGCCGCAGCGGCCGGCTCGTGCTGAGTGCTCCGGCTCTGGATCAAAGTGCCGCCGGCAATTTCCTCGACGTGGTCACCGTCTTCACCTTCGCGCCGCACTGATAGCCACAGCCGACTCCATGCGTTGGAACCGCACACCCACCGGGCCGCACCGGCCGCGAGGCATCGTCATGTGGCGCACGTGCGCGCTGCTCGTGCTCCTGGCGTGCCCGGCGACACGGGCGTCTGCGCAGGCGCCGCCCAATCAGGGAACCCTGATCCAGACACTCTTCGGCGATTTGCCGCACGTCGATGGTGTGGACGCGAACGGCGACGGGGCCGTAACGGTGGCGGACATCTTCTTGCTTCCTCCTCCCCCGCTCTTCGTCGGCACGATAGAGGAGCTGGTGCCGCACGCCGTCGGCGACCAGCTCGTGTATCGAATCATCGACCCCGACCCTCGCGTGCACGTCGGCACCGAGACGACACTGGTGGTCAGCACGGATGCCGCCGGCGGATTCGTCCTCGACGACCAGCTGGTCCGGGATCAGGTGGTGCGCAGGCATGAGCAGCAGTCGTACGTCGACACGGGAACCCAGCTGTTCTTTGGTGGCACCGACATGGTAACCGTGGCGGGGTTGGTGCGCACGACCTGCAACCCGCCGCTGTTGCAGCTGATGGTGCCGGTTGTGGCTGGACAGACGTTTTCCACCCACGTGCAGTGCGTCGTGCGGCGGGTCAGCGACGGCCTGTTCATCGGTACCGTCGACCGCACCGACACGTTCACCCCGATAGATATCGTTGCGAGTCTCACCGTCCCCGCGGGCACGTACACGCAGCTCGTGCACATCCGCGGCACCACGAAGCAGGACGACCAGCTGGAGATCGATGAGCTGTACATTGCCCCCGGAGTGGGGATCATTCTGCAGCTGCAGACGATCGGCGAGCAAACCACCCAGCACGAGCTGAGCGGCGGCACCATCGGCGGCCTCCCGGTGACGCGCCCCTGACTGTGTGGGTCCGCCCTGGCCAGACGGGCCGCCGGGTAGCTCAGTTGATTGCCGACTCAAGAGTCTGGGCTTGACGCTGTCGCCGAACCTGTAAGAATCCGCAGCATGCCCCTGGGGGACTTGCCAAACCTTGCGTGTGTTTCCCCAATGCCCGGAGGCTACTCCCGTGGGTCCACCAGCCACATTCACAGGACGGCGGATGGCGGGAATCTTGCTCGCCATGTGAAGGCCAGGCTTCTATCGCTCGACTGCGTCACTCGCGCGCAACGCAGTGTGATGGTGGTCTGTGGCCAGGGAACCTGGGTTTCGTGCCCCAGAACAAGGAGGTAGGAAGAGCGATGACCAGACGTACTCAACAACTGCTGGTAGGGATCTCGGCGTCTGTCGGCTGGACCGCCCCGGTGCTTGGTGGAGTCATCGACAGTCCTTTGCCCGTGCTCGGCGTCGGCGCGGCGGTGCATGTGTTCACCGTCCCCGGTGTGATCAAGAACAACAACCTGGCGACTGACTTCACCTGCACCAACCTTTCGTCGTCGACCATCCACATCGGTGTCGAGGTCTTCCCAGCCGCGGGTGGTGGCCCGTTGAATGATGCCAGTGCGCCAGGTTTCAATGGTACGGGGACGGTGAACCCGGGTGCGACGCTGACTATTGGAACCGACAACACCAGCGGCGTTCACGAAGATGTCGTCATCAACCTTAGCAAGTGCAAAGACGGGAGCGTTCCCGGCAGCTTGTGCAACGCCAACCCGGACTGCACCGGGGGCGGCACCTGCACCGCGCTACGCTGTAGCACGAGCCCGACCACTATCTGCACGGTCGACGGTGACTGCGCGGGTGGGGCGACGTGTGCGCCGCCGCTGCGCAACGGCTCGGCGCGCATCATCAGTGACGCCAGGAGTATCGTCTGCAACGCGTTCATCGTCGACAAGTTGTCGTCGCCGCCCACGTCGATGGTGCAGCTGAAGATCACCAAGCGGAAGAAGCAGGCGGGCGACTAATGTTTCTGGTACGGGACAACCAAGGCCGGGGCTCTGCAAAGGCCCTACCCAGGCCCTCGCGGTTGCACAGTAGCGCCTTGATACTGGGCGCGATGGCGCTCTGCGCCCGGCCGTTTGCAGCGGCAGCGGCCGGCGTTGCGGGGACGCCGCTACCACGCTTTGCCGACGGCAAGCAGGCCCTGCTGCTGATGGCCGTGCCGGGGGTCATCAAGAAGGGAAGGGTCCAAACCGATTTCCTGTGCACCTCTCTCGACCATGACCCGGTCGACATCGGCGTCGAGATATTCGATACGCTGGGGAATCGGCTCAATGACATTACGGCCGGCGCCGGTGCGGTGCTCGATGTGTCCCCCGGACACACAACAACCATCGGCACAGGCGCCACCTCGGCCTACCTGGAGACCCAAGTGATCCCGCTCGCCGCCTTCTCCCAGGGCTTCGCGCGGATCGTCGGCAGCTCCAACCGCATTCGCTGCAACATCATCGTGCTCGACGACTCCGCAGCGCCACCCGTGGCCATCGCCACGCTCAGCGACGGCATGCGCCCCGTGCCCGGGCCCGTCCTGCCGACCGTCCCGCTTCCCCGCTTCGCCGACGGGCACGAGGCGACCCACGCGGTGTTGTTTCCCGGCGTCATCAAGCGGGGGCGGATGCAGTCGGATGTGTTTTGCACGTCGCTGGCTATCGAGGCCATCGACATTGGCGTCGAGATGTTCGGTCCCGACGGCGCGGTCGAGAATAACGTAGCGGACGGCAATGGCGCGGTGGTGAACGTTCCGCCTGGAGCCACGGTCACCTTCGGGACTACTGGCACGGCGGCCTTCCTGGAAACCCAGGTCATCGCCATGCGCGGCGTGGCGCAGGGCTTCGCGCGAGTGGTGACTACGTCGCCGGCAGTGACGTGCGCGGCGATGGTCGTCGATTCCGCCGTCACGCCGCCCACGGCGCTATCCGCGCTCTTTGCGGGCGGGCACTTCGGGCCGGGCGACGTGAACCAGGATGGCGCGGTGAACGCCGCCGACCTGCCGGCGCTGGTGCGCGCGATCTTCCCGTGAGTCACCTGGTGCGAGCGCAATGACGCTGCACCTCAACGGCCTGTTCCAAGGCCTGCGCTGGCAGCGCATGGCTGCTGTCGCGCGCGACTTCGCGCCGTATCTGCGCGCCGTGCGGCGCGACTTGACGATTGCCGTGGTGTGCAGCATCGGCGGCGTACTGATGGTGATCGCGCGCCCGTGGCCGATCAAGATGGTCTTCGATTACGCCTTGGCGCCCGCCAACCGCATCAAGTGGGTGTTCCCCTTTCATCTCTTGAAAGGCTACGGCGCCCAGGGCGTCGTCAGCATCTCCTGCCTCCTGCTCTTTCTGATCACCTTGCTCTGGGGTGTCTTCGCCTACAGCCAGCGCTATTTCATTGCGACGGCGGGGCAGCAGGTCACCTTCAACCTTCGCCGCCACCTGTTCCGGCAGCTGCAACGCTTGTCGCTGTCCTTCCATCACCAGCACCAAGTGGGCGACCTCCTGCTGCGCGCGACGGGCGACGCCAATATGCTGCGCGAGATGCTGGTCGACGCTACGCTGGTCGTGCTCACCGAGTTTCTCGTGTTGCTCGCGATGGTGGGGGTCATGTTCTACATGGACTGGCAACTCACCCTGATCGCCCTGGCGGTCTTGCCCGCCCTGAGCCTAGCGGTCTTTCGGATTTCCAGCGACCTGCGCGTCGCGGTGCGGCGGCAGCGCAAGAAGGAAGGTCGCATGGCGGCGCTGTTCGGCGAGATGCTCCAAGGCATCGCCGTGATTCAAGTCTTCGGCCGCGAGGCGTACGAGGAGGAGCGCTTCGCCGGCCCGAATCGAAGCGGCCTGCGGCAGGCACGCCGCACCGTGAAGCTGGAGGCGAATCTGGAACGCGTGGCCGAGATTCTGATCGCCATCGGCACCGGTGCGGTGTTGTGGTTCGGGGTCCGGCGCGTGCTGACGGGGATCCTCACGCCTGGCGATCTGATCGTCTTCACCTCGTACCTCACCGGCACCTACAAGCCGCTGCGGCGCATCGCCTTCGTTGCGGCGCGGCTGTCGAAGGCCACCATCTGCGCCGAGCGGGTGTTCGCCGTGTTGCGAGTCAACGACCGGATCAAGGTGCGCCGCGATGCGCGGCCGGCGCCGCGCTTCAGCGGCAAGGTGAGCTGCATCGAGGTAAGCTTCGCGTACCAGCCGGGCCAGCCGGTACTGCGCGACGTGTCCTTCACCGTGCTTCCCGGCCAGACCCTGGCGATTGTCGGTCCGAACGGGGCGGGCAAGTCGACGCTGTGTGCGTTGCTGCCGCGGTTGTACGATCCCACCGCAGGCCGCATCCGCATCGACGGCGAGCGCATCACGCAACTCACGCTCGACTCGCTGCGCGATCAGATCGGCGTCGTCCTGCAACAGCCGCTGCTGTTTACCGGTACGGTGCGCGACAACATCGCCTACGGGAAGCCCGAGGCCACACTGGAGGAAGTCAAAGCGGCCGCGCGCACCGCCGACGCCCACGAGTTCGTCATGGCGCTGCGGCAGGGCTACGACACTCTAGTTGGCGAACGCGGCGACACGCTCTCCGGCGGGCAGAGACAGAAGATCGCCATCGCCCGTGCGATCATCAAAGATCCGCCGATTCTCATCCTCGACGAGCCGACGGCGTCCCTCGACGCTACGTCGGCGGCTCAGGTGAATGCCGCGCTGAATCGGCTCGCGTGCCGGAAAACCACCTTCCGAGTCGCCCACCGCTTGGCGGAGGTGTGTCACGCCGATCTCATCCTCGTTCTCCAAGAGGGTCAGATCCGACAAACCGGCACGCACGCGAGCCTCATGGCCGAGCCCGGGTGGTACCGTGAAGTGTTCGAGCTGCAGCAAGGCGAAGCGTCGTGGGGAACGGGCGGGACGGCACCGGCGGACACTCCTCGGAGTGGCATCGAAGCGCCGGCGGCTCCCCAGAACGAAGCGGATATGTTGGTGGCCGCGCCCGGAGCACGACTGCGCGCGCGGGGGTAGTGAACCTTCCATGTCGGGCCGGCTGAGTGTGATCTTAGTGCTCATCGTCACCGCGGTGCTGGTGGCGTTGGGGGTGATGTCGTTCAAGGAGGGCACTGCCCGCTCGCGTCCCGTTGTCGTGCCATTCGACATGTTTTGGTGTGAGAAGGATGACGACTGCGTCATCGTCAATCGCATCGGCTGCTGCCCGTGCAAACAAGGCGGCGGTCAGGCCGCGGTGACCAACTGGCACCGGGACGACCTGCGCCGCCTTCTCAAGCGGGCCTGCCGGCCAACACAGGTCTGCGTACAAGTCAACGCCTGCCAACCCGGCCTCCAAGCCCGCTGCGCCGAGCGGCGATGTCAGATGGTACACGCCAGTGAATGACGCTGCGCATGCGGAAATGGCAACGCCGCCGGCGAGCCGCGCCGATATCGAAGCGGAGATTGCCCGGCTGCTCGAGCCCGGGATGCGCGCCAATGCCTGGCGATCGGACTACACCGTGTTTCGCCAGCAGCGGCTGTGGGATGAGAACCATCACCGCCGGCGCGTGCGGCTGCTGCACCGCGAGTGGCGGCAGCGCGATGCGCGGACGATCCTCGATGTCGGCAGCGGGCGCGGCGGCCTGGTCGTGGCGCTGCGCCGCACCGGCTACCGCGTCGTCGCGCTCGACCTCCGACAGAGCTGCTGCCGGGTGGCGCGTTTGCGCGGCCAGCGCTACGCGCTCGATGTGCCGGCGGTGCGTGCCCGCGGCGAGCGCCTGCCGTTTCCCGATGCGACGTTCGGCGCAGTGGTGTGTCGCGACGTGCTGGAGCATAGCCGGTACCCGGCCCAGCTGCTGAGCGAGATCTGGCGCGTGCTGCGCGCCGGTGGCTCGTGCTTTGTCACCGTCATCAACCGTTGGTGCTGGGTCGATCCGCACTATCATCTTGCGGGCATCGCCTTCTTGCCGCGGCCGCTGGCGGAGCGCGCCATTGCCCTGCTGGGGCGCAGCAAGACCTCGAACGACGACCACCAGCGGCTCTCTGACATGCATTACTACGCGTACGATGAGTTCGTCCGCTGGGCACGGGGATTCGGCTTCGCCGTCCGGGACCTGGATGCGGAGCGGC
>CAZCGA010000054.1:7256-16233 GCA_964498075.1 uncultured Binatia bacterium (SeqCode) | reverse complement strand
CACGGTGTCGGCAATGCCTGGCGTTGGCTGCGCGGCGCGCTGCTGCGCCCGTTGTCGCTGCACGCGAATCAGTTCGAGCTGCTCCTCGAAAAACCCGCCCGGACGAAATCACGGAGGGCCGCATGAACACCGGCCGCATCGGGTATGTGCTGAAAGTGTTCCCGCGCGTGTCCGAGACCTTCGTGATCAATGAAATTCGGACGCTGGAAGACTTCGGCGACCCGCTGTGCGTGTTCTCGTTGCACCACAACGACGCGGTGGTGCCGCATCATCTCCTGGACGAGCTGCGCAGCCCGCTGCAGTACGTCGACGATGGTCCGCCGCCTAGCGACGCGGCGGTAGGGCGAGCGCGGCGGCATCTGGAACGACACTTTGCCGTACCGCAGGCTCAGGTGGCCGCGGTGCTGCCACGCAAGTATGTGCGGCTGGCGGTGAGCCTGGCGACGGCGATCGAGGCGCATGGGGTTGCGCATCTACACGCGCACTTCGCCGCGCGTGCCGGTCACGTCGCCGTCTTGGCGGCGGCACTCGCTGGCTGTCGCTACAGCATCACCGCCCATGCCAAGGACATCTACCACCGCGACGTCGACCCACAGCTCTTGCGGTGGAAGATCCTCCATGCCGCCTTCGTGGTCACCGTGACCGACTACAACCTGCACTACCTACGCGCCCTGGTTGCCGACTGTCCCGCGGCCGCCGAGAAGATCGTACGGGTTTACAACGGTGTCGACCTGCGTCGCTTCTCGCCCTCGACGCGATCGCCGGTGGCGCCGCCGCTGCTGCTCGGCGTCGGTCGGCTCGTCGAAAAGAAGGGCTTTGCGGTACTGGTCGACGCCTGCCGGCGGCTGCGCCAGCGCGGCTACGACTTTCGCTGCGCCATCATCGGCGAAGGTCCCGAGGATGCCGCTCTGCGTGCGCAGATCGACGCCGCGAAATTGGAAGGCACGGTCACGCTGCGGGGCGTGCTGGCGACCGAGGCCGTGGCCGCCGCTGTGAGCACGGCGGCCGCAGTGGTGCTGCCTTGCGTCGTCGCGCACGATGGCAACGTCGATGCCCTGCCGACGGTGCTGCTGGAAGCCGCCGCCACCGCGTGTCCGGTGGTGTCGACACGACTATCGGGCATTCCCGAGATCGTCGTCGACGGCTACACCGGGTTGCTGGTGGAACCGGGGGATCCCGACGCGCTCGCGGCCGCACTCGCAAGCCTCTTGGATCAACCCGAGCGCGCGAGGCTTATGGGCGACGCGGGCCGCCGGCGCGCCGAGCAGCTGTTCGATCTGCACGCCAACGTCGCCCAGCTGCGCCGCCACTTCGCCCTGAGGGTGTCTCTGCGCGCCGCCAATGTGCCGGAGGCTGGTTGATGCGTGCCGCGGTGCTCGCGCGTGCTGCGGTGGTGATCGCGACAGTCGCTTCGCCTTTAGGCAGTGTTGCGGAGGCCATTGCGTGAGCCGGGGGCTGCACATTGCCTACGTGTGCGCCGACCGTGGCGTGCCCATCGGTGGGCGCAAGGGGGCGTCGGCGCACGTTGCCGAGCTCACCGGCGCTCTAGCCGCATGCGGCGCGGAGGTGAGGATCGTTGCGGCGCGGGTTGACGATGCGGCCAGCACCGCGAGGCCGGTGGCCGTCATCGAGGTCAAGGACCGGGCGCATCGCCTCGCCCGCCAGGGCATGTTTGCCCGCGCCCGCACCGCCCGCCAGCAGGCGCAGGCCGGCGAAGCGCATAGCCTGATGCTCAATCACGTTCTCGCCAAGAAGCTGGAGCAGCTGCACGCCCGGTGGGGTATCGACGCGATCTACGAGCGCTACTCGCTATGGAGCTATGCGGGCGCCAACTTTGCGCAGGCCGCCGAGCTGCCATTCCTACTCGAGGTGAATGCCCCGTTGCGCGTCGAGCAACGCCGCTACCGTAGCTTGGAGAATCCGGTGTTCGCCGCGACCCTGGAGTCGTATCTCTTACGCACCGCCGACTACGTGGTAGTGCCATCGCTACAGTTGTCGCCCTACGTCCTGAGTCGTGGCGCCCGCCGCGGGGCAGTGCGCGTGACTCCCAACGGTGCCGACCCGCGGTTGTTCGAGCGTACCGCCGCATTGCGTCCGGCCGATCGCGATCCCGGTCACTTCGTTGTCGGCTTCCTGGGCACCCTCAAGCCATGGCACGGGCTGACGCATCTGGTGCGGGCGTTTCAGCGGCTGTACCGGCGCTTTCCGGGCTATCGTCTATTGATTGCCGGCGACGGACCGCTGCGTGCCGAGCTGGAGCAACGCCTGCGCCGGGCTCACTTGCTGGCGGCGACGACGTTCACCGGTGAAGTGGCGCACGACCGCATCCCCGCGGTTCTGGCGCGCATGGATGTAGCCGTGGCGCCGTACCCCCGTTTGTCCGGTTTCTACTTCTCACCGCTGAAAGTGTTCGAGTACATGGCGGCTGGGGTTCCGGTCGTCGCTAGCAACATCGGACAGCTGAGTGATGTCTTGGTGCATCGGCGCACGGCCTTGCTGCATGCACCGGGGGCCGTCGACGAGATGGTGACACTCATCGACACCGTGCGGCGGCAGCCAGCACTGGCTGAGCGGCTGCGACGTGCGGCCCGGCGGTTGGTCGCGCGACGCTTTACCTGGGAGCACAACGCTGATCGGGTGCTGGCAATGATCGCCAGTGCACAACGCCGGCGGGCTTTGGCTCGTAGGAGGACGCGTGGATCTCGATAGCGCCCGCATGCTGGTCGACCCCGCGGCGATGCAGTCGCTGTGGGGCGCGCTGCCGGCACTGCAGCAGCGGCCGATCCAGGACGCCGAGTTTGCCGCACTGTGGGTCAAGCCCGGACGCCACTTCAACGTGAGCTACCGTCTGACCGTGCCCGGGTCCGACGGCCAAGTGCTTGCGGCTGCGTGCCTGATGCCGGCACGGCAGGCCGCTGAGCTGATCAGAAAAATTGGACCGCACCGCGACGAGAACCCCCTGCGCTGCCCGCATTGCTGCGTGGTGCGTGCCCAGCCGGGGTTGCTGCTGCAGCTGTTTCCGGTGGACTACCGCCTGCCGATGCTCGCCGTATGCCTTGACGCCGCCCACGTCGGCGCCGCGTTGGGTCTGACGCTTACCGGCTGTGTTCCGGTCGGCTACCGACCCGGCATGCGCTGTCAGATCCGCTACGAGGGTGTCGTTGCGGACGTTTACGGAAAGGTAGCCGTCGAGCACCAAGCCGGGCACGTCATCCGGCTGCAGACGCAGGTTCATGAAGCCCTTGCGGCATCACCCCGGCGGTTCGCCGTAGCTGCACCTGTGGGCTACCTTGCGGACCTGCATCTGACCTTGGCGGCGGCGGTGACCGGAACGAGCCTCCACGGTGCGCTGCGTGGCGCCGTGGATATCCTGAGCGCGATGCCTTTGGTGGCGGAGGCGCTCGCCGATTTCCATCGTCTGCGTCTTGATGCTGTCGCCCGCACATACGGGGTCGGTGAGGAGATCGACCTGGTGAGCGGCTGGGTGGATCTCGTCGCGGCGTTGTTCCCGGACCTGGCCCCCGATCTACTGGCGTGCGCCGGTGCACTGGCGCGGCAGGCGCCGGCAGTACGGCCGCCACGCGCGTTCGTGCACCGTGACTTTTACGACAAGCAGGTCATTCTCGCGGGCGATACGCTGCACCTGCTCGACCTGGATACGGCTTGCCTGGGTGATCCAGAGATCGACCTGGGCAACTTCTGCGCCCATTTGCGGCTGCGCGGCTTGCAGTGGCGCCAGCCGACGCGATGCCGAGCCCTCGAGGGATCGTTTCTGTCGGCGTACCCCTTGTCGGTTGAGCCCACTCGCATCGACTGGTATCGCCGCGCCAGCCTGTTGCGTCTGGCGTGTGGCTACACCCTGCGCCCGCAGTGGCGCCACCTTGCCCCGCAGCTGATCGCCGAGGCCGCCGCATGAACCGCGACGCCCTCGACGTCCCCCGCGCGGCGGCGCGCCGAGCCATGCGGACCTCGGAACGGCCCGTCGAGGAGCCGACCAAGCATCGGATCCTCTTCTACTCGCACGACACGTTTGGCCTCGGGCACTTCCGCCGCAGTTTGACGATCGCCTCGTACTTCGCGCGTCACATCGACAACCTTTCCACCCTCATGCTCACCGGTTTGGACCTCCCGGGCGCCTTCGCATCGCCGGCGGGCGTCGACTTCGTCAAGCTGCCCTCCATCTGGAAGACGGGTCCTGATCAATACCGCTCGCGACACTTGCGCGTGAGCTTCAGCCGCGTGCGGCGCATCCGCAAGAATCTGATTCGAGCCGTCGTCCGGGCCTTCGATCCGAGCATCGTGGTCGTCGACAACGTACCGCGCGGCGCGGAGGGTGAGTTGCTGCCGACCCTTCGCTACCTCCGCCAGCATCGTCCGCGCACGCGCATCGTGTTGACCTTGCGCGATGTCCTCGACGCGCCGGGGCATATCGTTCCCAAGTGGCGCAGCCTCGGCGTCTACGATGTGCTCACGGAGTGCTACGACGAGATCTGGGTCGCCGGCTGCGCATCCGTCTTCGATCCCGTGACCCTGTATCAGCTTCCTCCAGCCATCGTGCCACGCGTGAAGTTCTGCGGCTACGTCGTCCGCTCCGCCGCGCCCGGCGATGTGGAGCTGCTGCGCCGCCAGCTGCGCCTCGGCAATGGACCGTTGGTGGTGGTGAGCTGCGGCGGCGGTGGAGATGGGTATGCGCTGGTCGACACCTACATTGCGGCCGTGCAGCCCTTGCTGGAGAGCAACCTGCAATCGGCCGTGTTTCTGGGTCCGGACATGCCGCCAGAGCAGCGCCGTGCGCTCAAGCAGCGCTTGCTCGCGCTCGGTGACAACGTGCTGGCGTTCGATTTCCACCCGGACCTCGTGTCGTTCTTGCACATGGCATCGGCGAGTGTGTCGATGGCGGGGTACAACACCATCTGTGAAATCATCGCCAGCCGCGTCCCAGCCGTCGTCGTTCCGCGGACCACGCCACGGGTGGAGCAGTTGCTGCGCGCGGAAGCCTTCGCCGCGCTCGGCCTGCTGCGGGTCATACGGCCCGAGGAGCTGACCGCAGAACGTCTGCGCGCCTGCTTGCGCGCGATCCTCGCTGCGGCCCCTTTGACGACAGTTTCCCGCTTGCCCGCTGGTGTGGATTTCGTCGGACTCACTCGTATGACGCGGCGGGTGCGCAAGCTCCTCGGCATTCGAGGTCCCGCATGAGCGAAGGACAAGGCGGTCCGCCGGCCGATGTTTCGCAGCCCCGGAACGCCGGTGCGATGACTCCGGCGATGCGTATCGCATATGTGTGTGCCGACCGCGGCGTCCCCGTCATCGGGCGCAGCGGTAGCTCAACGCACATCTGCGAGTTCGTGCGCGCGCTCGTCGGGCACGGCCACGCCGCCACACTCTTCGCGGCGACGCCGGGCGATGGATCGAGTCACGAAGTGCCCCCCTGTCCGCTCATCGATCTGTCCACCGACCCGGTGTTGCACGAGCTGCGCGGGCGCACTGCCAAAGCGCTGCGCGCCGGCGGGCATACCGGTCCACGGGCCGCAGAAATCTACAGCTTGCTGCTGAACCAGACCCTGCTGCAGGAACTGACGCGCCGACGCGACGGCATCGACCTGGTCTACGAGCGGCACTCGCTGTGGTCATTCGCCGGCCTGCAGTTCTCGCAGCAAGCCGGTGTGCCGTTCGTACTGGAGGTCAACGCGCCGCTGGCGCTGCAGCAGGAGCAGTATCGCCAGCTGGAGATGGCGGAGACCGCGGCAGCCATCGAGGGGTTGTTGCTCTCGGCGGCCGACCTGGTGATCGTCACGACTCCGACGTTGCAAGAATACGTCCGCGCGCGCGGTGCGTCGCGCCGGCGCATCCGCGTGATCCCGTGCGGTGTGTCGACGGCTCTGTTCCCGGCGTCCGGCCGGGCGGGGACGCGTAGTAGTGAAACCTTTGTGCTGGGCTTCGTTGGCAGCCTGAAGCCGTGGCATGGCGTCGAGATCCTGCTGGAGGCGTTCCTCCAGCTGACGTTCAAGAGCGGGCGCTATCGGTTGCTGATTGTCGGCGATGGGCCACTGGCGCCGTACGTCCAGGAGTTCTGTCAGCGCCACCACCTCAGCGACGTTGTCGCCCTGGTGGGGAGTGTGGACCGTGCTCGGGTCCCCGAGTACCTCGCCAAGATGGACGTCGGACTCGCCCCGTATCCAGTGCTGCCGTCGTTCTACTTTTCTCCGCTCAAGATCTGGGAATACGCGGCGGCTGGGGTGCCGATCGTCGCCAGTGCGAGTGGTGGCTTACCCACGCTCTTTCCGCACAAGGTGGCCGCAATGCTGCACGAGCCGGGCAACGTAGGCAGGATCGTCAAGCACGTCGAGCGGCTGCGGCGAGAGCCCCAATTGGCTAGCAAGCTCGCCCAGCGGGCGCGCCGGATGGCGCAGCGCCACACGTGGGAGCGCTTGGGCACGCGCTTTGCCTCTCTCGCGCAACGCGCGCTGGCGGCGCACACCCGGTGCGCGTCTCCAAGTGATTGATGAACAACCGCCGCAGTCGTTCATTGGCCACTCTGCACGAGGGCGGGCCAATCCCCTAAGAATGGTGGTGACAGCTTCGATTTCCCAGGCCGCGGTGCGCCTCCTTGTCTGCGTCATCAGCCTCACGTGCGTGTGCGGCGGCGCCGCGCTGGCGGGCGTAGCTGATACACCGCTCCCCCAGTTCTCCGACGGCAAGCCCAGCGTGCTCGTCATGACGGTGCCGGGGGTTGTGAAGCGAACCCGCGTGCAGACCGACTTTCTGTGCACAGCGCTTGAGGGAAGCGCCGTCGATATCGGCGTGGAGATCTTCGGTCCTGGTGGAACGCTGCTCAACGACGTCCACGCCGGTGTCGGTGCGGTGCTGAACGTCAACCCTGGGCAGACGGTGACCATCGGCACAACGGCGACGGCGGCCTACCTGGAGTCGGCGATCATTGCGATCGGGAATGTGTCGCAAGGATCGGCGCGTGTGGTGGCGACGGCGCCGAATGTGCGTTGCAACGTGATGCTGCTGGACGACGCGGTCAGCCCTCCGGTGTCACTCTCGACCCTTGGGGAGGGCATCCGGCCGGTTGCCAATGCGCTGCTGCCCACACTGGCGCTGCCGCAGTTCTTCGACGGCAAACCGGCGACGCACGCCGCCCTGATCACTGGGGTTGCCAAGCGCGGTAGCATCGAGATGGAGGTCCTCTGCACCTCCCTCGCGGCGGTGCCGATCAACGTAGGGGTGGAGGTGCTCGGCGCGAGCGGCACGGTGCTCAACAGCATCCAGGCCGACAATGGTGCGGTGCGCGGCGTTGCTCCCGGTGCCACGGTCACCTTCGGGACGACGGGGTCGGCGTCGCTGTTGGAGACCTCGGTCATCGCCATCCCCGGTGTCGGCCAAGGTGTGGCGCGCATCGTGACCACCTCCGATCAGCTCAGCTGCACGGCACTGGCGCTGGACGCCGGGGTCGTGCCGCCGGCGTGTCTCTCCGCCTTGCCGGTTTCGGCGGCGGCGAGTGTCGTTCCGCCGGGGCTGCCACGCGCCTTGCCGCCGTTCTCCGACGGCAAGCCGAGCGTGCTCGTCATGACCGTGCCTGGTGTGGCGCGCCGCACCCGCATCGACACCGACTTCCTGTGCACCTCGGCGGACAGCGGCGCGGTCGATATCGGTGTGGAGATCATCGGGTTGGACGGCGTGGTCGTGAACGACGTCACCGCAGATGTCGGCGTAGTGCGCAACGTGAGCCCTGGCCAGACGGTGACCATTGGCACCGGCCTGACGGCGGCGTACCTAGAGTCTGCAACGATCCCCGTAGCCACGGGCATGCAGGGCGTCGCACGCGTGCTGGCGAGCTCTGCCAATGTGCGCTGCAACGTGGTCCTGCTCGACCCGGCGGTGACGCCACCGGTCTCGTTTGCGACCATCGGCGAAGGCATCCGCCCAGCGCCGGGTGCCGTCCCGGCTGCCGCGCCGCTCCCCCAGTTCTCCAACGGCCACATGGCGACGCACGCCGCGCTGGTGCCCGGGGTCATCAAGCGCGCGAACGTCGAGATGGATTTCTTCTGTACGTCGTTGTCCGCGACACCGATTGACGTTGGCGTGGAGGTATTTGGCCCGAGTGGAACGGTGCTCAACAGTATCAATGCCGGCAACGGTGCAGTGCTGGCGGTCGCGCCCGGTGCCACCATCACTCTCGGTACCACCGGCACCGCCGAGTTCTTCGAAACGCAAGTGATCAGTGTGCCGGGGGTGGCGCAAGGAATGGCACGGATTGTCAGT
Organism: uncultured Binatia bacterium (SeqCode); assembly: GCA_964498075.1. Taxonomy (GTDB): domain Bacteria; phylum Desulfobacterota; class Binatia; order HRBIN30; family HRBIN30; genus CAZCGA01. The sequence goes on along the minus strand of CAZCGA010000054.1, from coordinate 7,965 downwards.
ACCTCGGCGCAGTTGACCTGTACGGCGCTGGTGCTCGACGCGGGGGCCACTCCGCCGGCAGCGATGTCGGCGTTGGTGGGCTTCACTCTGCCCGTGATGACCGGAGCAACGCCGACGCCCACACTCACGGCAACGCGTACACCCACGGCGACACCCACGCGCACCCCGACGGCGACACCCACGCGCACGCCGACCAACACGCCAACACAGACAGCGACGCTGACGCCGACTCAAACGCCGACGCTCTCGCCGACGCGAACACCGACACAGACGCCGACCCGCACACCGTCTCCCACGCTGGCCGCGACGGCGACTCCATCAATCACCCCGACGGCCACCAACCCGCCACTGCCAACGAACACGCCGACGGTGACACCCACGGCGACACCAACGCGTACGCCGACGCAGACACCAACGCGCACGCCGACGCGCACACCGTCTTCCACGTTCACGCCGACCAATACACCCACACACACAGCGACACGGGCGCCGACTCAAACCCCGACACTCACCGCGACGCGCACGGCGACACAGACGCCGACTCAGACCCCGACCCTCGCGCCGACGCGCACACCGACACAGACGCCCACGGCGACACTCACCCGCACGCCGACGCGCACACTGGCTCCCACGTTCACACCAACCGATGCGCCAACGCGCACGGCGACACAGACGCCGACTCAGACCCCGACCCTCGCGCCGACGCGCA
>CAZCGA010000054.1:0-7156 GCA_964498075.1 uncultured Binatia bacterium (SeqCode) | reverse complement strand
CGCACACTGGCTCCCACGTTCACACCAACCGATGCGCCAACGCGCACGGCGACACGGACGCCGACTCAGACCCCCACCCTCGCGCCGACGCGCACACCGACACAGACGCGCACGGCGACACTCACCCGCACGCCGACGCGCACACTGGCTCCCACGTTCACGCCGACCAATACACTAACCCGCACAGCGACGCTGACACCGACCCAGACGCCGACGCGCGCACTGTCGCCCACGCTCACACCGACCAATACGCGCACGCCGAGCGCAACGCCGACACCGACTCAGTCCCCCACTTCGACCAGCATCCCAACGAACACCCCGACGTTGACGCCAACGCTGCCGCGAACCCACACGCCGACCCAGACGCCGACGCGCACACTGTCGCCTACGCTCACACCGACCAATACGCGCACGCCGAGCGCAACGCCGACACCGACTCAGTCCCCCACATCGACCAGCATCCCAACGAACACCCCCACGTTGACGCCAACTCAGCCCCGAACGCACACACCGACCCAGACGCCGACGCGCACGCCGTCCCCAACGCTCACGCCGACCAATACGCGCACCCCGACCGCAACGCTGACACCGATCCAGCCCCCAACTCCGACCAACATCCCATCGAGCCCTCCCACCTTGACGCCAACTCAGACGCCGACGCGGACACTGTCGCCCACACTCACACTGACCAATACGCGCACGCAGACCGTAACGCCGACACCGACTCAGTCCCCCGCTTCGACCAACATCCCAACGAACACCCCCACGTTGACGCCAACGCAGGCCCCAACGTTCACGCCGACACAGAGGCCGACAAGCACGCTGTCGCCCGCGCTCACACCGACCAATACGCCCGACCCGACCGCAACGCCGACACCGGCTCAGTCCCCGACCTCGCCCAACATCCCAGCGAGCACCCCAACGTTGACGCCAACTCGAGCCCCGACGGGCACGACGCAGGCGCCGACAAGCACAGTGCCTCCCACGCTCGCGCCGACCAATACGCCAACAGAGGCGCTGACACCCACGCTCACGGCAACGTGTACGCCCACGGCCAGTACGCCACCGACGACCGCCGCAACGCCAACGCTCACCACGGCACCATCAGTCACCCCGACGGCTACCAACTCGCCACTGCCAACGAACACGCCGACGGTGACACCCACGGCCAGTACGCCGCCGGCAACCGCCGCAACGCCGACGCTCACGGTCATACCATCGCCGCTCCCGACCGCGACGGGTACGCCGACGCCCGTGTCCGCAACACCGCTGCCCACCTCGCCAGGCGTCCGCTGTGTGGGTGACTGCGACGGCAAGCAATCGGTAACCGTCGAGGAGTTGGTGCGCGGGGTGAATATCGCGTTGGGCCTCGTAGCCGTTGGGCAGTGCGGGCCACTGGATGCGAGCGGCGACGGCACGGTTGGCATCCACGAGTTGGTGCAAGCTGTGAACGCCGGGCTAGCAGGATGCAAGTGACGAGAACGAGCGAATGGAGGCCTCAGTGACGATGACGACGGCGCCGTATATCGAGTCAACCAAAGGCAGCCGGTTATCGGGCTGGACAGCGACCAGGTCCTGGAACATAGTAGGGCCGTGATGGAGGACAAGCCGCGCCGCAATTTCTCGCGCGCTCATCGCCTCGGCGGTCTGACGGCTGCGATCGTGGCGCTCGGTCTCGTTGGTGTGGCGCAGTATGTCCGTGAGGAGGCGGCCTCGGTCGCGCCGTCTGACTTCAGTGAGTCTGGTGAAGAGCACGCGCAACAAATGGCGAGCGCACAGTACGATCCGAGCCGCGACGGCACAGGGGGTCGGATAGTAGTGCGAGCGCCGCGGGGCGCTATTCATCGCGGCGTACCGGTTCCAGGGTCCGACGACCTTCGCGTTTTCAACGATGCTCCCGGGCGCAATCCGAGTCGCGGGCAAGTGGCGTCTGACGGGGCGCCGACGGGTGAGACGCAGCCATTGCCGTCGAGTGGCTCGGAGCCGAACTTGAACGGCGCGGGCGCCCTGGCTCTTCCTGGCGGAGGGACTGCGATCGGTGGTCTCGCCCGCGGTGCGGCGGGTGTGAGTGTGGACCGTGCCCCAAAGGTCGTGGCGACCGACAAGACTGGTGAGAGTGGCGATAAGTCTAGCAACGGGCAAAGGACCCTCACCGCCGACACCGGCAGCAAGGGAGTTGGCGGCCCAAAGACTGCCGCTGGCGACAACCCCGCAGCGAGCGCTGACAAAGCCGGCGACGGCCAAAAGGCGACCACGGCGGACAAGAGCGATAGCGGCACCAAGTCGGATGCGAGTCCAAACGGCCCGCCGACCGACACCGCCAGCAGCAAGACGGCTGACACGAATCAGGCGGGAACGACCGCCGGCACGACCGACGAGAGCATCCAGCCCAGTTTCATCAAAGTGAAGGCGACAACTGGGATGGATTGGGATCCGCAACAAGCGCATCGCAGCAACGGTGAGCTCTTCATCATGCGGAACACCACTTTGCAGGCAGAGGCCGATCTTACCGCGCCAGCGACGTCGATCTCGCTGTGGGCGCACGCCGACAAGGCCGGAGGCGAATGGCCGAGAGTCCGTGTGACCGTCGATGGAACGCCGATGGGCGAGGTGGTGGTGAACTCTGCGCAGGAGAAGAAATTCTACATCCCGATCTGGGCGGACCCCGGGCATAGGGTCGTGGAGCTCTCTTATATCAATGACTTCTACGACCCGCAGAGCCAGAAGGACCGCAACCTGTATGTGCGCCAGGTGAAGATCCGGATGCAGCCGCAAGGGAAGTAGGAGCGCTAACCCGTAGGCTCTGAGGGACCGAACGCCAAGGTCACCAGACAACTCATCCTTTCCTCGTCACAACGAGCTTGCCCATGGAGCGGCGACCGCCGAGGAGCTCGTGCGCCGCGGCGAGCTCATTGGCCGAGAAGCGCCCGCCGACGGTCGGCTTCAATGTCCCGTCAGCCACGAGGTTGGCCACGGCCTGCAGGCAGCGGCCCAGTGTCTTCGGTCGTTGGTCCGCAATGCGGAGCATGTTGACGCCGATGAGCGCCTTGCTGTTCATCAGCAGCGGGATGGGATGCGGGAAACCGAACGACGCGGCGAACTTGATGTCGCGCAGCACCTGCAGCGATCCCGCTTCGCGCTCCGCCGCCCCGAAGCAGACCATGCGTCCGCCGGCCGCGAGCAGGCGCAGCCCCTTGCGCACCGCAGCGCCGCCGAGCGAGTCGAAGACGACGTCGAGACCGTCGCCGCCACGCAACCGCCGCACCGCCGCCGCGAAGTCTTCGCGCCGGTAGTTGATCGGGTGGTCGACCCCGAGCCCGCGCAGGTAGTCGAGCTTCTCGTCCGAACCCGCCGTGCCGTAGACGACACAGCCGCGCGCCTTGCAGAGCTGCACCAGGAGGGTTCCGACTCCCCCCGCGGCCGCTTGGACGAGGACGTGATCTCCGGAGTGCAGTCGTACCATCTCCTCGGCGCAGAAGTACGCGGTGCAGCCCTGCGTCGGCAAGGCTGCCGCGACGCCGACATCCATGTCCTCCGGGATCAACACGGTCGTTCGTGCATCGGTGACCGCGGCGGTTGCGTAGCCGCCGAAGCGGGTCAGCGCCGCGACGCGCTGCCCCACGTGCAGGCCCGACACGCCGGCGCCCAGCGCGTCGATCCGGCCGACCACCTCGTAACCGACCACGCAAGGAATCGGCGGCGCATCGGCATATGTCCCCTGCCGTGCGGACACGTCGGCGTAGTTGAGGCCGAAGGCTTCCACCGCGACCCGCAGCTGCCCCGCCCCGGGATTGGGCGTTGGCAGCTCTCGGAGCTCGAAGGCTTCCTGCGGTGAACCGTATCGGACCAGGACGTGCGCTTTCATCGTCGTGCCCCTCTCGACTTTCCGCAGTTACATACGCGCTGGTCTCGATCGTGACAAACCCCCGGCGCAGATCGCCACCGGTCCGCCCTCGCATTCGTGCTCTGTCGCGCCTGCTCCCAACGTCGAGAGCATCGCGGGGCGCATCGTTGATTGACAGCGTGTCTCCGGCGGTGCTATGAGCGGGCGCGCGTCGGAGTTCTCAACGCTTCAGGAGGTGGACAATGCGCAAGGTGCTTGTATTGGCGGCGTTCGGCGTGATGGTCAGCGGCGGGGCGGCGCTCGCCGGTGATCCGGATGTTGGTTGCGGCTGGGGCACACTGGCCTTCAAGGGACAGTCGGGCGTGGCCGCCAAAGTGTTGGCCGCGACGACGAATGGCATCCTGGGAAGCCAGACCTTCGGCATCAGCTCCGGTACCGCGGGCTGCAACCAGGGTGGTGTGGTCAAGGCCGAGCTGCGAGTGCAGATGTACGCGGGCGCAAACATCGACAAGCTCGCCAGCGACATGGCGGCGGGTCAGGGCGAGTCGCTCGACACCCTAGCGCACCTGATGGGCATCGCCAGCGCCGACAGGATCGCGTTCTTCCGGCTCACCAAGACGCACCTTGGCGAGCTCTTCCCGTCCGACCAGGTGACCGCGGGTGAGATGCTGACCACCCTGAAGGACCTGATGGCCGCGGATCAGCAGCTCGCGAAGTACGTGTCGTAACCGTCGCGGCGCGTGGCGGGCAGCGACCCGTCGACTGCTGACCGTCAATCGTGAACTCGTTCCTGGCCGCGCCGCACTGCGTGCGTTCGTGCTCACCGGCCTTGCCGCGCTCGTCGTAGCTCGCGCTCCCGTGCGGGCTGACGGCCCCGCGGCTGACCCCTCATACCTTGCCGAGCTGATCGGGCGTGCCGACACGCTCCAGCTCGCTGACGACCCCCAGTGGCGGGCGCTGCTGCACTACGAGGTGCGCCGCTTCGGGTCCGGCGTCGCCAGCACCGTCGAGACCGAATGGTTCTTCCAGGCCCCCGACGGAAAGACGAATCCGCGTGCCGAGCTGGACGGCACAATCGAGCGCTTCTTCACCACCGGCGAGCCGCTGCGTGACGGCGAGCCGCCGCAGTGCGCCATGCGCGGGCGCTATCTCTGGCTCGACGGGCGCCTGCAGTTCGATCCGCGCCGGCTGCCGCCGCAACCCTGCGCGCGGTACGACGACTGGCGGAGTGGCCTCGACGCCTGGGGCGTGACGCTGATCTTCCCCGAGGCGTACTTGAACAACCCGTCGTCGATGTTCGGCCACACACTCCTGCGCGTCGACGCGGGTCCGCCGGGCATGCGCAAGGATCTGCTCGCCTATGGCGTCAACTTCTCGGCCGACACCGGCGACGACGGAGGCCTCCCCTTCGCTTGGAAGGGCATCTTGGGCTACTACCCGGGCCGTTTCGGAATCCACCCCTACTACAACATCGTGAAGCAGTACGGCGACTGGGAGAGTCGCGACATCTGGGAGTACGAGCTCACTCTCGGGCCGGCCAGCATCGACCTGCTGCTCGCCCACCTGTGGGAGCTCCGCGGCGTGCAGTTCGACTACTACTTCTTCGACGAGAACTGCTCCTACCAAATCCTCGCCCTGCTCGACGCCGCGCGCCCGGACCTCCGGCTGCACGAGCAGTTCCCGGGCTGGGTGATCCCGGCCGATACGGTGCGCGCGGTGGTCGCAGAGCCAGGCCTGGTGCGCGTCGCCTCGTTTCGCGCCTCGACGGCAACGCAGCTACGCCACGCCGCGCGGGAGCTGCCGGCGGCGCAGCGCCGGCTGGCGCGCGACATCGCCCGCGGGCTCGTGCCGCCGGACGACCCTCATCTCGCGGCGCTCGACGACCGCGAGCGTGCCGCCGTGCTCGGCACCGCCTACGACCTCTTCCGCTACGAGTACCTGTCGCACGGCGAAGCGACCCAGGAGGAGCGGCGCCGGGCGCGCAGCATTCTCCTGGCGCGCAGCGGCGTCGCGTACGAGGGGCCCGGCCTGCCGCCGCCGCCGACACCCGCCGTGCGCCCCGACGCAGGACACCGCAGCGCGCGCGGCGGGCTCGGCACCGGCGTGCGCGACGGGCGCTTCTATCTCGAGGCGCGCGTCCGCCCCGCCTACCACGACCTCATGGATCCCACCGGCGGGTACACAGCCGGTGCGCAGATCGATTTCCTCGCCCTGACCGCGCGCTGGTACACGAAGGAGCGCGACGTGCGCGTGCACCGCTTCACGCTGGTCGAAGTGACCTCGGTCACACCGTGGGATACGTTCTTCCACGCAATCTCCTGGAAGGTCGCGACCGGTCTGTACAGCCGACTGCTGCCCGACAGCGCGGGCGACCTAAAGGAGCAGTACGTGTCGCGTACCGACGGCGGTGCCGGCCTGGCGTTCGAGCCGTGGGCGCACGCGCTGGCGTATGGCTTCGCCGATGCGACGATCGACGTGGGTCCCGCCCTGGAGCAGGACCACGCCATCGGCCCGGGCGCGCAAGCGGGTCTGTTCGTCGGACCGGCGAACGACCGCTGGAAGACCCACGTCTTTGCCGGTGTGACGCGTTTCGCTCTCGGCGACCGCAGTACCTACGCCCGTGCCGGCTTGGAAGGACGCCTCTCGCTGACGCCGCAGCAGGCGATCGAGGCGAGCATCTCGGGAAATCGCGACTTCGGCCACAGCTGGATCGAAGCCGGTGTGTCCTGGAACTACTACTTCTGAGCGGCGCGCGCTACTTCCGCGCCCCGACTGAAGGAAGAGCTGCGACGCGGCGTGCGTGAGCGTGCAACTCGCTTAGACGGACCCTGCCGGCGAGGGAGGAGACTCATTCCGTACCCTCGTTGGCCGGCCCCTAGGGCGCGAAGTGGAAGCCCATGTCGAGCACGCCGTTGACGTCCAACCGGACGCCGGTGGTCGTACGCTCGCGTAGAATGGCGGTCAGGGTCGGGTCCAGATTGTCACCCCTGTCGATGGCAGGACTGCTGGTACTGAGATGCAGATCCGGAGTCGGGCCGCTCTCATTCGCGAAGCGTGCGTCGACACCGAGGTCGTTCGCTCCCTTGATGCTGTTGGGCGAATAGGTGCTCGGAAAGACGAGGTTGAAGTCTCCGCGGTAGTTGAGATCGCTGCGCGGGTTCGTGAACACCTTGATGTTCTCGACGCCTGGCGAGACGCTGTTGTTCTGGATGATGTTGTTGTGGACGAATCCATTCGGAGAGGCAGCAACCGTCGTCCCAACGCGCAGCCCGCGCACCGCGTTGTCGACGACCGTATTGCTGATCACGTTGG
>CAZCGA010000053.1:0-37283 GCA_964498075.1 uncultured Binatia bacterium (SeqCode) | reverse complement strand
ACTGCACGCGGCAGTACCAGTTCGTCAACGTCGTTGAGATCCGCAAACGACCACAGCGCGGCATCCTCAATGAGCGGGAAATCTGGTACCACGGCGCCGACGGCTTTTACAACATCGAGCACATCGACCCGCGGCGCAGCGCCTTGTTCGGTCTGACGATCTACCGCACGGCGCCCGGCTTCGAGTTGCGCAGCATCATCGAAGTCCCGTCCGCCCGGTGGACGGATGCGGGTTGGGTGGCGACGGCCGCGATCGAGCGCTCCGTCGGCACCGACGGCGCGGTCACGACGCGGCAGCTCGCGCCCACGCAACCGCTGATGCACGAAACGCTCAGCGACTTCCTGGAGGTGCATCGAGAGCCGGAAGAGTTGAGTTACCATGCGCTGCGCGAACGCATTCAGGAACTGTCGCGCAAGGGCATCGACGCGTCGAGCTACTACGTCGATCTCAACTTGAAGCTGGCCGTTCCGTTTACCACACTGGTCTTCGCCTGCGTGGCGATTCCTCTGGCCGGCCGGGTGCGGCGCCACCCGAGCATGGCCGCGATCGTCGGGGCCGGGCTGTTCGTCGGATTCGTCTACTGGGTTGTCCTGGCGCTGGCGAACGCACTCGGGCAGAGCGGCGTGCTGCCCGCCGTCCCGGCGGCGTGGGCCGCCAATGTGATCTTCATCCTGCTGGGTGCCGCGCTTTTTCTCAGCAACGAGTGAGCGCGTGGTCGCCGGGGCTCAGCGCTTCGAGTACTGTGGTCGCTTGCGCGCCTTGTGGCGACCGTACTTCTTGCGCTCGACCTCACGGGGATCACGCGTCACGTACCCCGCCTTCTTGAGCGCCGGGCGAAACTCTGGGTTCGCGGCGATGAGTGCGCGGGTGATGCCGTGACGGATGGCGGCGGCCTGTGCCGACACGCCTCCACCGCGGACGTTGACCGCGACGTCGAACTGCCCCGCCGTGCCGGTCAGCTCGAACGGTTGCTGGATGATCATGCGCGAGGTCGGCCGCCCAAAGTAATCGCCGAGTGCCCGATGGTTCACGACGATCTGACCGCTACCGCCGATGAGTCGAACGCGGGCGACGGCGCTCTTGCGTTTTCCCGTTGCCCCGTGTGTATCCTTTGGCTCTGCCATCTCGTGCTCCTACGACGAAACCGCCTGCGGCTGCTGGGCCGTATGCGGATGCTCGCTCCCGGTATAGATTTTCAGCTTCGTGGCCAGGCGTCGCCCGAGGCGGTTCTTCGGCAACATGCCTTGGACCGCGTGCCGGAGCACGCGTTCGGGGTGCTCGTGCAATTCGCGACCGGCCACGCGGGTGCGAAGGCCGCCGGGATAACCGCTGTGCCGCTGATACAGCTTCGTCGTGGGCTTGGTGCCGGTCAAACGCAATCCGGCAGCGTTCACCACCACGACGAAGTCGCCGGTGTCCTGATGCGGAGTAAAGGTTGGGTTGTTCTTTCCGCGCAGGATGTTGGCGATCTGCGTGGCGACGCGTCCCAGCACCCTGCCGTTTCCGTCGATGAGATACCATCGCCGCGCAGCCAAAGCCTGTTCGCGACTGGCCATGTAGGTTTTCATCTCAGCTACCCTCAATTTCACTTGCAATCAAAGTTCACTTGCCATCAAAACAGAACACCCCTCAACGGAGGGGTGTTCCTTCGAAAAAGTGGCGGGGTGGACGGGACTTGAACCCGCGACCTCCGACGTGACAGGCCGGCGTTCTAAACCGAACTGAACTACCACCCCGAAACCATCGCATTCGTGTCATCGCTGTTTCTCGTCACACGCCCCTGTGCCTTGACGCCCGTTTCGGTTTGCGACGCGGCTGATCCCCGAGAGTGGGCGGTATCCGATTTGAACGGATGACCCCCGGCTTGTAAGGCCGATGCTCTCCCGCTGAGCTAACCGCCCGCCCGGCGCAGAGATGCACCTCAGTTCAAGGAATCTTTCAGGGTCTTGCCGGCTTTGAACTTCGCTGCGCGCGAAGCCGCGATCTCGATACTTTGCCCGGTCTTCGGATTTCTCCCGGTGCGTGCCTTCCGGATTGACACGGAAAAGGTTCCAAACCCAGAAATGTTCACCCTGTCGCCCTGCTTCAACGCTGCGACGAGGTCATCAAAGAGCGTATTCACTGCACGCTCAGCGGTCGCGCGAGGCAAATCGACTTTGCTGGCGACGGATTCGATCAGCTCGGCTTTCGTCATGGCAACCCCTTCCCAAACCTGAAAACGGAGTCGCGTATAACAGCCGCTCAGAGTGAAGTCAAGAAAATGTCAGTGAGTTACGATGTCCGTCCCGGTTGCCGGGACCTCGAAGGCGGCCGGCGGCGGCGGCACACTCACCTCTGGCACGTCCGGCTTCTTCAAGAAGTCACCCGGGCTGGGGAGAACGAGAGCGCGGCGCAAGACCTGATCCATGTGCTCAACGAGTTCGATCGTCACGGTCCGCAGCACCGTCGGGGGAATCTCTTTGATGTCTTTTTCGTTCTCGGCTGGAATGAGTACGGTTTTGATGCCGCCGCGATGTGCCGCGAGGACCTTCTCCTTGAGTCCGCCGATTGGCAAGATGCGTCCGCGCAAAGTTACTTCGCCGGTCATTGCCAGATCGTTGCGAACGGGGATCTTCGTGAGTGCCGACACCAGTGAAGTCGCCATGGTGATGCCGGCCGAGGGCCCGTCCTTGGGAATCGCCCCTTCCGGGACATGGATGTGAATGTCGACCCGCTGATAGAAGTCCCGTTCGAGGCCGAGCTCTTCGGCGCGCGAGCGTACGTAGCTGAGTGCTGCGTGCGCCGACTCCTGCATCACGTCGCCCAGCCGGCCGGTGATGATCAGCTTGCCTTTGCCGGGCATCACGGTGACTTCGGTTGCCAGCAGCTCGCCGCCCAGCTCGGTCCACGCCAGCCCGGTCGCCACACCGACCTTGTGTCCCCCTTCCGCCTTGCCGTAGCGGAAGCGTGGCGGGCCCAGGTACTTGCCGAGGTTCTTTCCGGTCACCTGAACCTTGGCGCTGCGGTCGCCTTTGACGACCTCGACCACCACCTTGCGGCAGATCGAGGCGATTTCCCGCTCGAGGTTCCGGACGCCGGCTTCCTTGCTGTAGTGGCGGATGATGTTCAGGATGCTGTTGTCGGACATCTCCAGATTGTCTTGCGAGAGACCGTTGGCCTCGCGCTGCTTCGGAATGAGATATCGCTTCGCGATGTTGAGCTTTTCGAGATCGGTGTACCCGGCGATGCGGATGATCTCCATGCGGTCCTGCAACGGCCGCGGAATGCGGTCGAGCGTGTTGGCCGTGGTGATGAACATGACCTTGGAGAGGTCATAGTCCACGTCGAGGTAGTGATCGTTGAAGGTCGAGTTCTGTTCCGGATCGAGCACCTCGAGCAGCGCCGACGAGGGGTCGCCGCGGAAGTCCGTCGACATCTTGTCGACCTCGTCGAGCAGGAAGACGGGGTTGCCGGAGCCCGCCTTCTTCATGCACTGAATGACCTTCCCAGGGAGGGCTCCGATATAGGTGCGCCGATGGCCCCGGACCTCGGCCTCGTCGCGAACGCCGCCCAGCGACACGCGAATGAACTTGCGGCCGGTGGCGCGCGCAATCGACTTCCCCAACGACGTCTTACCCACACCCGGCGGTCCCACGAGGCACAGAATGGGGCCTTTCATCTGCCCGACGAGTGATTGCACGGCAAGATACTCGAGGATGCGCTGCTTGACCTTTTCAAGGCCGTAGTGGTCGGCTTCCAGGACCTTCTCGGCTTCTTTGATATCGAGCTTATCGTCGGTGTATTCGTGCCAGGGCAAGGAGATGATCCAGTCGATGTAGTTGCGGACGACGGTCGCCTCGGCCGACATCGGCGACATCATCTTGAGCTTCTTGAGCTCTTTCTCGACCTTCTCTTTGGCCTCGGCCGACATTTTCTTCTGCTTGATCTTCTCTTCGAGCTCCTGGATCTCGTTCTTGAACTCGTCCTTCTCGCCCAGCTCCTTCTGGATCGCGCGCATCTGCTCGTTGAGGTAGTACTCCTTCTGCGTCTTCTCCATCTGCTTCTTGACGCGCGTCCGGATGCGCTTCTCGACCTCGAGGATCTCGATCTCCGAGCGCATGTAGCCGAGGACCTTCTCCAAGCGCTCGGCGGGGTTCGTAATCTCTAGCAAGGCCTGCTTGTCCTCGATCTTGATGCCGAGGTGCGCCACGATGGTGTCGGCCAAACGGGCCGGATCATCGATGGCCGCGACCGACATAGTCATCTCGGGTGGGATCTTCTTGTTGAGCTTCACGTAGGTGTCGAACGTTGAGTTGACCGACCGGATCAGCGCTTCCACCTCGGTCGTCTTCTCGCACTGCTCTTCGATCTCCTCAGCCGCAACCAGGAAGTATTCCGGCTCGTCGAGGTACTTGAGCACGCGGGCGCGCTTCTTTCCTTCGACGAGCACCTTGACCGTGCCGTCCGGCAGGCGCAGCAGCTGCACCACCGTCCCCAGCGTCCCGACCCGATAGATGTCGTCCTCGGCGGGGTCGTTGGTCTTGGCCTCCCGTTGCGCGGCGAGCAGAATGTACTTCTGCTTGTTCATGGCTTCTTCCAGCGCCTTGATGGACTTCTGTCGCCCGACGAAGAGCGGAACCACCATGTGCGGGAAGACGATGATATCGCGGAGTGGCAGCAGTGGAACGCGCAGCCCAGCACCACCCGGTCCGGGAGTATCGCGCTTGTCGTTACGAAAGAGCATGTCCAATTTCCTCTCCCCGCGTTGCGGGATGGCTTTACGCGGTTTCGGCTGCCTTCTGGTACAGAACGATCGGTTGCTCGTGCTTGGTGATGACCTCTTCTGAGATCAGGACTTCCTTGATGGCAGGCTGCGATGGGATCTCGTACATCACATCGAGCATGGTGTTCTCCAAGATGGCTCGCAGACCGCGCGCCCCCGACTTCCGCTTGAGCGCCTCTCGGGCAATCGCCGTCAGCGCTCCGTCCGTGAACTTGAGGTGGACGGTCTCCATCTCAAATAGCTTCTGGTACTGGCGCGTCAAGGCGTTCTTCGGCTCGCGAAGGATGCGCACCAGGTCTTGCTCTCCGAGCTCGTCCAGCGTTGCAATGACGGGCAGCCGGCCGACGAACTCCGGGATGAGACCGAACTTCAACAGGTCTTCGGTCTGCACGTCGTGCAGCAGCTCGCTGACGCTGCGCTCTTCCTTCCGCCGGATGTCGGCCCCGAAGCCCATGCCCTTCATTCCGATGCGCCGCCGGATGATCTCCTCCAACCCGACGAAAGCGCCGCCGCAAATGAAGAGGATATTGGAGGTGTCGACCTGCAGGAACTCTTGCTGCGGATGCTTGCGGCCGCCCTTTGGTGGGACACTCGCTGTCGTGCCCTCGATGATCTTGAGCAGCGCTTGCTGCACCCCTTCTCCCGAGACATCGCGGGTGATGGAGGGGTTGTCGCCCTTACGCGAGATCTTGTCGATCTCGTCGATGTAGACGATGCCGCGTTGTGCCTTCTCCACGTCGTAGTCCGCGTTCTGCAAGAGGCTGAGGATGATATTTTCGACGTCCTCGCCGACGTAACCAGCCTCTGTCAGGCTCGTGGCATCAGCGATCGTGAAGGGCACCTGAAGAAACCGGGCGAGCGTCTGGGCGAGCAAGGTCTTTCCCGATCCGGTCGGACCGATGAGCAGGATATTGGACTTCTGCAACTCCACGTCGCCCGTCACCAGCTGCGTGTCGATACGCTTGTAGTGGTTGTGCACGGCGACCGCCAGGACCTTTTTCGCGCGTTCCTGGCCGATCACGTACTGATCGAGAACCTTCTTGATGTCGGCGGGCTTGGGCACCGTCGACGTCGAGGCGAGCCCTTCCTCTTGGTCGCACTCTTCCGCAATGATGTCGTTGCACAGGTCGATGCATTCGTCACAGATGTAAACCGTCGGGCCGGCGATCAGCTTGCGTACCTCGTCCTGACTCTTGCCGCAGAAGGAACAGACGAGATTGCCGCTCCGGTCATCACCGTGCTTGGCCATAACACCCCTCACAATTTCTTTGCTGGTCTGCTGGCAATGACTTCGTCGACCAGCCCGTACTCGACCGCTTGCTTGCCGGTCATGAAGAGGTCGCGGTCGGTGTCTCGCTCGATCTTTTTCAGGCTCTGCCCGGTATGCTTGACCAAGATATTGTTGAGCTGCTCGCGGACGCGCAGGATTTCGCGCGCGTGGATCTCTATGTCCGAAGCCTGCCCCTGCATTCCGCCCATCAGCAACGGCTGATGGATCATGATGCGTGCGTGCGGCAGTGCGTAGCGCTTTCCCGGTGCGCCGGCGGCCAGGAGCCACGCGCCCATGCTGGCCGCTTGTCCGAGGCACAGCGTCGACACCTGCGGCTTGATGTACTGCATGGTGTCGTAGATCCCGAGCCCGGCGGTGATCGAGCCTCCGGGGGAATTGATGTAGAAGTGGATATCGCGCTCGGGATCTTCTGATTCGAGGAACAGGAACTGGGCGGTGATGAGGTTGGCGACATCGTCGGTAACCGGGGAGCCGAGGAAGACGATGCGGTCCTTGAGGAGTCGAGAGTAGATGTCATAGGCCCGCTCACCTCTGCCGGTTTGTTCAACGACGATGGGGACCAGGCTCATAGGACTTCTCTAACCGTTTGCATCCCAGCGCGGATTCTAGCCACTTTCCCCAACCTCGGCAACGCTGGGGTGCGCATCGACGGTTGTAATTCGTGCGCCGTGGACCACCACATCGATCGCGCGTGACTGCAGCATGCGCGCCCGCAGCTGTCGTTGTGCCTCGGGGCTTTGATACAGCGCCCGCACGCGCTCGCCTGCAGAGCCCGCCGACGCCGCCAACGCAGCGATGCGCGCCTCGACTTCGTCGTCCGTAACGGTGAGGTTTTCTTGGCGAGCGATGGCTTCGAGCAGGAGCCCGATCTTCACTTGCTCCTGCGCTTGCGGCTCGAGGTCCTTTCGCAAGCGTGCAATCGCCTCGGACTCATTTCGCGGTCGGATGCGCTGCTGCGCCCAGTCGCGCAAGACCTCCTCGACGAGCGCGTCCGTACGGCGTTCCACGAGCGCGCTCGGAACGGGGATGTCATGGCGTTGGGCCAAGGCGGTCACGAGCCTGCGGGTTACCGCTTCATCCGCTTGACGCGCCGCGTCCTCCTCCAGCCGCTTGCGTACGCGTTGGCGCAGCTCATCCAGCGTCGAGCACTCGCCGTGGTCCTTGGCGAACTCGTCGTCGAGCACGGGGACTTCCTTCCGCGCCAGCGAATGCACCTGTACGCGAAAGCGCACGTGCTTGCCGGCCAGCTCAGCTGCGGCGTGATCCGCAGGGTAGTGCACCTCGAACTCCAGTGATGCGCCAACGGACGCACCGGTGAGCCGTTGCTCGAACTGCGGTGGGAACTTGCTTGCACCGACCTCGACTTCGCGGTTCTCGGCGCGGCTGACCAACCGCCCATCGACGCGAGCCTCATAGTCAAGCGTCACCACGTCGCCCGTTTCGGCGTGCGACCGCTCCGTGATCGGATGCAGCTGCGCGAGCGACTGGCGCAGCCGCTCCATGAAGGCGTCTACGTCCGTCTCCGTCACTGCAGCCAGTGGGCGTTCCGCCTCGAGGCCGCTGTACTGCTCGATGACGACCTCCGGTTTCACCTCAACGGTGGCACTGTACTTCAGGCTCGCTCCCGACGCACTCTGCTCCGTGACGATCTCAGGCTGCCCGACGGCCTCAATATGCTGTTCCTCAATCGCTGCGCTGTAGGACTGCTGAATGAGCTTCGCGAAGACGTCGGCACGGACGCGGTCGCCGAACATGCGCTCAAGCACGGCACGCGGAACGCGTCCCGGCCGGAACCCGGGCACCTTCGCGGCTCGGGCGAGCTCGGCGTACGCTGTCTCGATCTCTGCGGCGACCGTCTCTGCTGGCACTTCCACCGCTAGACGTCGACGCACAGAGTCTACCGTCTCCACATCAACTTTGAATGTCATTCCGAGAAAAACTCAGCCCTCATGAAAACCTAAGCACAGGGCCACGGGGGATTCAAGAAATATCCAGACGTCTGGACACACGTGGATGCGCAACGCCCAATGCGAGAGGGGGGATTCGAACCCCCATGGGAACCCCACTAGATCCTAAGTCTAGCGCGTCTGCCAATTCCGCCACTCTCGCGGACCACCGAATTGCCTTAGTAGCAGCTCGCGCGCAACGGTCGCAAGGCGTCGAGCGGGGACGATGAGTCAGCCGCATTCGCCGAAGTGAGCAACGAGCAGCTGCATGTAGGGGCCGCAGGGGCGCTGCGCTTTCACGTGGTCGCACGCCGCGGAGAGAGGCATGCCGTGACGCACGTGCAGGTAGGCGATGGCGACCGTCGGGGCTCGGTTGAAGCCTGCGTTGCAGTGCAGATAGGTCACGGACCCGATGGAGTCGAGCTCGGCGAGCAGCCGTAGCAAACCTTCCAGCTGCCCTCTGAGATTCTCGGGCTGGAAGTCGGGAATCGGGAAGTGGTGATGCACTATTCCGCACGCAGCGGAGGCGCGCTGCAGATCCGCGAGTGCGATGCCTTTCACTCTTAGATCTTCGTCGTCCTGCAGATTCACAATGGCGCGGACACCGTGCTCGGCTGCGAGCCACACGACGTCTTCAGGGCGCGGGTACTCTCCCACCAGCAGGGTGGGAAGTATCAGCGTCAGATCGGGGCGCCCGGTTGCGCGGCCGGTAGACGACGGCAGCGTGTTCCACATCTCATCCATCGGTGCTAACCACCTGCGTTGGTATCCAAGACCTCGATTCCCAGCCTGCCGATGATGTCCATCATCGCCAGCTGCTCGTCCGGTCCTCCAACCACAAACTTGATGTGCGTTGCATCGGCGGGGAACTGATGCAGAGCTGGGTCGATCGAGACCCAGCGTCCGAGCCACACTTCGCACCACGCGTGATAGAAGAATGCTCCGTCGAGGTACACTGCCCCGGACACCGTTCGTGCCGGAAGACCGACCGCACGGGCCAGCGCCGCAAGCAACACCGCGTGCTCATTGCAATCCCCCTCGCCCATGTTGAGCACCTGCAACGCATTCGGAATGCTGACCGTCGGCACCTTGCGCAAATGGTCATAGACCCAGTCGTTGAGTCGAATCGCGACGCGGACGGCGTCCTGCTCGTCGCCGACGACGTCGCGGGCAACGGCTCGCACGTGCGGATGGTCGCTCTGTAGGAACGCCGTTGCCGCGAGGTCGCTGGCGTGTTCGGGCTCGTGATATGGCAGGCGATAGGTTTCTGGCTTCACCGCCGCGGGTCGGGTGATCGTCAATACTGCACCGTCGCGCACCTGCTCGTCGTCACTGGGAACCTTCTCGACCGCGACGCCGGAGAGCCGCAGGCGCAGCGACGTCCGCTGCCGCGCGTTCTCGACCGGTCGGTCTACCGGCACCGCCGCCGTCCCGACCAGATCGAGCGCCGCTTGGTCCGTCCACCCTTCATAGAGCGCCTGTTGTTCAGATTGGCGGACCAGGACGAAGCCCATCGGCCCTTCCTCACGCAGCACAGCCCCGTGCGGATCGATCCACGCAAGCGTCTTCAACCCTCGGAACTCTTCTCGCACCCGCCAGCCCCGGACCGCTTCTGCCGCGCGCGGCACTGCCTCCTCACTCTCAACCGTAATCCGAACACGGTCGTTCTTGAGGGTAGTTGGATCGAATGCCAGCGCCTCCAGCTCCTGGCCCACTCGAAGTGGCTGAGCGCCGAGAGAAGCTCGAAGCGTAGACGGGAGATAGATCGGGCCCGCCACGGGAAGGATCTGTTCCGAGCGATCGTCTCCTGTGCGCAGCACAAGATGGAGCCCGTCCGGACGCACAACCGCCCGCGCCTGCAGCCTTCCAACGCCGCTACTCAGTTCGAAGTCGACATCGCGGAGAACGAAGTCGGGTCCAACGTGGCCGTCCATGCGTGTGCGGACGGTCTGCGGTGTGTCCATGAACGTCAGTCGCAGCAGCGATTCTTCCACGAGTGCGAAGCCCCCGCCCACCGCAGACAGCCGGCGATGCGTGTAGCCGATCTTGCGTTCTTGATGATACACGCCCATCCACTCCTCGCTGGCGGATGCGGCGATGGTTTCGACCGGGGCAGTCGTTGATGGCGAGCGTGGCCACGTACGTTGCACCAGCAGCGCCACCATTGTGACCCACACGCCCAGAATACCGATGGCTAACGGTCGCCGCATGACTTGCCCCTGTCAACCGCTCCCGACTATCATAGCCTGTGGAGTTCCATGGAAACACTTCTATTCGCGGTCGACAAGATGCTCGGCCGGCTCGCAACTTGGCTGCGCCTGATCGGACAGGATGCCACCTACGGCTCGCATCTGTCCGGACGGACACTCATTCGTCATGCACGCCAAGAGGGCCGCATCGTGCTGACGCGCGATTCGCGCCTTTTGGGGCAGCACGATGCTCCGCGAGTGCTGTTCATTGACAGCGATGACTTTCGCCTCCAGTTGCTCCAGGTCGTGCATGCCTTCCACCTCGACCCGCTTGCAAACCCATTTTCGCGCTGCACTCGGTGCAATGAACCAGTCGCCGCTGTACCAAAGGGGGAGGCAGCCGGCCGAGTTCCGCCATATACGTTTGCCACGCAGGACAACTTTGTACAGTGTAGCCATTGCGGGAAGATATATTGGCCTGCGACACATCACCGCCTCGTCCTCAACGAGCTTCAGGCACTCGGCTTCCGCACCGAGGATCAGCGGTAGAGGTGAGCCCCTCAATCGCTGGTGGAATGCAATCCACAGACCGGTGCTCGCTCGGCAACCCACCAGTGGGTGTCGGGACGTCACGAGGGCGCGACTGAACCTTACCCCTGGCCCACCGGTCACGCTGGATTTCTATGCGCAGGCTGACTACGATGACGCCGTGGCAATCCCTTCATTCGGAGAGGTTGAATTCCAGCTCGGTTATTGCGGGCAGTGTGCGAAGGAGGTCCTCACGCACATCGATCTGACTTCGGAGGACGAAGAGCTTCGGTGCTGTCTGCACTGCGACCGCCCTGTGACCGGCGAGTTGCGACCCGTTAGCACGCGTGAACTTGAGAGCATCGGGTACGCGCTGCTCGAGGCCAGAAGCTGCGGCAACGGCGGTGGCTGTAGCGCCGGGGGGTGCGGCGTGCGCCGGTCGAGCTGAACCTCCTGCCATCTCGACCAGTCCCTCGCTCTGACTCGTCGAACCCCTGGCGCGGTTGGAGCGAGCGTCGCGGGTCCGGCAAGCCGTCGTGGGGCATGTCACGTAGCAACTGATTTGTAGCTGCGCTTGAGTTTGAGCGCTGGACTGTCATTCGCGATCCGTCGGCGGGGTTCTCACGCGCAACGCGGTCGGATCGCGTTGCGCGCGATTCGCCAGGCAGTTCCGCAAGTCGTCGCATTCGCGCCACCACAACGCTGGAGTTGTCCTCGCGGTCGTCGCTGGGGAGGCGAACCGACGGTTGTACGGCACGAGGCTTGCTCGATCGCCTTGTCATGTTCGCGAACTGCCTTGAACGTACCGTGCGAGCTCGACGCCGAAGATGACCGGAGGGAAACAATGACACGCGACAAGCGCTCGCTTGCACGTAGCGTCGGCTTCAACAGCGACGACGAGGAACTGAACCTAGTCCGTTTGCAGCCCGTGACCGGTGGTGAACCGCGAAGTGGCCAACTGACCGGCACGAAGGCCCTGATGCTCGCAGTCTTGGAGGACGGCATCAGAAGTTACCTGGGTGGCTCGAAGATCATCGCGAACGAAGCGGAGTTTTGGATTCATTCGCAGCGGAGGCAATCGCCGTTTTCATTCGTCGTCGTCTGCGAGATGCTGGGTTTGGATCCGGACGCCGTGCGCAAGACGTTGCGGCGCATGAAGAGCGAGAACGTCTCCGCTCGCAAAGCCTTGCCTCGCGCGCGGCACAACGTCCGCATTCCCGGCCGCGTCTACGCTCGCAAGACCAGCTGAGGGGCTTTGGCGCCGCCAGGTTCGTCTGCTACCTGAGCGGACAGATCTCGGGGCGGCGGCCTCCTTGCCACAGCAAGCGAGCTTGCTGACAGACCCATTACTTGGGGAGATAGTAACTACCGAGGAGGATGAACATTTCGTCCTCGGTGGTCACCCCACCTTTGAGCGGGCAAGCGTCGCACGCACCATCACCCTTGTTCAGTTCGGTGTCACAAGAGGCGTCGCGCTTAGCCTGCGTGCTCCCCTTACAAGTCTGACGGACGTTCCCCTTGGTGCAGCCCGAGGGGACATCGCACGGGCCCCCGAACGGGAAGTTGAGCGGTGTTGGGGGTGAGGTTGACTTCTTCTTCACCTGGTCGGTGTCGGTCGCGCCGTTGTCGTAAAGGGCGCAGTACGTGAAGGTCCGATCAGCCTCGGCTCCGGTGAGCGAAAGAGGCGGATCGAAGTGCACGACAACGGGATCATTGTAGATCGTACTCGAATAGGTCAAGCTTTCTTCGGGATCTCGGCCGGCTGCCTCGACGCAGACGGCACCCGTCCCCGGACACATCTCCGGACTCATCGGTGAGCACGCTCCGCCGTCCTTCGACCCACCGCGGCAACTGAACGACCCACGGAAGATTCGGAAACGCTTGCCCCGCTTATGCATGTGTGAGCTCAGCTCAAACAACTGCGCGCCGTCGTCCAGGATATGGTGATTGCAGTACTCGCGCGTTTGGAACGGCGGAACGTTCTGCACGAAGATATCACTCGCATCAAAGATCCCCCGTACCGGATACAGCTGATCCTCCGGCCGTGCGGCGAAATAGAAGTTCAGCCATGCTTCCTGTTTGGCCTTGGTGCGGGTCAGATTGAACGCGTGCGAGTTCCAGATGATGATGCCTCGCATCGGAAGCTCTTCGTACACTCCCTCCGCAAAAGTCTGCTGGTAGGCGGTCTGCTGAGTGCCGGTGAACCCGTTTGTACCGGTCGTTTGCGAATCGGCCGGACCGAATCCGATGCAGGCGACACTGCTGGTCGGCACGCTGCCACAGGCGCCGGCCGTGCCACACGAGTTCATATCCTTCGGATCGCACGACTGCCCGTCCAACTGCCCTCCCTTGCAGGTGAACGGACCCCAAACTGGATCATCGATATCGGCCTCTCCGCGATACAAGTTCACAATCAAGTGATGGCTTTGAGGATCTTGCACGATGACTTGGCGACGGAAGCGTAGGGTGTCCCCCGTTCCTTGGAACTGCGGTGCAACCTGATCGCTGACGTCATAGTAGGTCGCGAAGCACACTTCATCTTCACTCTGTGGCGGAGGCTCCCACGCGGGCATGTGCAGTTGGACACCGGTGCCGCGAGCCGGAGGAGGCGGCGGCGCAATCTGAATCGGATCAGCGGGCAAGGCGCAGGCGTCGAGCAACTGCGCAGCGCCAGCCACCACCCCAGTGCGCGGCGCTGCCGCGTGGATCCAGAGGTGCACGGCCTCGAGCTCGTTGGCATTGAGGGGTGCCAACCCGAGAGGCATCGGTGAACCCGGCACCCCGCTGCGCTGCAGTGTTGCCGCAGCGAGCTTCAACCACAGGAGACTGCGGCTTGGGTCGCCTGGCTCGACACGCTTCAGTTCCGGATCGTTCACCGACGGTACACCAAACAAGTCATCGTAGGAGCGACCCTCCCGCAGATCGAGATTGTACTGTTGCGGCTCGGCGCCGTGGCACAGAGCGTTGGTGCAACCATGCCGCTCGAAGATGGCCGACTGAATGAGCGCGTAGGTGCTGGGAAACACCGCGCAATCGTTCTTTGTGCAGTTGTCGTGGCAGAGGTCGTCGTCAATGGCGTTGCCATCGTCGCACTGCTCGCCCGTCTCCTTGACGCCGTTTCCACACACGGGCTGTGGACAGGTGACCGCCGACTGGACATAGCCGGAGCCCACTAGACAGTCGCCGCGCGGCTCCAACAGATCGAGGAAGCCGGCCGTGCCTGTTTGATACGTGTTGCTGAAGCTGGGGCAGGCCGCTGCGATCAAATCTGCGATTTGCACACGCAGCGACGTGACGCGGCGGTGAACTCGTTCCATCAGAGCTTGCTTCTGGTTCGCCGTGAGGTCTCGCCGAGCCATGTGGTCGAGCGTACGGCTCTTGAGCTTCAGGGCGAAGCGCAGGAGCTTTGTGCTCAGCGCGGCGGTCTGACGCAGGCATTGGCTCATCGGTTCGTCGACGCCCGCCGCCGACCCGGTCGCGACCGCTGGACCGTAGAGCAACGAGATCGCTGCGTCGGCCTGGTCACCGCAGGCACGCGTCAGGTCTGACTTCGCATCGTCCAGACCGATGAAGTGTAACTGCTGCAGTTGGAGGTCCGTGCAAGCCTCAGCCAGCTGGTCTTGGCCCGCCTGCTCGGCTCTCCGAATCCGGCTGTCGCGGGTCGATTCATCACAGGTTTGACCTGCCAACTGTTCATCCATGCAGCGGCGCTGCGCTACCAGCACACGTTCGAAACAGCGCTGAAGGGCGCTGCCAATCACCTGCTGGCAACGCACAGTCGTTGGGTCAAACCCACCCCACGATGAAATGTCAGGCGGCTGCCCGCTGTGCGCCGTCGCCAAGGACGGCTTCAAGCAGCCGAGCGCTACGACACAAGCGACGCCCGCCACCGCGGTCCACCGAGCCATTACACCTCCAAAAGGGGGAATGCCGTCTCTTCAGGTATCCGGTTTATTTCCCTAGATCAAACGCTTCTGGTGAATCCGTCATTGCCACCGCCGAAGGTGCAGGATCGGGAACTATGGCGTCCCGCAGGGCAACCCAAAAGGAAGCCTCTAGCGGAGAGGGGGGGATTCGAACCCCCGGACCCACAAGGGATCACACGATTTCGAGTCGTGCCGTTTCAACCGGGCTCACGCACCTCTCCGAACTCTGAAGAACCCTTGCAGAAGTCCTCGCGCCTCTTCGGCCCGCAGACCGCCGCGAACTTCGAAGCAATGGTTGGTTCGACCCTGCTGCATTACATCGAAAACCGACCCGAGGGCACCGCCTCTTGGCTCGGCGCATCCGAAGACCACGCGGGCGATACGGGCATGCAACAGCGCGCCAACACACATAACGCATGGTTCCGCGGTTACGTAAAGCGTCGTTCCCCGCAAACGGTAGTTGCGCTCCTGGAATGCCGCCTTTCGGAGCACTAGAACTTCGGCGTGCGCAGTGGGGTCGTTCATCCCGATCGGGGCGTTGTGCGCACGGGCAACAATATCTTCTCCACGAACTAGAAGGGCACCCACTGGGACCTCGCCATTGTCGGCGGCGCGGCGTGCCTCCGCCAAAGCCGCCTCCATGAAGACGAGGTCCATGTCGGCCCCGGTCTGACCCGGGAGGGCATTCAGCTGCATGGCCAGCGACCGTACCACACGAGGTTGAGAGCGACAACGGGAACGGCCTTGCCCGCTTTGCCCGCGGAGTGACGAACGGCTAAGATCAACCGCCGCTGGAGGTTGCATGCTGCAGGTCGGAGATGAAGTTGTCATCATGAGCGCACCCGGTCGTTTCACCGTCATCGCGGTCAACGGAAGCACGGTGACCATCGAGAATCGCGACGGTGTGCGGAAGACCGTTTTCGCCCAGAGCGTTCGAGCCGTTGGGAAGGCGCAACGCAGCTGAGCGCGTCACGTCATGAGCCGCGACTCGCACCAAAGGCGACGCCCCCGGACCATTGTCGCGAACAGGCCGTTCTGCATCGCAGTGCACCTTCCTGGGGGGATGCGCTGCGTTGCTTGCCTCGTCGCGGTCGCTGTGATTTCCCTGTGGGCGCTTGGCGGCATCGCACCGGGCGCACCGATGGCGCTGGCGCAAATGCGGCCGAAGGACCATCGCTCGAAGAGCGGCGACACCGAGGATCAAGAATTGAGTGTCGGCAAGTCTCGTGGAGTATCGGCGGGCGCGCGGACTGGTCACGGACGAGCGGCTGCGGCGGCGGGGTATGACCCGCGAAGCATCCGGCGCTTCTGGCGCCACTACCACGGCGCACGCCGCGCGCCCAAGGACAAGACGCTCAAGGGGAAGCGGTAGCGACCACTATCCACGGCTTCGGGCCGCATCGAGGCGGGACAAGTACAGGCGCAGGACTTCAAGGCCGTCGGGACAGAACCGGTCGCTTTGGGTGCGCTCCAACAGAACGTCGAGATCCATCCATTCGCCCGCTGCGACTTCGGATGCCTGCAACTGGAGCGGGCCGTCCGAGGTGCAGCTATAGACCATACCGTGGGCGCGAGTGTCTCGATCGTCGTAGCGGATGGGAAAGAGCCGTCGTAGGGAGAGCCCATTCAACCCGAGCTCTTCTTGCAACTCGCGCCGGGCGGCATCGTCGTAGGCTTCCCCGGCGCACACAACGCCACCGACCGCCACATCCCAACGGCCTGGAAAGATATCTTTCGACTCCGTACGTCGGTGGACAAACAATTGCCCCTCGGAGTTGAAAACCAGGACATACACGGAACGATGACGCAGATTCTGATGTCGAACCTCGCGTCGCGTCGCCTGTCCAACGACACGGTCGTGCTCGTCGACGACATCGAGCAGCTCGTCGGAACTCATGTGCCACTCGAGTCGCGGTGGATCTCGGCGCTCAGTTCCTCGACCCAACCGCTAAGCGCCTCGAGAAACTGCTTGCGCAGCGTTCGCTGCCGTGGGGTCAGCTTGGAGAGCAACTCTTCTTTCAGACGCTCGGGATCGCGCTCCGCTATGGCGAAGTCCTCCGGCACCACGCTCAGCATCATCGAACCCTTGCCGTCCCAGTCTTCGTTGACCGGGAATCCGAACTCGCGCAGACCCCGTTCCCAGGTTGCATCGATATCGATCCACGCGCCATCGATCTTGATTTGCAGGTAGTCGTGCAGATCGACGATCTCGTTCTTGCGCAGCATCTCTTGCATCGGAGCCGGGAAGACGAGGGGCGATTCGTTGAAGCGGTGAGTGCAGATCATGTGGCGTACGGTCAGCCCCAGCAACCGAAAGAGGTGGCCAAGCAAGTAGTGTTTCCCTGAGCAAGAGCCACGACCCTGATTGAGTACTTCAACCGCGTCTCTGCTGGCGGGGTAGCAATAGGGAATGTCACGCACGCGCTCGAAGAGGGCGACGCGAGACGTTAGCGCATCGCACCCAATGGTCCAGTCATGAAGCGTCTGGCGGAGGATGTCGGTTCCCATCAGGGCGGGCTGACGGCACTCTGAGCCTAGAAATGCCAGCTACGGTGTCGACGGTAGGTGTGCACGCTCGTGGCTACGTTGCCGGGGTCGAGAGGCCTCGTGTGATGTGACGGGGGGAATGTACTGCGCCCGTTCCCTGGCGTCAATGACCGTGAGAAAGGCGCTTTCAGCCTACCCTACGGGTTCAGCTGGACCGCAAATTGTGCTGCCTCCTCAGGCGTATTGATGTTTCGAAAGGACTCGGCCGTCCCTTCGACCTCTCGCATTGTGCGCTCGGGAATATACTCAGCGCGAATCCACGGCAGGAACTCCCTGACGGCGTGCACCCCGGTGCGCAGCGCCGCGCCCATCCGATCGCGCAGCGCGGTGGCGTAGACCGCATGGAGGGGCTCGATATCCCCGTCCCAACATGGAATCACGGCTTCCTGCGCTGCGATGCGGCGCGTCAAGAACGCAATTGGTTCCGCGCGCAAGAAGGGCATATCGCAGGCGACGACGAAGGCGTACGGGAAACGGATCAATCCTAGTCCGGCGTGAATACCAGCCAGGGGACCTAAGCCCCGAAATTCGTCCCGAGTGACCTCCACGTCGAACGCCGCATACTTCTCCGGTTGATTGCTCACCACAACCACCTGTGGGAAGCAGTGGTGCAGTACGCACAACGTTCGCTGCAAGACGGTTTGGCCGCCGACGGTGAGGAACGCCTTGTCGGCCCCTCCCATTCGGCTGTTGCGCCCACCGGCCAGTATGAGTCCGGCGACGTGGTCGCTGGCGCACCTGCCGGTTGACTCCGCCCTCGCTATGCCCATTTTGCGGCTCCGGTCATTGTCGTCCTAGCCCCAACGCCTCTTCGGCCCGCCTGCACCGCCACAAAGCATAGGAACGGCCGAATCTGGAGTCAAGAATTAGTGGGGTCGTCGGCCGCCATTCCTCGTCCGATTCGCTCCCCCTTCAGGGGCTCTTCGCGGATGGGAACCGACAAGTGTGTGACGAATGCGACTCGGTCGCTCACAATCGTACCGGGCAAGGGGCATCAAGCCGGCATACGATACGACCGTCACAACGGAGGCATCACGCTTGCTGAAAGAAGACGGAGACCGGGCACTATTATGATCAGCCGCGCGACAATCCTCCGCCAGCCCGAGTCCTCTCCCACCAACGGCTACAGCCTCGTCGAGTTGATGGTTACCGTTTCCCTCGTCGCCATTGTGGCCGGCATCGCTCTGCCCCGTTGGGACCCAAAGCGGGTTCAGCTGAGTGCGGCGCAACGCTCGGTGATCGCCAATCTGCGACTCGCGAGGACGAGTGCGATCAGCAAGAGTGTCCACTACCAGGTGTCGTTTCCAACCGTTACCCAGATTCGCGTCTCGCGAATGCAGGAGAACCCTGTTGGTTCAGGTACGTGGCAGGTCGACACATCGAACGTCCAGACCATCAAGCTACCGTCAGTGACGCAAGTCAAGTCGAGCGTGGTCGGGAATTCTGTGGAGTTCAATTCGCGAGGCATCGCGCTCAATCTGACCGCATTGTGGCAGATCGACCTGCAAGACACTTACGGCAATACGAAGTCCCTCCAGGTGTGGCCGTCCGGGCAGGTCAATGAAGTCTAGATATCGCCATGACCAACGCGGCATGACCCTGATCGAGTCCGTCGTTGCCGTCGGTCTGTTCGCGATGGCGGCAGCGACCATCGGGAACCTGCTGGTGCGCGAAACGCGGATGCAGACTTGGAACATGACGCGGACCAGCGCCATCACGCTCGCTGATCGAGAACTCGAAGACCTGCGGGCACTCGACTATGCGCGAATTGCCAGTCGATCTTCGATTCAAGCCTTGGGCGGCATCAGCTACACGGTGACTACGACGGTTACTGGGGACACGCCCGCCGTCGGGATGAAAAGCATCACCACCGTCGTGAGTTGGACTGAGCCCACCGGCGCACAGACGTACACGGTCGATGCCATCTACACAGCAGTCAAGCGGTGAGCGGGGATTCTCACTCCTCGAGCTCCTGGTGGCGACCACGCTCACGTTGTCGGTCCTCGCGACCGCAGGCGGGTTCTTCGTCGTCAACCGCAACAATATGAGGGACCAGATCGCACGCATCGAGACGCTTCAGGGTCTGCGGACCGCTCTCGATAGCATGGTCCGCGACCTGCGGCTGGGCGGCGCTTGCCTGCCAGTCACGGGGGACTTCGTCACTCTCGACAGCGTGAACTCGACGTCGGACCAGATCGTGACCCGTACCGGTCTCGTACGACCGAATCAAACCTGCGTGCGGGGTACGCTCACGGCGGGCGTGGCAGCCGGCGATACATCACTCCCTGTAGATGTGTCGTCCGGGTTCGCCGTCGGCATGCGCGCCTACATCCGACACACCGACGGAACCGGTGAGATCTTCAGTATCACCGGCGTCAACACGAGTACGAACACTCTCACCAAATCCGGATCTTTCACCTGCCCGGGCAAGAGTTCATGCGGGGCGCCCGCGTACCCGGCAAACAGCGGTGTCTACGCTGTTGACGAACGCGCCTACACCGTGGATACGTCAAACTCCGCATTGCCGGTGCTGACCTTGACGGCGAACGGTGGGAGCCCAACGCCGTTCGCCTACGGCATAGAAAACCTCAGCCTCCAGTACCAGCTTGCCCGCAACTGCAGCAGCGCCGCTGGCTGCGATGTCGTAGATGTCCCCGCAAACGATACCGAGTTTGCGCTGCTCAATCAGATCTTCATTACGCTGACAGCGCGTTCGCAAGCACTGTTGAGCAACGGGCAGTACTACCGCATCACCCGCACCGTCTACGCCAAGCCGCGCAACTTGCTGCCGGGTTGAGGATCGCAATGGACACGCACCACCGTGCTGAGGAATCGGGCTTCGCCCTGTTGGCCGTGATGCTGATCCTCGCCCTGCTGATGGGCATAGTGGCGTCCCTGACGACATCGATCAACATGGACATGGGGCTGCGGGGCGGCTACGACCGGGCAACCAAAGGATTCTACGCCGCCGAATCCGGGCTGAATCGGGCCATGGGCGACTACCGCAACATCTTCCTCAACTTCAATGTGCCAACCGGCTCGGACTTCGCCCCTCACTCGATCACCGTCGGCAGCCGCACGGTGAACTTCCAGATCACCGAGACAGCGGGAAATCCGACCTCCCTCACCATTCCCGCCGGACAGCTCTTCGGCGGCCTCAGCTCGCAAGAATACGATTACATTGTCGGCTCGGCGGCTCTATCGAACGGCGAGACCGAGTCCCGTGTCAACGCTGAGTTCAAGGTCGGCTACATTCCTCTGTTCCAGTTCGTTGCCTTCTACAAGGGCGACCTCGAGATCGCGCCCGGTGCGGATATGACTTTGACCGGCCGCGTGCACACCAATGGCAGCCTCTACCTCGACGCGGACGGCTCAACGCTCACCATTAACGACAACGTGGCGACCAACACCACGGTTCAAGTGTCGGCACAGCAGGACATCTACCGAGGCCGTAAACGCGCCAACGTTTGCGACGATGGGAAGGTGGTGATCGACAAGCTCGAAGACAAAGTCTCTCCATTGGGCGGAGATCTCGATCCGCTGGGTCTCAATTGCACCGCAGCTCCGAGCTACCCCGCAGTTGGTGGAAGCGGTTCGACCCGGAAGGTGCCGTCGTCCGAGCTGGCAAGCTGGAAGGGCGACATCATCAACCAGGTATCGAGCATCGCGATTCCAGAGCCCGACATCGACGCGAAGGGCAGCGGGACCTATTGGACGAAGGCGGATTTGCGGATCGTCTTGAACCTCAACAACACGATTGTTGCACCCGGCGGAATTCTGGGAGCGACCGGAATCAATCTCATCGAGGTGCAGGACGTGGCTGGTGCGCAAGATGTCGTGCAGACCGCACGTCTCCGCGCCTTCATGTCGGATAGCGGTTGGAACTGGACCGCAGGCAAGAGTTCGTTCCAAAGGACTCGGCCCATCTTTTATACCGATCGTCCCACCGTTCTGGGCGGTCCAGGCGCATGCAATTGCAGTGATGCCAATCCGGTCTGCACCAACGGCACCGCCACCTGCTACGCCCCTGCCTTCGCCAACAACAACCGCGTCTACGGCACCGGCACCACAATGGTCGCCACCTCCACGTCGGTCGACTACGACTACCGCCGCGGCGGATTCTACAACTGGCGTGAGCGCAAGTGGATGTACTTGCTCAACGTGAACCTTCAGGACCTCCTTCACTGGAACATGGACCAGCCCGCAGCCAACCGACTCTTCGACCCAGCCGATCGAACCGACGGCGGCATTGTCCTCTTCCTCTCCGTACAGGGCCCTGAGTCCAACTCGGCGGCCAATCATTACGGCGTCCGCGTATTCGGCTCGGCGTTCCTGCCCTTTCCTAACATGGGTGCCGACCCTACCGGGGTCACGGTCGTGAGCGATCAAGCCATCTATGTCCTCGGCAGCTACAACAGCGCGGCAACCCTGGCCACCGGCAAGCAGCCCACCGCCGTCATCGGCGACAGCATCAACGTGCTTTCCAACGCGTACTGGCAAGCGGGGACCCCTGGAGCGGGAACGTTGACCAACGACGCCCAAAGCAACACCTCGCTGGGCGGTGCACGCAACGCGGCCAACACGGTCTACAACACCGCATTCATCGGCGGCATGGATGACACCATCGCCGGCGGCGGCAGCTCCGGGTATAATGGTGGACTCGAAAACTATCCGCGCTTTCACGAAGGCTGGGGCGGCACCACCATCACCTACCGCGGATCATTCGTCAGCCTGGGGCTCCCACGACACGTGAACGGCAGCTGGTGTGGCACCGGCGGCTCCACCGGCAGCGGGTGTAACATCTACAACCCACCCAGCCGCTCCTACAACTACGAAACGGACTTCAACAACGCGGCCAACCTCCCACCCCTGACGCCGCGCTTCGTGTACGTGCAGCAGGTGCTTTTCACCGAAGAGTTCAAGTAAGCGCGGCGCCCAAATCGCTGCGCTGCCCGACTCGCCTCTTCCCCGACGCATCGCGTTCGTGATAGGCAGCCACTCGCCTCACATGAGTGGCAAGCGCATATATCTACGGCTCGGCGACAAGGTCGCACACCGCAGCTACGAGGAGTGGGGCGAAGGGGTCGTCGTTGAAGAGATGACTTCTTCGGTGCCTGGCGGTACGTGTTTGGTGCGCATCCTGTTTGACGATGGGCACCAGAGGACGTTCAACAACGATATGGACAATGAGCTGTGCTGCTACTACTTCGGCGTGCGCAGGTTCTGGCAGCTAGATTTTGATCCCATATCCCGCGCACGCCGAAGTGCGAGCCGCACACCCCGTCGAATTGGCCCTCAATAAACCCCCAGCCCCGCACGGCGCCCACCATCGACTCCGCACCCAACTGCCCAATCGAGGTGCCTCAGGCACGCGCAGCGATGGCTTCAGAGCGCGCGATGCCTTCCGATGACAAGTACTCCCGTATGAAACCCTGCAATGCCTTGAGTGCTTTGTCCGCGTCCTCGAAAACGACTTCACGAACCCATTCGTTACGTATCCAGCAATCGAACGACGGCGCTTCACCCAACGCCAACTCGAGCAGGCGCTCGCCAGAGGGAGTCCCCGTCACCAGAATACGGATCGAACGGCCGCAATCGACGATCGCACCGCGCGCATAGGGAGGCAGCGCCACCAGCTTCTTCACTCGTTCCAGCTCCCGCTCCGGGTAGGAGGTTTCCGCCAGCCGCACGTAGCCCCAGCCGCCCTCCGGTGGATCGGCTGCGGTCAACAGCTTCCAGTTGTTGTCAGTCAGGCGCTCACGGGCGCGCTCTTGTTCGAAGTCGTGGGCTACCTGAAAGAACTGGCTGCCCGCCGGTCCCGGCGGTCGCTTTGGCTTGTTCTTCTCAGTGCCGCCGAGGTCAACCCACCACCGATTCGCGACCGTCGGCTGCGCCCCTTTTTCATCGGCGGGCTTCTTTGCCATTTTCCGAGCTCCGTGAGCGCTGGCCGCTTTGGCGATGATGACCATTGCTCACGCCCTTCGCCATGCGGAAGGCGAAGGTGTCGGCCTTGCGCTCCGCATCCGTCCAGAACACGTAGTGCCCCATCTCGTGATAGACCGCATTGACCCACTGGTGTTCCGAATTGTACTTGCGCCCGTTCTTCCAGTTCTCGGGATGTACGAGGTGGATCTTGCCGTCCTCATAGGTCTTTCCGGCTGCACGTCCCCAATCGATGTACTCGAACCACTCGACCCGCGGACGTCTGAGGCCGTAGAAGCGGCACATGGCGCTCACGGCGCGGTTGAAATCCGCTGTCGTGTGCCCCCGGAAAAACGTGCTCAGGTGGCGGTGGATCACGCGCCGTTCCCGCAGCGGCGGTAGAATCATACGCATCGAATTGGACTCCCCGGACGCCGTCGTCGCCCGCAGGTATAGTGAGGGGCCGGCGCAATGTCAACGCAATGAACGTGGCCCGCGTGCATCCGAAGATGGAAGACAAATCCTCCCATATATTGAATAGTTAAATGGTGCTTCGAAAGGAGCATCTGGCGGGATCGGCAGCCGCGCCGTGGGGCTCGCCGGCAGCCCGCTCTCGACTAGATTGGGATCACCCCGTGGGCTATCATCCGCGCCCATGTATCCCGTTCTGCTGCAGTTCGGACCGATCACCATCTACAGCTACGGTCTGATGATGGCGATCGCGTTCATGACCGCCGCCTACCTGACTGCCAAGGAGCTCACGCGCAAAGGTATGGACGGCGAGCTGGCCTCGACCATGGTTTTCTGGGCTGCGGTGGGCGGACTCGTGGGCGCGCGCCTCTTCGCAATCGCCGATGACTGGAGTGAGTTCATCAACCATCCGCTCCGCACGCTCTTCAGCGGCGCCGGCTTCGTCTGGTACGGCGGACTCATCGGCGGCTTCCTCGCGGTCACCTGGACGATCCGGCAACGTGGGCTTCCGTGGTTGGCGACCGTCGACTGTATCGCTCCGGGGTTGGTGCTCGCACACGGCATCGGCCGGATCGGCTGCGAGCTGGCCGGGGACGGTGACTGGGGAACCGAAACCACACTGCCATGGGGCATGGCGTACCCCAATGCCATCGTTGGGTGGCACTATCCCCCCGGCGTGCGTGTGCACCCGACCCCGCTGTATGAATGCCTCGCCTACGTCGCGGTGTTTGCATTCCTCTGGTCGATTCGAACGCGCCGCCATCCAGACGGCACCCTCTTCTGGTGGTATCTCGTGCTCGCCTCCAGCGCGCGATTTCTGATCGAGCTCATGCGCATCAACCCGGACGTGGTCCTCGGCCTGACGGAGGCGCAGCTCATCAGCCTCGCGCTGATCACGATTGGCACCTGGAAGCTGCTCTCTGCCCGCGGACTCGAACTGCACGCCAGCGCCACGCTCACCCCCTCGAAACGATGAAGCGTTGGGGCTTGCCGTTCGGTTTCCTGCTGGTTGCCCTAGCCGCAGCGTTCTACTACCAGCAGCGGCAGGCGAGTGGGCGGGCCGGGTTCCCAGCTCCCGATTTCACGTTGCAGGACCTCGACGGCCGAACCCACCATCTGGCCGATTTCCGCGGCAGGGTGGTCTTCCTGAATGTGTGGGCCACGTGGTGCCCGCCGTGCCGAATGGAAATGCCATCAATGGAGCGTCTCTTCCGCCGCATGAAGGGGAAGGCCTTCGTCATGCTCGCGGTCAGCGAAGATGAGGACGGGCACGCCGCCGTACGTCCATTCGTCGACCAGATCGGCATCACGTTTCCGATCCTGCTCGATCCCGAAGGCGTCGTACCCCCGCGCTACGGCGTCACCGGCTACCCGGAGACCTTCGTCATCGACCGCGACGGCCGCGTAGTACAACACATGATCGGACCGGAAGACTGGGCGAGCGATCAGGCGCTCGAGTTTTTCAGCCGCCTCCTCGATGCCGGCACGACCCAGGCAGCCGGTGAGCCCGCACCCGCAGGCGGTTGACACGCGTGCAGTGCAGAGATCTTCTCTCCACGATCGCCAACTGCATGAGCCTCGTCGCCGTAATGAGCGCGACCGTGGCGGTCGCCAAAGACACGTTCTCGGTCGACTACATCGTGACGATTTCGGAGAAGCGTCCCGAGATTGCCCAGGTCCGCTGGGAACTGTCGGGTATTGAAGAAGTGCGGGAGCTGCGGCTTCATTTCCCGGCGGACCGCCTCGGTCACTTCCGTGGAACCGGCAAGCTGGAGCCAATCACCGGCGGACTGCGCTGGCTCCCCGGCGGGCCGTACGCCCACCTCACCTATCGTGCGCGCATCAACCACGTGCGCGGGCAGCATCAACGCTACGACAGCTATGCTGCGTCGGACTGGATCGTCACCCGCGCCCGCGACATGTTCCCGCGCATCGCCATCGATTGCGAACCGCGCGGCAACGGCGGGCCGAAGTCGCGTGCGCAGCTCACCTTCCGTCTCCCGGCCGGGTGGCACAGCGCCGCGGCGTTGCCCGTCATCGGTCCGGAGATGTATCGCCTCAACGAGCCCGGCAAGATCCTCGACCGACCGCGCGGCTGGTTCGCCCTTGGCAAATTCACGCTCGACCGCCAAGAGATCGCGGACACCATGGTCCTCGTCGCACGCGCCCCCGGGTCGGCGCTCGCGCCCGCCGAGTTTTTCCATTTCTTCGGCGCCACCTTGCCGGCCCTCAAGAAGCTCCTGGCAGCCGATACGGAGACCATGCTGCTGATCAGCGCCCCCGACCCGATGTGGCACGGCGGCATCAGCGGCGAGCACTCTTTCTACATGCATGCCAAGCGCCCGCTGCGTACGCCGGACAAAACTTCTCCCTACCTGCACGAGATGTTTCACGTGCTGCAGCCGTACAAGCCCGGCGCCGATGCAGACTGGATCGAAGAAGGGCTCGCAGAGTTCTACTCGCTCGAGCTGCAACGACGTGCCGGACTCATCGACGCGGCGGCGTACCGCCGGGCGTTAGGGTACTTCGCGCGCTTCGGGTCCTGGAACGTCGACCTCACGCGGCAGCCGGACAACGCCGCCACCAACAACAGCGCACCCCTGGTCATGTACGCACTCGACCAGCGCATCCAGCACGCCACTGCCGGAAAGAAGCGACTCGACGATGTCGTCACCCGACTCGCGAAGCTCGGTGGGACGGTGGACACGGCGACCTTCCGCCGCACCGTCAACACGGTCAGCGGCAAGAAGTTCACCAAGTTCTTCGAGCGCCACGTCACCCAGGGCGTCCAACCGAGTCTGAACGACGCACCATGAGACGCCGATTCCACGCGGGGCGCTGGCCCACAATGAACGGCGCGGCTATCCTTGGCGCCGACTGGAGGAGCCCGAGACATGTACGTCCATACGGCCTGGCTTGACGTCGTCGCAATCGCGGCCCTGATTCTGGCCAACGGGTTCTTCTCCGCAGCCGAGTTCTCGATCGTTGCGGTGCGCAAGAGCCGCGTCGTGCAGCTCATCACCGAAGGGCGTTCTTCGGCGCATACGGTGGCGACCCTGAAGGAGGACCCGAACCGCTTCCTGGCGACCGTTCAAATCGGCGTCACCGTATTGGGATCGATGGCGTCGGTCATCGGCGGCGCCGCGTCGGTTCGATACCTCAGCCCCTTCGTGCGCCAGCTGCTCCCCGTCATGCTGCAGCAATGGGCCGAAACCGTGGCCCTCGGCGTGACGGTCGTCCTCATCTCGTATTTCATGCTCGTGGTCGGCGAGCTCGCACCCAAGTCGCTGGCCCTGCGGTACAGCGAGCGGCTGGCGCTGTTCTCCGGCGGCCCGATCCATCGCCTCTCATTGGTCGCGGGGCCGTTGGTGCGCCTCCTCACCCGGTCGACCGATGCCGTGCTGTGGCTCTTCGGCAAGCACGCGACCGCCGAGGAGGCGTTCATCTCGGAAGCCGAGGTCAAACAAATGGTCCATGAGGGCGCCCAGCACGGCATCTTTGACGAGGCCGAACGCCAGCTGATCCACAGCGTCTTCGAGTTCACCGATACCTCGGTACGCGAAGTCATGGTGCCGCGTGCCGAGGTGCATGCGATCGACGCCTCCACACCGTTGCCCGCGATCCTCAAAAATCTCGTCGAGACCGGCTTCTCCCGCATGCCGGTCTTTCAGGGCGAGCTCGACCACGTCATCGGCATCGTGCACATCAAAGATCTCCTCCGCGAAGTCGAGAAGCCGCAACCCGCATCGCTGGCGGCGGTGATGCATCCGGCCTTCTTCGTGCCGGATTCGATGCAGATCAGCGACTTGCTCCGGGAGCTGCAAACCCGGCGCACCCACATGGCGGTCGTCGTCAACGAGTTTGGCACGGTCATCGGACTCGTGACCATCGAGGACTTGCTCGAGGAAATCGTCGGTGAGATCCGCGACGAGTTCGACATCGACGAAGAGCAGCCGGTGCAGGAGCTCTCCGACGGCTCCTTGCTCGTCCAGGGCTCCCTGCCGCTGAATGACTTGAAGGAACGCTACGAGCTGCCCTTCGAAGAGACGTCGGACTATCGAACCGTTGCCGGTCTGGTCTTGGCGCGCCTCAAGCGCATCCCGAAGGGCGGCGAGGCGATCACCGAGGCCGGCTACAAGATGACCGTGGTCGTCCTCGAAGGCCGGCGCCTGCGCAAGATCCGCATCGAGGGCCCGCTCCGCCGCCGTGCAACCGCCGCCGGCGCGCCCTGACCGCTCAAAAGATCGTGCCGATGCTAAAGTGAATCTCGCCGATGGATTCGTCGGAACGGCGGTCCAGCTTGAAGCCGTACTCCAAGCTGATCGGTCCCACCGGTGTGATGTAGCGCACCCCGAGCCCGGCAGAGCGCCGGAAGTTCTCCAGGTTGATGGCGCAATTTTGCAATCCCATGCCGCCCGGACAGTCTTGGAGATAGAGACCCCCACCGTCGGCGAAGACGACTCCGCCGACGCCGAACGCCAGCGGGAAGCGCAGCTCCGTATTCAGGTTCAGCACCAGATCACCTCCCAGCGGGTTGCCCTCGTTGCCCAGCGGGCCGATCTCGTTCTCACCGAAGCCTCGCACCGTGGTCCGGCCGCCCAGAAAGAACCGTTCGCGGAGCGGCACCTGATCCGCTCCCTCAAGTGCGAGCGCCCAGCCTCCACGCACGGCATAGACGAAGGTGAAATCCTCGTCGAGCGGAATGTACTGACTGTGCTGCGCGAGCAATTTGACGAATGGCACGTCCGAACCGAACTGCTCCGGCGCCAACCGCAGCCGTATAGAATCGACCACACCCCGCCGCGGCACGAACGCATCGTCACGTCCGTCGTAGACCGCAAACGGCCCGACACTGATCGTCCGCAAGCGCCCCGCATCGCGCGGGTTGAACGCCAGTACGTCTGGCTTCACATCGAACACCCGGCTCTGCTCCACCTGCATCTCGGCACCGACCTGCAACCCCGGCAGCAGAGTCCGCTCGATGGCGCGGATGAACGCGAAGCGCTCTAAACTGAACTGATCGACCGAGCGCGTCGACTGCTGCGCAAGGATGTTGGTGCGCAGAGACCACGGCGTGTTTCCCAGACGCGGTTCCCGAAAGCCCAGGTTGCCGACGTACTCGTCGGGGCTGCTACTCCCCGGCTGGTAGTTGAACTCACCGCGCAGGCTCAGGCGCCGCGCCAGGCCCTGCAGGTTACTGTGGCCGACCTCGACAAAGCCGCGAATGCCGTCGCGCGTGTTGTAGCCGGCACCCCACAGCAAGGTCCCGGCCGGTTTCTCGGAAACGCTCACCGCGATGTCGCGCGTCGCCTCCGCTGAGTCGGTCTCGAACGGCCGGACGGTGACGCTGCGGAAGAGCCCCAGGCGGTAGATGTTGCTCTGGCCGCGCAGCAACGCGTCTGGATCGAGCGGCTCGCCGGGCTGGAACGGGAGCTCGCGCACAATTACCCGCGACCGCGTGTCGAAGTTGTTCTGCACGATGATCGTCCCCACCCGTTGCTGCTCACCGGGGACCGCGGCGAAGCGCACCGTCGCCGCTTCGGCGTCGCCCTCTGGTCGCGTCGTCACGGTCGCCGTGACCTCGGCGCGCGTGTACCCAGCCCGTGCAAGCGCCGTCAGCAGGGCGCGCCGATCGGCCTCCACCGCCTCGGGATTCAACGGCGCATCGCGCCGCACCTCCAGCTCAGGCTGGCTGGCGGCGCTGATCTCCGTACCGGTTTGCACGACCTCACGCACGAGCGTCCGCCGCCCCTCCTCGATGAACACCGTGACGAAGACCTTGCCGCGTTCCGCATCGAACCGCGTGCGCGTATCAACGATCTCCGCCGCCTGGAATCCCTGGCGCCGGTAGAAGTACCAGAGCCGCTTCAAGTCGTCGTTGAAGAGGTCGTCGACGAAGACGCCCCGCCGCCATGGAATCCAACTCGGCGGGCGCGTCGCCATTTGCGCGCGCAGCAGGCGGGCAGACACCGACCGGCTGCCCTCGAAGCTCACCTCGGCGACGCGGAAGGCCTCGCCTTCGGTCATCTCGAACTGCACCACCTTTGGCGTGCCGGTCGCGACGCGGACATCGACTCGGGCGTAGTAGTAGCCCGCCTCTTGGTAGGTGCGCAGCGCCCGGCGCGCCAGCTCGCGCCACGTGCCGTCGGTCACGATCGGTCGGGCCGGCAGGTCGATGAGCTGCAACGCTTTCTTGTCGCTCAGGTAATGGTTTCCAGAGAAGCGCACCTCGAAACGCGGACCTGCATTGACCGCGAAACGCAAAACGCCGGCGCCGGGCTCCCAACGACTGTCGACCTCGGCCTCGTAGTACTGCTGTGTCCGCAACAGTCGGACGATCGCCGCTTGGGCGCGGCGCTGCTGCGCGCGTGCGTACCGGTCGCCCACGTCGATATCGAGCGCTTTGCGGATTTCAGCGATCGGGATCGGCAGGGCACCCTCGATCTCAACCGCGCCGACGCGCAGCGGCGGACCCTCGTCGATGCGGAAGACCACGTCGACCTCGCCGCGGCGGCGCGGGCGCGCATCCGCCACGACGCGCGCCGCGTCGAATCCCTCGGCCGCGTAGCGCTCGCGGATCCGCGCCGTCGAGTAGTCGCGCTGCTCGTCCGTCCACGTCATGTCCTCGCGCACCCGCGCGGCACTTCGCAGGTTGTCATCGCTGAGCGTATGATTGCCGCGGAAGCGGATCGCGTTCACGATCGCCTTGCGTCGCAGGTGCACGACCACCACCACGCCGGCGGCGCGTTCTTCCACGTCGACGGTCACCTGAGTGAACAGCTCCGTCTGTGTGAGCCGCTCCCGCGTCGGCTCGAGGGCATCGGGACGCCACGCGTCGCCTACGTGCACCGGCATGATGCGCAACAGGTCGTCGCGGTCGATCGGCGCGTCACAGTCGAGCTCCACCGCCACGATCGTGCCCGTGGGGTCCACCGGTTGCCCGGACCCGCGTCGTGCCGTTCCTGCCACCGACAGGCTCGCCAGCAGCATCAGGCCGACGCCAGCGCTCCGCTTACTGAGCATCGCTGCGGGGAGCGGGATCGCGGTCGCCGCCGAACAATGAGAACGGGATCCTACGAAACTCGTAGCGGAACTTGATGTCGCCGCCGAAGGCTCCGGCCTGCGACTGCGTATTTCCCTCCCAGCTGCCGAGCAACGAAATCCGCCTGGTGACGCGATACTCGATCTGCACGGCGCGCCGCGCGTCGACACCGAAGCTACTCGAGGCCAGCGCCCGGAAACGGTCGGTGATGTCCTTCCCGACAGTCACGCGCGGCTCGATGTTTCCCGTGTCGCGTACGTACGCCGGCTCCACCTCGAGACGATCCACACCAAACAGGTGTCGCACGTCGCCGGTGTATTGGCTTGGCAGCAACGCCAGCACATCCCCCACCCCCACGCCGCCGCTCTCGCGCTGTGCCTGGCCGACCGTCTGCCCCAGCGTCACCAGACTCAGGACGTCATTCTGCGAGAGGCCCGGATCATCGGAGCTGAACTGCACGCGCGGATTGTCGGCGGTGCCGCTGACCGCGACCGTGACGGTGTACTCCGCCTCGGCGGTGGCGACCCGGCTTTCGGCGTTGAAGTTGAGCAGCGGATTGATGCGATACGGATCCTGGAAATTGATGGCCCCGCCGGTGATGGTGTAGACGCGGTTGCGGACGGTGACCTCGCCGTTGAGGACCTCGACGGTCCCGCTGAGCGTCGGTTTGTCGGTGTCTCCGGCGATCCGCAGATCGGCCCGCATCTCCGCTTTCGCAAAGTTGTTGTCGATGAACAAACCGTCCGGGGCGTGAATGTGCAAGTCGAGTCGCACCTCGGTCGTCGGTTGATCGAGACGCGGCGCCGGGGCGATGCGCTCCTTGAACCACGGCAGCAGGTCGCCCAGCTCGATGCGCCGGTCGTAGAGCGCGTTCAATACCTCGACGTCGCCGCGCAGGGTCATGCGCTTCCACGTGCCTTCGAGCACGCCCTCGCCGGAGACCCGTTCCTCCAACCACTCGGGCAGATTGAGCGCCAGCTCGTGCACCTTCCAGGTGATTGCCGGCCCGCGATTCAGATCGATGCGACCGCCGACACTCACCTCGCCGCCACCGGCACGGCCTCCCAGGTTGTCGATCCGCACACTGCCGCCTACCAGCGTGAAGCTGCCGTTGGTGTCCGTGAATGCCACCGGCAGGCCGAGGTCCAGCACAGCGTCACGCACCGTGCCCTGCCCGCGCACCTCCCAGCCCGTGCCCGCGCGGTGCGCCACGTGGGCTTCCAGCGCGAACTCCCCACGTGTCGACTCGAACCGGTGGCCGATCAGCTCCAGCAGCACCAGATCCCCCTCACCACGCACGTCCAGCGCGATGTCTGCCGGTATCGTTCCTTCGCCGGTCACGCTCAGCCGGCTGCCCGGCGCCGAAAGTGCCAACGAAGCGATCCGAAACCGTCCGTCGTTCACCTCCACCCGGATCGGTTCGGGGGCCACGATACGGTACGGTTCGCGAGTCGCCTCGAACCGCGTGACCCGCAGCGTGCCCGTTGGGGCCAGGGGACTCCGCAACGATCCGGCCAGGCTGACCTCGCCGCTGGTGATCACCTGCAGCTGCGGATCGGCTGCTTGGGCGCGGGCGAGGTCTGCATCCTGCCACGTGACCGCCAGCGTGTATGCCGGTGCCCCTTGCGTACGGATGGTGGACGCCAGCGTCACCGCGCCATCGAGGGCGTTGCCCTTCACGTTCCACTCGCCGCGGGCGCCGTCGGCACGGAGCAGGACGTCGCCCACGGCGTAGCCGCGGAGCCCCAGGCCCGTGCCGGTCAACTCCAGAAACCCGTCAGGCTGCAACGGATCTCCGGACACCCGCCCGTGTAGGTTCACGGTACCGGTCAGCTTTCGGCGCGCCGCCCCGCGCCAGGTCGCCAGCTGCAGCGGCGTCGAATCGAGCGTGAGCTGCAGACGAGCCAGGCCCTCACCCGTTCCGGCGACCGTAAGCGTCTCGCTCGCAGCATGGACGGCGTCGAGCTGCAGCGTCCACTGTGGAAGGGTGGTCGTCGTATGCACCTCGATGCGGTCGAGCGGTTCGCGTCCGACGCGGGGCGCCTTGACGATCAGATCGGTGCGTGTTTCCGCATCCGTCCAGGTGCCGCGGCAGGTGAGTGTCCCGTTGAGCGTTCCGCCGTTCAACGGCGTGTGCACCTGAGTCAAACCGCCGACCAACCCGAGGACGACATCGGTATTCAAGTCGTGCAGATCCAGGCGCCAATCGTTGCGTGCCGCACCCTCCAGCGCCAACACACCACTTCCGTCCGCATTCCCAGCCGCCGACTCGAGGCGTACTGCCTTGGTGCTGAGCGTCCCGGCGGCAATCCGGAAGTCGCCGCTCAGGCGCGGCACCTGGGCACCAGCGACCGTCAGGTTCCGCATCGCCACAGTTCCGCCGACTGCTGGATGTTCGGTCGTCCCCGAGAGATCGGCGCTGCCCTCGGCTTGGCCGCTGAGCGCCAGCGCCGGCACGGGGCGCGGCAGCAGCGCGTTCAGCGCCGTCAGGTCCGCCGCGTTCAGACTGAGGCTGCCGCCGAGCTTCTCGCCCGCGATCACCACGCGTGTGGTCATTCGATTTTGTTCCCGCTGAGTCACTTCCAGCTGCGCGTCCAGATCATGGGGGCGAATCCGACCGCCGATGTCGAAGCGGGCCAGATCCTTCGCCGCATCCGCGTCTGGGGTCTGCAACGTGCCGGACCCTTTGACGTCGAGGTCGAGGGGATCCAACTGGCCGCGCACCGCCGTAGTGGCGGTGAATCGATTGCTGAACGGGACAGGCCGTCCGATGATACCCAGTAGTCCTTCGAGGTCCACGCCCTGCCAACTCAGGTCGCCGCGAATCGGCACCTCCTTCCAGATGACCAGCTCGACGGCACCGGTGACTTGACCCGGCGTGCCGACGAGGCGCAGATCGTCGAAACCCAGCGTCGCGCCCTTTCGGGTCATGTGCGTGTCGAGGTCGCCCAACACGTGACGCGCAATCGCCCCCTGTCGGATGAGGAGTCGCCCATCGAGGATGGGGTTGGCC
The DNA here is from genome assembly GCA_964498075.1 of uncultured Binatia bacterium (SeqCode). Lineage (GTDB taxonomy): Bacteria > Desulfobacterota > Binatia > HRBIN30 > HRBIN30 > CAZCGA01. The sequence goes on along the minus strand of CAZCGA010000053.1, from coordinate 3,646 downwards.
AGATCGCCGCTGAGGGTGCCATCGACCTGCGCCTGGCCGCTGATGAACGATAGCTCGTCCACGACGACGCCGAGCAGTCCGGGATCGAACGTCGCCGACACCGCATGCCGGTGTGCCGTGGCGGTTGCGTGCGCGGCGACGGTGATCCCCTCGCCGTCGAGCTGGGCGGTGCGGACGTACAACCCGCCGTTATCGAAGCCGCCGTCGGCACGGATCTCGTGCACCTTTGCGCGGTACGTCTTGCGCTGCATCTCGACATCGTGGACCTCGACTCCGGCCGTCAGCCCGGCCGTCAACATCCCGCTCTCCAGATGTCCGGTCAGATCGGCAACGGTCAGATTGGCAATGCTATTCCCCAACCGGAAGCGCAGCTGCGCCTGGGTCAGAATGAGCTCCTTGACGTGGAGCGGTGGGAGGCTGAAACTGGCTTGCGGCGTAGCCGGCGGCGGTGACCCTTCTGACTTCGGTAAACTCGAGAGGTCAACTCTCGCGGCATCGACCTGCAGCGTCAGGACCGGTCGCCACTCCGACAGGCTGGCTAGCGCCCATAGGCGTCCGTCGATCCGCCCGACGTCCGCAAGCGACGGGGCGTTGCCCACCGCCACACCACCGAGATGCAAGGCCAGCGGAAACACCGAAAGGCTGAGGTCGTCGATGTGGATCGGCCTGTGCGTCGCCCGAGTGATTTCCTTCTCGAGCCGCACTCGCAGGCGCTTGGTGATGGACGGCCGGCCGAACCAGAACAGCGCCACGACGGCGCAGACTGCCGTTAAGAGGATGCTGAGAACCAACCGCTTCATCGCCAGAGACTCGCCTGTCGCTTATGACATATCGCCGAACTCAGAACGACGTGCGAGGGGGCGCATCGCTAGAATTGCGGTGGGGCCGATGCTAGGAATCCCCGCTATGAAACCCCAGGCCGGTAAGCCGCGTGCAAAGCAAGCGGGACGCAAGGCAACGCAGCGCGCTCCCCTGACTCGGCTGGTGATCGTCGATGCGCTGCGGACCTGGGTGGTCCCGACGGCGGCGGTGGTTGTCGGCTTCGCCGTCTTCGTCGTCTACAACATTGGCCTGGTCGAGGAGCCCTTCGCCGTCACCACGGTCGGACTCTTGGCGTTGGCCGTCGCCCTCTTCTACGGCGTGCGTGCATTTGTCGACGCGCCGGTGACCGGTTCGAAGCTCGCCGTCCTGATCGGGTTCGTCATCCTCTGGAGCGTGTCCACCGCGTATCCGTTCCACCGCGCGATCAATCCCGGCGTTCCGCTGTTCACGGCTGAGCTGAACCGCGACGGCACTCCGGTGAAGGTACCCTTCAGCGGGCGGGGCGGGCGCTTCAGTATGGTCGTGGAAGGTCACTTCCTGCCGGCCGAGGGTCGATCCAACCGCACCGCGGCGTACACGGTCTCGGTCGGGCATGACGGCGTCACCGACCACCTCGTGCAAGGCAGCTTCAATCAAACGTGGGGCAGCCAACGGATTGGCTCCGGACGGCGGTCGACGACCGTGCCGGTGATGCGCCAGACGACACAAGCACTCGACATGATCGACGACCCCGATGGTCGGGATCTGACGCTCAAGCTCACCGAGCTGTCGCCGGGTGTGCGCGATACGTTAACCGTCCGGATCTATGCCGAGACCGTACCCAAAGCATTGCTGGTTGCACTCGGTGTCTTGACAGTCGCCGGCGCGTTGATCGTCGATGCGTGGCGGGCCAAGGGCGCCAGTGACGGGTTGATGACCACGCTGACGCTGGCGGCGTTTATCAGCATCGTGACCTTCCGCGCGTCGACCGCCGCCACACCCGGCTTTCCGCAGCTGGTGATTGCCGCCCTGATGGGAACGCTGGCAGGAGCGATCGCCGGCAGCATCCTGTCGCGCCTCACGCAGCCGCTGAAGCGCTACATCGTGGCGCGATCCTAACCTGGTGCACGCTCGGGTCCTCTGGTGAGACCGCTCATGGAGTCAGCGCGCGCCTCGACGCGTCGTTTTCCGCGGCTCGCGTCGCTGCTGATCGTCACGGGGGTGTCCCTGACTGCCGCGGTCGCCGCCGCGTTGCAGGTGCCGGAGTCGTTTGCCGAGGTCGCCCGCGCCGCGAAGCCGGCGGTGGTCAACATCTTCTCCACCCGCACGGTGCGCGAGCCGGAGGCGGGTGGCGGCGAGCCCGGCGATCCGTCCGAGGAGTTCTTCCGGCGCTACTTCGGCGAAGGTCCATCCCGCCGGCCGCAGCAGCAACGCAGTCTCGGCTCCGGCTTCGTCATCAGCGCCGACGGCTACATCGCCACCAACGCCCACGTCGTGCAGCAGGCCGAGCAGATTCGCGTCAAGCTCTCCAGCGGCGACGAGTACGAGGCGAAGCTCATCGGGACCGACCAGAAGACCGATGTCGCCCTGGTCAAGATCAAGCCGCGCGACACTCTGTCGGTGGCGCGCCTGGGAGACTCCGACACCCTGGACGTCGGCGATTGGGTGGTTGCCATCGGCAACCCCTTCGGGCTGTCGGCCACCGTGACCGCGGGAATCGTCAGCGCCAAGGGGCGAGTCATCGGTGCCGGACCGTACGACGATTTCATCCAGACCGACGCGTCCATCAACCCCGGCAACTCCGGCGGACCGCTGCTGAACACACGGAGCGAGGTCGTCGGCATCAACTCCGCCATCCTCAGCCGCAGCGGCGGCAACGTCGGTATCGGCTTCGCGATTCCGATCAACCTGGCGCGGCACATCGTCGACGAGCTGCGCGGGCGCGGCCGCGTGGTGCGCGGCTGGCTGGGCGTCAGCATTCAGGACGTCACGCCGGCGCTGGCGAAATCATTTGGCCTGGAACGTCCGCGCGGGGCACTCGTGGCCGATGTCGAACCCGGCTCGCCGGCTGCCAAAGCCGATCTCGAACGCGGCGACATCATCACCGAGTACAATGGCACTCCAATCGAAGAGAGCCACCGCTTACCCACCCTCGTCGCGAATACGGAGATCGGCCAGCGTGCGGAGCTGAAGGTGCTGCGCTCGGGCCGCGAGAGGACGTTGACCGCCACCGTAGCCGAGCAGCCGTCGCCAACCGCGGCGCGCGCCGAGCGGCGGGCGGCGCGCTCCTGGGGAATGGAGCTGACCGAGCTGACCGCCGAAGCGGCGCGACGCGCCGGGATCCCACCGGGCGTGCGCGGCGTGATGATCCGCGCCATCGTCGCCGGCAGCCCGGCAGACGATGTAGGGATGGAGCCGGGCGACGTGATCCGTCAGGTCGATCGCCAGCCGGTGACCACCGTGCGCGCCTGCCAGCAAGCCCTCGACAAGTCCGCAGACCGCGTCCTGCTGCTCATCCAGCGCGGCGCCGAAGCCGGCTACGAAGTCCTGACGCGTTAGACGTGTCGTAAGCGTGTGAGCAACTACATCTCGCCAGGCCGCCGATCGCACGGAATGTGGTCGGAGGTACGGATCGATGGGCAGATTGAAATCGACGACATCGCCACGGGCGCGGCAAATGCGCCGCGTGTTGGCACGGTGGCAGCGCAGCGGGTTGACGCGGCGAGAGTGGAAGCGCCTGCGGCAGGCTCCTCCGAAAATTCGGCGGGCGCCCGGTCGACCTCCCCCTGACCCCCTCCTTGGTAAGAGACTGTTGATAAATGGCCAACCGAGCGGGGATGAGACG
>CAZCGA010000052.1:19575-38014 GCA_964498075.1 uncultured Binatia bacterium (SeqCode) | reverse complement strand
TGTCGAAGGGTCTGCCTCGCGTTTATCGACAGTCTCGGTAAGGAGAGGGAACCTGAAAAGACGCGGTCAACGTCGTTCACGGCGCACGGTAGGCGATTCGGTAGATCGAGCCGGTGAAGTCGTCCGAGACGTAGAGCGCGCCATCGGGCCCGACGGCGACGTCGACCGGGCGAGCGTAGACCTTCTCGTCGATCTCGAAGCCGGAGGCGAAGTCTTCCTCGTCAATCCATCCGTCGGCGGCGAAGCGTAGCGCGACGACCTTGTACCCGCTCTTGCGCGAGCGGTTCCACGAGCCGTGCTGCGCGACGAACGCCGCGCCACGGTAATGCTCCGGAAATGACGTCGCCGTGTAGAAGGTGATGCCGAGCGCCGCGACGTGCGCGGCGAAGGAGTGTGCCGGCGGAATCGACGTGGCGATGAGGTCGTCCTTGCCGGCGCCGTAGTTCGGATCGGGCACCCGATCGCCGTTGGCGAACGGCCAACCGCAAAAGGCACCTTCGACGATCCGGTTGAGCTCGTCCGGCGGGAAGTCGTCGCCGAGCAGATCGCGGCCGTTGTCAGTGGCGTACAGCGCGCCCGTTCCCGGCTGCCAGGCGAAGCCGACAGCGTTGCGCAGGCCGGTCGCGTAGACCTGCTCGCCGCTGCCGTCGAGCTGGTAGCGCGTGATCGCGGCGCGCCGCCGGTCCTCATTGATGCACACGTTGCAGCTCGATCCCATCGACAGGTACAGCAGCCCGTCGGGGCCGATGCCGATGGTCTTCGTGGCGTGCCCTCCCGTCGGCAACCCACGAATGATGCGCTCCAGCTCGCCGCTGGCGGTTCGGCTCGCCGCGTCGAAACGCACCCGCAGCACCGCATCGGTTTCGGCGACGTAGAGCCAGTCCTCATGCAGCACCAGACCATGTGGGGAGTTGAGCCCCTTGAGCAAAACCTGCTGCCCATCGGCGTGGCCATCACCATCGCCGTCACGGTCGACTAGCCACACCTTGCCGGTGCCGCGACTGCTGACGAGCAGGTCGCCAGTCGCGGTGAAGCGCAGCATGCGGGCGCTCGGGATGTCGCTCGCGAAGGTGCCGATGGCGAACCCCTCGGGGAGCTGGATACGGTCCCGCAGCGTCGCTTCGGGCATCGGCGCGGCGGTCCCGGACGGACCGTTGAACGTTACCCCGGACAGCCAGTGCCGGCGGCGCGCTGTGTAGGCGAGTGCAATCAGAACCGCGCCGACGGCGAGGATCCACTTGAGACGCTGCGTCATGCGTCGTGGTCGCGGCCTACTTCCAGAAGGGTCCGAGGTTGTCCCAGTCGATGATCTGCCACTCGTCGCCGTTGCGCACCAGACGTTTCTTGAGACGCGGGAAGTCCGCGATCTCCACGTCACGATGCTCGCCGCCCATGAGATAGACCAGGTCGACATCGAACGGGTTGCGCAAGTGATGCGCGACCGAGGGCGTCGGGAAGCCCATGAAATCGCCCGGGCCGACCTGGAACTCCGGCAGCTCAGCGATGGCCTTCGCGGACAGCAGCAGCGCCTTCTTCTCGGTGGTGCTCATAGTGACCTCCTTCGACAAATGCTCAGGAGCGCGCTGGTCGCGTGTACCACCAGGCCCACGCGATGAAGACGCCTTGAAACGGCAAGCGTAGCCACAGAGCGAGATCCGACGGGGGCGCGCCGGGCTGCATGGGAATCCGGTTCACCGCCATGTAGATGTTGGCGGGGAAGACGGCGATCAACAGCGCGATCAGTCCCCATGCGGCGAGCACGGTGAAGCCCGGAACGATCACCAGCATACCGAGCAGGATCTCGAACACACCGGACAGATACACCAGCCCGAGGTGCCACGGCAGGTACGGCGGCATGATGCGCAGATAGAAGTCCGTGTTGACGAAGTGCATGATGCCCGCGAACACGTAGAACGCGGCCATGACCCATTGCAACGCCCGTTTCCACCTCTGCATGGCTCGCCTCCGTGCGCGCGAAGATCGGGAACCCGTCGCAGCTATTGACCGTCGACGGCCGACTGTCAACCGGCGGCCAAGTCCGACTCGCGCTGGAAGTTTGGGGAGCGGATCCCTGCTCCCCCGGTAGATTCCGTCTAGCGCTCACCTGCGAAGGCGGCGATCCGGTCGGCGAGCGCTGCGGCGTGCGTGATCGGAAGCATGTGGCTTCCGCCCGGTACGACCCACAGCTCCGCGCGTCGTGCCCGGCGGTGGATCTCCTCGCCGACGCTGAGCGGGACCAAGCGGTCCTTGTCTCCCTGGACGATGAGCATCGGGAGGTCGATGGCGCTCGGATCCAGGTCGGCCTGGCCGTCGAGGTCCTTCCCCTCCGAGCGGAACGTGTTCAGAGTGTGGGGACGGCCGAAGTTGGCATCGAGCTGGGTCAGGTAGCCGGCGGGGATGGGATCGGGATCGAAGGCAACCGCCGTCAGCATCGCGCGGAGGCGCCGGTCCAGAGGCGGCACGCGGGCGAGCCACGAGAGCCCCGGGCCCGCGAGGAACGCCATCACCAGCCGCGGCGGCCCCTCGCGATGCTCGATCCCCGGACCGACGCTTCCCACGAGCACCAGGCGTGCGATGCGCGAGCTGTCTTTGCGAGCCGCGACGATCGACGTCCCGCCGCCGTAGGACCACCCTACGACGACGGCGTCGCGGAGGTCTGCCGCGGCGAGCAGCGCCAGCAGCTCGTCCGCGTTGGCGTCGACGGTGTATTCGCTGTTGGCCCGCCCGTCGGAGCGGCCGTACCCGACCCGGTCGTAGGCCAGCACGCGATAGCCGCGCGCCGCCAGCTCGCCCATGAGCGCCGCAAAGTCGTAGGCGCAGGCCGGGTGACCGTGGACGAGCACGATGGGCCGACCCGTGCCCGCCTCGATCACGTTGACGCCGACACCGGGTGCGACCTCGACGCGTCGACCCGGCGGCGGCAGCTCCGGGACGCGCTCCGGAAACGCGGCGTACCAGAGCGGCGGGAGGGCAAGGCCGCCGACGATCGCGGCGATGACGACGAGGAGTGCGGTCCGGATCACGGCGCGGCAGAGTACTCGAAGCCCTCGGACCCGTAAAGCAGCGGACGCTGCCGGCAGAGCCTCTCAGCGCGCCGGGCGGAGCTGACCTAGCGGATCTCGGCTTCGCCGGCGGCGTGCTGCGCGAGACGACTGAAGGCGCACTGTAGATCGGCAGTCAAGGCTTCCGCGGCAGGGCTGAGACGCGCCGCCGCCCACCACGGCGGCCGCGGCTCACCGTCCTCGACCAGCATGAGTGCACGCGCTGCGCGCGCGAAGGTCTCGGCATAGTCCACGGGTCGCACGATCAGATCGAGAGCGTGGACGAGCGGGTCGCAGGACGGCGATGTGGAAGGGGCATCGTTCGACGGCCGACTGTCAACCGGCGGCCAAGTCCGGCTCGCGCTGGAAGTTCGGGGAGCGGATCCCTGCTCCCCAGAGATCAGGAGCGGCGAAACCTCCCGGTCGAAATCCGGCTGCGGTCCGCCGCCCGCGAGGCCGCAACCGGGAAGCAGCAGTGCACCGTGTACGAGCTCCGGACGAGCCCCGGCGAGCAACAGCGCTAGATAGGCGCCGAGGCCGGCACCGGCCACCGCCGCGTCGCCGACCGCGGCGAGGGCGGCATCGGCGTCGCCGAGCAACAGCTCCGGGTAGTACGCGCCGCCGGCGAGCCAATCGGAGCGGCCGTGCCCGCAGAAATCGAGTGCGAAGACGGACCCCGCCCAGGTGGCGGGGGTTTCTCCCCAATCCTCGCTCGATCCGCCGAGTGCATGCAGCAGCAACAAGGTGGGGCCGCTGCGCTTGGCCAGCTCGTGCAGCTCGAGGGTGATTCGCCCATGCGTGATACGCATCAGCACTCCAGATAGTCGATCACAACCCGCGCCGTTTCGCGTGGGCGCTCGATGTGTACGAAGTGTCCCGCTCCCTCAATGGTGCAACGGTCCAGCCGGCGGACGTGGGAGAGCCGCTCCGCGAGGATGGGCTCGGGCAGCGGACCCCACGTGTCTTGCTCGGACCCGGTAATCGCCAGCATCGGCACGCGCAGCGTCGCGTACGACGGACCGATCCACTCCGGACGCCACGGTCCGAAGCCGTGCGCCATGAACGGGTCGGACTTCCAGCGCCAGCCATCGGCATCCTGGCGCGCGCCGTGCGCGCTGAAGTACCGCAGCCACTCACGTGACAGGCGGGGGTTCTGCGCCCGACGCCGCTCCACCAGATCATCGAGCGTCTGGTACGGTCGCCACGCTTGGCGGTGTACGGCGCGGCGGCGGAGGTCGAGGAACTCGGCGCAGCGCGCCGGCAGCGGCTTGTTGCCATCTGGAAGGGACGGTGGTCCGAAGCCGTCGATGTTGACCAGCTTCCCGACCCACTCGGGCGCCATGCGGGCGGCATCGGTTGCCTGCCCGCCGCCTTTGCTGTGTCCGACGAGGTGCGCCCGGCGGCCGAGCGCGCGCAGCACGTTGACGATGTCCAGCACGTCGGTCATCCAGGTGTAGGCGTCCGCCCAACCCGAGTCACCGTGACCGCGCGCGTCGATCGCGATCACCCGCCAGCGTTCAGCCAGCAGCGGCGCCAACACGGAGAAGCTGCGGCCGTGGTCCCACATCCCGTGGGTGAGCACCAGCGGAACGCCTTCCGGGTCACCCCACTCGATCAGGTTGAGGCGCACGCCGAACGATTCAACGGTGTGCGCACGTTCGGGTGCGGCGGCACCAGGGAAGGCAAGCTCGCTCATGACGCGAAGGAGGATACGCCGCGCCGACCGGAGCGCAAGTCCGGGTGCACAATCGTCGACTCACTCGCGATCCGCTTGACGGAGCGCGGCGTCCAGTGCAGCTTCTGCGGATGAGCGGTGCACTCGACGGCATCCGGATCGTAGAGTGTGCGCAAGACATCGCGGCGCCGTACGCGGCGATGTTGCTCGCGGAGCAGGGCGCCGAGGTCATCAAGGTCGAGCCTCCAGGTGGCGATCGTGCGCGTGACCTGCCCGGCTTCCACGTTTGGAATCGCAGCAAGCGCAGCGTCGTCGCAAATCTGACGAGTGACCAGGGGCGTCAGCATCTGCGCGGGCTGTGCGCGACGGCGGACGTGTTCGTTTCGGATTGGTTTTCCAGCGACGACGACCTCGCGTTTCCCGCCCTGGCTGCCCTGAACCCGCGCCTCATCTATTGTTGGATGCCGCCACTCGGCAGCCGCGGCCCCGCCGCTACTGCGCCCGCGACCGATGACCTGGTTGCGGCGCGTAGCAGTCTGCTCGCGAACCAGTGGGGGCACCGCGACGGTCCGGTGTTCCTCACGCTGCCCGTCGCCAGCTACGGCGCGGCGATGCTCGCGGCCGGCGCGGTGTGCGCGGCGCTGCTGGCGCGCGAATGCAGCGGCCGCGGGCAGCAGCTGGAGGTGTCGTGGCTCGCCGGTGCCTTGGCGGTGCAGACCGGCAGCATCATCTACCACCCGGCGCTGCAGCGGGTCATGACGTTGGTGCGCGATCCGCTCGGGCCGATCCCGGTCTATCGCCTGTTCAAGGCAAGCGACGACTGGCTGTTCATCGCCTGTGGCAACTCGACCTTCTGGAACAAGCTGTGCCTGCTGCTCGAACGGCCGGAGATGGTCTCCGATCCGCGCTTCGACGGCGCTCCGTGGGCTGTGGCGCCGGATCATTGGGCGACGCTCAAAGCGCTGGTGCAATCCATCATCGCCACGCGCCCACGCGAGCATTGGCTGCGCCTACTCACCGAGGCGGACATCCCGTGCGCGCCGGTGGAGACGCGTGCCGACTTTCTGCGTGATCCGCAGGTCGCACACCTGGGCTTGGTGCAAGAGGTCGTCGATCCCGAGCTGGGTCGGACGATCCAGATGGGTGTGCCGGTGACGCTGCGCGAGAATCCGGGCGGCATCAAGGGACCCGCACCACGGCTGGGCGCGGCGCAGGGCGCTTGGATCTCGGCGTCGAGCGTGCAGACCAAGGAGGCGGATACACCAGCCGTGGCAGAGCCGCCCCCGGCGCCGCTGGCCGGCGTCCTGGTGCTCGACTTCACCAGCTACATCGCCGGGCCGTCGGCGGGGATGGCACTGGCGCTGGCGGGTGCGGACGTCATCAAGATTGAGACCGTGCATGGCGACCCGTTCCGCGTGTTCGGGTTCGGCTTTTTCGGGTGGAACCAGGGCAAGCGGGGGCTGGCGCTGGACTTCTCGAAGCCGGGCGCCCGCGAAGTGGTCTATGATCTCGTACGCCGCGCCGACGTGCTGGTCGAGAACCTGCGTCCCGGCGCGACGCAGCGGTTGGGGATCGACTACGAGACGGTGCAGCGGCTCAATCCGCGGCTCGTCTACGGCAGCCTCACCGCGTTCGGCGCCGGCGGGCCGCGCGGCCAGGAAGCCGGCTTCGATCCGCTCCTGCAAGCGCGCTCCGGAATCATGGCGGCGCAGGGTGGACACGGACAGGACCCGGTGTTTCTCGCCTGTGCGGTCTGCGACTATGGGGCTGGGCTGCTGTGTGCCTTCGGTGTCACGGCGGCGCTGTGGGCGCGGGTGCGCAGCGGACGCGGCCAACTCGTCGAGACCTCGCTGGCGCAGGCCGCACTCGCCGGGCAGTCGGGTGAGTTCATCTTCCACGACGGCCGTCCAGACATGGAAGATGGTGCGCCCGACTTGCTCGGGCGCCATCCGCTGCGGCGCCTCTATCGCTGTCGCGACGGCTGGATCTGTCTGTCCGCCGCGGCGCAGCATGCGCCGGAGATCGTGAACCGTGTCCGTGAGTCGTCCTCGAATGGTCCAACGGCGCCACCGCCGACCGATGATCCGACACGGGAGCCCGTCGATGGACCGCTGGCGCAATGGCTCGAGGAAGCGCTGGCGGGCTGCGCGCGTGACGCGGTGGTAGCAACGCTGTCGGCGGCGGGCATCCCGGTGGCACCGGTACTCAGCGCCGCCGAGCTGTTCGCCGATCCGCAGGTCGTCGCCAACGATCTGATCTATACCGCACGCGTCGCGGACTGGGGTGAGTTCCACCAGACGGGGACGCTGGTCAAGTATGCGTCGACCCCGGTGCGCATCGAGCGGCCAGCGCCGCAGCTCGGCGAGCACACCGAGGAGATCCTGCGGAGCACGCTGGGTTACGCTCCGGAGCGCATCGAGGCGTTGCGTGCGGCCGGTGTGATTGTGATCCCGGCACGCTGACATGGACCGCCCATCCGCGACCCCGCTGAGCCGCCTGTTACGGCGGCTCGACCTGGAGCCACTCGATCGCGACCTGTTTCTCGGGCATCCCGGGAAAGGCGAGGGTGCGCTCTTCGGCGGGCTGGTCGCCGCGCAAGCGGTGATCGCGGCGGGCCGTACCGCCGGAGCGCGCACGCTGCACTCGTTGCATGCCTACTTCCTGCGGCCGGGCCGGCACGGTGTGCCGATCCGCTTCTTGGTAGATCGCATCCGCGACGGGCGGACGTTTGCGACGCGCAGTGTCGTGGCGCATCAGGCAGGCGAGGCGATCTTCAATCTCGCGGCCAACTTCACCGTGGCGGAGGAGGGCATGGCGCATCAGGAGCAGCGCATGCCGGATGCTCCCGACCCCGAGGGGTTGCCCGATTGGGAAGACCTGCGTGCCCAGCTGCTCGGGGATCCTTCGAAGCGGCGGCCCGACGGTGCGATCGAGGTGCGCGTGTGTGACCCGGACAGTACCGATCCCGATGTGAAGCTGCCGGCGCGCCGCCGCGTCTGGGTGCGGCCGCGTGGGATATTGCCGGACGACCCGCTCGTGCACGCCGCCGTGCTGGTCTTCACCAGCGACCGGACGCTGCTGCGCACCGCGGCGCGGCCACACGGCCTCACCTGGCGCTTGCGCGTCGGTGCCAGCCTCGATCACGCCGTGTGGCTGCACCGTCCGGCGCGCTTCGACGACTGGCTCCTCTTCGCCACCGAAAGTCCGGTGGCGTTCGCGGCACGCGCACTGCTGCTCGGCGCTATGTACCGCCGCGACGGCACGCGTATCGCTTCTGTGGCGCAGGAGGGGTTGCTGCGGGTGTGAGGCTCAGTCGCCGATGATCTTCACCAGCACGCGCTTGGTGCGCTTGCCGTCGAACTCGCCGTAGAAGATCTGCTCCCAGGGGCCGAAGTCGAGGTCGCCGTCGGTGACTGCGACGACCACCTCGCGACCCATGATCTGCCGCTTGTGATGCGCGTCGCCGTTGTCCTCGCCGGTGCGGTTGTGGTGGTAGCGCTCCGGGCTCGGATCGAACGGCGCCAGCTGCTCCAGCCAGCGCGCGTAGTCCTCATGCAAACCTGGCTCGTCGTCGTTGATGAAGACGCTCGAGGTGATGTGCATCGAGTTGACCAGGCACAACCCCTCGCGGATGCCGCTCTCCTGCAACGCGCCGCGTACTTGCGGCGTGATGTTGATGAACGCCATCCGCTCCCGCACGTGCAGCGGAATGACCTTTCTGAAGCTGCGCATGTCACTCGTATACGGTCGGATGGACGCACCCGCAAGGTGCTTGCGGGGCGTAGCAACCCGGGACGACTCGGTGCTAGAGACTCGGCGATGAGCATCCGCCGCATGCTGGCGTGGCTGGCGTACGCGATCTGCGCATCGCTGCTGTCGGTGGCGGCGCTTGAATTCGCCGTACGCGTCTCCGGGCAAGTGGATCACCTGTACACGGAACCCGCCTTCGAATCGTCACCGCGCGGCGACTATTGGCGCTACCGCCCCGGCTTCGCCGGCCAGCTGCTTGGACCCACTCAGGCGCGGATCGGACCGTTGGGTTCGCGCCTCCACGGCCTGCCGCATTCGGGGAGCGATCTCCGCGTGGCCATCTTCGGCGACTCGATTGCATTCGGGCAGGGCGTTGACGAACGCCTGACGATGAGTGCGCAGCTCGAAACGGCGCTCCGCCGCGCCGGCTTTTCTGTGGAGGTGCTCAACTTCGGCGTCCAAGGTCACGCGCTCGAAATGGAGGTGGCGCACCTCGCCGATCGGCTCGCTGAGATGCACCCCGCGGCCGTGGTGTTCGCCTTCGCGGTGGATGATCTGAGCCCACTTCGGGTGGACAACTATGTTGACCGCTTCGGTTACCTCACCAAGCGGACCTTCGGGCCGCCGTCGTACTGGGGCGACTGGCTGCGCGCACTGCTGAGGCGATCCTATCTTGCGCTGCTGATGAAGTCGGTCCTGTTGAAGATGCGCGAGCCGGAGCAATCGTTCGGTACGGCTCCACCTGCTGGCGCCTCCCCAAATTGGGAAGCTGAGCTGGCTCGGTTGCGCTCCGCGATGGACCGGTTCCGCGAGCTGACCGTTGGGATGGGAAGGGTGGTCATTTGTGTCAGCGAGGCGGAGACGTCTTTGGCGCGTGCGGTCCGTGCGACCATGGCAGCCGATTTTCCCGACCTGCCGTATGCGCATGCGCCGGCGGTGCTCGGTCGGTTGCCCAGGGAACAACTGCGGGTCCCGCGCGATGAGCATCCTAACGCCACGGCGCATGAGATCTACGCCGAGTTGCTGGAGCCAGCGGTCGCAGCGGCGCTGCGGTCGCAGGTCCAGTCACCATAGAGCTCCGCCAACAACCTGCCGGCGGCGGACGCCGGCCGCGTTAGCCGCGGGGCGGCTCGCCGGCGTAACGTGCCCGCGGCCGGATCTCGCGACCCTCGCGATACTGCTCGATGCCGTGCGCGATCCAGCCCACGACACGCCCGACGCCGAGCAACGCCAGCGATGCCCCCGCGGGCAATCCGAGCGCGCGGCACACGGTCACCACGCCGAAGTCGACCGTCGGATGCTGGTTCATCAAGTCCTTGACTGCATCCGCCAGTGCCAGCGACAGCGCGACCTCGGGTGACTTTGGCCGATAGGTGGCCACCAGCTTCATGAGCAGCGCGCCGCGCGGATCGCCCGCCGGGTAGAGCGGGTGACCGAAGCCCGGCATGGGCTCGCCGCGGCGCAAGCGTGCTACGACCACCCGTCGCGCGCCACGTACGTCGCGGGCTTCCTGGAGAAGCCCTTCGGCGCGTTCGCAGGCGCCGCCGTGCTTCGTTCCTTGCAACGCCGCCAGCCCGGCCGAGACCAAGGCGTACGGCGTCGACCCCGCGGAGGCAACACAGCGCGCGGTGAAGCTCGACGGGTTCAAGCCGTTGTCGGCGTACAAGACGAGCGCCGCTTGGAGAAGCGCCGCCACATCGGGCTTGTGCGGCGCCCAGCGTCGTTGCAAGACCTGCGCGACCGGGTCGCGTGTGGGGCGTGCACCCACCGCCACGGCGGCCAGGAGGCGGAGGATCTTCGCCCCGGCGCGTTGCACCGAGGACTCGCGCAGATCGTAGGCGAAGGGGTCGTGCGCGGCGATGAGCGGCAGCATCAATTGAAAGGCCTCCAACGGGGGCAGGTGTGCGGCCAGACGCGACACCGTGCTCCACTCCGGCGGCAGCGGGTGGGGGATCTCATCAGGGAACGGTGTCGCCAGATCGCCGCTCCAGAGCAGCGCGGCGACCTGCTCGATCGTGCACGTCGTCGCCAGCGTGACGACGTCTCTGCCGGCGTAGTACAGGCGGCCGTCGTGGATCACCGAGAGCCGCGACTCCAGAACCGGCAGCCCCCAGTGCAGCGCCTCCTCGGCCGCCTTGGCCGGGTCGCGCCGATGCTGCTTGCGTTGCTTCAGGAGCCAGATGTCCTCCGCCGAATAGCGCCGGCGGCGCGAGCCGGTTTCCGACTCGGATCGAATCAGGCCGCGGCTGACGTAGGCGTACAAGGTCGGGAGGTTGACTCCAAGCTCCGCTGCGGCCTGGGCCGCCGAAAGGTACGCCGACATGTCGGACTCAGGCAGTACCGAATATTGATTCGTGGATCAAGAACTTGATTTACCAATCAAGATTGACAACGTTGAGCATGAACTGCAGGATGGCCTCGCAATACGACACAGAAGGGGAGGGACGGTCATGCACATTGCGCGAGGGTTGGAAGGCGTCCTGGTGACGGAAACCCGCCTCAGCAGCGTCGACGGCGAGCGCGGGGAGTTGCTGATTGCGGGCTACCCGGTGGAGGAGCTGGCGCCGCACGCCACGTTCGAAGAGGTCTTGTTTCTGCTGTGGAACGACCGGCTGCCGGACGTGCAGGAACGCGCCGCGCTGCAGGCCGACCTGGCGGCGCAGCGATCGTTGCCGGCGGCGACCGTCGCGCTCCTGCGGGCGGCCGCCGAACGCAGCGCGCCGGTCATGGACGCGCTGCGCATGGCGGTGGCGACCCTGAGCTTGGCGGACCCGCCGTCGCGCGATGTGTCGCGCGCCGCCAACGTGCGGCGCGCCGTCGCTCTGGTGGCCGGCTGCGCCACGATCGTGGCGACCTATTGGCGGCTGCGCTGCGGGGAGAACCCTGTCGAGCCGCATCCGCATCTCGGCCACACCGCCAACTACTTGTACATGCTGACCGGCACGGTCGCTGATCCCGAGGTGGCGCGGGCGCTGGAGACGTATCTCAACACAGTGGTGGACCACGGCATGAGCGCCTCGACGTTTGCCGCGCGGGTCATCGTCAGCACGCGTTCGGACATGGTGTCGGCACTGGTCGGTGCCGTGGGCGCGTTGAAGGGGCCGCTGCACGGCGGCGCGCCCGGACCGGCACTCGACATGGTCTTCGAGATCCAAACCCGCGCCGCGCAGAGCGGGTGTAGTATTGCTGACGAGGCGGAGGCGTGGGCGCGGGCTACGCTGGCTGCAGGCGGGCGCATCATGGGGTTCGGGCATCGCGTTTACAAGGTCCGCGATCCACGCGCCGAGGTGCTCGGCGCCGCGGCCACCCGGCTGTTTACGCGTGCCGGCGATGCGCGCTTGTACGAGGATGCGCGGTGCGTCGAAGACGTCGTCCTGCGTGTCCTGCACGAGGTCAAGCCCGGCCGCAAGCTGGAGACCAACGTCGAGTTCTACACGGCGTTGGTCCTGCACGGCATTGGCTTGGACGCCGAGCTGTTTACGCCCACCTTCGCCGTGTCGCGCGCCGGCGGTTGGACGGCCCACATTCTGGAGCAGATTGACGAGGACCACTTGATCCGTCCGAGCGTCGCCTATGTCGGACCCCGAGATCGGAGATGGCTGCCGCCCGCGGGCAACTCCCCGATAGCATCCATCTCGAGTGGACATGCGGGCGCGTCGTGTGCCGATCGTTGCCCGCCCGCAACGGCCGTGTAGCGACCCTGCAACAGGAACGACCCGCAAGCCGCAAGAGGGTGTGCCCGGATCGATCACGGACCTCGGCACGCGCCTTGAACTGCTGACCCACCAAAGCGCTTCAGCAATCAAGCCGAAGCCGCGACAGGAAAGGAGTGCATCATGAACGGGAAGCAAGTGGGTCTTGCAGTGGTGCTCGCCGGTTTCACGACGCTGACGGCATACACGGTCTATCAGCATGGGTACATCGGCTTCTTCCAACTGCTCTGCGCCAACGCGGCCACGGTAACCGCCGGGGCCGACCTGGTGATCGCGCTGACGCTCATCCTGCTGTGGATGGAAGGCGACGCGCGCGCGCACGGGATCTCGTCCCTGCCGTACCTGCTCCTGACCCTGACGCTCGGCAGCGTTGGGCCGCTGCTCTACCTCATCCGCCGAGAAGGCGCCAAGGACCGCCGCCCGCAGCGGATCATCGCCAACGCTGCGTAGGGCGACGCGAGGTGCGCTTCAGTCCGGTGGAACGTGCGCCATGGCCCAGCTGGTCGATGCCGCAGATCGACACGCTGGCCAAAGCGGAGGGTTTCTGAAAGAAGTAGCGGCGTGGAGCACAGCCGCGAGGATGTGAGAATCGGAGCGACCACCGTCTTGACCGGCGAGCGCGCCGGCAAGTACCCACAGGGGAACTCACTCCTCATCGAGGGGCGCGCGGAACGCATCCTCATCGATCCGTCGCTCTCGCTGATCGCGCGCCGGCACGCGCTGGGACGCATCGACCGGGTGGTGAACAGCCACTGCCATGAAGACCACATCGCCGGGAACCATCTCTTCCCCGATGTCCCATGGCATCTCCATGAGTTGGACCTGCCCGGCATTCACTCGCTTGACGACATGATGGCGATCTACGGCTACGCGGAACCCATCGATTCCGGTTTCCGCAAGCTCGTGGTCGAGCAGTTCCACTTCACGCCCCGCCCCGACGCGCTCGCCTTTCGCGACGGTGACGTGTTTGACGCCGGCGGCGTCCGGCTGCGGGTGATCCATACTCCGGGACACACGCGCGGGCACTGCGCCTTCTACATTGAACCGGACGACGTGCTCTACCTGGGCGACATCGACCTCTCCAGCTTCGGTCCGTACTACGGCGATGCCTGGTCGTCGCTGGAGGACTTCGAGCGCACGTTGGCGATGGTGCGCCGCATCGAGGCGCGTTGGTACGCTACCTTCCATCACATCGGTGTGCTCAAAGGCCGCGCCGCTTTCCTCGAGCGCTTGGACCGGTTTGCCGCAGTCATCACCAGCCGCGAGCGACGACTGCTCGAGTTCCTCAGCGCACCGCGGACACTGGACGAGATCGTGGCGCATCGATTTGTGTACCGGCCGCAAGATGCTGTGTCGTTTGCTGACGCCGTCGAGCGCCGGAGCATGAGCCAGCACGTCGACCGCCTGCTCCGCACCGGCCGGATTCGCGAGATCGAAGCCGGGTGCTATCTCGCGGGTTGATTCAGGACTTCCTGGTCCACTCGGGCATGATCCGCGGCTTGGGACCGGCCCAGCCCTCCGTGGTCTTCACGAAGAAGAACGGAACCTCGCGGTGTACGAGGAACTGCCAGCCAGCCTCGGTGCGAATGTATTCGTCTTCATAGGAGCCCGCGGCGACGAACGATTCACCGTTAATGTCGCCGACGGCTGCGAAGCTCGATCGGCCACGGGCGTGTGTGTCCGAGTCGAACGTAATCATCAGGTTGTTTACGAAATGCATGCAGTCGTCGAAGCGTGCCCAGAGCTGGCGCAGATAGGCCGCCACGGCGGTGTGACCGCGGTGTGCCCGCGAGCCGTCGGGACTGTTGTCCCAGATGATGTCGAGGTGACAGAGAGCGAGGAACGCTTGCACGTCGTCCTCGGTGTGACTCGCGTGCCCGCGGTCCTGAATGAAGCAGTACAGCGCATGCAGGTCGCGGATCGCCTCCCGATCCTGCAGCCGTCGCAACTCCTGCCGCAACACGTCATCGGCTTCCATGATCTTCCTCCTCACGAGCACGAGCAACGAACACGATTCACGATCGCTCCCGCGTCGCCAGCCGATCCATGACGACGATCACCAGCACCGCGATCCCTAGAATGAGTCGATCCGCAAACGTGCCGCCCGGGATCTGTGCCAGGGCGTTCCGCAGCACGCCGAAGATGAGTGAGCCGATCACCGCGCCGGCGACCGAGGCGCGGCCGCCGGACAGCGAGGCGCCGCCCACCACCGCCGCGGCGATGATGTCCAGCTCGTAACCCGTCGCCAGGTCCGCTTTTCCCTGACCCTGTACGACGGCGAGAACGACCCCCGAAAGCGCCGACAGTGCCCCGCCGGTGACGTAGACGAAGGTCTTCACGCGGCCGACCTGCACGCCGGCGTAGCGCGACGCCACCTCGTTGCCTCCGGTTGCCAAGACGTGTCGGCCGAGGGCGGTGCGCACCATGACGAGCTGAAAGATGCACGCCAGCACGAGCATCACGACGCCCGGCCACGCCGACAGCGGCAGACCGAATGGCGCCGTGCCCGCCGGCAAACGCTGCGAGAGATCATAGAAGCGTCCTTCGGTGATCAGGAAGGCCGCGCCGCGAGTAACACCCATGACGCCGAGGGTGGCAATGAAGGGTGGCAGGTTCGCCATGACCACCAGCGCGGCTGCCGCCGCACCGGAAGCGACGCCGACTGCGAGACCGGCAGCGCATGCAAACCAAAGCGGCCAGCCCTCGATGACGAACAAGTGCCCGGTGATGACCGACGCGAGTGCGATCACCGCGCCGGGAGCGAGGTCGATGCCGCCGGCGCCGATGATCATCGACGCGCCGATGGCGCCGATACCGTAGATGCTGGAGTACTTCAGGATCAGCGCAATGTTGCCGACGTTCGCGAACGTGTGTGCGCCGCCGTGGCGCGGGGCAAGCAGCAGCGCGAAGAAGCCGAACTCGAGCAACAGAATGAGTGCGGCGCTCCACCCGGAGACCAAGCGCCACCTCATCGCGCGCCCCTCACGCCGCCGCTCCGGTGATCAGCGCCGCCAGCTGCGGCTCGGTCGCCGCCGCCGCTTGGAGCTCGCCGATGCCTTCTCCGGCGCGCAGGGCGACGACGCGGTCGCACAGAACCAGCAGCTCGGGCAGATCGCTCGAGGCGAGCAGGATCGCGGTGCCGCCGAGCGCGAGCTGGCGAATGAGCGCGTGGATCTCCGCCTTCGCTCCGACGTCGACACCCGCCGTCGGCTCGTCGAGCAGCAGTACGCTGGGTCGGTGGCGCAGCGCGCGCGCCAGCAGCACCTTCTGTTGGTTGCCTCCGGAGAGCGACTCGATGGCGGCCTCCGGACCACTGGTGCGAATGCTGAGCCGCGCGATCCATTCCTGCACCGCCGTCCGCTCGTGCTGCGGCCGGAGGCGCCAGCTGGCGGCCGGCAGAAAGACATTCTCGCGCAAACTTAGCGCGGGGATGAGACCTTTCGTGGAACGGTCCTCGGGAACGAACGCCGGTGGCTCGGCGCACTCGATGCGGCCAGCGTGCAAGCGGCGTAGTCCGGCGATCGTTTCCAACACCTCGCTGCGGCCGGCGCCGACTAAGCCGGCCAACCCCACGACCTCGCCGCGTCGAAGTGTGAGGGACAGGCCGCGCACGTGCGCCGCCGCGATGCCGACCAGACGCAACGCTAACGCCCCGAAAGATCGGTCGGCCCGCAAGTGCGCCGGGATCTCACGTCCGACCATGCGCTGCACCAGCGTCTGTATGTCCACGGCGCTCACCGGATCGGTGGACACGTGCCGTCCATCGCGCAGCACCGTCACCCGGTCGGCAATCGCCAGCATCTCTTGGAGGCGGTGACTGACGTACAGCACGCCAGCGCCGTGCCGCTTGAGATCGCGGATGACGGTAAAAAGCTTCTCGGTCTCGCTCTCACCCAGCACGGCGGTCGGCTCATCGAGCAGCAGGAGGTGAGGCCGAAGGCGAAGGGCTCGCGCCAGCTGCACCTGCTTGCGCTGCGGCAATGGGAGCACACCGAGCCGCTGCTGCGGCGCAGCACGACACCCGATCGCGCGCAGCGCGGCGGCGGCCGCCGCTGCCATGGCCCGCTGCTGCAGCAGTCCGAGCCCGCCGCGCAGCTCGCATCCGAGAAAGATCCACTCGGTCACTGTGAGGTCGGGCGGCAGCACGGTCTCCTGCGGCACCCACGCGATGCTCGCGGCGCTGGCGCACTCCACGACGCCTGCAGTCGGCCGCACGGCTCCCGCAATGGCGCGCAGCAACGTCGACTTCCCCGCGCCATTCTCACCCACGACCGCGTGCACCTCTCCCGCCCCGACGTCGAGGTCGACGGCGTGCAGCGCTGTGGTCGCGCCGTAGCGCACGGTGACACCAGCGGCCGTGGCGAGCACGCGCTCGGTCATCGGCGCCGCTTGTAGCACGATCCCCGTAGGCCGCGCACCCGCGGCCGGCCAGTGTCACCGTGGCGTACAGCCCGCTGTGCCCTGAAAGGGCTCCGCATCATAGCCCTGGGTTGGCACTGTGCGCCTACCCAGGACCTGCCGACTCGCTTGTGACCCGCTTCATGCCGGGCCGCGCTTCATCGATTGGGAGAGTTGCAGGTGGCTCAGCACGGCGCCCAGCTCTCCAACCTCGGCGGGTACGCCGTTGCGGTAGGCGATCACCTGGTTGGAGAACGGCGATACGCGCGCACCCGGCGTGAGGATGCCGACCAGGTTGAGCGGGTCGGCGGTGGCGACGATCACCGGCTCGGCATCTTCCGGTGTCCGCCGCACCGCACGCAACGCATCGACGGCCTCGGGCAAGGCGAACTGCTCGCCGACGAACCCGCCGACGAAGCGGCCGCCGCGGATTTCTCCGCGCGCTTCCAGGCGGCGATAGATGCCTAGCAGCACCCGCCACGCCGGCGCGCGCACCTCGCGTGCGAGTACCTCGCGCATCACGATGCCGTACCGGCGCAAGAGCTGACGCGCGAAGAGCTCCTCGGCCGCGTCCTTCTGCGGCGGCGTTGTCGACGCCGTCCGCAGCACCGACCAGCGCCCGACGGGCATGCGGCGGCGGACCGCGCCGCCGCGAATGCCACGCAATCGGCGCGGCCGCTCGCGGCGCTTCACCTCGGGCAGCAGCAACGTCCGCAGCCCGGCGATACCGTCACCCGTGACCAGACCACGCGCCACCAGCTCCCACAGCGCCGCCTCGGTCTGCGTCGGCAAGCATCCGGTGGCGCGCGCGATGTCGGTGAGGAAGCTGGCGCCGTAACGCACCAGATGCTCCAGCACGCCACGCGCAGCCGGCGACAGCTCGGCGGTGACGTCGGTCTCGGGCGCCGGCTCCAACAGCGCGGGCAGAGCCTCACGCATCACGAACGCCAACGGCGCGGCACGCGTCGGGGCGAGCCGGCGGCGACGATCGCGCGCCGCGACCAGCGCTTCGTCGTCGGCGCTGGCGGCAGCCAGCCGCAGCCGTCCCCACGCCACTTCGCCGGCCAGACACAGCTGCTCGAGATCCGCGGGGTCATAGAGGTTGATGCGTGCCGGCAACACGTCGCGCTCCCACGCCGGCGCCGGCAGCTCCAAACCCTGCAGCTGGGCGATCACCTGCGCGACGCCGTCGCGCTTGTGGAGCTGCGTGCCGGGGTGCACGTGCTGCCAGCGCAGCAGGAAGCGAAGGAAGTCGGCCGCCGAGACCGCTTCGATCTCCTTGCGCAGCCGGCTGATCGTGAGGCGATGGATACGCGCGAGCAAGCGGCGCTCGCACCACTCCGGCGGCGCGTCAGCCGCCGAGGGCGCGGAAGTGAACTGACCGCGCAGCACGATGCCCTCCGACTCCAAGCGCAGCAACGCCGCTTCCACCTGGCTCTCCGGCAAACCGAGGAAGGCGGCGAGCCGCCCGCCCGTCACCGGCCCCAGGCACTCCGTCCACCCTTGGACGATGCCGCGCACGGCGTCTTCCGGTTCCACGTGTGCGGTGGCAGCCAGTGGCGGCAGCGACGGATCGAAGCGTGCTCCCGGAAACGCGGCCTGCACGACGGCAACACGCTCCGCAGCGACCAGCGCTTCGTGTGCGTCCCAGCGCGCGCGCGTGGCGCGCCGGTCATTGATGAGTGCCGTTGCGAGATCCGTCCACGAGGTGGCGTAGGGGCGAGGCATTTCCCCGAGGTCGCGCACGTCGTGGCCAGCCGGCCGCTGGCTTGCAATTTCGACCGGGTCAACCGACGTCGCCGGAAATGCCTCGCCCCTACAAGGCAACACGGAAAGGCTGAGCAGCGCATCGTGCAGCTCGT
>CAZCGA010000052.1:0-19565 GCA_964498075.1 uncultured Binatia bacterium (SeqCode) | reverse complement strand
CGGATCGATTCGGCGCAGCGACACGGCACGGGCGCGGCGCTCCTCGAGCGGCGCGTCGTCGAGGAAGGCGTACGGGTTGGCGTTGAGGATCTCGTGCGACATCGGCGACGGAGCCGCGGTGTCGATGGCCACGGTGCGAATGCCGCCGCGCTCGATGGTCTCGATGAGCGCGCGGAGGCCGTCGAGGTCCATCGCTTCGTGCAAGCAGTTGTCAATGGTTTCGTTCACCAGCGGATGGTCCGGCAGCTCGACGGGCCCGCCGGGATGGTTGTCCCCACAGGCGAGCTGCGCCGGGAAGACGGCGGCGAGCAGGTCTTCCGCGCGCATGCGCTGGATCGGCATGGGCACGCGGCGGCCGCCGGTGTGGCGCAGCAGCGCCAGGGCGCGCGTCGCATTCCAGCGCCAGCGCGTGCCGAACATGGGCGCGGCGAGCGCGGCCTGAACGAGATCCGCCTCCAGCGTCGCCGGCCGCACCATGCCGAAGACGCTGGCGAGCGGGAAGCTGTGCTGCTCGCCGAGCGACAGCACGATACCGTCGTCGGTTGCTGCCGCCTGCAGCTCGAAATCGAACGTCCGGCAGAAACGTTTGCGCAGCGCCAGGCCCCAGGCGCGGTTGATGCGCCCACCGAAGGGCGCGTGGACGACGAGCTGCATGCCACCGCCTTCATCAAAGAAGCGCTCGGCGACAATCGTGTGCTGCGTCGGAATGACGCCGAGGGCCGCGCGGGTCTCGGCAACGTAGGCGACGATCTGCTCGGCACCGGCCTGGTCGACGCCGCATTCGGCGGTGAGCCACGCAACGGCGGCTCGACCTCCCCCAACCCCCTCCTTGGTCGCAATGGTCGATAGATGCGAAGAGGGTGCTTCGAGAGCCTCAGCACGAACGGTCTGGGAGTCAGTTGATTCAGATTCACCAGCACTTTTCCGTTCGCCCTGAGGAGCCGCCTTCTCTTGGCGGCGTCTCGAAGGGCTGCTCGCGAGAACGTCGAAACTTTCGACAACAGAACCGGGCGAAGGCCCGTCCAACCTCGCCGCTACCTCCTCGCGTAGCTCGGCGACGGCAGTGGAGAGCTCCGCGGTCCGTGCCGGTGCCTCACCGAGCCAGAACGGAATCGTCGGCGGCGCACCGTGCGCGTCATCGACGCGGATCTTGCCCGACTCGACGCGGCGGATGCGCCACGAGCGATTACCCAGCAGGAAGATGTCGCCCGCCATGCTCTCGATGGCGAAGTCTTCGTTCACCTTGCCGACGAAAATGCCGGCCGGCTCCTCGATGACGTCGTAGTCGGCGGTGTCGGGGATGGCGCCGCCGCCGGTGATCGCGGCCAGACGCGCGCCGCGCCGCGGCCGCAGACGCCCGTGTACCCGATCGCGATGCAAGTGGGCGGACCGCCGGCCGCGGCTCGTCGCCACGCCCTCGGAGAGCATCTCGACTACGGCTTCGAAGTCGTCGCGACGCAGATGGCGGAATGGGTAGGCGCGGCGCACCAGCTGCCAGACGTCTTCCTCCGCCATCTCGCCGGTGGCGACGGCGGCGACGACCTGCTGCGCCAGAATGTCGAGCGGGTTCTCCGGGATGGTGATGCGGTCGAGCTGGCCGGCGCGCACGGCGCGGATGGCGGCGGCGCACTGCATGAGATCGTCACGTGTGAGCGGGAAAAGGATCCCCTTGGGCACCGCACCGAGCCAATGGCCTGAACGGCCGACACGCTGCAACAGCGTCGCGAGCGCGCGCGGTGCGCCGAGGTGACAGACCAGATCGATGTGGCCGACGTCGATGCCCAGCTCGAGCGATGCGGTGGCGACCACCACCGGGATGGCGCCGGTCTTCAGTCCTTCCTCGGCGGCGAGCCGCGTGCGTCGCGACAGGCTGCCGTGGTGTGCGGCAACCTTGTCGTCTCCGAGACGTTCGGACAGCTGGTGGGCGACCCGCTCGACGAGCCGGCGTGTATTGACGAAGACGATCGTCGTCCGGTTGGCGCGCGCGTGGTTGACGATGCGGTCGTAGATGTCGGCGTAGAGCTCGTGCGTGGCGATCGGCCCGAGCTCGTGCCCGGTGACCTCGATGCCCAGATCGAGGGTGCGTTGGTGGCCGACGTCGACGATGGCGCAATCCGGTGGCCCGTCGAGGATGATGCGCTCGGTGCCGACGAGCAGGCGGGCGATCTCCGTGATCGGGTTCTGCGTGGCGCTCAGACCGATGCGTTGCAGGTGGCGGCCGGCAAGGGTGTCGAGACGCTCGAGCGACAACGCCAGGTGAACGCCACGCTTGTCGGCGGCGATGGCGTGGATCTCGTCGACGATCACCGTCTCGGCATCCGCCAGCATGCGCCGGCTGCGCTCGGCGGTGAGCAGGATGTAGAGCGACTCGGGCGTGGTGATCAGGATGTGGGGTGGGTGACGCACCATGAACTGGCGCTCGTGGGCGGGGGTATCACCGGAGCGCACCATGACGCGGATCTCAGGCAACGGGCTGCCGGTCGCGTCCGCCAACTCCCGAATCTCTCGCAAGGGTTCCTGCAGGTTCTTCTGGATGTCGTTGCCGAGCGCTTTGAGTGGCGAGATGTAGACGACGTTGGTGCGCTCCTCCAGCGTGCCGGCGCACCCCGCTGCTACCAAGCGGTTGACGGCCCATAAGAAAGCGGCGAGGGTCTTGCCGGACCCGGTGGGTGCGGCGATCAGTGTGTCGGTACCCGCGGCGATGTGTCGCCAGCCGGCCGCTTGCGGCGGCGTTGGATCACCGAACCGGGCGGCGAACCAGCGGGCAACGAGCGGATGGAAGAGGTCGGTGTCCATAAGCGCCGTTGGGCGAAAGTGTGGCGAACATAGCAAGCGGGAGGGGTGGAGCCAATAGGGGCGGACAGGTTTGGGCAGGTTTCGAACCGGCCCTACGTGTCGCGGAAGTCGAAGCCGGTCAGATCTTGTACCGTTGCAGCAGGTGTCGGGCGATCACCAAGCGTTGGATCTCGTTGGTGCCCTCGCCGATGATCATCAGCGGCGCATCGCGGTAGTAGCGCTCGACGGGGAACTCCGTCGTGTATCCGTAGCCGCCGAGGATGCGCATGGCTTCGGTGCAGACCTCGAGGCAGGTTTCCGAAGCGAAGAGCTTGGCCATGCCGGCCTCGACGTCGCAGCGCTCGCCGCGATCCTTCTTGTCCGCAGCTTGATAGGTCAGCAATCGCGCCGCCTCGATCTTGGTGGCCATGTCCGCGAGCTTCAGCTGAATGGCTTGATGCTCGCAGATCGGTTTCCCAAAAGTCTCGCGCTGCTGCGCATACTTGATCGCTGTCTCGAACGCCGCCTTGGCGACGCCCACCGCCCTCGCCGCAATGTTGATCCGGCCCACTTCGAGGCCGCTCATCACGTGGAAGAAGCCTTGGCCCTCCGTGCCGCCGATGAGGTTGGCGACCGGCACGGCGTAGTCCTCGAAGTTGACCTCGCACGTCTCCAAGCCCTTGTACCCCAGCTTGTCGAGGTCGCGGCCCACCGTCAGGCCGGGCCCCTTCTCACCGACGAACATGCTGATGCCCTTGTACGGCGGATCGACGTCCTTGTCGGTCTTGGTGGCGATCGCGTACAGCGTGCCCTGGCGTGCGTTGGTGATGAACATCTTGCTGCCGTTGATGACGTACACGTCGCCGTGCCGCACCGCGGTGGTGCGGATGCGTTGCACGTCGCTGCCGGCGTGCGGCTCGGTCAGGCACAACGCGCCGCGATGCTCGCCGCGGGCCATCGCCGGCAGGTAGCGCTGCTTCTGCTCGTCCGTGCCGTGCATGCGCAGCATGTAGGCGAGCATGAGGTGCGTGTTGAGCACACCGCTCAAGCTCATCCAGCCGCGGCACAGCTCCTCCACCACCATGGCGTACGTCGTGACGTCGAGGCCGAGGCCTCCGTACTCCTGCGGGATGGTGGCGCCGAAGAGCCCCAGCTCCTTCATGCGGGCAACGAGCGCGTGCGGGTACTCGTTACGGTGCTCCAGCTCACTGGCGACCGGCAGCACCTCGCGTTCGACAAAGCGGCGCACCGTGGCGACGATCTCTTCACGGACTTCAGTTGCGAGCGACACGACTTCCTCCTGCGGCGAACCTTCGTGGCAGACTAACCACGTTTGCATTGGGGGGGCAAATCGTGTTCGTGCTCGTAGCCCTGGACCCAACAGAAACTCGTAATGCGGCTCGTGCTCGCGGGCACCTCTGCCGCGAAGCTGGCTATCCAGGGAGATCTCCGCGCTCATTCCCTCGATGTGATACTCTTTCACGCTTTCCAAGGCTGTCTCTGGGATCTCGAGTGTCGAATGATCGGTCGTTGGGATGCTCAACCGAACGGCATATGTACCGAGCGGCCGGGCTCGCTGCTGGCGCGGAGCGGGCCGTACAGGCGTCCGCGCCAGCGCACGAGCACCAAATCCGTCGGTGGATGATCGAGTGTCACAAAGCTGCGCTCGCGTACAAGGTCGCGGGGTTTGGAAATGGCTGACGTCGGTATGGTCACGATTTCGGCCAAATTGTCGCGAGATGGAACCACCACCGACGGCTTTACCATCCACCAGACCAGGCCGTTGTTCGGAAAGTCCGATGGTTCCGCCTTCGCGCGGTCGTCGAACAACACTGGAACGAGGGTCGAGAACCAGTTGCCCTCACTTTCTGAATTCACCCAGTACCCCCGACCGACAGCTCTGGTAGACACACCGTGCAGCAGTGTAGAATTCGTTGGCCGTCAGTCTGGCGGCACCGGAGAGGAGAGAGAGGCGATCATGGCTACGGAAGTCACCGGGGTTGTTCACGGCAGCACGATCACGCTGGACACGCCCGTTCCACCGCTCGACGGGCGCCGGGTCCGCGTCGTTTTACAACCAGTCGACGGCGCAGATCTCGTCCTGTCGGAACAAGAACAGGATCAGCTGTGGCGCGAGTGGGTTGACCACGGGCCGCAAGGGCCACTCGACACTGATGACGCGTGGCCGGACGACGCATGATTCAACGCGGCGATATCCGCTGGCTGCAAGCGACCGCACCGACCAAGCGAAGGCCGGTCCTTGTGCTGGGTCGCGATGATATCCTGCAGTCTCTGAGCGAAATTCCTGTCATTCCGCTCAGCACCCAAATCCGTAGTCTGCCCTGGGAAGTCAGGCTTTCAGAAGCGGACGGCCTGCGCGGTCCCTGCGTGCTCAAGCCTGAGTGGATCCGATCCGTGAGCCGTACCCTCCTGGGTCCGTGGCTGGCGAGCCTGCCTGCACATCGATGGGACGAGGTCCGCGATGCGCTCCTCAACGTGATGGGACTCGCCTTCACCTAGCGTTCATCGGCATCGAAGAGGCTCGACGCGCGTGGTTGCTGAACCGTGCGCGGTGAGCAAGAAGTGCACGCGCAAATCGTGCTCGTGTTCGTGAGCGGTGCTCGCTATCGGTAGGTGCCCTCCTCTTCCTTACGAGCACGAACACGAGCACGACTCACGGGTTCCTTGATCCTCCCGGGTCCCGCTGTTACAGGAGGGGCCGCATGCGCACCGTGTTCGTGCTCGCGTTGCTGCTGCCGCTGTGGCGGGCGGCGGCGCAGGAGGTGCCTGGGCCGACACGTGGCACGGAGGTGTTCACCGGCGGAGGCGAGGTGCTCCAGCCGCGCGAGAAGCCGGAGAAGCCGGTGACCACCTACTGGCGCGTGCAGCTCTTCCTGAAGATCGCTGCCACACCGCTCGGATCACGGGCGCAAGTGCTGGTACCGCTCTCCGACACGCATCAGGAGATCCTCGGCCACCGAGTCGAGATGGACGGATTCACTTTGCGCGAAGAGCCCGAGGCCCCCAACCTCTGGGCGCAGTGGACGCGCAACGCCTCCCCGACCGGGGGAACACAAATCGAGTACGACATCGAGGTCGCGCTCACCGACACCGTCGAAGCCATCCCGCGCTTGTCGCTGGCGGAGCTCGCCGTGCCCGAGGCCGTGCGGGCGGATCTCCAACCGTCGCCGCGCGTGCAGAGCGCTGATCCGGAGATTCGGCGCCGCGCGCACGACCTGATCAAGGAGGCGCGCACGGTCGAGGACGCCGCGTGGGCGCTCTTCCAGTACACGGCGGCCTTCGTGCGCACCGGGTCGGGAGAAGCGAAGGAAGACGCACTCACCGTGCTGCGGCAGGAACGCGGCAACAGCACGGGCAAGGCCCGACTGCTGAGCGCGTTGCTGCGCAGCGTCGGCGTGCCGGCGCGCCTCGTCGGCGGCCTGAAGCTCGAAGACGCCACCAAGAAACGGGCGACGATCTCCTGGGTCGAGGCGTACATCGGCGGCACCTGGGTACCGCTCGACCCGGGCGGTGGCTATTTCGGCTGGCTCCCGAATCAATACCTCACGTTGTACCGCGGCGACCTGCCGCTGATCGTGCACAGCTCCGGGTTGCCACTCGAGTACGACTTCCTCGTGCACCGCACCAGCCGCGAAGCCGTGGCGAATCGCCCGGAACCCACACCTGGCCCGTCGGCGCCACGCCGCGCCGAGGCACGCGTCGGCGCCGAGCACGTGCGCACCGCGTCGAGCTACGTGGAACGGCCAGTGGCGTCGGTGGTGGTGATCGCCGACCAGAGCGTGCCCGACGCCGTCAGCGAGCGCGTGCTCCGCGAAGCGCAAGGCGACGAGATCAACGTGGTGATCCTGCACGCGCACTTCGAGTCGCGCTACTTTCGCGAGCAGTATCTCCAGCGCCTGGTGAGCAACAACCTGACGCTCATTCGCGGCGCACACGTGCTGTTGATCGCCACCCGCGACGACGCCGGGTTGTACGCACTGATGACCTTGGGCGAGAAGGACGTGGCGCTCGGCGATATGCGCATCGTCATCTCCGGCAGCTTTCCGCGGCCGGTGGGGCGCGTGCTGGGCGCGGTGCTGTACCGGCTGGTGACGGCGGGGGAGGTGGTCCTCGTCGATCGTCCCGCGGAGCTACTCGGCCTGTGGGAAATGGTACGTGCCAACGTCATCAACGGTGTGCCGATGGTCGAGGAGGCACACAAGTGGGAGCTCGACCCGGTCGTCCTCAACCAGAGCGTGTTCGAGGATCTGAGCTGGTGGCGCCGCAAGGTCGTCGGGGCCTGGGCGCGAGCGGTGCGTGCCCAGGTGCCGTTGCAGGCGCTGAACCTGATCCTCGTGCTGCCGGTGATTGCGGCCATCATCGTGGTGGCACGCACGGTGATCGGCGTCGAGACCTTTGGGACGTTCTCGCCGGTGATCGTCTCGTTGGCCTTTCTCACCACCGGCTTGCGCTGGGGCGCGGCGATCTTCGCCGTGATCGTCGGCGTAGGCGCCCTGGTACGGGCGCTGCTGCAACACGTGCGGCTCCAGCTGGTGGCGCGGCTGGCGATTCTCAACGCGGTGGTCGCCGGCATCATGGCCGGATTGACGGTGATCGGCGCATCCTTCGGCATCGGCGCGCTGATGAACGTCAGCATCTTTCCGATGGTGATCATGTCGAACGTGATCGAGAACTTCACCACGTCGCAGGCGGAGTTCGGGACGCGGGAGGCGGTGCGGCTGACGATCAACACGCTGGGTCTGGCGGCGATTTGCTACTTGGCCATCGAGACCACCGGCTTGCAGTCGACGCTGCTCACTTTTCCCGAGCTGCTCATCGGCGCCATCGTCGTCGACGTCGTCTTGGGCAAGTGGCGTGGGTTGCGACTGCTCGAGTATCTGCGCTTCTTCGATCTC
The DNA here is from genome assembly GCA_964498075.1 of uncultured Binatia bacterium (SeqCode). Classification (GTDB taxonomy): domain Bacteria; phylum Desulfobacterota; class Binatia; order HRBIN30; family HRBIN30; genus CAZCGA01. The sequence continues at coordinate 11,874 of CAZCGA010000052.1, read as the reverse complement.
ACCCGGCGCTCCGACCGATGGGCTCCCTGATCGAGCGCCTGCGGCGCGTGCGGCGCGAAGCGCTCGGGTTGAACCGCCGCAACCAGGAGCTGCTGCTGCGCCTGAACCCGGCCCGTCTGGTCGCCCTCGTCGACCACAAGGTGCAGACCAAGGAGGCTCTAGCGCGCCACGGGTTGCCGGTGCCGGACACGTTTGGGCGCTACGTGCGGCAGCGCGAGCTGCACAGGTTGCGGCGGGAGGCGGAGCAGCGGGCCGAGTTCGTGCTCAAGCCGGCGCGCGGCGCGGGCGGGGAGGGGGTCGTGGTCGTCGCCGGCCGGCACGACGGCCAGCTGGTGAAGGCGAGCGGCGCGCGGCTCAAGCTCGGCGATCTCGTGGCGCACGCCGCCGACATCATCGCCGGGGCGTACTCGTTGAGCCAGGCGCGCGATGAAGCGCTGCTCGAGCACCGGCTGGCCCCCGAACCGGTGCTGGCCGGCTACAGTAGCGGCGGGATCCCGGATGTGCGCGTCGTCGTGGCGTACGGGGTGCCGGTGATGGCGATGCTGCGGTTGCCGACGCGGGCCTCCGACGGGCGCGCCAACCTCCACGTCGGCGGCGTCGGCGTCGGGATCGATCTCGCCACCGGCCGGGCTGTGCACGCCATCTGCCGCGACCGTGCCGTCGTGCTCCACCCGGATACGCAGCGGCCGCTGTCGGCTCTGCGGGTCCCCGAGTGGGACACGATCCTGCTCCTGGCGGCGCAGAGCTACGAGGCCATCGCGCTCGGATACTTCGGTATCGACATCGTCATCGACGTGCACCTCGGTCCGACCATCTTGGAGCTGAACGCACGCCCCGGCCTGAGCATCCAGCTGGCAAACCGCAGAGGCCTGCGGCGCCCGCTGGAGGAGCTGCGCGGAAGATCGCTGGAGCCGCTCGCCGCGCGCGACCGTGTGGCGCTGGGGTTGGAGATCGCGCGCCGGTCCGGCGAAGCGGGTGCGTGAACCGAGATCGTCGGACGCCACACGGCGCTTGACCGCGGCGGGTAATCCCGGTTTGCTGGTGGCGTGTCCCAGTTGCAACTCTCGCTCCTGCTGTCGCTGCTGTGCGTGACCGTCCTGGCGTTTGCGGGGCGCCGGCCGTACCTTGATGAGTTCCGCGGCCGCATGCGGCAGACGCTGGCGGCGTTCCTGCTCATCGGTATCCTGGCGCTCGCGGTCTTCTATCCGGTGACCTCGTTCGGCACGGCCGACGAGATCGATCCGGAGATGATCTGGTTTCCGTCTCTGTTGACCGGGCATCTCGTGCTCGCGGCCTTCCTGTTCGTGTGGTGGCGCTTACGCCGCGCTGTTTCGCTGGGCGGCTTCTTGAGCATGTCGGCGGCGCACATCGGTGCCAAGGTCCGGCACGGGCTGGTGACGGGGTGCGCGGGGTGGCTACTCACGCTGATGGCGACCGGCGCGGCGGCGGGAGCGGTGGCCGCGACTGCGGGTGCGCAGGAACCCACCGAGATCTCGCCGCTCATGATGTGGCTGGTGTCGCTTCCCGTGCTGTACAAGCTGATCATTGTCGCGGCGGCGATGACGGTGGAGGAGGCGTTCTTCCGTGGCTTTCTGCAGCCGCGCGTCGGCCTGGTGGCGTCGAGCCTCCTGTTTGCCTTGAGCCACTTCTCCTACGGGATGCCGTTCATGATCGTCGGCGTCTTCACCATTTCGCTCGTCATCGGCCGGACCTTCGCGCGCAGCGGCGACCTGCTGCCGTGCATCGTCGCGCACGGCGTCTTCGACGGCGTGCAGTTGCTCATCGTCTTACCGTGGGCGGTGCGTACGTGGGGCCAGGTCGTGGCGGCGTGATGTTGTCGAATGCGATGCGCCGGCCAGAGCGACAACAATCGCCAGGGCTCCGTGGCGCCGCCGTCGCGCCATCTCTGGCTCACGCGCAGAGACGCTGGTAGAGGTCGGCGTAGGCTTCGGCCGACCGGTCCCACGAGAAGTCGGCGCGCATCGCGCTGCGCACCAGGGCGGCCCAAGCGGCCGGCTTGCGGTACGCCTCCAGGGCGCGCTCGATGCACGCCAGGAGCGCGATGGCGCTGTACTCGCTGAACTTGAAGCCCGTGCCGGCACCAGTCTTCGGATCGAAGTCGATGATCGTGTCCTGCAGGCCGCCGGTGGCGCGGACGATGGGAATCGTTCCGTACCGCAGACTGTAGATCTGGTTCAGCCCGCACGGTTCGTAGCGCGACGGCATCAGGAACATGTCGCTGCCCGCCTCGATCTTGTGCGCCAGCGCGTTGTCGAAGGCGATGTGCACCGCCAGCCGCTTCTTGAAGCGGTGCGCCAGCTGCTGGAACAGCTCCTGGTATTTTGCATCGCCGCTGCCGAGCATGACGACTTGCAGCCGCTTGCGCAGCAGCTCCGGAGCGATCCCTGCGACCAGATCGAACCCCTTCTGGTCCGCCAGCCGCGACACGATGCCGATCACCGGCACGTGCGGATCAGAGGGCAGACCGACGGCGGCCTGCAAGTCGGCCTTGCACTGCGCCTTCGCCGTCGGATCAACCACCGAGTAATGCGCCGCGATGAACTTGTCGCGCTCGGGACTCCATTCCGAGTAGTCGACGCCGTTCAGGATGCCGGTGAGCGCCTGGCGACGCGCGACCAGGACGCCGTCGAGGCCGTGACCAAACTCATCTGTCTGGATCTCTTGCGCGTAGGTGGGGCTCACGGTGGTGATCGCGTCGGCGCAGACGATGCCGCCCTTGAGGTAGTTGATCTTGCCGTAGAACTCGAGGCAGTCGGCGGTGAAGTAGCTCCAGTCGATGTTCAGCAGGTGCCAGTCGAAGTGCCAGAAGAGTCCCTGGTAGCCGAGGTTGTGGACCGTCAACACGGTGCGCAGCTGCTCCAGCTCCGGGTAGCGTTGGCGATCGGCGCGCATGAACACCGGCGCCAGCGCCGTCTGCCAGTCGTGGCAGTGCAAGACATCCGGCGGGCCCAGATGCGGCAGGAGCGCCGGGATGGCGCGCGCGAAGAACGCGAAGCGCTCGGCGTTGTCCAGGTAGTCGCCGTCGGAGGTGCCGTACAAGCCGGTGCGTGCGAAGTAGTGATCCGCCTCGATCAGATACACCGGCACGCCGCCGTCCAGCTCCGACTGCAGCACGCTGGCGGTGACCGTTTGCTTGGAGATCGGCACTTGTAGCGTCCACTCGGTGCGCGTGAGTCGGAAGCGATCCGCCGCAATCGAGCGGTAGGCGGGGATGATCACCGAGACGTCGAGCCCCAGTCGCTTCAGCGCGACGGGCAGCGCCCCTACGACGTCGGCGAGACCGCCGGTCTTGGCGAAGGGTACCGCCTCCGACGCGGCGATCACGATACGCATGCGATACCCGACCTCTGCCGACTACGCGCCCGCTTCACGCAAGTGGCGCGCCGAGTCTTCGGGCGGCACGGGGTTTATGTAGAACCCGGTGCCCCACTCGAAGCCAGCCACCTTGGTCAACTTGGGCATGATCTCCACGTGCCAGTGGTAGAAGTCGTCCTCCGGCTCGCGCAGTGACGAATGAATCACGTAGTTGTAGGGCGGCCAGTCCAACGCTTTGTTGAGGCGGCGCAGCGTGTCACGCAGGGCGCGGGCGAGGTTGCGGTATTCGTGCTTGGTGATCTGCTCGAAGGCGCCGCCGTGGTGCTTCGGGAGGATCCAGGTCTCGAACGGGAAGCGCGGTGCGAACGGGCAGATGGTGACGAACTCATCGTTCTCCGCGACCAGCCGGACCTTGTCGTCGAGATCCTGTCGAATCAGGTCGCAGAACACGCAGCGCTCCTTGTGGCGGTAGTACTCGCGCGCGCCGGTCAGCTCCTCGTGCACGTTGAGCGGTATGATCGGCAGGGCGATCAGTTGGGAGTGCGTATGCTCCAAGCTGGCGCCGGCCTCGGCGCCGTGGTTCTTGAAGATGAGGATGTAGCGAAAGCGGCCGTCCTTCCGTAGATCGTGCACCCGGTCGTGATACGACCACAGCACGTCCTCGATTTGCTGATCGCTGAGGTCGGCGAGATCGACACCGTGATCGGGGCTCTCGATGATGACCTCGTGTGCGCCGACGCCGTTCATCATGTCGAAGATGCCTTCGCCGCGCCGGCCGAGCTCCCCTTCGATGCGCAGCGCGGGAAACTTGTTCGGGACGACGCGGACGGTCCAGCCGTTGGAGTTCGGCGGGCCGCCGTTGGCCCGATAGGCCAGTACCTCGGGCGGCGTTTCCTCTTCGTGGCCGCCGCAGAAGGCGCACTCGGTACGCTTGCGGGTCTCGCGGGCGCGCGCAAAGTCGGAAGGCCGTCGCGCCCGCTCCGTTGAAATGATCACCCACCGGCCCATGATCGGGTCCTTCCGTAACTCTGGCATCGCAACACCGCCCCCTTGCACTTTTGTATGGCGCATCCGTCGCGACGGAGCAAGTGAGCTGGCGGAGGACAGGCGTTTCTGCCTGCCCTCACGAGTCCACAGATGGCGCAGATGGCCACAGATGATCGGCCCGAATTGGGGCGGCGATCGAAGTGCACCGGGAGCTTGGCCACGGATTTCTGGAAGCCGCTTATCAGGAGGCGCTCGCACTCGAGTTCGAGCGTTGCGAGATATCATTCCAGAGGGAGGTCGAGCTGCCCATGATGGGGTGATGCGAGCAGATAGGGCTCCTCCTCGATCGAGCAGACGATCGGCCAGGGGAGCCCATACCGCCGTCCGCCGCCTTCTGCAGCGCCGCCGCCGCTGCAATCGCGAGCGCTCTGTGGTAAGAGCCAAGGCGACGCACGCATCGAGAGGAGCAACATGTCGCACAGGGTCGCTATTGAGTTGGAGATGCCGGACGATTTGGCCCGCTTTCGCTTGCCGCTCGCTGTGAACAAGCGTCTCCAAGCACTGCTGGACCGCCAGGATAGCGGTGCGCGACTGACCGCCGCGGAGCGCAAGGAAGCAGAGGGCCTCGTAAATCTGGCCGAGTTGCTGTCGCTCCTGCGGCTGCGGGCCGGACGCGTTGGGAGACGGGCCAAGAAGTTGTGAGCGAAATTGCCGCCCAACGGCGCCGCTTGGTGCGAGAGCGTGCCGGAAGCCGGTGCGAGTACTGCGGGCTGGCGCAGGAAGGCCAGGAAGCCACATTTCACCTCGACCACATCGTCCCCAAACGCAGCGCAGGCTCGACGCGCGCCGACAATCTTGCGTTGGCCTGTGTGCCCTGTTCGCTGCGGAAAGAAGCCCGGCGGTCGGCCGTCGATCCGGCGACCGGCCGAACCGCCCCACTGTTTCATCCGCGCCGCCAACGCTGGGCAGACCACTTCCGCTGGGAGGGCGTCCGCGTTGCTGGGTTGACGTCCACGGGGCGGGCCACCGTTGCAGCGCTTCGCATGAACCGCCCTTTGATCCTTGCCATTCGACAAGAAGAGGCCTTGCGTGGCCGGCATCCGCCTGCCGGACAACGTCTCCGACGCTTGAACTGGTAGCTCACTTCGGCGGGCGATCGCGGAGGGCGGTTTCCATGTCCACGACGCGACCGTGCCGGATGTCGTCGAGGCCCTGCCAGAAGGACTCGGGAATGACGTCGTCTTCGAGTCGATGGACCATCTCGAACGCTTCGGTCTGCTCCTCCTTGGCTAGCGCCTTGATCTGCTCGATGATTGCTCGGGTGTTCATCGCCCCCTCTTAACCTCAATCTGAAAGAAGCACTCATCCACAGATGGCCGCAGATGACCGCAGATGGTTGTCCCAGACGGCCTTGCGGTGCGAGACCGACAGAAGAAATACGCGGTCGAGATCTCACGGCCAATGAGGTCTTTGAACGGCCGAAGCACGGCTGATCGCGGTTCCTTCATCTGTGTCATCGGTGACATCTGTGGATTTCTTTTGTCACATCAGGGTTAGCTGCGCCTGGCGGTTTTGCAAAGCGCGGCCAGCCATGGCGCCTTGCGTCTTGGCGCGAGCGACTTCCTACACTGGTTTACTCCGGCGGCGGTGTATCACGGACTGCATGCGGCGCGGAGCAGATCGTCCTTGCCTGCGCCATCCGGTATCGGCTCCCGGAACCGACCCGATGCGTCGACCAACTCGTCGGTGCTGCGAAGCGGGCGATGGGGTCATTCGGGCAGATAGGGATCGTCCTCCACCGAGCGGGCGATCGGCGTGGAGGCCGATCCCGCCGTCCGCCGCTTCCTACAGCGCCGCGGCGCCGAGTTGCGGGGCCGAGGTTCCGCGTCAAGTGGACGGGAGTCTACCAAATTCTAATTTCAGGGGCTGACCCCAATTCGTGTCCGGCCTCTCCTAAAGATCTCTTCATTCTCGTACTCCTCGGATTAGTCGCCGCACCCGTTCAGACTGCTCTTCACGGCCTGAACGAGCAACGCGACATCGACCGCGGCGCCACTCGGAACGCCATTCGGGCACAATGACGGTTCCGCATTGCCCAGAGCAATGTTCACCAGCGTGACGAGTTCATCGACCGTGACGCTGCCGCCGGCGTCGCAGTCGCCAACGCACTCCGCCGCGGTCGCGTCGGCCTCGTAGGCGCCGATGGAGCACAGCGCGTGGCCCATGCCGGGGCGGACGAAGCCACGTTGGTCGAGGTTGTTCACGGGCGGTGCCGCACAGACGGCTTGATCGCCAGCGTCAATCGCGGGGCTGGCCGCGCTGCACCCAATGGGCATGCCCGCTGCCGTGCACAACGCCACCGTTTGCGTCGGCCCGCCGTTGTCCCGGAGTCCCGCCGGATCGAGCTGTGCGTTCGTGTTGCTCAAAGAACCATTCGCCGCGCTGAAGCCGCAGCTCGTGCCATCGTCGAGGTTGTGGCCGCCGTCGGTGATCCCTCCTCCCCCAAAATTGACGCACGTGTCGCCCACCAGGTTGTTGGCGACGATCGTGTTGCGGAGCAAGATGTCTCCGCCGTTCAGGCAGATGCCGCCGCCCTCGCGGGCGCTGTTACCGGTAAAGGTGCTGTTGGTGACGGTCAAGGCGCTGTTGGTCACGGTCAGTGTGCTACCATAGATGGCGCCACCGCAGTCGGCGCTATTCTTGGAGAAGGTGCTGTTAGCCACTGTCGCCGTGCCACCAGTGATGTCGATAGCGCCTCCCTCGCCCTCGTTCGCGGTGTTTCCCGAGAAAGTGCTGTTGGTAACCGCCAATGTGCCGCCGAAGTTAAAGATGCCTCCGCCGCCGGCCCCCGATAGTAACGCGGAGTCCGCAGTGTTTCCCGAGAAAGTGCTGTTAATAACGGCCAATGTGCCGCCGAAGTTAAGGATGCCTCCGCCGTAAGGGCCTTCCCCAAACCCCCCAAGAAACTGACCGATGCCGCTGGCGATGATCAGGTTCTGGACCGTGAACTTGACGCCAGAGTTCACGGAGAAGACGCCCACGCTGTTGCCGCCGCTGATCGTGATCAGGCTCCCGCCATCAATGGTCGTGTCGATGGCAATGGTCTTGGTGCCCGTGCCCTTGCTGATGTCGATCGTCACCGGCTCGCGGCCACAGTCGAAGGTCACCAGCCCGCCGTTGGCGAGCGCCGCGTTCAACGCCGCGTCGGTGCAAGTGTCGGCGGTGCCGGTGCCGACCACTGCGACCTGTTGAATCGAAAACACCCCGGCGTTCGTCGCGGCGTAGAGCGTGCTCGGTGTGGTCGGAGCGATGGCCAGCTCCTGGACGTAGAGGGCAGCGCCGCTCAGGCCGGTGTTGAGCGCGCTCCAGTTGCCGCCGCTGTTGGTGCTCTGGAACACACCCCCATAAGTCGCGGCGTAGAGCGTGCTCGGCGTGCTCGGATCGATGGCCAGCGATTGGACGTAGAGGGCAGTGCCGCTCGGCAGGCCGCTGTTGACCGCGCTCCAGCTGCCGCCGCTGTTGGTGCTTTGGAAGACGCCCGCACCCCCGGCGTAGAGCGTGCTCGGCGTGGCCGGATCGATGGCGAGCGCTAAGGCGAAGATGGTGTTCAGGCCGGTGTTGAGCGCGCGCCAGCTGCCGCCGCTGTTGGTGCTCTGGAAGACGCCCGCATGGGTCCCGGCGTACAGCGTGCTCGGCGTGGTCGGAGCGATGGCCAGCGCGGTGACGTTGCTCAGGCCGGTGTTGCTCCAGCTGAGGCCGCTGTCGGTGCTCCGGAAGACGCCCCCATTGGTCCCGGCGTAGAGCGTGCTCGGCGTGGTCGGATCAAAGACCGGCAAACCCGGGAAATCGACCGCACCCCAGCTGCCGCCACTGTTGGTGCTTCGGAAGACTGCCCCCCCATAAGTCCGGGCGTAGAGTGTGCTCGGCGTGGTTGGATCGATGGCCAGCGCGCGGACCCAGAGGTCATCGACGCTCAGGCCGGTGTTGACCGCACTCCAGCTGCTGCCGCTGTTGGTGCTCTGGAACACGCCGAAAGGAGAAACGCTAAATCCGTCGAAAAACCATGCTCCAGCGTAGAGCGTGCTCGGCGTGGTCGGATCGATGGCCAGCGCGCCGACGGTGAGGGTGGTCATGCCGGTGTTGACCGCGCGCCAGCTGCCGCCGCTGTTGGTGCTCTGGAAGACGCCCCCCTCGGTCCCGGCGTAGAGCGTGGTCGAATCGATGGCCAGCGCTAAGACGGAGAGGTTGCTCAGGCCGGTGTTGACCGCGCGCCAGCTACCGCCGCTGTTGGTGCTCTGGAAGACGCCGGCATCGGTCCCGGCGTAGAGCGTGGTCGGATCGATGGCCAGCGCGCGGACGTGGTTGCTCAGGCCGCTGTTGCTCCAGCTGCCGCCGCTGTTGGTGCTCTGGAAGACGCCCCCATAGGTCCCGGCGTAGAGCGTGCTCGGCGTGGTTGGATCGATGGCCAGCGTGCTGACGTAGAGGGCAGTGCCGGTCAGGCCGGTGTTGACGGCGCTCCAGCTGCCTCCGCTGTCGGTGCTCTGGAAGACGCCGTCACCGCTCCCGGCGTAGAGCGTGCTCGGCGTGGTCGGCGCGATGGCCAGCGCGGTGACGTAGAGGGCAGCGCTGCCCAGGCCCGTGTTGACCGCGCTCCAGCTGCCTCCGCCGTTGGTGCTCTGGAAGACGCCCTCAGTGGTCCCGGCGTAGAGCGTGCTCGGCTTGGCCGGATCGATGGCCAGCGTTAAGACGGAGCGGTGGTCCAGGCCGGTGTTGACCGCGCTCCAGCTGTCGCCGCTGTCGGTGCTCTGGAAGATGCCGTAACTGGTCCCGGCGTAGAGCGTGCCCGGGGGGGTGGGATCGATGACGAGCGTGTTGATGCGGTTACCGTAGATGGCGCGCAGCCCTGTGCTAGCCCAGGTCGCGCCCGCGTTCGTGCTCCTGAAGACGCCGCCGTTGTCGGTCCCGGCGTAGAGTGTGCTCGGCGTGGTTGGATCGATGGCCAGCGCGCGGACATAGTCGCCATATGGCCCGTGGCTTGTCCAGACGTTGATGCCGGCCTGCGCCGTGTGGGCGCTGGCGACAAAGACGGCGGCGCACATGACGGCGATGGCTCGAGCGACAGACGGGCTGAGAATGCGAGAGCGCAGGTGCATGGGCGTGTCCTCTCGCGCCGGTCGCGCGATAGTGTCGGGAGCCGCTTGGCTTTCGTTGGCGGACTGCCCGTTGGAAGGTGAAGGCCGTTGTGCCCCGCGTGCAGACTGAGAACGTGTGAGGGAGAGACGCTTATAACACGTGCGGAGGTCGTTTGATAGCCGTCAGTCGAGAACCCAAATCCGGCGCTAGCACGCGACCACGCCCGATTCGGCGCGCGGTGGGCACCCCTGTTGGCGACGTGCGCCGGCCGCGGGACCCCTTGTCGCTGGTTGGTAGGCCGCGCCAGCCTGCACACCATAATTTCGCTGCGACGCGACTACGAATCCTGCAGCCGCGGGCACACGCCTGCCCCGCTGTGTTTCCGAACAGCTGGGGTTACGCAGATGCCAGAGGGGAGATGCGCAGGCTGCGTGCCGCTGGCCTACGGAGAGGTCGCCGCGAGTACGGCCAGCTGTCGGCGCGCCTCACGCAAACCGGCCAGTCGCTCCGCGGCTTCACTGATCTGCAGCACCAGCTTGCCGGCATGCGAGATGAGGCGCCCAGCCATGGTAAACAGCGCAAAGCGCAGCCGCTTCGGTCGAGCCGCACTGAGCGCGGCCGGTAGCACCAGGGACTTCATCGCGCTCAGGATGTTGTACGCCAACAGGCTCAGCCGATACCACGCCGCATTCGCCCCGAAGCGTCCACACGGCGGGACCGCGGCCCCCAACTCGTTCTTGGTCACGTCGTGCACGTGCTCGATGGTGCCCGCCTTCGCCCAGTGCCACCGCAACAGTTTCTCACCGCTGAGCTCCCAGCGGTTGCTCACCACGGCCAGGTACTTCGTGTCGTACCCCGCCGCAAACAAAAACCCCTGCTTCTTGCGAATGCGGACCGCCACGTAGCGCAGCGGCTTGGCGTCCTTCGGCCAGTCCCCCGGGGTGAATTCCACCTCCGCCGCGTGCACGCTCTCTTCGGCGCGTTCCTCCACCAGCACCCAGTCGCGCTCCCGGATGGCCGCGCACTTCGTGCGTAACTCTGGCGTCATGTCCGCACTGATGGTGAAGGCAATCTGGCCCTGCGGCCCGTCGGGCCGCTGCGGGTTCGCCAGCCACTTCAACACGTCCTCGTCGTAACACGCACTGTCCGATCGAAACGCGTACGCGGTCACCGTTGCCGGTAGACTCGCGAACCCGCGCTGGATGAGCCGCAGATTTTCCATCCCCGCCGGCACGTTCCCATCCCGATACTCGTCGGCCACCACCAGGTCCTGCTCGGCCCAGTAGATCACCGACGGCTGATAGCCGCGCCCACCCTTGTAATGCGCCAACGACTCCCGCTTGTGACTTTCCTGAATCGTCGCATCATGATCGAGGGTCGCTTTGCTACTGCGGCCCTGCGCCGCGACTCGGGCCAGCAGCTGCACGTTGACTTGCGCCAACCCGCGCAGCGCCGCATTCTCCCCCGGGATATACGCCACCTGCCCGGGCGCGCGCTGCTGGCGCGCGCCCTCGATCAACCCCGCGTCGTGAAACTCGTAGAGAAACCGCCGCGCCGCATCGGGCGACGGTAACTCGCGATCCAACAGCCGACACAGCCCTTGGTCGGCCCGCAACACCGCCAGGTCGTCGAGGCACTCTCCGCCCGCGGCCAACAGCATGACCATGGCCTCGATCATCGCCACTTCGTCACGGCCGCGCGCCCGCTGGCGGATGCGCACATGGTGCTTGATCGCCCGCGAGACTCCCAGGGCGCGCATCGCCTCCACCGCCAGCGCCAGCCCACCGCGGGCCGTCACCGTATCCGCCGCCTCGACCACCTCCACCCCGTACGGCAACAACCCCTGCTTCATGGCTTCTCCTGCGCCTCCAGTGGGAGCGCGTTGAGCAAGGCGAGGTTGACCTCCGTCAACTCGTCGACCAACTCCCACAGGCGCCGGTAGGCCGCCACCTTGGCCTCCACTGCGGCGCGCTCACCTTGACGAACGTAGCGGGTCCGCGTGCGGCCCCCGAGATTGACCGTCAGCTGCAACCCGGGATGACGTGGCCCACCGCTGGCGCAGGTGCAGGCGGCGCGACCGCACTTGCGTTCGCGCTCGTAGACCTTGCCACGCATCAGGTCGGGAAGCTGGTGCACCTCATCGAGCAGGCGCTCACGTGTATGCTTGAGGCGAGCGATCTGGGCGTCATTCATGGGCAAGTCTACTAGCTGGCCCAACACGACACGTCAATCCCCAGAACGCTCACCCGTTGGGTTTCCCCAATCCCTTCTCACTCCTATCACTTCTCGGCCTAGCGCCGGATCACGGAGGTGCCGTCGGGTGAGGATCGCGAGCTCCGATCGTCAGGGTTTCTCAGTTCCCGAGGAGGGCGCGCGGGATGTCGACCACTTTGGCACGCAGGTATTCGCCGAAGCTCT
>CAZCGA010000051.1:37490-38791 GCA_964498075.1 uncultured Binatia bacterium (SeqCode) | reverse complement strand
TCCCGACTTCCCGACCGGCGGCGAGATCCTCAACTCGCGGCGCGAGCTGCGCGCCATCTACGAGACCGGGCAAGGCGCGGTGCGGCTGCGCGGGCAGTACGTGACGGCGATCGACAAGCGCCGGCGACGCGTCATCGTCACCTCCATCCCCTACACCGCCAACAAGGCGCGCATCGTCGAGGAGATCGCCGAGCACATCGTCAGCCGGCGCTTACCGCAGGCGCTCGACGTGCGCGACGAGTCGACCGATGTGGTGCGCATCGTCGTCGAGATCAAGCCCGACGCGTCGCCGGACGCGGTCATGGCCTACGTGTTCAAGCACACCGGCTTGCAGATCAACTTCAACGTCAACCTCACCGCGCTGGTGCCGACCGCAACTCCCGGCGTCGGCCAGCCGGCACGGCTGACGCTGCGTGAGCTGTGCCGGCACTTCCTCGATTTCCGGCTCGAGGTGGTGACGCGCCGGTTGGAGCACGAGCTGCGCGAGCTGCGCGAACGGCTACACATCCTCGCCGGCTTCCTCAAGCTGTTCGCCAACCTCGATCGCGCCATCAAGATCATCCGGCAATCGGCATCACGGGCCGACGCGGCGGCGAAGCTGCGGAAGGAGTTCCAGCTCGACGAGGTGCAGGCGGACGCCATCCTCGAGACGCGTCTCTACCAGCTGGCGCGCTTGGAGATCGACAAGATCCGCGAGGAGCAACGCACCAAGCAGCAGCGGGCGCAGGAGATCGAAGGTCTGCTGAAGAACAAGAAGGCGCGCTGGAAGATGGTCGAGACGGAATTGCAGGAGGTGGCGCAGAAGTACGGCGACAAGCGCCGCAGCGTCCTCAGCGCCGGTGCCGAGCTGGTGTACGACGCGGCAGCCTACGTCGTCCACGAGGACACCACCGTCGTGGTGACGCGCGATGGCTGGATGAAGCGCCTCGGCGAGGTGAAGGATCCTGTCACCACGCGTGTACGCGAGGGCGACGTGGCCAAATGGATCTTGCCAGGCAATACGCGCGACAACTTGGCGCTGTTCTCCAACTTCGGCGTCGCCTACGTGATGACGGCCGGCAGTGTCCCCGCCACCACCGGCTACGGGGAGCCGGTGCAGTCGCTGCTCAACTTCAAGGATGGCGAACGGGTGATCGCCGCGGCCCTCGTCCCCGGCAGCAACGGCGACGCGCCGGCCGAGCGCAGCGCGCCGCGCTGGTTGGTCGCAACGGCTCGCGGCATGGGGTTCTTCTGCCGGCCCGATCTCAGCGAGACCACCAAGAGCGGGCGGCGCTTCGCGCGCATCAAAGAGGGCGACGAGC
>CAZCGA010000051.1:0-37480 GCA_964498075.1 uncultured Binatia bacterium (SeqCode) | reverse complement strand
TCGCCCCCGCGGTCGGCGACACCGTCACCGCCGCCACCGCCGCCGGCAAGGTGTTGGTGTTCCCGGCCGCGGAGCTCACCGAGCTGTCCGGCGCGGGACGCGGCGTCATCCTCATGCGCGTCGACAAGGGCGATCGCCTGGTCGGCGCCGTCTGCCACGCGCGGGACGCGCCGCCGATTGCGGTCGCCGAGGACGGCAGCGAACGCCGCTTCCACCTTCCCGAGCCGGCGCATCGCGCCCAAAAGGGCCGCAAGGCGCTGAAGCGTTTCAAGGCCGCCGAGCTGCTGGCACGGGCCACTGCCGGAAGCGACCCCACCGCCCAATCGTGAGGGCGACATATGCGTCGCCCCTCTCCCAGTTCCAATCCAGCATTGGTTGACTTTACCAAGGCTCGCCGCTAGAGGCGCACGGAGTCCCGGTGCAATCCGGGGCTCTCGCCAACGGGGACGCCGCTCACACCGCGCATGAACTGCGAAAGGAGAAGGGACATGGACGAGATGCTGGAGGGAAAGAAGCGCGAAGAGGACGAAAAGGACGAGGATTTGGACGACGACGACGAAGACCTCGACGACGACGATGACGACCTCGACGACGATGATGATGATGATGACGACGATGACGATGACGATGACGAGTGGGATGTAGATGAATGAGCCGCGAGGCGTGCCGCGTGCGGGCCGTGCTACAGCGCGTGTCGGCGGCGCGAGTGACCGTCGACGGCCGGGTGACCGGTGAGATCGGTCGGGGTCTGCTCGTGCTCCTCGGCATCGCGGCGGACGATATGCACGGCGACGCGGATTGGCTGCTCGACAAGCTGCTCGACCTGCGTATCTTCGAAAACGCGAGCGGCAAGTTTGACCAGTCGCTCCGCGATCTGCGCGGAGCCCTGCTGGTGGTTTCACAGTTCACCCTCCTGGCCGACACCCGCAAGGGGCGGCGGCCCTCGTTTACCGATGCGGCGCGCCCGGAACACGCCCTCCCGCTGTACGAGCACCTGGTCTCGCGCGCACGCGCCCAAGGAATTGCTGTGGCGACCGGTGAGTTTGGAGCAGTCATGAAGGTCGAGCTGGTCAACGAAGGTCCGGTGACCATCGTGCTGGACAGCCGGGAGCGCTGACGGAGCGGACCGACGGTGCCGGGCGCCGGGTTCTACTCGATTCACACCTCGAAGCTGACGTTCCGCAGCGACGGCCGCTGGTACGCCGACGACGAGCCGATCACGCATCAGCGTCTGGCGCTCCTCTTCAGCCGGCACGTGCGGCACAAACCGTCGGGCGGATACGAGATCTGGCTCGACGAGCGTTACCACGCCGACGTCGAGATTGAAGACACCCCGTACGTCGTCACCACCCTGGACGCCGATCCGCAGGGTAGCCTGGCGGTGGAGCTGAACGATGGTACGACCGAGCCGCTCGACCCGCAGAGCATCCAGATCGGCAACGACAACGTGGTGTACTGTCGGGTCAAGCAGGGCGCCGAGCGCGCCCGCTTCCTGCGCCCCGCCTACTACCAGCTGACCAACTTCATCGAAGAGACGGGGCCCGGCCGGTTTCAACTCCGCTGTGGCGGTACCACGCATCCCATCGGCCACGCCTGACGGCGCGCTGCGGTTGCACGTCGTCCTGGTCGCACCGGAGATCCCGCCGAACACCGGCAGCATCGCGCGGTTGTGTGCCGCCACCTACACGCGTCTGCACCTCATCCGGCCCCTCGGGTTCTCGCTCGATGACCGGTACCTCAAGCGCGCCGGGCTGGACTACTGGCCGCACGTGGACCTGCACGTGTACGACGACTGGCAGCACTTTCGCCGGCGGCACCCGCATGCGAGGATGCACTTCTTTTCCGCGCGTGCCGCACACAGCTACCTCGTGGCGCAGTATCGCTCCGGCGACCACCTGGTCTTCGGAGCGGAGACGAAGGGGCTCCCGCCGGCGTTGCTGGCCGCGCATCGCGACGAGACCTACGTGATCCCGATCGCCAGCCCGCACGTACGCAGTCTGAACCTGTCCAACGCCGTCTCGATCGTGGTCTACGAAGCGTTGCGGCAGCTGGGTGGGTGAGTCACCGCGCCGTCACTTGCTTCCGGCGCAGCAACAGAAGGCCAGCAAAGCCGAGCGTGACCCCAAGCAGCGACAGACCGAAGACGCTCAGGCTCGGGGTCGACGCGATTCGGCTCGGAAGCGTCAGTGACACGGCATGCACTTGCGCGTTCGAATCCTTTGCGCCCGTTCCTTGCGTGAGAACGAACCGGACGTTCAGGGTTTGCCCGGAAGAGTCTGCAGCGTAGTGAAGCTCGTAGACACCGGGCAAGTTGGCCGAGACGTTGTTGCCCTGATCCTGGACGAAATCCGGCGCGCTGCCGTCTGACAAGCTCGCCGTCAACGTCGACGTTCCGACATGCGTGGCAACGTACACGCGAAGCCTGCGGTGTTGCGGGCTTGCGGGGACCTGGAAGCTGAAGCCTTCGCCGACCGGATTTGGCCCCGTCGAGGATGTGAAGTGTTGAAGACCGCCCAGCGCACCGGTAATCGATACGACCGGCGTTCCGTCCGTCCAGTCGAAGGAATGGGCAAAGAAGCCGAACTGCCCCAGCCCGCGCAGCGGGGTGCCGTTCGAAATATCCGTCAACGCGCTGATGCCGTCGCCGCCGTTCTTGCGATCGTCAGGCGTCAACGACGTGCTCGTGCCGCTGTTGGCGAATCCCCAAATCGCCCAATCCGCGCTTCCTTCGAACGTAAGATCGCGATTGGTGACCCCGGTGTTAGACACGGTGCCCGTGACCATGCCCGCCTGCGAAACGGTCGGGGACAAGGCTAGAACGGCAGCCGCGAGCAATAGCGTCGCCGGAATGCTCCCTCTCCTCATGTGCACTTCCCTCCTTGAGCGACCCACGCTACGTCAGCACCCACCGCAACCCATTCAAGTTGGCGACAACAGATACCCCAAAGGAGTCATACCTGCAAACGAAGCCTGGTTGGAATGAAGCCACCGGAGTTGGTAAGAGATCGCGGCCGAAAGGGAACGGCGAATGAAGACATCATCACCCCGCGGGCAGACGGCGCCCATCAACGGGATGCAGATGTACCACGAGATTCGCGGGCAAGGGGAGCCGTTGGTGCTGCTGCATGGCTTCACCGGCTCGGGCGTCGATTGGGGATTCATCTTCAAGGAACCGCCCAGGGGCTATCAGCTGCTCATCCCGGATTTGCGCGGACACGGCCGGTCAACCAATCCGTCGACGGAGTTCACCCATCGCCAATCCGCACTCGATGTGTTTGCCCTACTCGACTACTTGAAAATCGACCGGTTCAAGGCGATCGGGATGAGCGCCGGAGGCAACACCCTGCTTCACATGGCCACTCGACAACCGACCCGGGTCGAGGGCATGGTGTTGGTCAGCGCAACGACGTACTTCCCGGAGCAAGCGCGCGCCATCATGGGCCAGATGACGACCGAGGGTCGAACCGACGAAGAGTGGCAAGTCATGCGGCAGCGCCACAAGCATGGCGACGATCAGATTTGCGCTCTGTGGAAGCAAGGCAACGCCTTCAAAGACAGCTACGACGATATGAACTTCACGCCTCCGTACCTGTCGACGATCACCGCCCGCACTCTGATTGTGCATGGCGACCGGGATCCGTTCTATCCGGCCAGCATCGCGCTGGAGATGTACACGGCGATCCCGCGATCGTACCTCTGGATCATTCCGAACGGCGGGCACGGCCCCATCTTCGGCGACCTGGCCGATCGTTTCGTCGAGACCGCGTTGGCATTCTTGCGCGGCGAATGGGAACGGCGGTAGCACAAGGTGTGGCCCCGTCGACAACTCGAGTCGCGCCCAAGCTAACGCCAAGCCGGTGGAAGCAGCAGCCGCGATCATTCACCCGATCCACGAGAGGGTCCTGCAGTTCATCCGCGACCCGGCCGGTGCCGACTTCGCGGATCTCGCGCTGGCGGTGTTCGCGCATCAGTTCGAGTGCATCCCGGCGTATCGACGCGTGTGCGAGCGGCACGGCACGACGCCCGCAACGGTACGCGACTGGCGCGAGATCCCGCCGGTGCCGGCGCTGGCGTTCAAGCAGCTGGAGCTGTCTTGTGGGCCCGCGGAGCGTACCTTTGTCAGCAGCGGCACCACCCGCGGAACCGAACGCCGCAGCCGGCATGCCTTGCCGGATCTTCGGCTGTATCACGCCGCCGCAATCGTCGGCCTCAAGGAGTTCATCCTTCCGGACGTCGATACGCTGCGCATCCTGTCGCTCATCCCCTCCGCCGTCGAACGTCCAGAGTCTTCGCTGGCGCAGATGGTCGCTTGGGCGATCGACACCTTCGGCACGCCGGACAGCGCCGTATTCGCCGCCGCTGGACGTTTGGACTTCGACGGCTTCGCCGACGCGTTGCGCGACAGCGAGCGCAGCGGTGCGCCGGTGTGCGTCGTGACCACGACCGGTGGGTTGATCCGGTTCTTCGATCGCTGTCGCGATCAGGGATGGTCGTTCCGCCTGCCGCACAGCAGCCGGCTCATGGACACCGGCGGCGCCAAAGGCGCCCCCCGACCGATGTCGCGCAACGGCGTGCTGCAAGCCGTCTGGAACCTCTTCGCGATCCCCGGCTACTTCGTGGTCAACGAGTACGGGATGACCGAGCTGTCCTCACAGCTCTACGACAACGTCATCCGCGACCGCTACCACGGGCGCAATACGCACCGCGCCAAGTCCGGCCCGCACTGGCTGCGCAGCCGTGTGCTCGATCCGGGCAGCCTGCGTGAGGTGCCGGCCGGAGAGCGAGGCGTACTCTGTCACGTCGATCTGGCCAACGCCGGCACGGCCGTCGCCGTCCTTACCGAAGACGTCGGCCGTCTGAGCGCCGACGGGTTGGAGCTCATCGGCCGCGTCCAGGGCGCCGAGGCCCGCGGTTGCTCGCTCGCGCTAGCAGATTTTCTGGGACCGTGACAGCCCGCCACGAATCGAGTATCGTTCGGCGACTTCAGTGAGGAGGCAGAGGCTTCAGATGAAAGTCGTGCGTGTGTGGGCAGTGATCGCGCTCGCTCCGATAGCACAGGCTCTGGCGGCGGATCCGCCGCCGATTCGAACGTATCCACCGAAGGTTCATCACAGTATCTGCTCGCTGGCCGAGTCCCTGGCGGATAAGTTCCCGTCCAAGAAACTGACGTCAGAGGAGGCGCAGCACACCTGCCAACAGCTGGCCCCGACCTTGAATGCGGAGAATCTAGCGGAGTTCATGCGCTGCTGCCGCGCCCGGCTCCTCGGGCGTTGAACCGCGGACGCTCCTCAATCTACCGTCGGCCCGGCCCGAAGACGCGCTCGTTGTGGCGTGCGTCCTCTTCGATCTCCTTGGCCCAGTTCCGCGACTTCCGGGGCGCGGCGCGAAACTCTGCGAACAGCCCCCGTGCCTCCGCGGTGCGACTGATACCTTCCGGCGCCAGCATGATATCGACCTGCGCGCTCGCCATGTCGAAGGAGCTGTGGACGATGGTCTCGGGGTCCATGTCGAGGTCGGCCAGCAGCTGCTTGATGACCCCGGCGTTCGTACCGAAGCGCTTCGCCACCTGATGGACGTTCTGGAAGCGATAGCTGTCATCCTCGGTGATGCCGAGATGGTAGGCGCAGAACAACGCAAACGGCTCGATCTGATGGCGCTGCACCAGTTCGGAGGGCTGAGCGGGGCGGACGGCAGCGGCGTCCGCCCCGCGATGGTTTCCGTACCCGCGATGTCGATGTCGTCGGCCTCTATCCCAGCTCATGCGGACACTGTAGAGAATCCCGCCGCTCGGCGAAAGGCCCCGCCTGCGGATCGCGTCTTTCCGGATCGCATCTTGTCTCGCTGACGAGATCCGCGATACTGCTTATCGCTCTATGGCCGTGCGCCCCGCGCCACTCCGACCGGATCCCGCGGCACTGCGCGCCGCGCTCGTCGCCGCGCAAGGCGCCGCGGCGCGCCATCTGCGGACGCGCTCGGTCGACGACGTGCTGGCCAGCCTGGACCGCGTCATCTCAAACTGGCTGCGCCCCGACTCCGAGCTGCAACAGCGTGCCGAGCACTTGCTCCCGGCGGCGACCGGGTTCTCGGACCAGATGATCCGTCACGGCCTCCCCCTGTTGCTGGAACCGCTGCGGGAAGAGGCGATCCGTGGGCTGCTGGATGCCGAGTTGGGCGACCGCCGCTGCCTCGACCATGCGCACCAGGGCCGGCGCGCCAGCGGTCCACAGCTCATCACGCACGTGCTCTCGGGCAACGTCCCTGGCCTCGCAGCCGCCCCGATTGCACTGTCCCTGGCGATCAAGTCTGCGACCCTCGTGAAGTGTGCGGCCGGCGACCCGATCGTTCCGGCGTTGTTTGCGGACTCCATCAGCGAAGTGGACGCGGAGTTGGGAAGGTGCGTCGTGGTCACGGAGTGGCGTGGGGGCAATCGTGCCCTCGAGGCAGTGGCGTTTTCTGAAGCCGATCTCGTCGTCGCGTCCGGGTCGGACGCGACGATCGCCGCGATCGCCGCGCAGGCGCCGACGCGGCTCATCGGTCACGGCCACAAGATCAGCTTCGCCGCCATCGGACGGGAGCGCCTGGACGACCGCGACTCGGCTCAGGAGCTGGCGCAACGCCTCGCCTATGACGTCTCACTGTGGGATCAGCAGGGATGCCTGTCGCCGCAGCTCTGCTACGTCGAAGCCGGTGGCCGCATCACGCCGGTGCGCTTCGGCGAGCTGCTGGCCGCTGCGCTCGCGCACTATGCCCAAGGGTTGCCGCCGCGGCGTTTGAGCTTCGAAGACAAGGCGCAGGTGTTGCGCTTCCGCCAGGAGGCGGAGTGGGAGCAGCACAACGCCGTCTCACTGCTCGCCAGCCCCGATTCCAGCGATTGGAGCATCAGCATCGAGCGGAACGCCGCGTTCCTTCCCAGCTGTTTGAATCGCTGCCTGCGGCTCAAAGTGGTCGAAGATCTTTCCGAGCTGGCGCAGGCTCTGCGTGCGCACCGGCGGCATCTGGAAGCCGCGGGCCTGGCGATCGGAACGGATCGGCGCGTCGAAGCCGTCGCGATGTTGTCGCAGTCCGGCGTGCACCGCATCTGCCCGATCGGCAGGATGCAGCGGCCACCGCTCTCGTGGCAGCAGAGCGGCCGGCCACGCGTCGCCGACTGGGTCGAGTGGACGACGGTCGAACGTGAAGCGGAACTCGTGAAGCGTGAAGCGCGGGAGACCAGACCTTGAAGCCGCCGGGTCGTGAAGAACTGACGGCGGCTTTTCTCCGGCACGTGTGTCAGACATCCGCGCAGCCGCTCGGCATCGTCGTCGAGCGCGCTCAGGGGTCGAAGGTCTGGGACACGAACGGTCGCGAGTACCTGGATCTGCTGGCCGGAATGGGTGTCGCCAACGTCGGGCACTCCCACCCGGCGGTGCTGCAGGCGATCGCGGAGCAGCTGCGAGCGTATCTGCACGTGTCGGTGTACGGCGAGATGGTGCAGCAGCCACAGGTCGAGCTGGCGCGGCGCTTGGCCGAGCTGGCCCCCGGTGATCTCTCCGTCGTGTACTTCACCAACAGCGGGACGGAGGCCGTGGAAGGCGCCCTGAAGACGGCGCGCAAGTGGACGGACCGCCCGCGCTTCGTCGCCTTCGAGGGGGCGTTTCACGGCGACACGTTCGGCGCGTTGTCGGTGGGCGGAAACCCGCTCTACCGTCGCCCCTTCGAGCCGTTGCTCCCGCAGGTTGAGCTCCTCCCCTTCGACGACGAGAGCAGCTTGAGTCGCATCGATCGGTCGGTCGCCGCGGTCATCGTTGAACCTGTGCAAGCCGAGGGTGGCGTGCGCGTGCCGAGCGACACGTTTCTCCCGGCGCTGCGGGCGCGCTGCAATGAGACCGGTGCGTTGTTGATCGCCGACGAGGTGATCACCGGATTCGGGCGGACCGGCAAGCTGTTCGCGTGCGCCCATTCGGAGATCGTCCCCGATCTCCTGGTCCTGGCGAAGGCGCTCGGTGGTGGGATGCCGCTCGGGGCCTTCGTCGGGCGTCCCGTCATCATGGCCACCTTGTCAGCCGATCCTCCGCTGGCACATGTCACCACCTTTGGCGGCCACCCGGTGTGCTGCGCCGCCGGCCTGGCAGCGCTGGAGATCCTCGTCGACGAGCAACTGCCGCAACGCGCCGCACAGGTGGGCGAGGCGTGGCTGGCGCAGTTGCGGGGGTTGATCGGCGGTGCGCTGCGTGCAGTTCGCGGCAAGGGGTTGTTGCTCGCCCTGGAGTTCAATACCGCCGCCGCCACACGGCGCTTCGTCGCACGCTGCTGCGAGCGCGGCCTCATCCTCAACTGGACGATGCATCGTGATACCGTGGTCCGGCTCGCGCCGCCCTTGACGATCACGCCCGAGGAAGTCGCCCAGGCCACCGCGATCATGGCGGAAGCGGTGCAGTCGTGAGTGTTGGGTCCTGAGTGACTACGACTTCAGCGGCTCGCCCTTGGCGTTCTTTTCGCGCAGTAGATCGATCAGCTTGGCCGCACCGTGGTTGGAAATGATCTCCTGGAACTGCGAGCGGAAGTTCGCCACCAGGCTGACACCTTCGATGATCACATCGATGACCTGCCACTTGGCGCCATCCTTGCGCAAGCGGTAGTCGACCAGGACGTCTTCCGCGCTGGGGCGGATGATCTTCGTCTTCACGGTCCAGTCATCGTGGGCCTCGGCACGGTCGCCGATGATGACGGCCCGCTCGTGGTTGTACGTCTCGACGTTCTTGCCGTACGTCACGGACAGGTGCCGTTTGAACTCATCGACGAACTGTTTCTGCTGCTCCGGCGTAAGCTGCTTCCAGTTGCGCGCCAGCACCAAACGCGACAGGGTGTCGAAATCGAAGTGGGCGTAGACGATGTCTTCTACCTTGCGGCGCTTCTGATCGGCGGTGAGGCTGTTGTCGTCGAGCACGGCAGTTACCGCATCGCTGGTCTCCTGCACCACGGCTACCGGGCTGTCGACGGCGCGCGCGGACCGCGGCGACATCGCAGCGACGCCGCCGGCGATCAGCGACAGCATCACCAGTCGACCGATGACCGTCGTCAGGCGGCCTCCCCAGGCCTTCCGATCCGCTGGTTGCACGCGCTGCGCAGTCCTCATGGCTGATCCCCCCCATCGGGCTCGACCTCGTACAATTCCTCTTCCTCCTGCTCCGACATCTCGGTTCGGTCGTTCACCAGCGCCTTGCGGCGCTGCTCGTATGCGTTGCGAACGAAGCTGTAGTAGTCCACCGCCGCGTCCTTCGCCTGACGGACGTCCCTCAGGAACACGGCGCGCGTGTTGATGACGTACGTGCCGCGCGCCGCGAACGTGTAGACGAAGTTGATGAAGAATGGATAGACGGTGCTGAAGGAATCCCCGACGAAACCGACCGTATCACGGGGATTCGAGGGACCGACGAGCGGCAGGACAAGATACGGTCCGGGCGGTACCCCCCAGTAGCCCAGGGTCTGGCCGAAGTCCTCGTCGTGCTGATCCAATCCCCAATCGCTCGCCGGATCGAAGAAGCCCGCCACGCCCACGGTGGTGTTGACGGCGAAGCGTCCGACGTCGGAGGCGGCGCGTACCAGCTTCCCTTGCAGCAGGTTGTTGCCGGCGACGATCGGGAAGCGCAGGTTCTGGAAGAAATTCGACAGGCACTTCTGCACGCGGTTCGGGGCGATCGTGTCCCACCCTTTGGCCACCGGCTCGAGGGCGTAGACGTCCACCTTGTCGTTGAACCAGAACATCGCGCGGTTGAACGGTTCGATCGGATCGTCGTGGTCGGCGGAATCCGCGGCGGCGGCGCGCAGCGGGGAGGGCGCACACAGCAAACCGAGGCAGACGAGCGCGGTAACCAGCGTCGGGGTACGTCGAATGGGCGTTCTCATATGGGGAGGCCTCACTCACTCTTCTGAACGTCAGTATTGTGGATGAGCTTGCCGATCAAGCGTTCCAGAATCACCGCAGATTCGGTGATCGTGATCTCGTCACCCGATTTGAGGTACTTCTCCTCGCCTCCGAGCTGCAGCGAGATATAGCGGTCTCCGAGCAATCCCGCGGTCACGATCGACGCGGAGCTGTCGATCGGAAGTTCGATGTTGGGCTCCAGATCGAGCTGGGCGCGGGCGCGGAAGTTCTTGTCCAGAGTGATCGAGTCCACCTGGCCGACCTTCACGCCGGAGATGACCACCGGGGCACGCGCCTTGAGACCGCCGGTCTGGTCGAAGGCGGCGTAGAGGATCAGCCCGCCCCCGCGGCGGAGGGAGAAGCCGCCGACGTTCATGGATAGATAGGCGATGGCACCCAGTCCGGCGAGGACGAACAGACCGACGATGAAATCGCGGGCGGGCGAACGGCTCATTGCATCACACTCCCCACAGCGCCGTGATGAAGTAGTCGAAGATCAGCACGGACACGGACCCGACCACGACGGTGGACGTCGTCGCGGAGCTGACGCCGGCGGATGTGGGCGCACAGGTGTAGCCGCGATAGGTCGCGATCAGACCGACGAGCACGCCGAACACCAGCGCCTTCAGCAGACTGCCGACGACGTCGTCGTAGTAGTCCACCGCCGACTGCAAGCTCGATACGTAGGTGCCGCCGTCCAGCCCCATGAGCGCTACCCCGACGAGATAGCCGCCCGCCAAGCCAAACACAATAAAGAGCGCCGAGAGCAACGGCATCACGCCGATCATCGCCAGCGTCTTGGGCGTGACCACGAGGTGCACCGGGTTGATCGACATCATACGCAGACCGTCGAGCTGCTCGGTAGCAACCATGGTGCCGATCTCGGCGGTGGTGGCCGAACCGGCACGCCCGGTCGCCAGCAACGCCGTCAGCACCGGCCCGAGCTCGCGGATGAGGCTCAGGCCGACCACGGCGCCGAGCGAGTTCTCCGCACCGAAACGCACCAGCGTGTTGTAGCCCTGCAAGCCGAGCACCATACCGACGGCGAGACCACACACACAGATGATCACCAGCGACAGCACGCCGAGGTTATAGATCTCCTGCACGAACGCCCGGAAGCGAATGGGTGGCGTCAGGACGGCGCGAACGATCTGCGCCGCAAAGATGGCGATCTTGCCGAGGTGGTTGATGAACTGGAGGACCGACCAGCCGAGGTCCCGCACGAAGTCGATCACGGCGCCGTCCCCCCTGGCGTCGCACCGACGCCGGCGGCGGGCGGCTCGGAATCGTCGAGCGACTCGTCGACCTCCTCGTTGAGAAAGCCCGCGATGCGCGGATCCGGGTTGCGCTGCAGCTCGGTGGGTGAGCCGGTGGCCACAACCGCGTTGTTCAGCAACAGCACCACTTGATCGGCCATCCGCATGGTCGACGGAATGTGGTGTGAGGACACCAGCATCGTGATGTGGAGCTGCCGGTTGATCCGCGTCAGCAACGCCTCGATGCGCTTCACCGAGATCGGATCGAGCCCCGAGAACGGCTCGTCGCACAGCAGGATTTCCGGTTTCATGATGATGGCGCGCGCCAGCGCGGCGCGGCGGATCATCCCGCCCGACAACTGGCCGGGCAACAGATCATCGACGTCCGACAGGCCGACCGCCGCCAGCTGCCGGTGGACTTCCGCGGCAATCTCGGCCTCGCTCAACTTCGTATGCTCGCGCAACGGGAAGGCGAGGTTGTCGAAGACGGTGAGCGAATCCAGCAGCGCGCCGCCCTGGAACATCATGCCGAGCTTCTCGCGCACCGTGTACATCGCCGCCTCAGACAGCTCCGTGACGTCGTGCCCGGCAACCGCGATCCGCCCGCGACGCGGATGCACCAGGCCACCGATGAGGCGCAGGATGGTCGTCTTGCCCGAACCGCTGCCCCCGAGGATCACCGAGATCTTGCCGCGCGGAAACTCACACGACAGCCCGCGCAGCACCTCGCGCTCCGCGAAGGCCATGTACACATCCGTGAACCTGACATGGGGATCGCCCCCGACAAATCCATCCGCCATGTGGAACGTCCTTCTTATCGACACGGTGACCTCACGGCAAGTCGCGGGCCTGCCGCGTCGTTACCGGCCCCCCCTTTCCGGATTTCGACGCGCCGCCCGCTGTGCTATGCGGGCACCCATGAAGGCCCTGGTATTCGAGAACAAGATGGCGCGCACGGCGGCGACCAAAGTGTTGGGGACGTTGAACCCGCGCTTCTTCGTCAGCGCGTTGGCGCCGATGGCACTCAAGGAGATTCCCGATCCATCGCTGCCGCGTCCCGACTGGGTGACCATCCGCACGGAGCTGTGCGGCCTGTGCGGCAGCGATTACAAGCAAGTGTTCCTCAAGGGCCGGTACGACAATCCGATGACTGCGCTCATCTCGTTTCCGCAGGTGCTGGGACACGAGGTCGTGGGGCACATCGCGTCGGTCGGGCCGGCCGTGCGCCGGCGTCGAGTCGGCGACCGCGTGGTCTTGAATCCCTGGCTGTCGTGCGCACCGCGCGGCATCGAGCCGCTGTGTGCATGGTGCCAGCGCGGTGAGCTCGCGCAGTGCAGCAACTTCGCGCACGGCGGACTGACGCCCGGCATCCACCACGGCAACAGCAGTGACGCCACCGGCGGCTTCGCCCCGCTGGTGCCGGCGCACGAGTCGCAATGCATTCCCATTCCCGACGCGGTCAGCTTCGACGCCGCGGTGTTGGCGGATCCGTTCTCCGTGTCGCTGCACGCGATCCTTCACAACCCGCCGCCCGCCGACGGTGTGGCGCTGGTGTACGGCTGCGGCACCTTGGGCCTGCTGGCGGTGGCGATCTTGCGCGCGCTGTATCCGCAGCTGCTGGTCTGTGCGGTGGCGCGCTTCCCGCATCAGGAGCGCCTGGCGCAGCAGTTCGGGGCAGGACGCGTGATCCCGTGGCGCCCGACGCAGGGAATCATCGAAGCTGTGTCCGAGGTGACGAGCGCCGAAATCCAGAAGCCGTGGTACGGGCAACCGATGCTCAACGGCGGTGTCGACGTCGTCTACGATTCGGTGGGCTCGCCGGAGTCCATCGAGGTCGGCGTGCGCATCACGCAATCGCGCGGCCGTATCGTGGTGACCGGCGTCGAGATGCCGAAGCAGTTCGAGTGGACGCCGCTCTACTTCAAGGAGATCGCCCTGATCGGCTCCAACGCCTTCGCCATCGAGGAGTACGACGGCCGCCGGCAGCACGCGATGGAGTGGTACTTCGAGCTCCTGCAGACCAAGCGCATCGACGTGACCCCGATCATCACGCATCGCTATCGGCTCGACGCCTACAAGGATGCGTTCATGACCTGCTGGGACCAGGGCAAGACCGGCGCCGTGAAGGTGCTCTTCGATTTCTCCTCTCCCTCCTCTCCCTCTCCTTCCAGGAGAGGGCCGGGGTGAGGTTGCTCGCCTACCTCCATCCCGTCACCGCCGGGCTGACCCTCGCGCTGCTCGGTTACGTCGGCTCCCTGGGGCTGCGCGCGCGTAACGATCGGCGCCACGCGCGCCGGCTGCTGCAGCGTCACGCCCGTCTCGCACCGATCGTGTTCTGCTTGATCCTGGCGAGCTGGGCGGCTGGGTTCGTGTCCACCTGGCTGCTGCGGCGCGACCTGGAGCTCGGCGCCAGCCCACACCTGCGTATCGGCACGGCGCTGGTGCTAGCCCTGAGCGGTGGCGCGCTGACGTCGCGATGGATGCATCGCGCTGAGATCCGCGCTGTGCATCCGTGGTTCGGCGCGGCGGCCATGTTGCTCGCCGCGGCGCAGGTGTTCTTCGGCTTACAGATCACGCCGTAGCGAGCTCAAACCGCGCGGCTAATTTCCCACCGTCGTCGAACAGCATCGCAGCGGAAGGGCGTTCGATGATATTGCACACGCATGCATTCCGAAGAGGCGGCGACGGCGGTCGCCGGGCGATTGAGCCCCGAGGCGGTGGCGTATGCGGGGCTGTCGCTCATGACCCTGGGCTGGGCGTCGGCGTTCATCGCCGGCAAGGTGGCGCTCGCAGAGATCACACCGCTGCCCACGGCAGCGGCACGCTACACGGTTGCAGCGACGGTCCTCCTCCCGTTCGCCTGGCGCCAGCAGCGCATCCAGGTTGCCCTGCGGGGCGTACTGGGCCCGCTCGCCCTGATGGTCGTGTGCGGCGGCATGTTGTACCCATGGCTGTTCTTGCTCGCCCTGTCGCGGACGAGTGCAACCAACGCCGCGTTGCTCATCGCGTTGAACCCGGTGCTGACGCTACTGCTGTCGCCGTTGGTCGGGGAGCGGCTCGACCGCCGGCGGCTCAGCGGTGTGGCGCTGGCGTTGTTCGGCGCGGTGACGGTGATCACCGGCGGCAAGTGGGAGCACGTCGTTCAGCTGGCGACCCAGTCGTTCAAGAGCGGCGATGTGCTGGCGGTTGCCGCCGCGGCCAGCTGGGCCTGCTTCAACCTGGCGGCGCAGCGGGTCGTGACTCGCCTCACCGCGTCGTTCACCAACTGCGCGGTCTACGGCCTCGGCGCCCTCACGTTGTGGATGGCGGGCTACGCGGAACATCCATGGGCACAGCTGAGCGCCGCGTCGTCCGGAGCGTTGGCCAGCATCCTGATGATGGCGGTGGTCTCATCCGTCATCGCCGGCCAACTGTTCCTGCACGGCGTGCGTACGGTGGGCGTGAACCGCACCGTCGTCTTCGTCTATCTGGTCCCGGTATTGACGGCCGTGCTCTCCGTCCTCCTGCTCGGTGAGCACTTCCAGCTCGCGCAAGCCGTTGGCGGCGCCGGTGTGCTCGCCGGAGTCTACTGGACCACCCGGCGCGGCACCGATTGAGGTGCGACCCACTAATGCCGAGCAGCGCGCTGGCGAGCCGAATCGGGCTTGTAAAAACATCCCTGAATGCTGTATCAGCCCAGGAACGTTTGCAGTCTGCAGGTCGGGATTGGAGGACAGGAATGCCGGCGCGAGAGAGACGGTGGCTCCCTGAGCGCCATACTCGGTGTTTGCCTCGCTTAGCGCTTGCGGTGGCTATGCTGGGGGCGATGTCCTTCCCCGCTCGAGTCGGAGGTGCCGCTTCGGCGGAGGCCGGAGTCGGCAGCTCGGTAGCCGGAGACCCATCGCCCACACCGGAACTGGCGCCGACCGCAACCGCAACATCATTGACCACGCCGACTCCGGTTCCCACCGACACGCCGACTCCGGTTCCCACCGACACGCCCACGATCACACCAGGAGCCACGTCGACCGCCCCGCCTCGCTGTGGGAACGGCATCGTGGAGGAGTCGGACGAAGAGTGTGATCTGGGCGGCATCTGCACCGGCGGTTCGAACGCAGGTGACCCGTGCACCTCCGAGAGTCAGTGCCAGGGGCAAGGTGTGTGCGTCGATGGCGATAACGCATTTAGTGCCTGCGACGACCTCAATGACTGCCCGAACAGCCTCACGGGCGGCAACAGCGAGTGCGTCCGCTGCCCGGTCTTCGGTGGCAGACCGATACCCGATACTGGGGAGACGTGCGCGGCCAACTGCACGGAAGAAACGGACGTGCAGTTCCGCTACGTGCCAGGCGTGAAGCTGAGCACGCTACCACCGATCCTGGAGAGCACCAGCGGCAGCGTGATCTACGGCAATCATCTGGTGCTCCCGTTGCCGCAGACCGGCTCGCAAACGTTGACCATCGGGAAGGAGCGAGGTGGGCTCATTCCAGTCGTCATCAAGGCCGATTCGGTGCGCGGTCCGGGGATCCCGTTCGGCACCGCAGCCATGCCGATCTCGTGCTCCTGCATCCGAGGCGCTGCGGAGAAGCGCTGCGGTGGGGTCGCATTCCTCAAAGAGAAACGGTGCGACGGCGGCGGCAACGCCAACGCCATATGCATCGATGACACCGATTGCCCAGGAAACGGCGTGTGTACCCGGAATGCGCCGCTGTGCACCGAAGGGTTCGCCAGCCCGGTGGCTGTGTGTCCCGCGGACAAACACTGCAGCTTCATCCTGGGCGAGGGGAACTCGGGGGCCGGCGTGATCGATTGCGCCACCGAGCCCGGCCTTCAGGGTATCGATTTCTCGACCTCACAGGATTCGGGAGGAACCTCAGGAATCACGGGTCCCGTAACGATCACCCGCGACCCGAACAGTATTGGTGGACCCGGCTCCGGGTTCATCGTCAGCACCAACGTCCTCGCGCAGATCGGACCCGGGTGCACCGGCGCCGGGTTCGGTTTCGGGGCCGATCAAACCTTCTGCACCGGCGACGATCCGGCAATCACCCGTGGCAGCCTTCCATTGCCCGTGCCTTCGACGACCGGCAGCGCGACCGGCGTCATCAACAACTTCAGTCACACTGATGGGTTCGACCTCGGGCCGTTCACCGTCACTGGCCACGAGTTCATGTGTAGCGACCTGGCCAACGGCTTCGTCACACCCGGGACGGGCTTGGCTGGCGTTTCCGTTCAGCTCGCTGTGCAGTTCCTCGGCGACATCGTCACGACCAACGCGCTCTTCGCGGAGGGACCGAGCACACCAACGCCAGAACCAACGGTTACTCCGACAGCGACTCCCACGGCGATTCCGACAGCGACTCCAACGGAGACCCCGACGGAGGCTCCCACGGCGACTCCAACGGCCACCACGTCGCAAACGGCCTCGCCAACGCAAACGCCAACGACCGTTCCTTCTCCCACCCCAACGCGACCGCCCTGCGTCGCCGACTGCGACGGAGATGGCGTGGTCACCACGGCCGAGCTGCTCAGCGCCACGCGCGTTGCCGGCGGAGTTGCCGATCTGCTCGAATGCCCGAACGCGGACAGGAGCGGCAGCGGCGGTGTCAGCATCGACGAGGTCGTCCGCGGCATCATCGCAAGCCTCGGCCCGTGTCGCACGGCTCCCGCGGAAGTCAATCGCTGACCCGCCCTACTCGTAGCGTAGCGCCGCGATCGGGTCGAGGCGCGAGGCTTTGCGCGCCGGGTAGAAGCCGAAGAAGACGCCGACCGCACCGGAGAAGAAGAACGAGCCGACGACCGCCGTGGGCGATAGCAGGGTCGGCCACTCCGCAAAGTACGAGATCAGGCGTGCACCGCCGATGCCGAGCAGCGCACCGGCCAAGCCGCCGACCATGCTGAGCGTGATCGCCTCAACGAGGAACTGCAGCAGGATGTGGCGGGCCTTGGCACCGACGGCCATACGGATGCCGATCTCGCGCGTGCGCTCGGTGACCGAGACCAGCAGGATGTTCATGATGCCGATCCCGCCGACGAGCAGCGAGATCGACGCGACGCTGAACAGCAGGTTGGCCATCACCTTGGTGGCGCTCTCCGATGCCTTGGCCATGTCGTTCAGGCTGCGTATGGTGAAGTCGTCTTCCTGTCCCGGTTGAATCCGATGCCGCTCGTGCAACAGCGACGTGATCTGCGTGGAGGCCTCATCGATCTCGCTCATCGACAGCGCGGAGACAAAGATCATGTCGGTGGTACCGACGAACTGCGTACCCAGCACGCGGCGCTCCGCGGTCGCGAACGGCATGATGATCACGTCATCCTGATCCTGTCCCCACGACGTCTGTCCCTTGGCCTCGAGCACGCCGATCACGCGGAACGGTACGTCCTTGATGCGCACCGCGGCACCGACCGGATTTTCGCCCGGACCGAACAGATGATCGACGATCGTTTGGCCGAGCACGACAACCCGATTCGCGGTGTCTTCGTCGCGCTGCGTGATGAAGCTGCCGGATGACACCGGCCAGCCGCGGACCTTCTCGAAGGACGGCGTGGTCCCCTGGGCTACCGTCGACCAGTTCTGGTCACCGTAGATGATCTGCACGACTTGGCGCCGGAAGTACGTGACCTCTTCCACCGCCGCGCACTCCTTCTTGATGGCCGTGGCATCCGCGGTGCTCAGGGTCGACACGCCGCCCCAGCCCGAGCGCACGCCGGCCGAGGTCGTCGCCCCGGGGATGACCATCAGCAGGTTCGTGCCGAGACTCATGATCTGCTGCTGCACCGCCGCGTTGGCGCCCTGGCCAATGCTCACCATGGTGATCACCGCGGCGACACCGATGATGATGCCGAGCATCGTGAGCGCCGAGCGCAGCTTGTTGCGGCGCAGGGCGCGCAGCGCCGTGCGCATGGTCATGCGGAGGAGCTTCATCGTCCTCTACGGGCGCGCCGCATCCGCCCACTCCCGCGGTGTCCGCCTCGCCGGTTGCCGCGTGTCGGAAAGAATCTGTCCGTCGCGGAACGCGATGACCCGCTGGGTGTAGGCCGCGATGTCCGCTTCATGCGTGACCAGCACCACCGTGATCCCCTGCTCGCGATTGAGGCGCTGGAAGATCTCCAGGATGTCGACGCTGGTCTGCGTGTCGAGATTGCCGGTCGGCTCGTCCGCCAGCAGCAGGGACGGCCGGTTGACCAGCGCTCGGGCAATGGCGACGCGCTGCTGCTGTCCTCCCGAGAGCTGGCTCGGCAGGTGCGCCTCGCGGCCGGCGAGACCCACGGCAGCGATCGCCTGGCGCGCGCGCTGACGTTGCTCCTTGAGCGGCACGTCGCTGTAGAACAACGGTAGCTCGACGTTCTCCGCGGCGCTGGTGCGCGCAATCAGATTGAAGCTCTGGAAGACGAAGCCGATCTGTTGATTGCGAATCGCCGCGCGCTGATCGGCGGACAGGGTTGAGACATCGGCGCCGGCCAAGCGGTATGTGCCGCGCGTCGGTCGGTCCAGGCAGCCGAGGATGTTCATGAACGTCGACTTGCCGGAGCCGGACGCGCCGATCACGCCGATGAACTCGCCGCTCTCGATGTCCACCGAGACGCCGCGCAGCGCCTGCACCTCGACATCACCGAGGTGGTAGATCTTCCAGACGTCACGGGCCTGAATCAGTGGCTCGCCCATCGTGGCTAGCGGAAGCGTGGGGCGCCGGGAATCGAGGGTGGCCGTGGCGCCGTGCGCTTGCCGTGGCGGAACGCCACCGCCAGTTGATCGCCGTCGTGCACGGCGTCCGACAGCAGCTCGGCTTGCTCGTCGTTGCGGACGCCGAGGTGCACCGGGGTCTTGCGGAGCGTGCCGTCGGGCTGCACTACCCACACCGCCTGCGCGCCGTCACGCGCCGCGAGCTGGCTGGCGGCGCTGCGGTTGGATTCGCTCTGCAGTCGAGCTTCCGCGCCCCCGTCCGTGCCCTCTGGCGTCGCCGCCGGCTTGCGCTCGGGGTTGAAGCGGATGGCGCGCAACGGGATCTTCAGGACGTTGTCGCGCTGCGCGGTGACGATGCTGACGGTGGCGGTCATGCCCGGCTTCAGCTCGAGCTCCGGGTTGTCGACGGCCGCCACGACGTCGTAGGTCACCACGTTCTGCACCGTGATCGGGGCGTTGCGCACCTGGATGACGACGCCGTGGAACTCCTTGCCCGGATAGGCGTCGACCGTGAACGACGCGCCCTGCCCCGCGCGCACCTCGCCGATGTCGGATTCGCTGACGTTGGCGTCGACCTGCATCTTGGTGAGATCTTGCGCGATGAGGAAAAGCGTGGGGGTCTGAAAGCTGGCGGCGACCGTCTGGCCGACGTCGACGTTGCGCGATACGACGACGCCGTCGACTGGCGAGGTGATATCGCTGTAGGCAAGATTGATCCGCGCTTCTTCCAGCGCGGCGCTTGCCTGCTTCACGGCCGCTTGGTCGAGGGCCACTTGCGCCAGCGCCTGATCGTAATTGCTCTTCGCAATATCGACGTCATTCTGCTAGATGAGGTTGTCGGTGCGCAGCTCCCGATTGCGCTCCAGCGTGAGCTTCTTCAGTGTCAGGTCGGCGCGGTCCTTCTCGACCTTGGCGCGCGCGTTCGCCAGGTTGGCCTCCGCCTGCAGGACCTTCACTTGGAATGGCGCCGGATCGATCTTCGCCACCCGCTGCCCCTTCTTCACCGGCGAGTTGAAGTCGACGTCGATGGCCCGGATCGGCCCCGACACGTAGGTGCCCACCTGCACGGTGGTGACCGGATTCACCGTGCCGGTGGCGGTGACCGTCGAGGTGATGGCGCCGCGCGCCACCGCTTCCGTGACGTAGCCGCCATCGCTGTCTTGCTCCCCACGCGTCCAGTACGCGTAGCCGGCGGCGGTGATCAGCACCGACAGTGCGACGGCAATGAGGTATCGAAAGCGGCGCATTAGCGGTTCTCAGCCCCTCTGCGGGTGCCACCGGGGGGGATCGGGAAGAGTGTCTTGCAGCGTCAACACCGTGCGAGTCGCCGGCCGTCTGATTCGGCGGGCGGGTACCGTCAGGAATAACAGTGCCGCGGAGCCGCCGCAACGGCCCCGGGATGGAGACTTGCGCGCCTTCGAAGCGAGACGTGATGGGTCTGATTGCGCTGCCGAACTGGCAGCGTTAGAAGTGAATCCCTCAGGCAAAGACTTGTGAGGACGCGGTGGTGATCGGCTTGCCGGCGAGCAACTCGTCGAGCGCCGTCGCCAGGTAGCGTTGCTTCACCGCGTTCGGATCGCGCGAGTCGTCGACGGCTCCGTGGTACACGACGATGCCCTGCTTGTCGGCGACGAACAGCTCGGAGGTCCGTTGTGCTTTGAACAGGCGGGCCAGGGTCGCCCCTTGATCGTCGATCAGGCGGCCGGTGAGCTTCTGCTGTTTGTGGAAGGCCAGCTTCGTTTCGCTCGTATCGTTGCTGTTCGGGTAGATGTACAGGAAATCGACGCCCTTCCCACCATACGCCTGCTCGATCTGGCGGAAGCGGTCGGTGTACGCATTGGTCGCCGGACACGTCGTCCCGACGAAGACGTAGGCGGTGATCCGGCTGGTCTTCTGCGAGTCGAAGTCCGACGGCTGCGGCTTCACCCCCGAGAGGTTCATCGCTCGCGCGGTGAACGGTGGGATATGCTCCCCGATCCCGGTGCCCGTCTGGACTTCCGTCTTGGCGGGACTGGCGACGGCGGTGGAGCCAACGCAAAGGGTGACCAGCAGCAACAAGCGCGCAGCGGCGTTCTTCATGGGCGAAGTATGCGGCAACTTGTGGTGCGATGCTAGCCCGATCTCAGATGGTGGCGCTCACCGCCTCCTCGCGCATCTCCGAATCAGAACGCTCCTCGATCGGCAGATACTTGCGGGCGGACTCACCCACGTAGATCTGCCGCGGCCGCGCGATCTTCTGCTCGGCGTCGCGGACCGACTCCGCCCATTGCGACATCCAGCCGGACGTGCGTGGAATCGCGAAGAGCACCGGGAACATGGTCAGCGGGAAGCCCATCGCCTGGTAGATGATGCCCGAGTAGAAATCGACGTTCGGATAGAGCCGGCGCGAGATGAAGTAGTCATCCTGCAGGGCGATGCGCTCGAGCTCCAGGGCGATGTCGATCAACGGGTTCTTCCCGGTGACGTCAAAAACCTCGTACGCGACCTGCTTGACGATCTTGGCGCGCGGATCGTAGTTCTTGTAGACACGGTGCCCGAACCCCATCAGCCGCCCCTCACCGGCTTTGAACTTCTTGATGTACTCGGGCACGCGGTCCACGGAGCCGATACCCATGAGCATGCGGATCACGGCTTCGTTCGCCCCGCCGTGCAACGGGCCATAGAGCGCCGCGACCGCCGCAGCGACTGCGGAGTAGGGATCCACCTGCGAGCTGGCCACAAAGCGCAGCGCGTTGGTCGAACAGTTCTGCTCGTGGTCTGCGTGCAGGATGAACAAGATGTCGAGCGCCCGTTCGAGCACCGGATTCGGAATATACTTCAGCTCCGTCATCTTGAAGAGGGTCGAGAGGAAGTTGCCGGTGTAGCTCAGGTCGTTGTCCGGATAGACATACGGCAGACCGCGGCTGTGGCGATAGGCGAATGCCGCCAGCGTCGGCAGCTTGCCGATCAAGCGCCGCGTTTGCAGGCGGCGCGACTCGAGATCGAAGATGTCTTTCGCGTCCGGGTAGAACGTCGACAGCGCGCCGATGGTGCCGACCAGGATGCCCATGGGATGCGCATCGTACCGGAACTCGTCGACGAACTTCTTGATGTTCTCGTGCACCATCGAGTGCGTGGTGATGTTGTGTTTCCACATCGCGAAGTGGTTCGCATCCGGCAGCTCGCCTTTCACGATCAGGTACGCCGTCTCCAGATAGTTGCTCTTCTCCGCCAGCTCCTCGATGGCGTAGCCTCGATAGAGAAGGATCCCCTTGTTACCGTCGATGTAGGTGATCCGGCTCTTGCAGGTCGCGGTGTTGGTGAGCGCCGGGTCGTACCCCATGAGGCCCTGGTCGTCGGGCGAGGTTTTGATCTGGCGCAGGTCCGCCGTGCGGATCGTTCCGTGCTCGATCGGAATCTCGTACCGCTTGCCAGTGCGGTTGTCGGTGACCGTCAAGGTATCCTGTGCCGCCATGGTCGTATCTCCTCACGCCCGCTTGTGCCGGCCCGTCGCCGGGGATCAAGCCGCGTGCCCATGGTGAATGGACCCGCTCGTGAAATCAATCCTGCGAGGCCAGGGTAGCGCCGCGCACGCTGAACGCGACCGTGTCGACGCGGCGCTGCCGGGCATCAACGAGCGACAGGGTGTGGGCACCCGGCCGCGGGCTCCACAGCACAATGTCCGTCCCCGCGCCCATGTCCGCACCGTCGAGCAGCCAGCGCAGGTGTGGTCGACCCGTGTGCGCCTCGAAGCTCACTCGCTGCTGCGATGGCGGAATGTCCGGATCAAGTGCGATCGAAGTGCCGGATACCGGTGCGACGATCCGAGGCGGGCTGACCGCGCCCAGCGGGGTTTCCGGCGGCTCCGTTCCGGTGAGAAACCACTCAACGCGGGCGGGCTCCGCACCACGCGGAAAGGCGACGACGACGGACCGAACACCAGCGGGCGGGTCCGGCGGCGCGCTGGGAATCTCCCGATGCAACCAGCTCATGACTTCCGACCACACCGGCGCCGCACCGGTGACGCCACTGACATCAGTCATCGGCTGGCCCGAAAAGTTTCCGACCCACACACCGACGGTGTAGCGCCGCGAAAACCCGACACACCAGTTATCCCGCATCTCCTTGCTCGTCCCAGTTTTCACGGCGGTCCAAAACCGTGTGGCGAGCGGGTTGTCGAGACCGAAGGTCACACTGCGGCTCTCACGGTCCGCGAGGATGCTCGAAACGAGAAACGCTGCGGCCGCGGAGTAGAGGCGCTCGCCGTCATTGGCCGCGGGCTCGCCTGGAGACAGGCGCAGCGGGCTCGATACGCCGCCGTTCGCTAACGTTCGGTAGGCGTTGGTCAGCTCCCACAGACTCACCTCTGCAGAGCCCAGCGCGAGCGACGGACCATAGTAGTCCCCCGACTCCACGAGCCCGGCAAACCCCAAGCGCCGCAGCTGACGCACGAACGCCTCCGCGCCCAGCAACTGCAGCGTGCGCACCGCCGGAATGTTGAGCGAGCCGGACAGCGCGGTGCGCACGCTCACCAGACCGCGGAACTGTTCGTCGTAATCACGTGGCCGGTACAAGCCACCCGGAACGGCGACCTCGAAGGGCGTGTCTTCGACGAGCGCGGCCGGCGTCAGCAGGCGTTGGTCGAGGGCGAGGCCGTAGAGGAACGGCTTCAAGGTCGATCCCGCTTGCCGCTGCGCACGGATGCCATCGACGTAGCGGGCGCTGGAAAGGTCACTGCTGCCGCCGACGTAGGCGAGGACATCGCCGCTGGCGTTGTCGACGACCAGCACGGCGCCATCCTGCACGCGCCGCTCGAGTACCGCGAGCAGATTGCGCCGCAGCGCATCGGTGGCCACACGTTGGAACGCGGCATCCAGCGTCGACCAGACCGGTTCCAAGTTTGCCGCGTGTAGCAGCTCGCGCGCGACGTGCGGCGCCAGCGCCACGCGCGGGCCGCTGCCCGGCGGTGCGCGCAGTGCCGCGGTCACCGCCGCCTCCAGGTCGCTGCGGGTTGCCGTACCGTGCAGTCGCTCGTGCAGCGCCCATGCCCGGTGCGTGACTGCGTCCGCTGCCGCATTCGGCGCCTTCAGCAGGACCGCGAGCACGAGGGCCTCCGGTTCCGAGACGCCGTGCGGCGCTTTACCGAACAGGACATGCGCCGCTGCGGCGACCCCCTGCAGCTCGCCGCGGAAGCTCACGAGGTTCAGATAGGCTTCGAGGATCTCCGACTTCGACCACCGCCTCTCGATCGCCCATGCCAGGCGCATCTGCCGCCACTTCTGCGCGACGGTGTGCGCACCACCCTGCCTTCGCAGCTCCGGATCCAGCAGGGTCGCGAGCTGCATCGTGATGGTGCTCGCACCGCGCCGGGATCCGCCTGCAATCCGCTGAAGCGCCGCAGCCAACAGCGCACGCCCATCGACCCCGCCATGCGCAAAGAAGCGCCGGTCCTCTGAGGCGATCACCGCAGCCTGCAACGCGGGCGAGACATCCGCCAGCGGCGACCAGCCCAAGCGCCGCCGTGATGCATCAACCCGCAGCTCGTGCAACACCTCGCCGTTGCGGTCGAGCAGCTGCACGTCCGAGGGATGGTACGTAGCGCGCACGTCTCCAAAGGTGGGAGTTGCCTGAACACTTCCCGCTTGCACACACAGGACGGCAAGCCCGACAACAACGACCGTGGCGCGCCGGCTCACGGCTGCACCTCCATCGACGCGTTCGGCAGCTCACCGAACATCTCGGGCGCGTACAACGCTTCGACCCGTGTCGGCGGCAGCTGAAACCGGCCGCCGTGGTTGAGGCGGATCGTGTACTCCGTGACGAACGCCCCCTTGGGCACGAAGCTGTAGTAGGCGCGATACGCCTCCTGGGCGCGCTCGACGAACGCCGGCCACGTCTGTCCGTCATGCTGCTCCGCTTGCGTGGCGATGGTCGACTCGCGCGCCAAGCCGGTGCCAACCTGCGACGCACCTGCCGGGATCGGGTCATTCACCACGACCCAGGTCATGTCCGCTTGTGCGTCGACTTCGAGCCGCACGCGCAGCAGGTCGCCACGGCTGAAGTGATCGGCGGCGCGCGGCTCGATCGGCGTGATGCTCTTTTTGATCTGATACCCACTCGACAACGGCGCCTGTAGCGGGATCGCCGCATTGGCCTGAATGGTCACCCACGGATTACCGGTGCCCGCGTGCCGGACGATCAACGGCTCCGCACTCGCCGGCCATACAAAGTCCAGGGTGGCACCCTTCGGCGATTGCGCCCATTCGAGTTGCTGCGTGGCCCCCGTGAGTGATGCGACGCTGGTGCCGGTCACCGGAGTCTTCTCGAACACTTCGGAAAACCTCTGCACTGCAACCGTTCCCCAGGCATTGGCGACGGTGGAGGTCCAAATACCCTGCCGTTGGCGGGCGAGCGCGCCGCGCATGAGGCGCGGCAGTTCGTCGCGCCACGCGTTCGTCTCCAGCAGATGTAGCATCAGCCGCATGGCGTTGGCGTCGGGGCTGACCATGAGCCACCAGAGATCGTCGGTGCGTTCGGTGGAAAAGCCCATCGTCGTACCGTGCAGGTTCAACCGCGCGCGCACGATCTGCTCCGCCTCCTGGCGCCGTCGCTGTTGATCCGGAACCTTACGCATCCGATCGAGGAGACTCCACCAATCGAGCACCGTCGAGGTGGGCCACAAGTTGGGCTCGATCGCGATGCTGCCCAGCAAGACCGGCTCGGCCTTCCCATTACGGGCCAGCGCTTCCAATGCCGCCAGCTTGCGGATGGGGAGATCGGCAGTACGCAGGTCGGAGCCGCGCAGGATCGAGCCGCCGATGAACTTGCGCAGACCGCCTTCCATCTTGGCCTGCACATCGGCCGGAATCTGCAAACGCGCCGCGTGCGCAATCGCCAAGACATACGAGGTCAGCACATCGCTTCCCAGCTGTATCGTCGGGAAGTACTTGAGCAGGCCGTCTCCATCCAGGTACGACGGCAGGGAGGCCGCGACCGACTGCCAGAGCGCCGCGTCGCTCAAGGCGACGGCCCGTGAGACGCGCTGCTCCAGACAGGTGTACGGATAGTCGAGCATCCAGCCGCGCACAGTCGTCAGTCCGTCCGTCAACGTCGGCGCGAAGGCGACCGTGACCCCGCCGCGATCGGGGAGCGCATCCGCCGGGCGTTGCACGGGCTGGCGCACCTCCTTCTCCCAGCGCAGCAGCGTGGCTTGGTACGTGCGGACGGCAACGGCAGGGCGCACCGCCTGCGTGACGCGCACGCGGTCCGCCGTTCCGTCGGGCGCGCGGGCTTCGACTTCGTAGCGCAGCGCGTCGACGCCGACCGGCGCCACGGCGTCCCAGCCGAGCACCTTGGCCTCGCCCGGCGCCAGGTCAACCGTCTGCGACTCGAGTGGTGTTGCGAGACCGTCAACGCGGGCGTTCACGGCAACCTGCATCGCGCCATCGGTGGCGTTGCGGACGGTGAACTCGGGCCGGAACCGGTCGCCCTCGCGGACCAGTGGGGGGATGCCCGGCAGGATCATGAGGTCCTGCGTCGAGCGGATGCTCGTCGCACCGGTGCCGAACTGCGCGACTCCGGCGGTGGCAACGGCGACGATCCGGAAGCTGGTGAGCGAGTCGTTCAGCGGCACTTCAACCGCGGCCTCGCCGGCAGCGTCGAGTGCGACGCGCCCCTTCCACAGCAACAGCGTGTCGAAGAGCTCGCGCGTCGCCTGTCGTCCGCCGCCGCCGCCTTGCGGCAGCGCCTTACGGCCGTAGTGCCGCTTGCCGACGACCTGCATCTGCGCCGTCGCCGTGCGCATCCCGTATCCGCGCCGTCCCATCAGCGCGTCGAGGATGTCCCAGCTCTTGTTCGGCTGCAGCTCGAGCAGCCCCTCGTCGACGGCGGCGAGCGCCACCTCGCTGCCGGGAGGCGGCGGAGTGCCGCCGGGGGTGTGTACCGCGATCTTCACCGCCGCGGTTTCGCGCACCTTGTACACCGTTCGATCGGCCGTCACCGCGACTTGCAGCTGGTGCGCGCGCCAGCCGACGCGAATCTCGGCGACGCCGAGCTTGAACGCGGGTTTGCCGAGGTCGACCATCGCGGTCGGCTGCACGTCGCCGATGCGGCCGCGCACCGCGAGGACCGAGATGAACATGTTGGGCGCGTAGCTGTCTTTGACCGGCACCTCGACGACGGGGTCCGTGCCTGACAGTTGCACCACCCAGGCTTCCTGCACGCCTTCGCGTTCCGTGGTCACCAGCGCCGTCGCATCGCGGAAGGGCATGCGGACCTGTAGGCGCGCCGTCTCACCCGGCTCGTACCGTGCCCTCTCCGGCAGAAGATCAATCCGGTCGCTGTCCGCGACCCGGAAGCGCCAGTCCGTCTCACCGACCACCCATACGTCGCCGGTTGCCGAGGTTGTCTTGCCGGTATCGTCGGTCACGGAGGCCTCGAGGATGAGGTCGCCGTCGGCTGGCGGCGCGCCTTCGCAGCGGAGCATGCCGCTGCTCTCGGTCTGCCCGCTGCACAGTGTCGCCAGCCGCGGAGTGATCTCCTCGACGTGCTCGTATGCGTAGAAGCCGCCGACGAGACGCTTGCGGTGCGAGTAGGTCTTGCGCTGGCGTACATCCACACGAGCGGTGGCGCCTACAACCGGCCGCCCTTCGATGTCCACGACCGCGACCTTCGCTGCGATGCGGTTCCTTGACGACGCCCAATCCTCGGTCTTGATGCCGGCCAACCACTTCGCCGGCCACAGCGGTACGGTCGACGCCACCGTCTGCACCTCGCCGTTGGGATCCCGGAACTCGGCCTCGACCAGCAGCTCGCGCACCGTTGCCGCCGGAGGAAGGTTGTTGATCGTCGTGCGTACGGCTCCGGCAGCATCCAGCACGAGATCCTGGCGCTGGTGTACCGCCGGTGTCGCGCTCTTGTTCGGCGGGCTTTCGCCGTCCTCGATGTCTTCACCCGCTGACTCGGAGCGGCGCACAATGCCTTCGTGCAAGGGTGCCGTGGCAAACGTGAACCGCTCGAAGCGGTCGGCCCCGCGGAACTCCTTGGCGCGGATCTGAGCGCGCAGGCGGACCGGAAGCTTCGCGGCGGCGCCGCCGGCGAGATGCTGTACGGTGATGTCGACGGGAATTTCCGGCGCGGCGACCTGCGGCTCGGCCGGCAGGCGCACGATGCCGCGCATCAGCGGTACGCGGAACTCTTCCACGCGGAAGCTGCCGGAGAGGCGCTGGTCGCGCCATGGATTCTTGCTGTCACGGCTCAACATGACCTGGTAGCGGCCGAGCTTGGCCTCCGTCGGAATCTCCCAGCTGCTCTCCGCAATCCCGGCAGCGTCCCACTGCACCGGAAATTCGTAGCGATCGTTGCTACCCTCGTGACGGATCGAGACGGTCGTCGGTCGCTCCGCCTCTGGCACCACCGCAAACCCGCTCAGGCTCTGCGTGCGCAGCAGGTGCTTCATGTGCACCGTCTCCCCGGCACGGAACAGCGGGCGGTCGAAGATGGTGTGCGCGACCAGCGGGCCGACCCAGCTCTCCTGCGGCAGCTCGAAGCGCCACGGCTCGATGCCTCGACTCCAGTCGGAGTGCACGAAGCTCAGATCTTCACCGCTCTGCGCCGTCACCAGCAAGCCTTCTCCCAACGAGTACGAGCTCACTGCGCCGGCGTCGGAGAAGTCGTCGTACCCGTCGCCGGCATTCATCGGCCGCGATGGCTCGTGGCATTTCGCCAGGGCATCGCGGCTCGGCAGACCCTCGATGCGGGCGATGCCGTGCTCGTCGGTCCGTCCGCTCCACAACACCGTGCCGCGGCAATCTTGGACCGCAACGGATGCATCGACGACCGGGCGGGCCTGGTCGAGCGTCGTCACCCACACCAAGGAGCCCTCGCGGCCCCACTTGAAGTGGACCGACAGGTTGGTCACCAGTGCGGCCGTCGGGACATACATCGGCTGCTCTTTGCCGAGCAGCGAGGCGCCGAGGCGCGGGCTCTCCAGCTCGACGATGTACAAGCCGGGCGACTCGAGCGGGATGCCCACCACTTCGAAAGCTTGCGCGCCGTTGGGCTTGGGAAGGGTAAACTCCTTCACGCCGCCAGTCGCGCCCTTCGCCACGAAGATGGAGCGGCGCCGGCTCGCGTCACCAACCTTGCGCAGCCACGGCAGAATCTCCTCCGGATGCTCGGGAGAAACGCGCGCCGCCTTGCCGGTCACGTGTTGCAAACGCGCCGGCACCGCGGGCTCGAGGTTGCGCAAGGTGACCGGCAGCACCGGCTCGGCTTGCGATTCGATGATGCCGAAGCGCGCGGCGAACTTGGCGAGCGGCGGGAACGGATCGGTCTTGACGGTGAGCGGATACTCGGCCGCGTTGATGAGCGTGCGGCCGGCATCGTCGCGCAGATCGGAGGGTAGCTCGATGCGGAACGTCGCTGCTTCGGGAAACGGCCCTTTGAACTCCACTTCATCGAGCGACAGCTCCGACGCTTCCGGCGGCTGTGGGCTCCAGCGCTTCTCCTCGGGGCCGATCAGAGCAATCTGACGCGCCGCTTCCCACATCACCGGCGCGGAGAAGCGCAGGCGCATCGGAGTCAGCGGAATACAGTTGGCTTTGGCGTTCTCGCGCTCGCAGCGGAACTCGGCGGTAAAGGCTTTGCGGGTCTTGAACTCGATGACCTGATCCTCCTCGCCGGCGACGCCGTTCAGGGACGCCACGCCCTTGCCCCAGATCAGACCGACTTTGGCGCCGTTCGGAAATCGCTGCCGAGCCTGCAGGACGACTGTGGGACCCGAGAGGAATCCGCGCCAGAGCGTCTTCAGGATGGCCGCGCGCGGTTCGCCGCTGAGCAGGCGCACACCTACCGGCTGCGCGAGGCCCTCGACCGCGAAGCGCGCGTGCGCCTCGATCGACGCATCGTCCGCCTGTGCATCGAGCACCAGGACGAACGCCTGCTCCTCCTCGATCGAATCGGTGCGCGCGTTCGGGTTGGATGACACAATCGCCGGCCCACCGGTTGAAAACGCGAAGCTCTGTTGTCCGCCGATCGGCTGCTTCGCGAGGGTCACCACACCGGAGCGCATCCGGAATGTGCAGCGCACACCGGCGGGGAGGTCGCGGGCGAAGTCGTACGCCCAGGTGCGGCTGTCGATCCAGCGCGACGCGCCCTTCTCGGCGCAGTCGACCTCGAACGGATCCACCGCGGCACGCGGGTCGCCGAGCGGCACCATCGGCGCCGCGAAGCGCGCCGTCACCTGCCGCACTTTCTTGACCGTTCCTTGCGGTGAGAACTGCGTCACCCGTGCCTGGCGGGGCTCCTTCGCGAGCCCGATGCCGGTAAGCGCGAGCACCAGGAACAGTGCCACCCAGGTCACGCCCCACGTGCGTCGAGCCGAACGCTGCTGATCCTCTCCCTCGATCACGCTACCGTCCTCCCCGCAGGGGAGTATGCCGAACGCCAGCCCGCTGGTCCCGACCTGACGCGACGATACCGAGGACGAAGAAGAAGAGAGTCTGCAGGTACGACATGTACATCACGTCGTGGAACTGCGCGGCGATCAAGATCAGGACGAAGCCCGCCTGCACGAACGCCGCGAGCTCGGAGCCGGGTGCTGTGCGTGTCCACGCGTCTGCCTGCTGCCGCGACAGCAGCTGCCAGACTGCCCACAGGAGCACGAGATAGATCACCAGACCGACGATGCCGGTCAACACCAGCACGTTGAGAAACTCGTTGTGCGGGTGGGCGGTCCAGGTGACCCGCTGCAGCGAAACATCGCCCCATGCCGTGGCGTAGGCCTCCCGGTTGTTGCTGAAGGTGCCCAGGCCGAAACCGAAGCCAACCATGGGTTTGTGAACGATCATGTTGATCGCCGTCGCGACGGCGGCGATACGGCAGTACAGCGAGTCGATATCGGTGATCCGTTCGGAGACGCCGGCGCGCTCGAAGGCACGCAAGAGCAGGATCTGCCCGGCCAGTCCCACGATCAGTGCCGCCGCCAACGGGCGTATTGGCCGGCATCTCCGGGAAAGGAACATCATCGCGGCTGGCACCGCCAGCCACACCACGCGCGCCTTGCTGAAGACGATCGCCTCCAGCAATCCTCCGGTCACTGCCAGCAGCGCCGCTCGTTCCCAGCGATCGGTGCAATGCCGATAGAGAAACAGCGCCAGGCAGAGCAGCATCGACACGACCAAGCCGTAGACGATCGAGTTGCTGAACGGCCCGGTGAAGCGGTCGGGATGCATGCTCTCGGTGTCTCGCGGTGCGAAGAATGTCCAACCGTACGTGTACTGCAAGAAGCCGGTCACCATGAGGTAGGTGCCCACGCCGCCGACCAGCACCCAGACACACCCCCTGATCCGGGTACGCGTCCACGCCGTGCTGCGTGCCATGACATAGCCGGTGAACGGCATCAGGAAGCTCTTGAGCAGGAAGTCGGCGTCCTGCTTGAATGACACGAGATCCTTTCCCGGAAGCGTGCTGACCCACGACAGCACGATGCCCCCGAGATAGATGCCCATTGCGACTTCCAGCCTCCCCAACGGCCGCACCGACTCGGGGCGCCGCACGGTTCGAGCCGCGACAATGCCGGCGACGATCAGGTAGAACACTCGATCGACGTTCAGGACGTAGCCGCCGCCGACCGCGTTGTTGCCAAGAACGAAGACCGTGGGCAGGCACGCGATCCACGCAACGGTGAGGAGCAGCGCCTTGTCCTGTGGGACCGGCAGCTCAGCTGCTGGGGAGGCGTGAAACGCAGTCGCGGGCGGAGCGATCCGGGGCATGTGTCGCCGTGGAGAATACA
Organism: uncultured Binatia bacterium (SeqCode); assembly: GCA_964498075.1. GTDB lineage: Bacteria > Desulfobacterota > Binatia > HRBIN30 > HRBIN30 > CAZCGA01. The sequence goes on along the minus strand of CAZCGA010000051.1, from coordinate 5,885 downwards.
ATACACGCGGCCTCGACGGGAAGGATGTGAACGCTCCCCTGTCGGCATGAACGCAGGAGGTGACCGTCCAGCCGCGACTGCCCGGTCAACGGATCTTATGCCCCCGGAGGCCCCCAATACGGCGCGTAGCGCCACGGCCCGTACGGCCACGGGCCCCAGTACGAATACCAGAGGGGATCGTACCAAGAATCGTAATACCGCAGCGTCTCCCGTTTGCGCCGTGGCCAGAGAACCACTTTCTCCACGGCAACGTGTGGGTAGTGATACTCGTATTCGCCGACCTTCCCTACGGTCGCTGGTTGCAACGTGCCGACCACCGTGAGCTCGCGCTTCTGCGAGAAGACCGCAGGATCGTAGAACCCAGTCGCGCAGGCGATGAACCGACCGTCGCTTTCATCGGTGCGCCGCGGGCGCGGCTCAGAATTCAGGGGACGACTGACAACCTCGAAGCACGTCTCGTCCTTGCCGGGAGTGGTCGCGACGATGCGCCCACCCCAGCGGACGGTCTGCCCGATGCCGTTCCCCTGTTGCGCCTGCGCAACGGTGATTTCCGCAAACACGCCGGCCAGCTGCCGAGGCGGCCTGGCGCACGCGCTGGCGATGCAGGCGCTGACGATTGGGAGAGTCAACCAGCGACGCATTCACTTCGCTCCGTTCAATCGATCTTGGAGCACGTTGGACACACTAGCACGATCTGCGGCGACTGCTGAGAGCAGGCGTGATCTCCTGCGCCGGCTCCCAAGGCGGTGCGGCGGGGCGTTACCGTCAGGACAGATCAAACACCAAGACTTCAGCCGGCTCCGTTGCCGCGATCTCCACAGCCGGCTCGACGCTCAGTGCAGCGCCGTCGCCGGCGTGCAGCGCGTGTGCGCCGTTGAGCGTCACGGCTCCGCGCGCGACCTGCACCCACGCGTGTCGATGCGGGCGCAGCGGGTGGCTGATACCCTTTCCGGGGCTCAAGATCGTTGCGTATAGATCGACGTCCTGGTGAATCGTCACTACGCCGTTACGACCGTCGCGCGACGTGATGAGACGCAGCGTGTCCCGCCCCGCTTCTCGTGGTCCGGAAACTCCTTTTGCTCGTAGCCGGGCGGAAGCCCGCGGCGCTCGGGAAGCATCCAGATCTGCAGGAAGTGTACGGGCTCGGACTGTGAATGATTGTACTCGCTATGAGTGACGCCCGTGCCGGCGCTCATGCGCTGCACGTCTCCCGGCCGGATCACCGAGCCGCTGCCCAGGCTATCCTTGTGCTCCAACGCCCCCGCCAAGACATAGGAGATGATTTCCATGTCCTGGTGCGCATGGCTGGCGAAACCACGCCCCGGCTGCACGCGATCCTCGTTGATGACGCGCAGCTCGCGGAAGCCCAGGTGCGCGGGGTCGTAGTAGTCGGCAAAGGAGAAGCTGTGGAATGTGTTGAACCACCCGTGGTCGAAATGGCCGCGATCGTTGGCCTTCCGTACTGCGATCATTGGTGTCCTCCATGGCCGTTGCCGCCCGCACCGGCAACGATGACGCGCCGAGGTTGTCACCTCACTGCGGTTGTCTCCCCGCATCGACGCTCAGCGGCCCCGAGCCGTGGGCGATGACCAGGGTCAAGCCACCCATGATCGCCAGGTTCTTCAGGAAGTTGGTCATCTGCAGTCGCTGCTCCATACCCTGGTACGCCCAGAAGTCATGAAAGATGAGCGTCACGGAAATCAGGAACAGCGCCAGCGCGGCCGCGCCGATGCGTGCCCTCAACCCGATCAGCACCGAGAGGCCTCCACCGATCTCGACCAGGATCGCCATGGCCAGGAAGACGCGCACCGCAGGCATTCCGTTTTCCGCCATGTAGCTCGCGGTGCGCGAAGGATCGGTGATCTTGCCGATACCGCTGAGGATGAAGACCACGCTGAGCAATGCTCGCCCGACCAGGGGACCGTAGCGTTCCATGTCGTCTCCTCCTTCTTGGGCTTGCCCGTGGGCTCGCCGCAGCGGCATGCGTCGGGCCAGATTGTGCGTCGAGCGGCAGTTCGACGCAAGGCGTGAACTTTCGATCCGGCGCGGAAGTGGCTCGCAGCTCCGCTGTTACGGTTCGATCCTTGGCGTCGACTCGGCGGGGATGATGTCGAGCGACACCCGCTCGCCGCGGCGAATGACCTCCAGCCGCACGCGGCGGCCTGCCTGCTCTGCGGTGAGCAAACGGTGCAGGTCGTCGATGCCGGCGACGGCGCGGTCATCATAGCCGATGATGAGATCCTGCTCGCGCACGCCCGCAGCAGCGGCCGGGCTGCCGGAGGCAACGGAAGCGACGAGGACGCCGCTTTCGATCGGCAGCTGGTGCGCGCGTACCAGGCGGCGGTGCAGCGGGACGTTCTGCCCGGCGACGCCAATGTAGCTGCGCGTCACCTTCCCGTCCTTGATCAGTCGCGCCGCGACGAACGCCGCGGTGTTGACCGCGATCGCGAAGCAGATGCCCTGCGCCGGGAGAATCACCGCGGAGTTCACCCCGATCACCTCGCCGCGTGCGGTCACCAACGGCCCGCCCGAGTTGCCGGGGTTGAGCGCGGCGTCGGTTTGAATGACGTTGTCGATCAAGCGGCCGGACTGTGACCGCAGCGAGCGGCCGAGGGCACTGACGACGCCGGCGGTCACCGTGCACTGAAACCCGTACGGGTTGCCGATGGCGATCACCAGCTGGCCGACGCGCACGGAGCGGGAGTCACCCAAGCGTACCGGCGACGGCGTCGGCCCCTGGATGCGGACGACGGCCAGATCCGTATCCGGATCGTCGCCTACCAGATCCGCCGCGAGGTGCCGACTATCCGCGAGCAGGACATTGATCTTCCGGGCGCGGTGCACGACGTGGCTGTTCGTCAAGATGAAGCCGTCGGGCGTGAAGACGAAGCCCGACGCATTCCCGTTTCCGTGTCGCCGTTGCACCTCGATGTTGACCACCGCCGGGCTGACCGCCTCGGCGGCGCCGATGACGGCGCGCGAGTACGCATCCAACAGCTCGTCGTCGTGCCGCCCCGGCTGCGACGCCGCGGTCGGCTCAGCGTCGCCCTGTCTGTTGTCCACCAGTTGTAGTCTGCGTCGCATCTCGTTCTCCTCTGCGCCCACGGTCACGTGCCGTGAAGAGCCTTATAGGTAAGTCGTGCGGGCGCAGGTGCAAGGGGCCGGGAACAGGCACGCATGTCCCGAGGAAGAACTCTCGTCGTAGGCGCTTCAGGGGCGGATGCGTGCCGGGCTAGCCGTTCGCGGGGAAGGCTTCGGACGAGGACAGCGCGTCGGCTTCGTCATCGGTGTCCGGCGTGCCGGGGGTCTCGCGCTGGTAGCGGTGGTAGCGGTCGATGATGCGTTGCACGTGGGTCACCGTGTCGCTGCCCTTGGCGAAGCCGTAGGGCAGATGCGTATAGATCGACGGCTGCTCGAGCAGCGGCAACATCAGATCCATCGCATCCTCCCAGCGCTCCGGGTCGTACCCGAAGCGGCGCGCCAGCGTCTGCGCATCGCGCAGATGGCCGGGGCCGATGTTGTACGCCGCCAACACCAGGCTCAGCCGGTCGCGCCCCTGCGCCTCGCGGAACATCTCGTCGAGCTGTCGCAGGTAGCGCACGCCGGTCTTCACGTTGTCGTCGGGCAACTTGAAGTGTTCCGCGCCGACGGCTTCAGCGGCGATCGGCCGCACCTGCATCAGGCCGTACGCGCCCTTGTCGCTGCGGCTTTTCGGATCGAAGCGCGACTCTTCGAAGATGAGCGCCGCGATCAGACGCCAATCGAACCCTTCGGCCTTGGCGTGATGCACGATGAGATGATCGTACGGTGAGATCGACGTTGCCAAGCTGGCGCGCGGCGGCGCAGCCGTTTGCTCACCGACCGTCGGGACATCGACGTCGGCGCCGTCGATCTGGATGTACCAGCCGGCGCTGCGCAGCGACCATGAGCGCGGCGCCGGTGCCGCTTCGGCGACTGCAACGGGCTCGGCAACCGCTGCGTCTACGAACGCATCCCCCGGCCGCTTCGCCTCCCCTTGCTGCAAGACTACCGCAATCGCAGCCACCCCCAAGCCCACCGCCACCAAGCGAAGCGCCCCGCTCAAGAAGGCTGGGCGCTGCAACATCGCGGGTACTTTGCCCAACTCGTGCAACGGATGCAACCCCCACGTCCCGCGTTTGACATACCACGTCGTTCTACTCTAGCCTGACTCGGAGCACAGCGATCCCATGACCGATCCGCAATCACTCGACAGCAGCGAAACGCGCGAGAAGATCCTCGCGGCGTCGAGGCGGTTGTTCTCCGAGCAAGGGTACGAGAACACCTCGCTGTCGCAGGTGGCCCGGCAGGCGAAGGTCAGCAAGGCGCTGATCTTCTGGCACTTCGACTGCAAGGAAAAACTGTATCGCACGGCGCTGCGCAAGACGTTGGAGCCGTACTTCATCGACGTCGAGGATCTCGTCGGGCTCAACGAACGCGAGCAGGTGGCGCGGCTGATCGACCAGTTCTACGACTTCGTACACGAGAACGTATACTCGGTGCGCTTCTTCCTGAGCTTGACGCTGCAGATGGAGCGGCAACCGGACGAGATGCTCAGCCGGGTGACCGAGCTGTATCGCATCTTCCGCAGCTCGCTCGCCAACGTCATTGAGAGCGGCCGCAGTCGCGGCGTATTCCGTTCCGACGTCGACCCGTCGCGCGACGCCGCATTGATCATGGCGACGCTCGGCGGGATCCTCATTCAGCACTTCATCGTCGACGAGTCCGATCCGAAGAGCCTCGTCGAGCACTTGAAGAGCTCGATCTTTCAACGGCTGGTTCCTCCCGCCGCTGAAGGTACGCACGCGGGGCGCCCGTAGGCGCCCCGCCCGAGTCACCCTCGGCCGCTACCCCCAACCACCGGGGAGGCTCACCGCACCACCACCACCGCATCCGACCTCCCCTAGCCAACTCTTCCACCGTTCACGAACATCCACTGGTCGCGCCGCAATTGAGGCACTTATAGCAGCTGCCGTTGCGGACCATGATCGCCCCGCAGTCGGAGCAACTCGGCGCATCGGACTGCGGGCTGAATCCGAGCGCCCCCACCGCCGCCGGTATGGCGGTTTGCCCGTCGCTCGCGACTGGCCGCGCGTCGGCGGCCGGGGCCTCGGCGCTCTCCAGCCCCGCAGCGGTGCGCTGCTGGGGACTGAGAAAGCGCGTCCCCAAGAAACGGAAGATGTAATCGATGAGCGACTTGGCGATGGGAATGTCCGGGTTCTTGGTAAATCCGGACGGCTCGAAGCGCACGTGGCTGAACTTGCTCACCAGCACTTCCAGCGGCACGCCGTACTGCAGCGCCATCGAGGTCAAGATGCCGATCGTATCCATCAAGCCGGCGATGGTACTGCCTTCCTTGGCGATCTTGATGAAGATCTCGCCGGGGGTGCCGTCGTCGTATTGGCCGACGTGGATGTAGCCCTCGTGGCCGGCGATATCGAACTTGTGGCGCAGCGAGCGGCAGTCCTGCGGCAAGCGGCGGCGTACCGGGCGGAACTCGGCGGCGGGCGCCACCTTCTGCTGCTTCGCCGTGTTCAGCGGCTGCGTGCGCTTGCAGCCGTCGCGGTAGATGGCCACCGCCTTGACGCCCAGCCGCCACGCCTCCATGTAGGCGTCCATGATCTCTTCGACGGTCGCGGTCGTGGGTATGATGGTCTTGGAGATCGCGCCGGAGATGAACGGCTGCACCGCGCCCATCATGCGCAGATGGCCGAGATGATGGATGGCACGCGTCCCCTGCGCCGCTTTGAAGGCGCAGTCGAACACGGGCAGATGCTCGTCCTTCAGCGCCGGGGCGCCTTCGATGGTGTCGTGCTCGTCGATGTACTCGACGATCTCCTGGATCTGTTTCGACTCGTACCCCAACC
>CAZCGA010000050.1:25102-39671 GCA_964498075.1 uncultured Binatia bacterium (SeqCode) | reverse complement strand
CCCACCACAAGCGGTACACTCTACGCCGGGACGACCGGCGGGGTGTTCAAGAGCATCGACGGCGCCAGCACCTGGAGTGCCGCGAACACCGGCCTGACCGACCGCTCCTTCATCAGGGCGCTCGCCATCGATCCCACCACGCCCGATACACTCTACGCCGGGTCGGCTTTCTTTGATTTCGGCGGCAAGTGCAGCGGCAGCAGCGTGTTCAAGAGCACGGACGGCGCTAGTACCTGGAGGGTCGCGAACACCGGCCTGCCCAGCGGAAGCATCATCCTCGCGCTTGTCATCGATCCGACCACGCCCGATACACTCTACGCCGGGGCGGGCGTCTGTGTGTTCAAAGCCGGGACGGGGGGTGGGGTGTTCAAAAGCACCGACGGCGCTAGCACCTGGAACGCGATCAACGCGGGCCTGCCCAGCAATACCGACATCCGCGCGCTCGCCATTGAGCCTACTGCGCCGGCGACGCTGTACGCCGGGACGGAAGGCCGCGGCGTGTTTTCAATTCAACGGGAAGACGAGCCGCCGTTTCCGAGCGCCACGCCGACGCTCACCTCCTCGGCAACCCCCACCGCCACGATCACGGCTGCGCCACCACCAACCACGAGTCGCACCCCGACCGCGCGCGGCACGCCGACGCTCACCCCCTCGGCAACCCCCACCGCCACGATCACGGCTGCGCCACCACCAACCGCGAGTCGCACGCCGACGGTGCGCAGCTCACCAACCCTGACGCCGTCGGCACTGCCAACGCCGACGTCCACGTCAGCGACGGCGCCAGGCAGTGGGGGATGCGCGATCGTGCCGATGGAACGCGGCCACGGTGGTGTGTGGCTCTTGCTCGTGCCGTTGCTCTGGTGGAGGGGGCGGGCGCGAAGGCGTCCCTCGCCGCCGACCGCCATCACCAATGGAGCGAGCATCTCCGCGCCACGATCAAGACCGGGACGTTTTGCTCCTACGCCGTAACCCCTCAGTCTTGGTGGCGCTAGGCCTCCTCGACGATAATCGTCTGGCGAGTCGAACTCCCTCTCCCGCGCATCATCTCAGCGCGGGAGAGGGTTGGGGTGAGGGTGCAAGCTTCGCCGCGTCAGGCTGGTCCCCTCACCCTCCCCTCTGCCACGCGGAAAAAACGCGCGGGAGAGGACAGCAAGCCAGCGCCACCAAGACTGAGAGCGTGTGAGGAAATGGCTGAGCGAGCCCGATATATCCCGCTCACCCCGAGTAGCGGCCTTCTTTCGGCCGCGTATCGAGGGGTGTTTGCACGGCAAGGCGCGTACTTGGCGTCCCTCGATACGCGCCCGGGAAAGACGGGCGCTACTCGGGATGCACGGTCCTGGGGCCCGTTGCAATTTCCTCACAGGCTCTGAGGCCTTACCCTACGCCCCCGATCCGCGCTTGCCTGTGCTATGGAAGGTCTGATTCGCACGATCTGAAGGAGGGTTTTCCATGGCACAATCGAGACAACTGCGGAAGCCGCACAAACGCGCGCAAGGAAACACGCCTATGAAGATGCACTCTCCCGTTCCTCGCACGTCCCTCGCTCGCGGTGTCGCCGTGATATGCGCCGCTGTTGTCCTCGCCTGCGCGCCGTCGATCGCGCGCGCCGCCGGCGTAGTTGGCTCGGGCGCCGCCGCCAGTTGCACCGACGCGGCCCTGGATGCGGCACTCGCCGGTGGCGGGCTGGTGACCTTCAACTGCGGCGGTGCGGCGACGATCGACATCAGCACCGGCACGAAAACGATTGCCGCTGACACCACCATCGACGGCGGCGGCCTGATCACGATCAGTGGTGTTGGAAATAGCGTGGAGGTGTTCAGTGTGCCTCTGGGGGGCAAGTTCACGGTTCAGAACCTGACCATTGCGAGGGGCAGCGGCTTCGGCGGCGGCATCTTCAACGGCGGGACGCTCACCGTCACCAACAGCACCTTCACGGGTAATAGCGGCGGCGGCATCTTCAACAGCGGGACGCTCATCGTCACCAACAGCACCTTCGCAGGCAACGGCGCGGGTGGTTTCGGCGGCGGCATCTTCAACTCCGACGAAGGGACGCTCACCGTCACCAACAGCACCTTCGCGGACAACCGCGCCGACCGCGGCGGCGGCATTTCAAACGACGGCACGCTGACTGTCACCAACAGCACCTTCTCCGGCAACAGTGCCACCCGTTTCGGTGCCGGCGGCGGCGGCATCGCCAACGGCGGCACGGCGACGCTGACCAACTGCACGCTGAGCGGCAACTCGGCCTTCATCGGCGGTGGCATCGTCAACAACGGCACGGCGACGCTGACCAACTGCACGCTGAGCGGCAATAGTGGGTCCGGCATCGACAGCTTCTCCAGCGGCGGCGGCGAGGGTATTGCGACACTGACCAACACGATTGTGGCGAACAGCCTCAACAGCGTGAACTGCGGTGGCACTATTGTGGACGGAGGCCACAATCTGAGCAGCGACGACTCGTGCTTCTCCAGCCCCGACTTGCTGAACACCGATCCACGCCTGGCGCCTTTGGCGAACTACGGCGGGCCGACGGCAACGCTGGCGCTGTGCACCGCCGTGGGCGTGCCCGCCGGGTGCACCTCGGCCAGCCCGGCCGTCGATGCCGGCGATGATGCGGTGACCGGACCGCCGCTCGCGCTGACCACCGATCAACGTGGCCGGGCGCGCAAGTCGGGTCTGCATGTGGACATTGGTGCCTATGAGGCAGGGACGACCATCACCGTCAACGACACCGGCGACAACACCACCGCGCATGATTCGAAGTGCACGCTGCGGGAAGCCCTCGCCAACGTGAATGCGGCGGACGACACCACCGGCGGGGACTGCGTCGCGGGGACGGGCAACGGCGACACCGTTGTGTTCGATCTGACCTTGCCGGCGACAATCACGCTGACGACGAGCACCGAGCTGGCGATCAGCACGGACGTGACGATCAGCGGCCCGACCACCGGCGCGCTGGCGGTTGACGGGAACAGTCAGCACACACGCGTCTTTGAGATTATGGCCGGAACGGTAAGCCTTGCGAACCTGACCATTCAGAACGGTGGTGGGTTCGGCATCGCGGCCTTCTCCGGCGGCGGCATCTGGGTCGACAGCGGTGCCGGCCTGACCCTGATCAACTGCACGCTGAGCGGCAACTCGTCGGGAAGCAAAGGCGTCGGCGGCGGCATCGTCAACGATGGCACGGCGACGCTGACCAACTGCACGCTGAGTGGCAACTCGGCCGCCCAAGTCGGTGGCGGCATCTACAACGCCGGCACGGCGACGCTGACCAACTGCACGCTGAGTGGCAACTCGGCCCCCGGCTTCGGTGGCGGCGGCGGTATCTTAAACGCCGGCACGGCGACGCTGACCAACTGCACGCTGAGCGGCAATAGGGGGTCCCACGATTTCGCCGGCGGCATCCAGAGCCTCAACTTCGGCGGCGACGGCGAGGGTATTGCGACACTGACCAACACGATTGTGGCGAACAGCCTCAACAGCGTGAACTGCGGTGGCACTATTGTGGACGGAGGCCACAATCTGAGCAACAACGACTCGTGCTTCTCCAGCCCCGGCTCGCAGAACACCGATCCGCGCCTGGCGCCCTTGGCGAACTACGGCGGGCCGACCGAGACGCTGGCGCTGTGCGCCGCGGTGGGCATCCCTGACGCGTTGTGTAGCGGGCCGAGCCCGGCAATTGACGCGGGCGACCCGGCCGTCTGTGCCATGGCACCAGTCAACAGCCTCGACCAGCGCGGCTTCGTGCGCCCAGGCACCGGCCACACGAACTGTTCGATTGGCGCCTACGAGGCCGACGCGGCCCTGACAACCACACCCTTGCCAACCTCAACGGCCACCATCACGGCAACGCCGCCGCCCACCGCGAGTCGCACGCCGACAGTGCGTAACTCACCGACCCCGACACCCTCGGCCCCGCCAACTTCAACGGCCACCATCACGGCAACGCCCCCGCCTACGTCGAGTCGCACGCCGACAGTGCGCAGCTCACCAACCCTGACGCCATCGGCCATGCCCACGTCGACGTCTACGTCAGGGGCGGCGTCAGCTCACGGAGGATGCGCGATGGTGCCGATGGAACGTGGCCACGGTGTTGGTTTGCTGTTGCTGATGCCGTTGCTGTGGTGGAGGGGGCGGGCGCGAAGGCGTCCCTCGCCACCGACCGCCATCACCACTGGAATGGATCGGTCAAGTCGAACGTGTGGGTGATGCCCACGAGCACACCGCTGAGTCGGTCCTCGTTGTTTACGCGCAGCAACGACGCCTGGACGCTGTTCTGCCGGTTGATGATGAGCACGCCTCCCAGTGAGACCGAGTTCTTTGTCCCGGAGCTCCAGTCTGCGTAGGCGACGAAGTGATCGCTCACTTCGATGTCGGTGCCGACAAGGGCGCGCCAGGCATTGCTGGTGCGCAACATCCCGGTATGCAGCCGGATGCCGCGCAGCTTGATGTTGCGGTGATGGGCGCGAAACTTCAGATACTGGATCTGCTCGTAATTGAGGGTTTTGCTCAACGCGAGAAAACAGTTCGGCGTGAAGTCCGGGCCGAGCTGTGTCACCCCGAGGGCGACGGCAGGGATGCGGTAATCTTCCTGCACCGGCTTCCACTTCAGGTTCAGTATCGGCCGGTAGTCGTGCGGCGGGTCGGAAGGCGCGACGTCGAGCCCGGCTTCGATCCTCCACGGCAACCCAAACTCGCTCTGTGGCACCAGCTGCGGCTGGTGGAAGACCGACGAGCCCCCGCTCACCTCGGTGTTGCCGTTCTGGAGTTGGAGACTGAGCTGCTTGACGGGCACCAAGTCCGTAGTCGGAATCTGGTTGAGCCCAGTCGGCGCCGCCCGCGCTACCATCGGTAACAAGCTCACCAGCACGAAGACGCGGCGCATCTCAGTCGTCGTCCTCACGGATCGTGCGGCGCGGCTCGAGGCGGAAGAACTCCACTGTCTGATCCAACTCCGTGATGAGCGCGTGGATCTGTGCCGCCGTCGACTGGTCTTGCGCGGTGCGCGCCGCGCTCAGCGCCGCCACGCGATCGATCAGGGTGTGCACCGTCGCCAAGGTGGCAGAAAATTCGTCGACGAGGCGGTTGAGGGCCTCGCCGACCTCGCGGAACTCATCGTCGCGGTGCAGCTCGACACGCACGCCGAGCTCGCCTGCGGCCAGCGCGTCGAGCGCCCGGTGAACCGTGTGCACCGGCCGCACAATGCGATGGGTGAGATGGAACGCCCACGCGGCGATCGCCACCACAAGGATGATCAGCACGCTGCCGCCGATCGCCACGCCACGCCGGAGGAGCTCCCCGGTGTGGCTGATAGTCTTGTGCGCTCGGAAGAACTCCGTCCCGACGGCCTGGTCGCTCACCCGATACTGGATCGCCAGCGTCGCCAGCACGGCCACCAGTAAGACCGCCACAAGCGGAAGCACCCATCGAAGCTGTCGGGTACGGTGTCCTGGGTGGTGATGCAGCAAGCCAAAGAGTCTCATCGCTCACTCTCCTCGCAACTCTCTCATTCGAGCTCCGACATCTGGTGACACGTGAGACACAATCCGCCGCGCGAGTTGTCGATCCGCAAGAGGTCGCCGTACGGGTTTTGGTCGCCGTGGATGAAGTGACATGTGGCGCACGTGATCAGCCCGTCCACGGAGAGCGGCAGGGTGTCGGGCACTGGCTTCCGAGGACGGATCCCGGTGTGGTGGGACGGGCCTTCGTCGTGGCACCGGATGCACCGCGGCTCGAGATCGGGCGCCAGCAGGACGCGCGCCGCATCGGGGTCCTGCTCGAGCGTGTCGCGGTCGGCGGTGTGACAGGCGGTGCAGGCGGCGTCGGCCCGATGTACGTTCTCCCCTTGAGGTTTCCTGGCCAGCACCATGGCGACTGGCGCCATGAGCAGCAAGAGAGCCGGCATGAGCCATACAACCCGAGACCAGACTCCAAGACTGCACCGCCGTTTCTCCATGATGGATGCGCGCATCATCCCGGCCCAGCCGCGCGAGTCAACCGATTCACCCAACGGCCACGTCACGGTTGACCCCGCCGCCGCTCACAGGCAAACGAGGAATGCATCCTGTGGATCGGAGCCGCAGGCCAGACACGGTCACGCACTACAACCAAGGGAGGTCGACTCATGCGAGCGTCCACGGCAAGCGAATCATCGGCATCTCGTCACCACTTTCGATTTCACGCACCGCACGCGCATCTATCCTCGGCCTTCGGCAACGACTGGTTTGGGGCCAGAGCCGAGGGCTTTGCCCGCTTTTTCGGAACGCCCAGCTTCCTGATCGCGCAGACAATCGCTGTCGCCATCTGGATCTACCTCAACGTCGCCGGTCTCACCCGATTCGACATCTACCCCTTCATCCTCCTCAACCTGGCCTTCAGCACGCAGGCGGCGTACGCGGCGCCGCTGATTCTGCTCGCCCAGACCCGGCAGGCCGACCGCGACAAGGCGCACGCCGACGCCGACGCGCAGCACCGCGAGGACCTGGCGCAGGCGAGCACCGAGCGACAGGAGCTGGCGACGAAGCAGTCGACGCAAATCGTTGCGCTGCTCGAGCAGAACACGCAACTCACCCGGATGACGCAGGAGCTCAGCCAGCGCATCAAAGAGCTCACCGACGAGATTCACCAGAGGATAGTTGCGGCCTGAATGGCGCGGCGGTGGTCACTGTTGCTGGACATCCGACCGGCTTGCAGATGGCCGGGATTTCCTGGCTAATGCTCCGGCGGAGTGCCGCGTTCCGGATTCGAGGACGGACACCCCGATAGCGAGCACGATTCACAACAAAGGAGCAGCGATGGACTTTTATTTCTTTCATCTCATGCCCTGGCCGTACCTGCCGCGTGACTACGAGGGTCCGGCGTGGGTGAAGTGCCCGAACAGCTACTACGACGGCAAGCGCGGCCACGAGGTCTACAACCGCTACCTCGACGAGCTGCTGTACGCCGAGGAGCTGGGGTTCGACGGCGTGTGCGTCAACGAGCATCACGCCAACGCCTACGGCAACATGCCGTCGCCCAACCTCATGGCGTCGATCCTGGCGCGGCAGACCAAGCGCTGTAAGATCGCCGTCGTCGGCAACGCGCTACCGCTCTACAACCCACCGGTGCGCGTCGCCGAGGAGTACGCCATGATCGATGTGATCTCCGGCGGACGGCTGATCGCCGGCATGGTCGTCGGCGGCGGACCCGAGTACTACTCGAACTCACTCAACCCCGCCCAGGCGCGCGAGCGCTTTTACGAGGCACACGACCTGATCATCCAAGCGTGGACCCGGCCGGGGCCGTTCGTCTTCAACGGCAAGCACTACAAGCTGCGCTACGTGAACCCGTGGCCGACGCCGCTGCAGAAGCCGCATCCGCCGGTGTGGATCCCCGGCGCCGGCAGCTTGGAGACGATGGAGTTCGTGGCCAAGTGGCGCTACGCGTACATGGGCATCCCGTACTTTCACAAGCGCGTGTTCAAGCGCAACTTCGACTTCTTCCGCGAGGCGTGCACCAAAGAGGGCTACACCGCCGACCCGAAGCAGATGGGTTGGCTGTGCCCGATCTACGTCGCCGAGACCGATGCGCAGGCGCGGCAGGAGTACGAGTCGCACTTCTGGTACTTTGCGAAGAAGCTGCTGCCGGGCATCGACATCAGCCCGCCGGGCTACACGACGGCGCGCTCGGCGCTCAAGATCGCCGGCACGCGCAACGACTTCATGCTGTTCCTCGAGAAGTGGGACCAGGTGGAAGAGGGCGGCTACGCGATCGTCGGCAGCCCGGCCACCGTGCGGCAGAAGATGGCGGAGATGATCCAGTGGCTCGGCGTCGGCAACATCCTGGCGCTGCTGCAGCTCGGGACGCTGCCGGCCGACCTGACGCGCAAGAACATGGAGCTGTTCGCACGCGAGGTGCTGCCGGCGCTGCGCGGTCTGGCACCGCAGCCGGCGAAGGAAGCCGCGCGCCTGGCGCAGACGGCGTGACAAGAGGTTCCATGGCGTATCAGACGGACATGCTCACAGTATACGGGGCCCCGGTGGAGCTGCGCCGCGCCGGCAGCGGGCCACCGTTGCTCTACCTGCACGGCGGTGGTGGTGATTCGCTGTGGTTGCCGATGTTCGATCGTTTGGCCGAACGCTTCACCGTGTATCACCCGTCGCATCCGGGTTTCGGAGGCTCCGGCGGCCTGGAGCACATCGACGGCATCGAGGACATGGTGTTCCACTACGTCGACGTGATCACCGCCCTCGGCCTCCACAAGGCGCCGCTCAACGTCGTCGGCAGCTCCTTCGGCGGTTGGCTGGCGGCGGAGCTGGCGCAGCGCTACCCAAACCTCGTCGGCCGCCTCGTGCTCATCGATGCCGCCGGCCTGTGGCTCGATGCAGCGCCGATCGCGGAGATGTTCGGGATCACGCCGCAAGAGATGGCGCCGCTCATGTTCTACGACCAGCAGCATCCGCTGGCGGTGATGATGTCGTCGATCACCGATTACTCGACGTTGCCCGAAGAGGTGCTGCTCCCGCAGTTCAAAGCGATGGAAGCGCTCGCCAAGATGGCCTGGCAACCGTACTTCCACAATCCCAAGCTGGAGCGACGTCTCGATCGCATCACGGCGCCGACGCTGGTCGTGTGGGGCCGTCAGGACGGGCTCATCCCGCTCGCCCACGGGGAACGCTACACCGCGCGTGTCCCGGGTGCGCGTCTGGTGGTCATCGAGAAGTGCGGCCACCTGCCGGCGCTCGAGCAGCCAGATCAGCTGTGCGAGTTGATGACGAAGTTCCTCGGCGGCGCGTGAAGATGGTGCGGCCCTCGCCGAGCGCCGCAGCTCGATGATCGTCATCGTCTCCGGCTACGAGGGCTCGGGGCCGGGGCACTGGCAGCGCTGGCTCGACGCGGAGCTGCGCCGGCGTGGCGCGCCAGTGCTGTTTCCCGAGCTGCCCGATCCCACCGCACCGCAGAAGGACGCATGGGTGGCCGCATTGTCCGAAGTCGTGGTGACGGCAGGCGCACCCGTCACCTTCGTCTGTCACTCCCTCGGTTGCTGGGCTGTGGATCATCTGCTCGCCGAGCGCGGCGCGTACGGTGTGCATGCGGCGTTGCTGGTGGCGCCGCCGTCCCCCTTTCTCCTCTTCGAGCCGGTCGAGCGCTTCCTGCCGCCACCGCGTCGGCGCGACGCGTGGGCGACGCTGGCGCAGCGGACGCTGCTCGTCGGCAGCGACAACGACGAGTTCACCAACGCCGACGAGTTCGAGCAGCTCGCCCGCGATCTCGGTGTCGGTTGTAAGATCATCCCCGAAGCCGGTCACATCAACGTCGCCGCGGGCTACGGCCGCTGGCCGTTCGCACCCGAGTGGCTGCGGACCGTGGGCGCCATCTGAACCGCCTCATCGGCTGATCGCCTCTACGTGATAGCGATCGATGTCGGGCTGGCTTTCGAAGCTCACCGAGAACGTCGCCGTCGATCCGGGTGCGATCGTCTCGGTTGACGGACTGGGTTCGGCTCGGATGATGACCGCGCCGTCCTTGTCGAGCACTTCGACGTGTACGCGCACTTCGCGCGTGACGCGCGTGCCCCGGTTGACCAGCCTGCCGCTGACCGTGATGGTCCTGCGATCCGCGCTCGGCGTCTCGGTGAGATCGATGATCGCGACGTCGAGCTTCTCGACCGGCTTGATCTCCTCCTCGTAGAGAGCCGGCGGTGCCGCGGGCAGCGGCGCTTCCGGCGGCACTGGCGGGACGCAGCCGCTGGCCATCAGGCCGACGATCGCCCAGCAGAATCTTACGAGCTCCGCTTCACGCTTCACGAGCGCCGCCCTTCCTACTCCTCCCGCAAGGCCACTGCCGGGTCGAGGCGAGCGGCACGCAGAGCGGGAAGCAGACCGGCAAGGATGCCGGCAGTGACCAGGACCCCGAACGCGAGCGCGGCGAGAGCGGGAGAGAAGACGACCTGCGGCATCAGGAACTGCGCCCGCGGCGACGTGTCGCGCATCGCCTGCAGCAGGAAGATGATCGACGCACCCAGCCCGACGCCCGCGATCCCGGAGCCGACGGTGATGATCACGGTTTCACAGACGAGCTGCACGAAGAGGTCGCGGTGCGTCGCGCCCAGCGCCTTGCGGAGGCCGATCTCGCGAGTGCGCTCGGTGACCGCCACCAACATGATGTTCATCACACCGACGGCACCCGCGGCGAGGGTGAGTATGCCGCACGCGGACAAGAAGATCTCGATCGCGGTCAGCATCACGCTGATCAGCTTGATCGCATCCGCGACGTTGAAGAAGCCCATGGCTTCCTCTTCCTCCGGCATGAAGTAGTGGTGCCGGCCAAGGATCGTGCGCACCCGCTCGATGGACAGCGCAGCCTGCTCTCGCGTGCGCGGCTCATAGAGCACGTAATCGATCCGGTCGGTGCCGGTGAACAACGTCTGTGCCGTCGTGATCGGCAACAGCACCTGCTCGTCGTCACGCGGCCCCATGTTGTTCATCTGTTCCCCCTTCGGAACCGACACGCCGATGATGCGGAAGGGGTACCCGTCGAGGCGCACGCTTCGACCGAGGCCCGAGCGCCGGCCGAAGAGACGCTCCTCGACCTTGGCGCCGATGACCAAGACGCGGCGGCGCTCCGCAAGATCATCCGTGCTGATGAAGCGGCCGCGCCCGACCTGGAAGTTGCGGATGCGCGCCGCCTGCGGACCGACGCCCATGGTCCACACCACCTTGATGTGCCCGCCTCCCTTGAGGACCTGTGGAACGGCCCAGGTCTCAGGTTCGGCGTGTTCCACCAGCGGCGACCCCGGCAGACGCGGCGGATCCTTCAGGTCCAGCAGTACGCTGCGCGCCGAGCGTTCGCCGCTGCCCTGCCGGGCGACACGCCCGGGAATTGCCCAGATCGCCTTGCGGCCGATGACTTCGAGCTTCTCACGATAGTGCTCCCGATTCGCTTCGCCGACCGCAATCATCACGATGAACAGCGCGATACCCCAGACAATACCCGAGCTGGTCAGCAGCACGCGCAACCAGTGCGCGCGTGCGTTGCGCAGAGCTTCAAAGAACAGATCGCGTACCATCACTCGACCCGCAACGTCTGGGACGGCTCGACGCTGGCCGCACGCCAAGCCGGACCGATCCCTGATACGACACCGACCAGCAGCGTGGTCACGAGCGCCAGCACGATGACTTGCGGCACCAGCACAGGCACCGGGATGATTTCCTTCGGCAGCCAGCTGAGCACACCGCAGCCCAACAACCCGATCGCCATGCCGGCCGCTCCGCCGACGAGCGTGATGACGAGCGTCTCGACGAGGAACTGCCCGATCACATCGCGGCGCAACGCCCCCACCGCCAGGCGCAACCCGATCTCGCGCCGGCGCTCATTGACCGACACCAGCATCATGTTCATCACGCCGATGCCGCCGATGAACAACGTCGTCGTCGCCAGCACCATCAGAAACACGTTGAGGAAGACGAACACCGAGTCGAAGCCGGACAGGATGTCGATCATGCTGATGATGAACACCGCCTCCTCGTCGGCGGGCGACACGTGCAGCCGGCGGGCAAGGACGGCGCGCACCTCGCGCTTGAGGTCCTCGTTGAAACGCCGATCGTACGGCCGGGCGACGATCATGTCGACGTAATCGCCGCGGTCGTCCAACGTCTGCGCCGAGCTGACGGGAATCCAGATCTGCTCGTCAGTCTCCGTGCGGTTGCGGCTCAGCTGCGTGCCGACGCGGTCGAGCAGGCCCACCACCTCGAAGCTGCGGCCGTTGAGGTCGACCCGTCGCCCGACAGTCGGTCGGGGGCCGAACAGGCGTTGCCGCGCGGTCTGTCCAATGATGGCGACGCGGCGCTGGAAGCGCACGTCGTCGGCCGAGATGAACCGTCCAGCCGCCAGCGTGACCCCGCGCAGCTGCTGCATCACCGGCTCGACGCCGCGCACATCCACCAAGCGGCTGTTCGCGCCGTAGCGCGCCAGCATGAAGGTCAGCACCTCGGCGCTGGCGTACTCGACCCGTCGTGCCGAGGCGCGCACGGCGTCGGCGTCGTCCATCTCGAGGTGGAGCATGCGCCGCTCGTCTGCCGGCGAGAGGTCCTCGCCGACGCGCCCCGCCATGATGTAGACGAGGTTCTTGCCGACCTTCTGCAGCCCGGTGTCGGTCATGCGATGCGCGCCGACGCCCCAGCCGACGAGCAATATCACCGAGGCCGTGCCCCAGACGATGCCGAACATCGTCAGCGCCGCCCAGCGGCGGTGCAGCCGCATCGTGTAGAGCGCTTGCTGGATGACGGTGAGGAGCATCGTGCACGGTTTCTGGCACGCCTCACGAGATACGCTTCACGTCACTCTCCACCGCCCCATCTCGCAACCGCAGCTGGCGCGCGACGCGGTCGCCGATGGCCGGATCGTGCGTGACCACGATCACCGTCTGGCCGTCGCGGTTGAGCCCTTCGATGAGATCCATGATCGCGCCACCTGTGGTGGTGTCGAGGGCTCCTGTCGGCTCATCGGCGAGGATCACCGACGGCCGGTTCACCAACGCCCGGGCGATGGCCACCCGTTGCCGCTCGCCGCCGGACAGCTCGGTGGGACGGTGCTGCGCCCGGCCCGTCAGCCCGACACGTTCGAGCATGGCGAGCGCCCGTTCAGACCGCTGGCGGCGCGGGACGCGCCGGTAGAGCATCGGCAGCTCGACGTTCTCGACGGCGGTGAGCCTGGGCAGCAGGTTGAACGTCTGGAACACGAAGCCGATGCGCTCGCCGCGCAGCGTCGCCAGACCGACATCATCGATCGCATCGACGCGGCGCCCCTCGAACTCGTACGTCCCGGCCGTCGGCCGCGACAGGCAGCCGATGATGTCCATGAGCGTCGTCTTGCCGGAGCCGGACGGTCCCATCACGCCCACGTACTCGCCACGGTCGATCTCCAGATCGATGCCGTTGAGCGCGCGGACCTCCGCCTCACCCATGTCGTAGACCTTGGTCACCCCGCGCAGGCGCAGCAAGGAACGTGAAGCGGGACTCGTGAAGCGTATCTCGTCAGCAGGATCGCTTACGAGATACGCTTCACGCTTCACGAGATACGGGTCCACATCCGTCATTGCAGCTTCACCACGTCGCCCGCGGCCAGCCCATCGAGGATCTCGACGCGGTCCTTTTGGGAGATACCGACACGCACCGGGCGCTGCGCCAGCTGCGCCGGCGAGGCGTGGGTTACGACCTCGACCATGACGTCGTTGCCTTTGTAGAGGAGCGCGGCCTCCGGCAGGATGAGGGCGTTGTCGTGCACCTCGGCAACGATGTCGGCGTCGGCGGACATGCGCGGCCACAACACATCGATACCTTCGAGCACCGTGACCTCCACCTTGAACGACGTCACGTTGTTCTTGCGATCGCCGATCGAGGCGATCTTGCGGACGCGGCCCGCAAACAGTCGGTCGGGATAGGTTTCGGTGCGGATGCGTGCCTCCATGCCGACGCGGACACGGGCGATCTCGTTCTCGTCGACGACCCCGAGCAGATGCATCTGCGAGGTGTCCGCGATGGTCATCAGAACCGTACCGCCGGTCACCGAAGCGACAGAGGCGGCGGCGGCGCCGGGGTTGAGGTCGCGCTGCAGCACGACGCCATCGATCGGCGCGGTGATCGTCGCGTACGCGAGCTCCTGGTCGAGACGGTCGAGGGTGGCCTGCGTGCGATCGAGACGGGCGTCGGCTCCCGCATGGTCCGCACGCACGCGATCGAGCACGTCCTTCGACTCGACGCCGCGCGCGAAGAGGTCCTCCTTGCGCTTCAGCTCCACCGCGGCGTGATCGCGTTCCACCTGCGCTTCATGCAGCACGGCGCGCGCCTCGCGCACCGCGGCTTCGAGGGTTTCGCGGTCCAACTCGGCTACGACCTTGCCGACGGTGACGCGATCGCCGGCATCGACGTGGAAGCGTTGAATGATACCGCTGACCTTCGGGCGCACCTCGACGAGGTGCTCCGGCTCGATGGTGCCCGATGCCACCACGATTCGCTCGATCGAGCCGCTCTCGACAGCAGCGGTCGGCCCGATCGCTTCGTCGTTGCCTCGGAACCGAACCGCGACGACGGCGAGCAGCACCGCGACCACTCCGAGAGCGATGAACCACCTACGGCGCATTGCGTCCCTCGTTGCCTACCAGACGGGGCGTGACACTTCCATGATGGACGATACCTCCCCACGATCGTGAAAAGCAGACTCGATGCCATGCCGGCCCCCAACTCGGCACCTGCCGTTCGTCGTATGCGGTGCATAGCGCAGATTGCGTCCGCTGCGTCCCCGATGCTGCAGGGCTTGAAGCGCGCCGGGCATGCTGGTAGCAGCTCATCGATGCACATCGATGTCGCCACGGAAGAACGATCGACGCAGTTCGAGGGCCTCGCCAAGACCGTGCTCGACGGCGGCGTGGTCTTACGCCAGGAAGCCGCCGCTATCTTGCAGGCTGCCGATGCGGAGCTGCCGGCCCTCCTGCTCGCCGCCTTCCGGATCCGTGAACGCTATCACGGACGCCGCGTAAAGATCTGCCAGCTGCGCAACGCACGCAGCGGCCTGTGCCCGGAGGACTGCCACT
>CAZCGA010000050.1:0-25092 GCA_964498075.1 uncultured Binatia bacterium (SeqCode) | reverse complement strand
AGTCGGCGATATCGGAAGCCGCCATCCCGCGCTATCGGTTGGACTCCGTACCGGAGTTGCTGGCGGGGGCACAACGCGCGGTCGCCTCCGGCGCGAAGCGGTACTGCATGGTGACCAGCGGGCGCGGCCCGAGCGCGACCGACGTCGCCCGTTTCACGGCGGCGGCACGCGCCATCAAGACGGAGTTTCCGCATCTCGAGCTGTGCGTATCGCTCGGTATCATGGACGAAACCCAGGCGTGCGAGCTGAAGGCTGCCGGCGTCGGCTGGGTGAACCACAACCTGAACACCAGCCGCCGCTTCCACCCGGAGATCTGCACGACGCACACCTACGACGACCGCATCAGCACGGTGCGCAGCGTACAACGCGCGGGCCTGCATACGTGCTGCGGAGGGATCATCGGCATGGGCGAGACCGACGACGATACCATCGACCTGGCCTTCGCGCTCCGCGAGCTGGGGGTCGACTCGCTGCCGCTCAACTTTTTGATCCCCATCGGCGGTACGCCCTTCGCGGCGTATGGCGAGCTGACGCCGGGGAAGTGCCTGCGCGCGCTTTGCCTCATGCGCTTCACCAACCCGGAGAGCGAAATCCGCGTCGCCGGCGGACGCGAGCTGAACCTCGGCTGGTTCCAGGCGCTGGCGTTGTACCCCGCCAACTCGATCTTCGTCGAGGGCTATTTGACCCAGCCGGGCCAGGAGGCGAGCGCCGCGCATCAGATGATCGCCGAGATGGGCTTTGAGATCGAAGCGCTGGAAGCAGATTGACGCCCTGCAAGTCAGGACCTGGGCGTCGCGATCGTCCGCAGCACCGATTCATACAGCGGCCAGTTGCTCACGACCAGGCCGCGGTCGAAGAGCTCCAGCGCGGCGTGCGTTTGCTGACCCTTTCTCCGTAACATCAGCCCGGCCGCCGACAGGACGAGCAGGTACAGGACGGCGGGACCGGGGTGTGACCACAGCGCCAGCAGGCTCACGATTGCACCGACGCTGCAGGCCAACGACGTGCTCCAGCAGAGGAAGATGATGTCCCAGCAGCGGTGTGCGTGATCGCGCGCGGCCTGCCAGTCGGGACGCTGGTAGAAGACCACCTCGTAGACCTGGTAGGCGACATCGCCGCGGTCGGCGCGCTGCGCCAGATTGCCGCGCTCGATGATGACGGCCAGCGCGCCGCGGTACGGACTGCGGAAGCCGTTGCCTTGCGCTTCAAACCGGCAGCGCACGCCTTGTTGCAAGACGAAGCCGATCACCGGCGCAGCGGCCACCCACACGAGCCACGGTGGGGCGAGCTGCCAGCCACCGAGGAGCAGGTGCAACGGGCCCGCGACCACGAGGCCGGGGAGCGTCCAACGAATGAGCTCGCGCACGACTCACTTCGCACGCGGCAAGCCCAGGACGCGCTCGGCGATGATGCCGCGTTGGATCTCCGAGCTCCCAGCCGCGATCGTCCGCCCGCGCGAGTACAGCATCAGATGCGGCCACTGGCCGTGGTCCGGGACGTGCGGTGAGCCGGTCACCAGCTGGGCGTAGGGTCCTTCGATGGCCAGCGCGGTCTCCAGCATGCGCTGGTACATCTCGCTCCAGAAGAGCTTCTCGACCGAGCCTTCGGGACCCGGTACTCCGCCGCGCAGCGTCTTGGTGAGGCTGCGGTAGGCAGTGTATTTGATCGCGTCGCTCTCGATCACCGCCTGCGCGAGCTGCTGCCGAATGAGCGGATCCTGAACCGCCGCGCGGCCGTGGTACGGCCAACCGCGGGCGAAGGCGATCATGTCGCTGAGCGCGACGCGCGACTGCAGCTGCCGGCTGAAGGTGAGCGTGGCGCGCTCGTGCATCAGCGTGGTGATGGCGATCTCCCAGCCGCCGTTGACCGCGCCGATGACGTTCTGCCGCGGTACCCGCACGTCTTCGAAGAACACCTCGTTGAAGTCCTCGTCGCCGCTGATTTGCTTCAGCGGCCGCACCGTCACGCCGGGGCTGTGCATGTCGGCGAGCAGGAAGGTGATGCCCTTGTGCTTCGCCGCATCCGGGTCTGTGCGCACCAGTAGCATGCACCAGTCGGCGTAGCGCGCGAAGCTGGTCCAGACCTTCTGGCCGTTGACGACGAAGTCGTCGCCGTCGAGCACGGCCCGGGTCTTCAACGCGGCGAGGTCCGAGCCGGCGTTGGGCTCGGAGAACCCCTGACACCAGATTTCCTGCGCCGACAGGATGCTCTTCAGGTGCCGCCGCTTCTGCGCGTCCGTCCCGTGTGCGATGAGGACGGGTCCGCCCATGGTCAAGCCGGCGAGGTTGATGAGCAATGGCGTTTTGGCGCGCGCCATCTCTTCCTGGAAGATGATCTGCTCGATCAGCGTAGCGCCGCGCCCGCCGTACTCCTTCGGCCAGGCCACACCGCACCAGCCGGCTTCGTACAGCTTGCGCTGCCACGCCTTGCCGTAGGCGACCCACTCGTCGATCCGCTCCGGTTCCGGCCCTGGTGGGTTCTGCCCCAGCCAGGCGCGTAACTCGGCGCGGAAACGTTCCTCCTGCGGTGAGTACGACAGGTCCATGCGCGGCTCTTAGCCCCGACGCCACGAAAATGAAAGTCACGCCGGCAGACAGCTTTGCCGACAGCAATCGGTGGAGTAGCGCCGCGCGCTGAACACACGCGGCTCAGGGGTGCACGCTGCAATGAACCTCGCGACCGACGATGTCGTAGCGGCCGCCTTCAGGACAAGATGGGATACGCACGTGGTCGGCTTGCAGGGCGGCGAGCGTGGGCGGCTCGTCGGG
Source organism: uncultured Binatia bacterium (SeqCode) (assembly GCA_964498075.1). Taxonomy (GTDB): domain Bacteria; phylum Desulfobacterota; class Binatia; order HRBIN30; family HRBIN30; genus CAZCGA01. The sequence goes on along the minus strand of CAZCGA010000050.1, from coordinate 22,324 downwards.
ATGGTTGATCGACCACATGGCGATCTCGCGTTCCAGGTTCTGCCGCTGCGTCCGGCAGGCAACCCCGCGGCTGGCGTTGATCGCATTGATGCCAGTCGCGCGCTCGTTCGTGCCTTGCATCTTGAAGTAGCCGAAGTAGAGCACCGCGAGGATCAGCAGGGTGAGCAGAATGGATACGAAGCCGAAGCCGTGCTGGTTGAGGGAGAGTCGAACCCGCTCCATTCGCTCCGTACTGTTGCGCGAACCGGGAGCGGACGCAAGGTCACCCGCGAGTGGCCGACTTGCCACAGGGCGGCCACCGCGTCTAGAGTGCAGTGGCTCGCCGAGGGAGGCCACCGATGATCGAGCGGATCGAAGCACCCTGCACTGACGCAACGCCGATAGCCGAGCGCAACGGGCTCACTCGACGGCAGCTCTTGCGTGCCGGTGGCGCATTGGCCGCGAGCGCGGCGACCGGGTCCTTCTCCTCGCGCGCCGCACAGGCTGCCGCCGGCACGCTTGCGGTCCGGCCGTCGGCCCGCGTTGCGCTCGTCGGGGTGCCCCGGCAGGCGGCATTCGGCGCGCTGGGGCGCGCCATCCGCGACGCCGCGTGGGCAGCCACCGACTTCTCCTGGCTCAAGCCGGGCGACCGCGTGCTGCTCAAGGTGATGTGCAACTCTGCGAACCCGTACCCGGCGACGACGCATCCGGTCGCGACAACGGTGATGGCCGAGCTGCTGCGTCAGCGCGGCGCGACCGTCTTCGTCGGCGATCAGTCGGGTGTGCAGTTCGTGCATCACACACCGCACAGTCAGCGCGGCTCGACCCGCGCCAACTTGAAGAACAACGGTCTCGAGCCGGCGGCGCTGCGCGGCGGCGCCACGGTCGCTTGCTTTGAAGAGGCCGGGTACGACGCGTACTTCGCTGCCGAGCCGCCTGCAGGGAGTCACTTCAAGCGCGAGATCTTTCTGCCGCAGCTCGTGCGTGAGGTCGATCACATCATCTACCTGCCGCGCGTCAGCAAGCACGTGCTGGCCGGCTCGACCTTGGGGCTGAAGGGCGCCGTCGGCTGGATGCGTGAGGACAGCCGTCTCGAGCTGCATCGCGATGGCGCGACCTTCCTGGAGAAGTGCGCCGACATCAACGGCTGTCGCGAGATCCGCGAGCGATTGCGTCTGGTGCTCTCCGTAGGGACGCAGGTGCAGACCTCGTTCGGTCCCGACAGCGGCCACGTCGCCACGCCGGACGTCGGGCTGGTGATCGCCTCGGAGAACCTCGTCGACCACGACATCGCCAGCGCCGCGTACCTCTTGGAGATCAGCGAGCAGGCGACGCCGTGGCGCGCGCGTCTGTTCGACCCGTATCCCAGCTTCGCCAGCCTGATGAATCGCGCCTTCGTCTCGTTCACCTGGGGTACGGGGCAGTTCACCGAGGTCGAGTCCTACACCGCCCCACGCTTGGAGTCCCCCTGGTCTTGCCGCGTGCTCACCCGCGGCTGCGAGATCTTCGGCGGGCGCCCGGAGAAGCTGGCGATCGAGAACGTCAACGACTCGGTGCCGGCGCTGTTGGTGGATGCCGTGAGCCGGCGGGCTATGTATCCAGCGTAGGGACCCGCGTCGAGTGGCGGAGAAGGCCTGTGCTCGCGGTCCTACGGACGCGGGTGCCCGCGGCCTGCACCGCTGCAGACCACGGGCACCGACTCTCCGTGGGAAGCAGTCAATTCACAACGCACTGGCACCCGTTGGGTGTCGTCACCTGACAGATTCCGACTGCCCCGGCCACCTGACACGTGCCCCCGCACGGAACAGCGTTGGCGCAGGGATCAGACGGGGGCGGCGGCCCGCATTTGCACCCGTTGGGTGTCACCTGACAGATCCCGACTGCCCCGGCGACCTGACACGTGCCCCCGCACGGAACAGCGTTGGCGCAGGGATCAGGCACCGGCGTCACGCACTCGCACACGTCGTTTATGTCCTGACAGGTCCCCACTACCCCGGCCACCTGACACGTGCCCTGGCACGAAACGGTGGGGTCGGTGCAATCAGGCGGAGGCGGCCTCACGCAGCCGCAGCCATTGGCCGTCTCCTGACAGACTTCGCCGGCGTTCGGACACTCGCCCGCACACTCTTCGGCGGCGTTTAAGCCACACGGTGGGGGCACTTTGCATTCGCAGGTAGTGGTACCGGAAATCTGCTCGCAGCGTCCTTCGTTACCCACAGCGTCCTTGCAATCAGCGCCGCATGGGCACTCTTCGCAACGCCCGGCGGCGGTGCACACCGTGTCGCCCTTGGGGATGCATCCCAGCAATTTGCAGGCTCCCGGTATGAGCTGGCGGCATGCAGGGCCGCGGCACTCGCAGCACTCTGGCTCCGGGCACTCGCCGTTGATGCAGTCGTCGATGACCTGGCACCCGGCAACCAGGCACTTCTTCAGCGTGCTGCACATCGCACCTTGGGCACACTGGCAGCACACCGGGCGCTCACACGGAAAGAGGCGACTTCCGGTTAGCCGTTCCCAATTGTTCCGCAGGCTGTCGCACGCCTGGCCGTTGTGATCGATAGGACAGCTCAGGCGTTCACAGTAGGCGTTGCACAGGCCAAACGCTGCACCGCTGAGCCCGCCGCAAGTCGTGCAGCGAGGATCCTGCGATGATGTGCAGGTGCTGTCCAACGGCGCACCACCCGATTGCTGGCAGGACTTCGCGGTCTTGTTCGCGCAAACCGGTCCGATGCAGCACCCCGTGATCTGGGCACTTGCACTTCGGCCGCCTCCTGCCAGCGCGAGGACCAATGCGACGCATGGCCAAATGTACCAGCGCTTCCCAATGAGTTGTTTCATAGAGCCTCCTCTGCTCGGAAGACCCGCCCCGCCACGATTCCGCTTCCGCTAGCGGCCCCACTTATCCCGCCGGTGATCTCGAGTCGGCAATGCGCGAGATCATGAAGAGAGCTGATATCGATCACCTCTCTGGATCTTCACCTGTCGAGAATCGAAATACTCTCCTTGATCTCGATGTCCATGCTTCACCCTTCCTGCTCATGCGAAAGCGCGCGTAGGACAACGACCGGGATCCGCCGTTCCGTGATCTGCTCGTACTGGCCGTAGAACGGATTGTACGTCTTCAGCTGCGGCCACAGGCGGTCGCGTTCCGCGCCCTGAGCCTCCGCGGCTTCGACCTCGACAATCAGGTTCCTGATCTGCACCGTGGCGCGCGGATGATTCTGCAGGTTGAGCCACCAGACCGGGTGCCGATCGGAGCCGCCGTTCGACGCGACGAGGACGTAGCGCTCGCCGTCGGGCATGTAGGTGAGGGTGACCGTGCGTGGTGTGCCCGACTTCCGGCCGGTGGTGGTGAGCAGCAGGTTCGTGATGTGGCCCGCTTTGTGGCCGATGCGCCCGCCGGTGCGCCGGTACAGCCAGGCGTGGAGCCGCCCGGTATGCTTCCAGAAGCTGCTCTCGCCGACGAGCTTCAAGATCTTCTGCGCGGCGGAAGCCATGCGGACTTTGTGGCAGCTCGGCTGGATGGATTCAACACCACCCCCTCCGCCTCGCGTCGCCAGCGCGGCGCCGCGGCGGTGGTGACGGGATTCGACGAGATGGGAAACACCAGTAGACGACACTCGATTGCGCCGTTGTACAGCACGTGTCGGTGCGCCGTGCGCAGGCCGATGCGCTTGCCCAAGCTGGGGTTGCCGGTCAGCACGTAACCGGTCCAGCCGGGAAACCTGCGGCGCAGCGTGTCGCCCAACTCGGCGTACAGCACGCCGAGCGTTGCGCTGTCGCCCAGCCGTTCGCCGTACGGTGGGTTGGCCACCACGATGCCGGGCATGGCGCCGCGTCCGTGCGGCGCAACCGGCTCACAGTCCGCCAGTGCGCGCTTCTCGACGTGCACCCTGCCTCGCAGCCCCGCCTCCTCGACGTTGGCCAAGGCAACGCGTACGGCGGTTGCGGCGGCGTCATATCCGTGGATGGGTGGGAAACGCTTCGGGTCGCGAATCTCCTGCTCCTCGGCCTCGCGGCGGAGGCGTGTCCATACCGACGGCTGGTGTCCGCGCCAGCCGAGGAAGCCGAAGTAGGTGCGGTGCCGGCCGGGCGCGATGTGCGCGGCCATCAGGGCAGCTTCGATGGGCAGCGTCCCCGACCCACACATCGGATCGATGAACGGTGCGCCGGCGGCGGCCAGCCGCGGCCAATCGGCGAGCAGCAGCACCGCCGCCGCCAGGTTCTCCTTGAGTGGTGCAGCGCCGCCGTGCTGCCGATAAGCGCGGCGGTGCAGGCTTTCGCCGGAGAGATCGATGCTGACCACGGCGCGGTCCTCATGCAGATACAGATTGACGCGAACATCCGGGTGCGCCACGTCGACGGACGGCCGCGCGCCCGTCCGCTCGCGCAGCTGGTCGACGATCGCGTCTTTGGTTTTCAGCGCGGCGAAGTGCGAGTGCGTGATCTTCGAGTGCGACGCCGCGCAATCCACCGCCAGCGTGCGCCGCGCATCGACATGGTCCGCCCAGCGGACCGTGCGCACGCCCGTGTAGAGTGCCGCCGGCGTCTCCGCCGCGAACGTCGCCAGCGGCAGCAGGATCCGGTTCGCCACCCGCGACCACAGACACGCCCGGTAGGCCACCTCGATCGTTCCAGCGAACGCCGCCCCGGCCCGTCGTGCGGCGACATCACGCGCACCGAGCTCACGCAACTCCGCTGCGAGCAACTCCTCCATCCCCTTGGCAGTGGTGGCAAAGAACGTGTACGTGTCAGACATCAAGCCTCGGGTCGAGACGCTCCTCTCTTTATAGCAAGCGAGTACGTCTTCTTGACAACCATCCTTCTAATCCACAATGATCACCGCGCTGCCAGCTGCTGCGCCCGGCCGCGACGGCAAAGGAGGGTCCATGGGTCACCGGATCGCCCGCGTGTGCACCACGCTGACATTGGTACTCATCCCAGCGCTCTCGCGCTCGGTCGTGTCCGCAGCGACGTTCACCGTCAATAGCTCTGCGGATGAAATCGATGTACTCCCAGGTGACGGAATCTGTGCGAGCCGGGCTGGTGTGTGTACGCTGCGGGCTGCGGTGCTGGAAGCGAACAACCTTGCGGGCAACGACTCCATCGCGCTGCCGGCCGGCCATTTCTTACTGATCATCAAGGGACCTGACGAAGATGCCGGCGCAACCGGGGATCTCGACGTCACCGACGACTTGGTCATCGCCGGCGCTGGTGTGGCCTCCAGCATCATCGGCGGGTATGGCGCAGATCGCGTATTCGACGTGCGTGCGCCCGCAGGCCTGACACTCTCGGACCTCACGATTACGGGCGGCACGCCTCCCGCGGAAGAGTCGGGCGGCGGGATGTTGAACGCCGGCACGGTCACCTTGACCAACGTCGCGTTCCGCGCCAACTACGCCGGTCGTGGCATTGACGGTAACGGCGCCGCCGGCGACGGCGGTGGGCTTGAAAACCTCGGCACCGCGACGCTCGCGCACGTCCTCTTCAGTCGCAACCGAGCGGGAAACGCTGGCGTCGGCGACGAAGCCGGCTCGGGTGGCGGATTGAGAAATCTGGGGACGGCGACGCTGACCGACGTCCGATTCAACGGCAACGCCGCCGGCGTCGGAGACGCTCGGCCCTCCACCATCCACGAGGGCGGCGGGGGCGGCGGCATGATGAACGACGGCATGGCGACACTGACCGCCGTCACCTTCAACAACAACCGCGCTGGCCACGGCGGCTTTGATGGAGGCGGCGGCTGGGGTGGCGGGCTATTCAACGAAGGTACGGTGATCCTCAGTAATGTCACGTTCCGTGTGAACCGCGCCGGTGCTGGCGGTTCCACCAGCGAGGGCGGAGGCTTTGGCGGGTGGGGTGGCGGGTTCGAGAACTTCTCCGGTAGCGCGACACTGACCGATGTGAGCTTCATTCAGAACCGTGCCGGGCGAGCTGGGCACCTTGGCGCCGGCGAGGGTGCCGGCGGCGGTTCTGGTGGCGGAATGGACAACTGGGACTCCGCGACGCTCACGAACGTCACCTTCGACAGAAACCGTGCGGGTGACAATATTGGCGATTATGGCGGCTACGGCGGTGGCCTCTCCAACGAGGGCACCGCCACACTGACGAACGTGACGATCACCCGCAACCGCGGCGGAAACGGCATCGGTCGCAACTCGCCTGCTGGCGACGGCGGCGGCTTCGAAAACGACGGCGACGCTACCTTGACCAATGTGACCATCGCGCTCAACCGCGCCGGTCGCGGCGCGTTCGGCGGCACAGCCGGCACGGGCGACAACCTGTCTGGCGGTGTGCAACTGAGCAACACTATCGTGTTCGGCCCCGGTGAAAGCTGCAGCGGGGCGTTCGTTTCATTGGGCCACAACCTCGACAGCGGTGCGACGTGCGGCTTCGCCGCTCCCGGCGATCTGACCAATACCGACCCCGCGCTCGGCAAGTTGCACAAGAATGGCGGCCTGACCAAGACCATGGCGCTGTCGCCCGGCAGCCCGGCGATCGACGCCGGAGATGACGCCGCCTGTCCGTCCCTCGACCAACGCGGCCTACCGCGCCCGCAGGGAAGCGCGTGCGACATCGGAGCCTACGAGGTGCAGCCGTAGGACTGCCGAACCAGGGCGGCTTCGCGACGCAGTAGACCTGGATCAGACGCCCCTCGGTTCGTCCAGACTTCGCGTGACGCGGGCAGCGAACTTACTCTGGTGGAATGCTGGCGGTTGCGCTAACCAAGGGACTGATTCCAAGAGGCACTCTGACTTGACAGGAAAGCGCTCCCGAAGTAGACGCATCGCGGGAGGAGGGATGGTGAGGGCGCGGTTGCTCGAATTGCTCTGCGATCGGTCCTACCGTCGTTCCGACACTCCTTCATTTCGCCTGACGTCCGGCAAGCTGAGCGACTTCTACATCGACTGCAAGGCCACGACCATGTGGGGCGAGGCGATGCCTTTCGTCGGCGAGGCCGTAGGGCAACAGCTGCCGTCGGACGCCGAGGCCGTCGGCGGTCTGACGATGGGCGCGGACTGGATCGCCGCCGCCGCCGCATATTGGTGCCAGCTGCACAGTCGTTCCATGAACGCCTTCTCGGTCCGAAAGGAGCCAAAGAAGCACGGGCTCAGGAAGTGGATCGAGGGATGCGTGCAGCGCGGAGCGAAGGTCGTCGTCGTTGATGACGTCGTCACAACTGGCGGCTCGACCATCGATGCGATCAACAAATGCCGTGAAGAAGACTTGCAGATCATCAAGGTGGTCGTACTCATCGATCGCCAGGAAGAGAACGGGCTGACCGCGATTCGGAAGGCGGCAGGTTCGAAGGTCCCCGTCGAAGCCATCTTCACGCGCGCCGACTTCGATGCCCACTTCGCGCGCGCGCGTGCCGACGCACCTTCCAAAGGACATCGGGCGGCCTCGGGCTGATCGATCGCGACACTCCGCTCCTGTACACCCCCAGGCGGGACGAGCCGACATACCCTTCAAGGCACCTGGCACGGCGCCCGTTTGCCTGCTCCCATTGATCCAGCCTGGAAAATGCGCCAATGAACCCACCTGAACGAGGTGGCCCAGCATGGATCTCTCCTACACCCCCGAGCAGGAAGCCTTCCGGCGCAAGGCGCGGGCGTGGATCAAGGCCAATGTGCCGCAGCGCGAGAAGGACAGCTCGGGGATCGAGTACGGCGACCCGAAACGCATTGCGGCGTTGAAGGACTGGCAGCGCAAGCTCTACGGCGCCGGCTACGTCGCTATGGGCTGGCCGAAGGAATACGGCGGCCACGGGGCCGACGTCGTGCAGCAGACGATCGTCAACGAGGAGCTGCTGCTGGCACGCGCGCCTGGCCTCGTCGGCATGATGGGTATCCAGATGGTCGGCCCGACGCTCATCCAGCTCGGCACCGATGAGCAGAGGCGCCGCTACCTGCCGAAGATCCTCAGCGCCGAGGAGATCTGGTGTCAGGGCTACTCGGAGCCCGGCTCCGGTTCGGATCTCGCGTCATTGAAGACACGCGCCGAGCTGGTTGGCGACGAGTTCATCGTCAATGGCCAGAAGGTGTGGACCTCGAACGCGCAGTTCGCCGATCGCATGTTCTGCCTCGTCCGCACCGATCCCAACGCCCCCAAGCACCGCGGCATCTCGTACCTCCTGATCGACATGAAATCGCCCGGCATCACCGTGCGCCCGCTCATCCAGATGACCGGCGATGCCGGGTTCAATGAAGTCTTCTTCGAAGACGTGCGGGTGCCACGCCAGAACCTGGTCGGCGAGCTGAATCAGGGATGGCTGGTCGCCAACGCGACGCTGGCGCACGAACGCAACATGCTGGGCTCGACGACGCGCACGCAGCAGATGCTCAACGGCTTGCTCCGTTTGGCGCGCAGCCGCCAGCGTTACGGCCGCCCCACCGCGGACGACCCGGTGATGCGCCAGCGCCTCGCCGACGTGATGATCCGCGTCGAGGCGATGAAGCTGCACGCCTACCGCCAACTGACCGACAGCATCAAGCAGCGGCCGCCGGGCATCGGTGCCTCGGTGAACAAGCTGGTGTCGACCGAGCTCAACCACGACATTGCCGGCCTGGCGATGGAGATCATGGGCTCGTATGGCGCGCTGGCGCGCCGCTCGCGCCACGTCATCGACCGCGGCGCGTGGCCGGTCGAGTTCATGTTCAGCCTCGGGCTGATCATCGGCGGCGGCACCTCGCAGATCCAGAAGAACATCATCAGCGAGCGTGGCCTGGGGATGCCGAGATGAGAAGAAGCTATCAGCGGTCAGCACTCAGCTTTCAGCTGTGAGTGGAGTTGATCTGTGCTGGCTGATAGCTGACCGCTGATAGCTGAGAGCTGAGAAATGGATTTCGGACTGTCGGAAGAGCAGGAGTTGCTGCAGCAGAGCGCGCGGGATTTCTTGGGGCGCGAGTGCCCGACGGCGTTCGTGCGTGAGACCATGCGGAGCGAGGACGGCTTCTCGCGCGTGTTTCACGAGAAGATCGCCGCGATGGGATGGACCGGACTGATCATCCCGGAGAGCTTCGGCGGTCTCGGGCTGCGCATGCTCGACCTGGCGGTGCTCGCCGAGGAGATGGGACGCGCCGCCGTGCCTGGTCCGTTCTTCTCGTCATCGGTGCTGGCTGCTCTGTGCCTGATGTACGGCGGCGCGGCGGCGCAGAAGAAGCAGTGGCTACCGCGCCTCGCCGGCGGTCAGGCGATCGGCACGCTGGCTTTCCTCGAAGAGAGCGACCGGCTCGATGCCGCCGGCATTCGCGCGCGCGGCGCGAAGACCGGGAGCGGCTACCGCCTCAACGGCACCAAGATGTTCGTGACCGATGCCCAGGCGGCCGACTTCATCATCGTGGCGGTACGCAGCCGCGGGCTACAAGAATCGGGCGTCTGTCTCTATCTCGTTCCGCGTGAAACGTCCGGCGTGTCGGTCTTGCCGCTGCACAGCATCGATCAGACCCGCCGGCCGTGTGAGGTGGCCCTCAAGAACGTCGACGTGCCGGCGAGCGCGCGACTGGCGGACGAGAGCAAAGGGTGGACGGTGCTGCGCCGCGTGATCGATGCGGCGTGCGTCGTGCTCGCGGCGGACAGCCTGGGCGGCGCCCAACGCGCGCTCGAGATGAGCGTCGAGTATTCCAAGGCCCGCGAGCAGTTCGGCAGGCCGATCGGGTCGTTCCAGGCGATCAAGCATATTGCGGCGGAGATGGTGAGTGAGATCGAGCCGGCGCGTTCGCTGGTGTGGTATGCCGCCTATGCCTACGATCACGAGCCGCGCCACGCGGCGCGCGCCGCGGCGATGGCCAAGGCACGACTCAGCGACGTCTACAGCCGCACCACCAACCGCGCCGTGCAGATCCACGGCGGCATCGGCTTCACCTGGGAGCACGACATGCACCTGTGGTTCAAACGCGCCAAATGGAACGAAGCAGCCTTCGGCGACGCGACGTATCACCGCGAGCGGTTGGCGCAGCTAGCGGGGTTCTAACCGCGACTCATCTGTGGCATAGGAAGGTACTACCAAGGTCGCCCAACAGCAGCACAGCTCCTGTCGGTGACTCTTGTCGGATCTGTTCGGTTAGTGAGTTGGTTGAGGCTGGGGTCGGTAGGAGTGGAGGGATTGACCGAATCATGAGCTTGGCGAGCGTGACATCGCCTCAGTTCTCAGGACACGAGACCTTCACGTTCCGGTACGGCTGGCTCAAGAAGGCCGTCGACGCCGTCGCCGAAGATGAAACCGTGTTCAGGCGCGACGACGCCATGACCACCCTGGGCGTTGGGAAGAACATGGTCCGCTCGATTCGGCATTGGGGCTTGGCTACGGGTCTCCTCGAGGAGAATCGCGAGCGCCCGAACAACCGGGGCCGATGGATTCGGCCTTCGTGGCTCGGGAGCCTGCTTCTGCGTGGAAAGGGCCTCGATCCGTTCTTGGAGGACCCGGCGACGCTGTGGCTCTTGCACTGGCAGCTTGCCGCCAGTCCAACAGGTCCGACAACCTGGTATTGGGCTTTCAATGAGCTGAACGACGTGGAGTTCACCAAGGAGCAGCTCATCACGGGTTTGGAGCGCGTGGTCCAGCAAGCTGGCTGGACTCGCGTCGCACACAGCTCACTGCAGCGCGACGTTGACTGCTTCATCCGGACTTACGCACCATCACGCATGACCCGGACGGTCGTTGCGGAGGACACGTTTGATTGCCCCCTCACAGAGCTTGGCCTGCTCCGCGAGATTGAGCCGAACCATGTGTACTCATTTTCGCGCGGAGACCACCCTTCGTTGCCAACGAGAATCGTTGCTTACGCTCTTCTTCGGTACTGGAACACCAACTGTCCAAAGCGAGAGGCCTTGGCGTTCGAAGAAATAGCGTACCGTGCAGGCAGCCCGGGGCGGGTCTTCAAGCTCTCTGAGGACGCGTTGTCCGCTCACCTCGAAGCGCTGGAGGATCTCACCAAGGGCGCGATTGGCTGTGACACAACGGCTGGCCTCCGCCAAGTCTACCAACGCAGCGCTGTAGATCCGATGGCGCTCCTTCGGGCCCAATACACGCCAGCAAACGGGAGGCGGCGTTGAGGCGCGCGAGGAACTCGGGGGACTTCGGTCGCCCATCGCGATTCACCCGCTCGGTCCACCTCGAGAGAGACCTCTTCGAACCCAACGCACTGGAGGGGTATGTTCTCACTAGTGCGGCGCGGCGTGCTCTCGCTCGTCTGGTCTCTGGCGGGGCTGATGGAACACGACAGCGCGCCTGGACGCTCACTGGGCCTTACGGCACCGGTAAGTCGGCATTCGCACTCTTTGCCGCCGATCTATTCGGGCGCCGCCATGAGTGCCGGACAGCCCAATCATGGCGGCTTCTCGCTGAAGGCGACGGCGATCTCGCGCACGACGCGCAAAGGAAACTGCACCGCTCTCTGTGGCCGGTCGTCGTTACAGGGTCTCAAGAACCACTCAGCGTGGCGTTGCTGAGAGGTCTGAAGCGATCGTTGGACTGCCGGCGCACCAAAGCCACGACGCGCGTAGCGCTTGAGGTCTCGCGGAATTTGCGGAAGGCGCTCCACGGCTCTGTCCCCACTACGCGCGAAATATCGGACCTGTTCACCACTTCTGTACTCGCACTGTGCCGCGGACCGCAGCCGGTTGGCGGAATGTTGTTGGTCGTTGACGAGCTCGGAAAGCTACTCGAACACAGCGCGGCTCACCCTGAGAGCTCCGACGTGTACCTCTTCCAGGCGCTAGCCGAGTCCGCTGCCGGGCAAAGTCATCCGTTTCTGATTCTCGGCATTTTGCATCAGGACTTCTCTGCATACACGACGAGTCTGTCGTCCCAAGACCGTGCTGAATGGGAGAAGGTCAGGGGGCGCTTCGAAGACATCGCTTTCGAAGAGTCGGCCGATGACATGCTGAGACTCGTGGCCGAAGCGCGATCAAAAGCCGCAACGATGCACGTTTCGGAAGTGCCGGACTCGTTCAGGGCATCCTGTGACGAGGCATGGAAGATGGACCTAGCGCCTCCTGGCTTGGGGCGCGTGGAGTTCGTGAGTTCGCTCTCGTCGTCTTGGCCGCTCCACCCACTGGTCTCCGTGATCCTCGGCTACCTGTTCCGGCGGTTGGCGCAGAACGAACGTTCGGTGTTCTCGTTCCTGGAATCGGCTGAGCCGTTCGGCCTACGCGACTTCATGGACAGTTCTGACTCCGAGGGATCGGCGTATCGGCTCGACCGACTCTACGACTACGTGGCGAGCGCGCTGGGGCAAAGCTTGTATCTCTCTGCGCGCGGCAAGCGGTGGGCTGAGGTAGAAACGGTCCTTTCACGGTTGCCGAATGCAGAGCCCGCCCAGGTATTCCTCATCAAGTCGGTGGGCCTGTTGAGTGCTTTGGGCGACTGGCGGAATGTGCGAGCCACAAGGGACGTGCTGCATTTTGCGGCTCACGGGCTGTTCTCAGAGAAGGAGATCAACGCCGGGCTTACCTTGCTCAAACAGGCATCGGGAATCGTTGAGCGCCGCTACAACAATACGCTCAGCCTGTGGGAGGGAAGCGACGTCGACCTTGACCAGCGCATCCGAGACGCGGCCAATCAAGTTGCCGAGGCTTCTACTGCGCAGCTGGTCTCCCGGCAGCTTGCACCTCGCCCAATCGTGGCGCGCCGACATTCGTTCGAGACCGGAACGCTCCGGTATTTTTCTGTGTCGCTCGCCAGGCCCGGCGAGGTAGCCCGAGCACTTGAGATACCGCTTCCAGATGCTGCGGGTCGAGTTCTGATCCTCGTACCGGAAACTCCCAAGGAGGAGGCCGAGGCAAACCGGACGGCGAAGTTGGAGGAGCTAGCAGCGCGGGCGAACACCCTGGTAGCCGTCATTCGAAACGTCCGTGGCGTCCGGGACACTGCCCGTGATCTGCAGTGCTTGGAGTGGGTTCGATCTCACACTCCAGAGTTGGAAGGTGACGCGACTGCACGGCGCGAGCTGAGGGCTCGCCTAGCGGCGCTCCGTCAGCGGCTCGAACGGCTGATCGCTCTCGCCACAGATCCGTCCGACGCGGCCGTCCAAACGGCTCGATGGTTCCACCAAGGGCAACCGCTGCAGATCCCGTCACGCCGATCACTGCAAGAGCACCTCTCCCGCATTTGCGACCAGCTGTTCCCAAACACGCCGCGTCTCCGCAACGAGCTGATCAATCGTCGCGAGCTGTCGTCTGCGGCTGCAAAGGCACGGCGGAATCTCATCGAGGCCATGATCACGCACGAAGGCGAGCCAGACCTCGGCATTTCAGGGACGCCACCGGAGAAGAGCATGTATCTGTCGCTCTTGGCCGCGCCTGGGATCCACCGCAAATCAAGCGACGGTTGGTGCTTCCATTCCCCGGGTCCCAACGCCGGCGTTGGAATGAGCGCGGTTTGGGCTGCCATCGAGACCTACTTCAAGCAGAGCCAAAGAGGGCCACGGGCCGTCTCCGGTCTCTTCGAGCTTCTTCGGCAACCACCCTTCGGGCTGCCGGATGGTCCGATCCCGCTCCTGTTCTGCGCAGCGTTGATTGCAAACGACGCCGATGTCGCCTTGTACGAGCAAGGGTCATTCGTGCCCGAGCTCACGGTCGCTGCCTTTGAGCGACTCATGAAGGCGCCGGAGCAGTTTGCGATCCAGCGCTGGCACGTGCAGGGCGTCCGGGCTGATGTATTTCACCGCTTGGCGCAGATGCTTGGTCGCGACGGAGCCAGTGCAAGCTCGGCCAAGACGCAAATCCTCCAGGTCGTGCGCCCGCTGTGCCGATTTGCTGCGCAGCTTCCCGCCTACACACGCAACACCCAGCGGCTCGGCGAAGAGTCGGTTGCCGTTCGCAAGTGCCTGTTGGAGGCCCGTCAGCCAGACGCACTCCTGTTCATTGAGCTCCCGAAAGCCTGCGGCTTGCCGCCGTTCGTTGAAAGCCGCAGATCTCGCGCTGCGGACGCTGGCATATTCGCCGCCAAGTTGCGGGTAGCTCTCGCTGAGCTTCAGCGGAGCTACGATATGCTCCTCCAAGACGCTACATCAGCCATCGGGCGTGCAGTTGGCAGCGTGCTACCTCTTTCCAACCTTCGACAGATGTTACGAGAACGTGCTATCAGGGTTGCACCGATGGCTGGAGACCCAGGCTTGCAGGCGATGGTGGGGAGGGTGATGGGTGATGAGACCGATGACACGGCGTGGCTGGAGTCTGTTGTCGGCCTGATTGCGCAACGAACGCCCGTCAGCTGGCGAGACGAGGATCAGGAGCGTTTCCAGGTCTCGCTCGCAAAGGTCAGCCGCTTGTTTCTTCATGCGGAGAGCCTCGCGTTCGCCGTCGCGGGGCCGCAGGTGCGCTCCGACGAAGAGGCCTTCCGCATTGGTCTGACCAGCACCGACAGCCCGGAGGTTGAGAGAGTGGTTCGCATACCGGCCGCGGATCGGCGTGCCGTCGCTGACCTGGAGCGGGCGTTGCTGGGCGTCCTGAATCCGACGCACCTCAACGGGGGCCGTGATCTTGCGCTTGGAGCGGTAGCGCGGCTCACTCGTCGCCTCCTCTCTAGCGATGAGGACAACCAACTCGAGTCAGAAGACGCGGCTGGAAAGTCATGAGCTCGAAGGTGCGGCACATTCTCTCGCTATCCGGCGGAAAGGACAGCACCGCTCTGGCGGTCTACATGCGCGATCGCGTCGCGGAGATGGAGTACGTGTTCTGCGACACCAAGAAGGAGCTGCCCGAGACCTACGAGTACCTTGACAAGATCGAGGCATTCCTCGGCAAGAAGATCGTGCGGCTCAGCGACGACCGCGGCTTCGACCACTGGCTACAGGTCTACAACGGCTACCTTCCATCCTCGCGTATGCGCTGGTGCACAAAGGCGCTCAAGATCAAGCCGTTCGAGAAGTACGTCGGCAACGACGAAGTCATGATGTACGTCGGCATCCGGGCCGACGAAGATCGCACCGCGTACGTGTCCACGAAACCAAACATTCATGCCGTCTATCCCTTCAAAGAGGCAGGCATCACGGTGGACGATGTGTACCGCATTCTTGAAGAGAGCGGTCTCGGCGTACCCGCGTACTATGAATGGAGAACGCGCTCGGGGTGCTACTTCTGCTTCTTCCAACGGAAGCACGAGTGGTGAGAGTGAGCACGCTTGCTGATGGAGACGCGCTCACGCTTTTCGAGGGACGGGGCCACGTGGGAGGGCCGTTTCCCATTTCCGTTTCCCGACATGGCTAGAGAGAGCGGGAAACGGAAATGGGAAATGGCGCATCAGCGGATGACGGCGTAGCCGCTGTTGGTCTTGCTGATGGTGCCCTCGGCGGTGAGGGCGGTGAGGATGGAGCAGAGGGTCGAAGTGCGGATCCTGCAGGCGTTGCGCAGCTCGGCGAGAGCGAGGGGCTCAGAGGCGGCAGCCAGAGCGTCGTAGACGCGCTGGTGAGGGGTGGCGGTCATCGGCTCTGCGTTCTGCGATTGCGGTTGGGCGGCAGGTTCGTCCACGATCTCGAGCGCCAGAGGGCGACCGGCGGAGGGGAAGCCGAGGGAGAGATCGTCGAAGGCCGCAGCTGCGCGGTGCTCGACGCTCAGGCGCAAGCTGTCGCCGCGGCGGCGGAGGTAGAGGTTGGAATCGCCCCAGGCGTGGAGCTCGGAGCTGCCGCGAAGCGCCTGGCCGCCGCGGAGCTTGGCGGCGCCCTTGCGGACATGATGCACGAGGAGCACGGCGGTCTCGTAGGTGCGTTCGAGGCGGCGGAGATACCCGAGCAGAGGTGCGACCTCGCCGGCGACGTTCTCGTCGATCGAGTGCAGACGCACGAAGGGATCGAGGACGAGAAGCCGCGGACGGGCGATCCGCACGGTCTCCTCGAGACGGCCGCGATCGGTGTCGGTGTCGAGACGGAGCGAGGGGGCGGTGATGACGAAGAGGTCGAGCGAGCCGAGTCCGATGCCGGCAGCCGCAGCAATCCCGTCGAGGCGCTCGCGCACGATCGGGAGCGAATCCTCGGCGGCATAGAGGAGCACGCGGCCGCGCTTGTCCACCGGGAAGCGGCGCAGACACGGTGTGCCGGAGGCGACCGAGACGGCCAGGTCGAGGGCGAGGAGCGATTTGCCGCACTTGGGCTCGCCACCCAGGATGCCGACGGCGCGCTCGGCCCAGAGCGACTCGACGAGCCAGCGCCGGGGCGGCGGTTGATCGGCGCCGAGGTCTCCGGCCCGACAGAGAGGGAGCCGCTTCATGCCCGCCGCCGCTCGGCCGCGGCCCGCCGCGGTGCCGGGCGGGGCGCGCCGACGAGGTCCAGATAGAGCTTCTCGTCGATCTGCGCGAGGTTGCGGTCGGCGGCCAGGGCCAGCAGCTCGGCCGCGGTGTTCACCAGGACACGGCGGTTGCCGAGTGCGTGCTCGCTGAGTGTCTGCATCAGGCCGTGGGTCATGAGCTGCGCATTTCCCGCCTGAGCACAGAGGTGGCGCAGGCAGCCGAGGAGTTCCTCCGGCGTGGCGGGCTCGAGCGCCAGGCGGATGCGGATGCGCGAGCCGAGCGGCAGGAGCTCCTCCGCCCGGAGCTTCTCGACGAGACGCGCGTCGCCCGCGAGCACCACGGTGAGCAGGATGCGGGAGTCGAAGCGGGCGCTCGAGAGGAGCCGCAGCTCGTTCAGCACGGTAGGAGTCATCTCCTGCGCCTCGTCGATCAGCAGCGCGGGCCGCACGAGCGTCGCCTCGTAGTGGTGCTGCCAGCGCTCGCGCAGGGTCTTGGAGCCAGCCCAGCGGTTGTGCGGCCGGAGTGGGACGCTGAAGAGATCGCCGAGCTCGCGGTAGAAGTCGGCCAAGTTCCCCTGCGGGCGGGCGAGAGCGCCGACCTCGACTTCGGGCAGCCGCTCGAGCCGCTCGGCCAAGAGCCGGAGCACGACGCTCTTGCCGACACCCGGGTCGCCGGTCACGAGCGCGAAGCCGCCCTCCTTGAGCTGCGTCTTCTCGATGCGGCGCAGGAAGTGCTCGACCGCCGGTGTGGCGAGCAGCGCCTCGGTGGGCACCGCGGGGGAGAAGGGGTTCCACTTGAGCGCGAAGGGCGCCAGTGCGGGATCGTTCATGAGTTCTCCTTGTCGTTCTTCGACTCCTGCGGCAGGTAGGCCGGCGGGAGACCGGTGGCGGCGTAGTCGGCGAGGAGCTCCGAGAGGAGCGGCGCGATCCCCGAGGCGGGCGGCGGCGGCGCTGCCGATGGCGTCGTCGCCGCACTGTCGGGCCGAGCGGGAGTGAGTCGGCGCCGCCGTCCGCTGGCGTTCTGTCGCTTGTCGAGCGGGTAGAGGGGAGTGAGGATCTCGCCGGTGCGGGCATCGACCAGGTCGACGTGGGAGAGATCCCAGCCGGCGTAGCGCAGGTGGAGCCGTTCGAGATGGCGGAAGCGGGCCGGGACCTCGAAGCGGCGACCCAAGAGAGAGAGCGTGCCGTCGGTGCGTCTGTGCGTGCGCACGGCGTCGGCGCGAAAGGCGCGGCGAAGCTCCTCGGGCGAAGGGCTCGGGCGGCCGACGGTCGCAGCGCTGAGGTAGCGCTCGAGCGGCGTCGAGCCGAGCTCCGAATGGAGGCGGCGGTGGTACTCGGTCTCCACCCAGGCCTGCGTCGCCTCGTTCAGCAGTGCGAGGCTCAAATCGTGGACGCCTTCGAGCATCGCCAGAAGCCGGCCCTCCACTTGCGCCCAGAAGACCTCCTGCTTGGCGTTCTGGTAAGCGGCGTAGGCGAGCGTGCGCCGGTGCACGATGCCGAGGCGCTCGAGACCACCTCTGGTCTCGGCGGCGAGCATCGCCGAGCCATTGTCGGTGAGCAGCGCCCGCGGCAGACCACGCTTCAAGATCGCCTGCACCAGCGCGTGCACGAAGCACTCGGCCGTCTCCTCCAGATACCACTGGAGATGGCACACGAGGCGCGAGTGGTCGTCCATGAAACAGACCAGGAGCGGAGTCTTCCAGCTGCCCTCGGCGGTCAGCACCTTGCGCGAGCCGTGGTGGAAGTCGGCGTGCCAGAGACCGTGGGTGTGGGCGACCTCGTAGCTGCGCACCTCGAAATTGCCTCGGCCGCGAGATGCATCGTGCCCCTCGCCGCGCAAGCGAAGCCGTACTCGTCGCTTGCGCTCGAGCCCGGCGGCCTTCATGAAGCGGCGCACCGAGTGGTAGGAGGGCACGGCGCCGAGCTCTCGAGACCGGGCGACGCGGGCGAGGAGATTGTCGTAGTGGAGCTTGACCGTCCAGCCCGGGTGCTCCTCGTACTGGCGGCGCACGAGCTGGCGCAGCTCGAGCGCAAGGCTCGGCTGCGAGCCCAGATCGCGACGCACGGCACGGGCGAGGGCGGCGACTGGGTCGCGGCTGGCGCGGGCTGCGTAGAGCCAACGCTCGATGGTCGAGCGGCCGAAGCGCACGGGCTCCCCCGTGCGTGGGTGACGCCAGGATTTCTCGGCCAGGCGGGCGATCTCTTCCTGCAGATCGCCGCGCCGCGGTGGTGATGCGAGGAGCGGTCCCACGACCGCGAAGCGCAGCCGTGCCCAGCCGTCTCGCGAGCGGTCTCTCTCGTCGTCGCTCATCCGTCTCGATCCTCCTCCTCGGGCGGCCGCTTCGAGCCATGCCGCCTCGTTTGTCGCTGGGGGGACCTTACGACGAGCCGATCACTCCTCGGCAGATCGCATCTTCTGCGGGTCGTTCACCGCCCCGGCTCGAACCCTCGCGTTTGCCGGCGCCGCCGTCGTCGTCAGCGCCGAGAGAAATTCGAGTACGCGCCGCGCCTGCGCGGCAGTCCCGCCACCGAAGCGCGCCAGCAGCGAGAACGGCAACGCGCTCTCCTCCACCGGCGGCATGAAGCGGCCGCGCGCGCCGCGCCAGAGGCGACTTTCGACGAACGTCGAGCGCCACCACCGTCGCCATCGTCGCAGCGTGCGCAGCCCGATCCCCAGATGCTGATTCAGCTCGGCCACGCGCCGCACGGACAGCCCGTGCTCCATCGCCGAGACCAGCACGACCACCACGCCGAGGTAGACCCGCCGGCCGAGATAGCGCACCGACGGCGGCGTCACCCGCCGTCGGCAGCCTTCCTCGGCGCAGCAGAAGCTCAGCCGCCAGCCGTACTCCGCGCCCAGATCCACCGGACCGCCGCGCGGCTTGCGCGGGTAGCGCGCGCTGTCGAGCCGTCCGCCGCACGCGCACCCTGCGGCTCGCGCCGCCGCCGCGAGATCCTCATCGTACCTCGTCAGCGCCGAGAAGAACCTGGAATCCGCCAAAACGTCGTGCCACAAGGAAGCCTCCTTCTCGTCTTGCTAGGACTGAAGGAGGCGAACCCTCTTGGAGGGCTTGAATCAAGCTCTCCGAGGGGTGCTTCGTCTGTTTTCCTCAAAGAGGGTGTCGAAGCTCGATGCTGAAGACCTCAGGCTGCGTGGCCGTGCTCAGTGGGTGGGACTCCGTGAGAGGCACCCGATTCTTTACCAGCTAGCTAAAGGGTATGAAAAGGTCGACCCTGTGACCAGCGAGCGGTACACGTGGAGCGAGAAAGAATCTCTCAGCGACCTTGAGGATCCCGGCAGGATCGAAGAAATCAGAGAACGTCACCGTAGTGCGTTGGCTGTCGAGACGAAGAAGCAGCAAGACCAACCCCTCGTTCAGGTACTAGCAGCGGTCTACGACGATGAAGACGACGAGGTTCCCTGCTTCTTCTGCCATTCATAAGATGATCAGCCGATGGTGGCACCGGGAGTAGGCTCGTTCGTTTCATACGACTTCCAATACGGAGATTTGCATACCTATCAAGTCCTGCGCGCACCGGACATCGGCTTCGCTAGCGAGGAACCCGGGCTGTACGCATGGTACCTTCGGGTCTTGCCGAATACGGGGTCAACCGACGCGCTCGCGTCTTACACCGGTGTCCTTGCCGGCAAGCGGCTACAGGTGTGTGCAAGAGCGCACCTCGGGGAAGAGTATCGGGGCGACCTTGACCGCACGCGGCCGGACCGTGATTCGCTTCCGGGCCTCACTGGCGCAATCGCTGCGGCCTCCGCGGTTTTCTCACCTCCGATTTATATTGGGATCTCCAAGGGTATGCGGAGTCGCCTTCAGCAACACGTTCGGGCTCTTGAGGATACGTTGGCAAGAACGAATGGTGGAACGGGAGCGTCCCAACCGCCTGAACTCGCCATCGACACGACCGAGGAATCCAGTGTCTTTGGGGAGCGTATCGGGGACTTGCTGCGAACCCACGGCCAAACCATCTTGCCGTTGTTCGTAAAGATCATCTATCAGCCGTCAATCGAGCGGGCCGAACTTCGAGCTGCAGAGCGTTTCGCGAATCGAGCCTTCCTGCCGCTCTTTGGAAGGCGCTAGAAAGGAAGCTGCGACGATGCCGTCCGAATTACAGCTTAAGGGGAAGCTTGCGGAGCCGTCGACGATCGACCTCTATGGGCTGTTTGGGGGATTCCGAATCGGGGGTAGTCCCTTTCAGATCAAGTATGTCTCGACGTTCGCCAATCCCACGCGGTCAGATGGTCATGCGTCCCTCCTCAAGGAACTCAAGCCGATGAGGGAGCGCACGAGCGCGAAGGATCTGCACGACCTGAGCTCACTGCTGCAGCGAGATCTCAACGACGCCCGGGTGGCGCAGGAGCTTGTTCCGTACCTGCAAGGTAGCCAGAGGCAAATCGGCTTCTTCCCGGCAATCTTGGCGGTGATAGTTCCTAGGAACTATCTCGTCACCTCAAGCGGCGAAGCACACTACCCACACCCCGCTGCGGCGGGCTCTGATTCGGTTGACTTTGAGGGCTGCTGGTCAGTGCAGTCCTTCAAGCTAGGCACCGATCAGCTCCCTATGGGGCTCCTTCGGATCGTGACCAGCAAGACAGATATCATCGTCCTGGACGGACAACACCGGGCCAATGCCTTCCGATTTGTCTCCGGTGTCTTTCAGCCGCAGGAGAGCATCTACCAGACGTTCTATGACAAGGTCAGCGCAGCCGCGCCTCTTGATGCTGATCTACCGGTGACCCTGATCTGGTTCGAGTCGACCAAGGACATTGATCCCCGGCTCATATCTCGCCAGTTGTTTGTAGACGTGAACAATAACGCGAAGCCGGTCAGCCCCGCTAGAACGATTCTTCTAGACGATCGTACGGTCAGCTGTGTCGGGACACAGGAATTCTACAATCTCGCGAGCGAGAGGGGATTCGACGCCAACAGGTTCTCTCTGCTCCACGGTGCGTTCGACATGGACGTGGAACTGGCCACCGGGTTATTTCCCAGCTTCGCCTTGACAACTCCAGAAATCGTGGAGGAGGCGCTCCGCTGGGCTTTTTTCGGAACGACGACCTATGATCAGCTATCGCAATGGAACGTCCAACGCATGCACTTGCAGCGCAACACCGCGCGCTTTGCTCAGCTGTGGCCGACCCTTCCAGTACCGCACAGCGGCGGTGATGAGGAGGGTTCGGGAGTGATATTCAAGTCGCCCACCGACGCCCGTGATTTTCGCCAGCGCTTTCGGAGCGACTATCAACCCGTACTGACGCAATTGTTCGATGAGCTGGGCTTCCTGAAACCCCACTATGAGGCCTCCCGTGTCTTGGCGGAACAGATTTCGACTCAAGGCGATACAACGACCACAGAGGTCTGGAACAAGGTGTTCTGCGGCGGAGAGGGGCTCTACTGGAGCTTTGAAACAGCGGCAGATAATCCGCGATCCAAGAAATATAAAAGTGCGATTGACGAGGTAGAGAGAAGCTTCTCAGAGGGCCGGGCGAAGATGCTCAATACCGACCGCAACGATGCTGACGTCATCTACCGCTCCTTCACGACAAAGGCGTTTCAGGTGGGGTACGTCATGGCGGTGGACTATCTCGTCCGCAACAATGGCGGAACGTGGATAGAAGCCGCCATGCGGTTGATAGGTGGATTGAACCAGTACTCGAACGCCCAGTGGCTTGCTGTCTTTGCAGATTTGAGGCCTCTAGTCGTTGGTTCCGCCGGCGCAACTCCCAAACTGTGGCCCGCGTACCGAAATGTGCTGCTGCGAATGCTCGATGGCATCAAGGGTGAGATCTACTCTGATGCAAACTTGGTTGACTCGCCGGATTGGAGGGCCTACCAGACATCGCTGACGCGTGCGGCATCGAATCTAGCTGGGACATCTGACTCGATGCCTGACGATAGGCAGATTAAGCAGCACGCGACTGCAGAGTTTCAATCCGTTCAGACGGTCCTAAGAGAGTGCGGGCTATCCGCGCAGTGGTTCGCGCCCGGTGCTGTTCTTAAGCGAGGGATCGAGTTTCTCACGGACGAGCTCAAGAAGACCTATACAAATGATTGCCTCTTCTCCAAAGCGTGTGGGTAGATTTTCACCATGATGCATCGGTTGATCG
>CAZCGA010000049.1:0-39962 GCA_964498075.1 uncultured Binatia bacterium (SeqCode) | reverse complement strand
ACTGTACGAGCGGTTTTCCCGCATACAGCTCTCCGGTCAGTGGTTCACCTCCGAGAGGATTGGCAGGCGATCGCATGGGCTGTGGCGAAGGAGAACAACCCTTGCTGTGCAAAGAAGGCATTCGGCCAGCGCTGATGATCCCGTCCGTGTCCCCGCCCTTTGAGTCCGTGGCGCTTGCGCAAGATGCTGCGCAGTCGCATGCGGACCCATCCGTCCAGGCGGGGAAAGGTGCGTCGATGGCTGTGTTTGAAGTATTCGAACCACCCGGTCATCGTCCGGTTGACGTTCTTGATGATGAAGCTGAGGCTCTGCCCGCTGGTGCGCTTGGTCTTGGCCCGCAGCGTGTGCTTGAGTTTCTGTGTGCTCTTCTGGCGCGGCCCCTTCTGGCCTTGCTGGAAGTGGTACCCCAGAAACTCGAAACCCTCCGCTCCGGAGCCTTCCACGATGCGGGTCTTCTCCGGGTGCAAGGTCAGTCCGGCACTCGCCGTCCATTGTTGCACCTGTTCCAACGCCCGTTGGGCTTCGGCCTCGCTTCGACACAGGATGACGAAGTCGTCGGCATAGCGCACCATCTCAAAACCCTCGCGGGCCATGAGTTGATCGAGGGGATGCAGATAGATGTTGGAGAGCAAGGGGCTGAGCACCGCCCCCTGCGGTGTACCGCCTTGCGGCGTCCACTGCTGGTGACTCTCCATGACGGGCTGCTGCAGATCGGCGCTCACCAGTTCCAGCACTCGCCCGTCACTCACCTTCTCCCTCACGCGCTCAAGAAGCGGATCATGCGGAATTGTGTCGAAGTAGCTCTTCAGATCGGCGTCTACCACCCAGCTGTAGCCCGCCTTCAGAAGAGCGTCGACGCGGCGCAATGCCTCCTTGCAGCCGCGGCCCGGACGGAATCCGTAGCTCTGGTCTGCAAAGTCCTTCTCGTAGATCGGTTCCATGACGTTGCGCAGCGCCGTTTGGACGACTCGGTCGCGTACCGTCGGGATTCCCAGAGGTCTCTTCTCATGCCGCTTGCCGAGCTTCTCGATCCACGCCCGTCGCACCGGCCGTGGCTGATAGTTGCCCGCTCGCAACTCCTCCGAGAGTTTCTTCAGGTTCGCTTCCAAGTTCCCCTCAAACATCTTGATACTCTGTCGGTCTACTCCGGCCGCCCCGGCGTTGACCTTCACCTTCGCGAAGGCAGCCCGCAGGTTGGGCATGGCGTAGACCTTGTCGATCAGGCTGAACCATTTACCTCCCTTCACCCCCGTCTCGAGGGCCGTCAACATGCGCTCGTTCCACACCGTCGCTTCCACCCACGCCCAGCGGGCGCGGCTTTCTCCGGCTTGTGTAGCCACTTGCGGCACTACCGCCGGTGGGTCTTGCGTCGTCGTGTCCTTCACGCCTTCCACCTTCCTGCCGTCCCTTCGCTCCACGCCGATTACCGACGCTTCCTCGCTACTATGGCGGCTCTGACTCCTGCGAGGCGTTCACGGCTCTTCGGCGCTGCGCGCATGAACACCGTCCACCACTCGCTTCGCAGGTCTCCCTGCTTCACGCACACGGCCGTTGATCCCGTTCCGTCGCCAACCACTCGATGGCATCACTCATTCGCTTTCGCACGCTACCCTTCAGCGATGAGCGCTTCCGACAACGGCGTTGCCGGGTCTGGGCTTCGTCACTGTCTCGCAGACTCACCACTCCATCGAGCCGAATCGCGTTCGTCATCCTACGGACCAGAATCTCACCTCCAGTGCTCCGGACCCCGCCTCACGGCGACGCCCTTCTCTTGGTTACAGGCCGGAGAGCGCATGCCTGAAGAGGACTTGCACCTCTCTGACCATGTGCGCTTGCAGGCGCACGAGCCGGCGTGCCCTCACGCCGTTTTCAGCAGATCACCACGCCACGGCCGCGGGCTGATGGCAGCCCGGCTCCAGTCATCACCCGGCTGGTTGGCGGAATCCTCGAGCCCGTGTGGTCATTTCCAGAGTACGTCGGTATCAGGGGCCTCGCAGAATCAGGAGGATCAAATCAAGGGCTTCGCTTGACAGCTTTGCAGATGGTGTAGTACGCTTCTCGAAAGTCAACGGTTATGAGTTCTAGGCGGTTGCGTCTCGGCGGCGCAACCGGGGGGCGCGATGCGAAGCGAGTCGGTGGCGTGCATGCTACACGAGGTCGGCGGCATCGCTCTGCCCGCACTTCCGAGCGCGCGCGTACGGTCGCCCCCACACCAGGCTCGCTCGCAGTTCCGTTCGTAGCTGCATCCGAACCGTTCCAATCAAGGGTTGGTCCATTGTAGCGATAGCGAAAGAGGGGGTATCATGTCTAAAGTGATCGGACTATTCGTATTCGCGGTCATCTGTATTCTTGCAGCGGCGCGGCCGGCGGCGGCGAACTACGTTGGCGTTTCACCCTGCGACGGCCTGGTGAGAATTCTCGCGATAACCAACGGGACGCCGATTGCCCTCACAGCGGTAGTGGAATCGGGCGCGTGCGCGGCCACCATCTATTGCGACAACGGTTTTGGCGCGCAAGATCCTGGCACGGCATTTGTCATCCTGTTCAGAGGAACCATCGCGGCCTTCGCCTGTCCGGCGACGTCCGCGGGCATTTCATTCGTTCCCGGGATAGTTGCGGGTGGAGTGGTGAAGATCAAGACCAGCAATTAGCCAGTTGCGCTGCAGATCAGCGAGTCGCGGGAAGCGGCGCACCTCGCTAGTCGGAGTACAAAGGCGTCGTGGTGGTGAGGTTCGTCTGGCTTAGCGTTGCGGCCGTCGTGGGCGTAGTCCTGATCATCATCGTTGTTCAGGCGACGAAGCCAAGCAAGCAGTCCGCCGATCGACCAACGCGAGCGCTCGACCGCGCGGCCCGCGGCGAGGCGGTCCGGCAGCGTTTGCAAGAGTCGGAAGCGCAACACGCGAAAGATGCTGGAGCGGCGAAGCAGGGGCGTGAGCCGGGGGCTGCGGTGGCGCCGGACACAGAGCCAGAGGTCCCAGCGGTCCCAGCAGCGCCCCGACAGAACGCGGAGCGCGACCGTCCAGCAGGGGCAGTGGTAGCCGGACTTCCCCGCTGGGGCACTCAGGAGGGGATACCGCCGGTGGGCGCTCCGCCAGAACAGCCTCCGCAACCGCTTTCCACCAAACCGCTGCCCGACGTCGATCCGGACGACGTTCCCACGCTCACGGGCTTCGCACTGTGGGACCCCGATCCCCAGCGCCGCGACATCGCCGTCACGCTGCTCGGCGCTTCCGCCGATCCGCAGGTCATACCTGTGCTCGCGCAGGCGCTCAAGGACCAAGACGAAGATGTTCGCATGGCCGCGTTACAATCGTTGTCCGATTTCCCTGGTCAAGCACCGTTCGACGCGATAGGAAGCGTGCTCAACGACCCGTCCGCCGAGATCCGCTACGAAGCGCTCAAGGTGCTCTCGGATCTGGACAGTGAACGGGCGCGTCAGTTCTTGCAACGCGGGCTCACCGACCCGGACGAAGCGGTGCGGGCACTGGCCAAGGGCCTCCTGGAGATGGACGAAACAGCGAGCACCGTGCCCATCGTGACGCCGCCAGCCGTGGGTCCGGCGGAGCGCGCTGGACGGTGAGCGCGAGAAAAGGGCGAGGAGCAGGGGCGTTGCTGGAGAAGCAAGAGCGGGGGCCGTGCGGGCCTTGCAGTTTGCCGCCCGATCGAGGCGGCCATCGCGCATGGTGATGCCGACAAGGACCTGAAAGCTCTTGCCGCGCCAGCGGTCGTATCAGACTCGGTCCTGACGATTTGAAGGTACTGTGGAGGAACGCCGCGCCGCTTACCAACGCGACCGTGGCTTGGCTCTGCCGACTCAATCAGCAGCCCCTCTGCCACACCCAACGCTCGCGTGTGGACGGTCTCTGCCAACGGCCGTACCCAAATGAGGTGCGCACTCAAATGGCTGACGATCCCTTCATTCTGTTTCAGCACTGGTTCACCGAGGCGCAGCGTGCCGGTATTCGGCTGCCGGAAGCGATGGCCCTCGCCACCGCCGACGCCGAGGGCCGGCCGTCGGTGCGGTTCGTCCTGCTGAAGGGGGCCGACGAGCGCGGCTTCGTCTTCTTCACCAACGCGAGCAGCCGCAAGGGGCGCGAGCTGGGCAACAACCCGGGCGCGTCGCTGGTGTTCTATTGGGATGCGATCCTGAAGCAGGTGCGGGTGGACGGCCGCGTCGAGCCGGTCGCGCCAGCTGAGGCCGACGCGTACTGGGCCACTCGGCCACGCGAGAGTCAGCTCGCCGCACGCGCCTCACACCAAAGTGCGCCGCTGCCCAACCGAGCGCAGCTCCGGGCGCGCTGGGAGGCGCTGCGGCACCGCTACCGTGACAAGGACATCCCACGCCCGGCCGGTTGGGTCGGCTACCGCGTCGTGCCCGAGGCGATCGAGTTCTGGACGCACCGCGATCACCGCTTACACGAGCGCGAGCTATACGTGCGTACGCGCGGCGGGTGGAAGCGCAAGCTGCTGCAGCCGTGAAAGACGTTGCTCCCGCGGGGATCACCGCTTGCGGATCGGGCCAACCACTTCGACGCGCACCGGTACGCCATCGACCGCGTCGGGTAGCATCACGTTCGCCTTCGGCTTACCGCGCAGGTTGACCTTCACGCCGTAGCCGCCGTCGATCTTGGTGATGCCAATGCCGACGACGGGTGCCAGGCGCTTGAAGACGTCCATCGCCCGCTTCTTGGCTGCCCGGGCCTCGTCGACGGTGTGGGGGTTCATGGCGCACTCAGTATAGCAGCTCGATCTTCAGGGCGCCGAACACCGCGGCCAGCGAGTTGGCGTAGGTCAGGCCCTTGCCGTTCGACCCGCCCTGGTCGCCGCCCGCGAACAGCAAGGCCACAGCACGTCGCTCGGCGTCGACGATGAGTGAGCCGCTGTCGCCGCCTTGGCTGAACGGTGCGTTGCCGGCTCCTTCGATTTCGATCTGGTTGTCGAAGCGCAGCTCGCCGATGTCGTAGCCGACAACGACATTGTCGAGCTCGAACGCCGTCACGCGCCCGTGCGTGACACCGGTGGTGCGACCCACCTTGCCCACGGCCGCGCCCTCATCGATCACGACGTCGCCCACACCCGCCAGCTTGCCCAGACCGGTGAGCTTGCGGTGATCGTGCTCCGTGCCACTCTTCAGCCCTGCGATCGCGCAGTCGACCAGGTTGGCGCCGATGCGCTTGAGCTTCACGAAGCTCAGGAGCGTGCCTACCCCGTCCTTGGGATTCTGCCCGTCGTCGAATCGGCCCGGCTGCAGAATCGCATCGCCCTTCTTGGCGCGGTTCTCATTGGCCAGGACATGATTGTTGGACAGGATCAGCGGGCTGTCGTCTTCGCGGCCGCGCACGAAACAGCCGAGCGTTCCCGCGGTGATCTTGAAGTGCCCGATCGAGCCGCCGATGCGCAGGGGACGGTTGCGTTGCTGGTGCCACGGCGCGGCTTGCTTCATCACGCGGCCGATGTAGCGCACGTCGACCTCGCCGCGCGCTTGCTTGCGGATCTTCTCTACCTGCTCACTGTTCTCCAGCCCACGATGTTGCACTCGGACGGCGAGGGCGTACTCACGCTTCGACCGCCGCGTCACGCCAAGGGCCAGCGTCCGGTGGTGCGCCGACTCCATGAGCGGTCGCGCCGACACGCCGAAGGCTCGCATGTGAACCGTTTCGGCCAACGGAGCCAGCACCGTGACGCTCAACGACTGCTTCAACTCTCGCACCGAATCGAGCTCCATCCCCATCCCTTCAGCGCCTTGGTATCAGCATTCGCCGCGTGAGGCCACGCCTGGTTGACCGTGGAATCCAGGACGCGGTATGCGTCTTCTCGTCCGCCATGCACTTGCGAACGCTTTGCGCTCTCATGCTCGTGACCGCAGTCGCCTGCATGACCCCGCATACTCCGAGCAGTCCACCCGGAGGGGAAGTGCCGTTGGCGGACATCGCGCGGCAGCCGCAGGCGTTCAGCCACCGCACGGTCCTCAGCCGCGGTTGGGTCATCGATAGCGGGACCGTCCCGGAAGGTACGTGGGTCCAGCTCGCGGTGTCCGGCGACGCGCTGGCTCGCGCCCGCGGCAATCCGGCGGCGGCGGCGGATGCCGTCATCGTGCTCTTCGCCGCCGGCGGCGCCGAGCAGCTCGACGACCTCCGCGGCAAGGAGCTGGAGATGATGCTGCGCATCGAGGAGCCCGTCGTGCTCGGCGATGGGCGGGCCGCGGTGCGGGCGCTCCCGTTGCAACTGGCGGCGACGACGCGGTTCGCCTCCGAGGCGGCGCGCGAGCCGCCCCCGGAGGCACTTGTGTACGCCCCGGGGCCGGTGAGCGGCGGCTTCTTCCGCGATCCGCAGGTGCCGGCGAGCCGCTCGACGGAGCCCGTCGTGAAGTTCACCTTTCTGGAGCCGGACCTGCGGCGGCCGTTCTGGTATGTCCCGGGCCCGGTCACCATCGAGAAGACCGGAACGGAGGAACCGGAGTACCGCTTCACCTCCGTCACCAAGTCCGAAGACGGCGACGCGCGGGAATCTACCTGCCGGTTCCGCGTCGAGCGCGGCAACCTGCGCAGCGTGGCGTACGACGAGGTGCGTCGCGACCCCGGGGGAAAGCCGCTGGAAGAGGAGCACCTCGACTTCCTCTCCGGCACGGTGATGGACAAGGTCACCGGCGCGCGCGCGCCGTGGCCGGAGAACATCTACGCTGGCCCGTGCCTGGGGTTGGCACTGCACGGCTACCCGTTCCATGAGCAACGCGTCCTCAACTTCTTCCTGTGGAGCGAGTATGAGCCGACGGCGGCCATGTACCTGGTCCTCGACGGCACCGAACCGGTCACCGTACCCGCCGGCACCTTCGACTGTTACCGCATCCGCATGAACGTGGACACCGAACGCATGCTCCGGCGCCTCGTCCTTCCCAGCGAGCAAGGTTACCAGATGGCTCGCGACATCGCCGACCAGATGCGGCCGGCCGACACCGTGCTGTGGCTCACCACCGACTGGCCGCATACCGTCGTCAAGGTGGAGGGCAGCATGGGTCCTCCGGGCACCAGCCGGAGCGTGATGGAGCTGCTCGAACTGGATGCCGACGCGCGCGCCGGGCTCGGCACCAGCGGGGCGCTGCCGGCGTCTGCACCATGAATTGCTTGACGACGACCCTGCCCCAGGCATACAAAGACCCGATCATGACCTGGGGGGAACCCATCGCATGAAAGCACGCTGGCTATTGACCCTGATCCTGACCTCCGGCCTCGCCCTTTCGGGTTGCACCTACGGCCGGCGTTTCGTGAACAAGCCGTGGGGCAAGGGGACCTATATTCCAGCGGCGATCTGCGCGGTCGTCGGCGGTGTCGGTGGTGCGGCCATCGAGTCGCAGGGCTTCTCCAACCAGAGCATCCGTACCGGCCATACGTGCAACATCTATTCGACCGGACCCTGCAAGGATGACGAGCCCGCCTACGCGGCAGCCACGGCGATCGGCGCCGTCGCCGGCGCCCTGATCTGCGGCCTCGCCGGCCACGCTTTCCTCGATCCGGAACCCGCACCTCCACCGCCGCCCCCACCGCCTCCGCCGCCGCCTCGGGTGGAGCCGCTGCCCCCACCGACCAGCACCCGGATCGTCCTTCGCGGGGTGAACTTCGACTTCGACAAGAGCGCGATCCGAACGGATTCGCGCCCGGTGTTGGATGAGGCCACGGACGTCCTGCGCGGCAATCCGGGCGTACGGATTTCGGTCGAAGGCCACACCGACTCGCGCGGCACGGATGAGTACAACGAGAAGCTGTCGGTGCGCCGCGCCGAAGCGATCTTCCGCTACCTGGTCAACCACGGCGTGGCACCCGAGCGGATGGAAGTGGCGGGCTACGGCGAGTCGCGACCGGTTGCCGACAACGCAACCGAAAGCGGCCGGGCGCAGAACCGCCGCGTGGAGCTGCACGTCGTCAACCAACCGGAAGGTTCCAACTGACCATCTGACGGGGACGGGACCGGCGACACCTGGGGCCGCTCCCACGACCGGGAAGAGCGTTGACTTCTTCCGGCGGGCCAGGATAGGAATGAGGCTGCGCCAGACAATGTGCGCCTCTCAGGAGGGGACAATGAGACAGATTGCGAGGAGAGTCGGGCTCGTCCTGCTCGCCGGGGCGGCGGTGATCGTGTGCGCGTTGCCCGTCCGCGCCGACGTGCAGCCGGGCGACGTGATCACCAAGGACAACGTCGACAAGGTGAAGGAACTGGTCTCGCCCGGCGTCGAGTGGTGCGTCAAGCACGGCATGACGATGAAGATCGTGCCGTACAAGAAGTGCGAGTGGAACAAGGCGTACCGCGAGGCCACGGAGAAGTACGGCGGCCAGACCAAGCTCGCACCGGACGGCCGCTCGCTGGTCGGCCACGTCGCCGGCATGCCGTTTCCCAACCTCGATGCGAACGATCCGCAGCTCGCCTTGAAGATCATGTGGAACTACGAGTACAAGCCGTACGTCACCGACGACGAGGACCTGCGCAACTTCGACGCCGATACCGGACCGGTCGCGGATGGCGCCACACCGATGACGGTCGAGCGGCACTTCCTCCTCGATCACCTGCGGACGCTCTTCTACAACTCCCGGGTCATCGTCGACCCGAAGCCTGAGCGGCCGAACCCCGACCAGGTACGGGCCAAGAGCTCGCTGCACCCGATCCTCGAGCCGTTCGACCTGAAGGGCGTGGGCGAGACCGGCATCCGCTACCTCAGCCCGGACCGTCAGGATGACACCTGGCTCTACCTGCCGTCGTTGCGTCGCGTGCGTCGTCTGTCGAGCGCGCAGCGCTCCGATGCGCTCTTCGGGCAGGACACCGACGTCGACAGCTACGGCGGCTATGCCGGGCAGATCGCGTGGTTCGAATGGAAGTTTCTGGGCGAGAAGGACATCATCGGGTCCTTCCATTCCGAGCAGTTCCCGGTGAAGTACTGTGACGGCGGCGGCGACTTCATCTTCTGCGACACTTGGGAGAAGCGGAAGGCCTACGTCGTCGAAGGCATTCCCAAGCTGCCGCAGTATGCGTACGGCAAGCGGCTGCTGTTTGTCGACAAGGAAACCTACCTCATCGCGTACAGCGACATCTTCGATCGCTCCGGACAGCTGTGGAAAGTCTGGGTCAACCAGTGGAGCTTCAAGAAACGGGCGACCTCATCGTACGGTACGGAGTACCCCGACGAGATGCCGTTCCAGCCGAGCATCACCATGGTCGACATGCAGCTCAGCCACGCCACCAAGGCGGCGCTGCCGAGCGCCAAGTACCCGAGCGAAGAGGGCTGGTACTTCAACCAGGGCGACAAGACGGGAATCACCGAAGAGTTCTTCACCGTTGCACACCTCATCGAATCGGGTCATTGATCCCGCGAGAAGGGGTCTGGCTGCAAACTAAAAAGGGGACGCTCCGGCGTCCCCTTTTCGTTTCGCCTTTAGTCCGGAGCCGTTTGCCGGAAGCCCGCCAGCGTCGCGCGCAACTTCGCGGCCACCCCCACTTGCTCACGGATCAGGTTGCGCCCCTCCTGCGGGTCGAGCTGCAGGTCGTAGAGCTCCTCGCTGCGCTGAGCCCCGGCGGTCGCTGAGCCGGGGACCGGGGTCAACCCGATCGGCTCGTTACGAATGTATTTCCAGCGTGGCCCGCGGACGCCGTAGCGCGCCACGCCGGCACGCTTGCCCTCCTCGGTTGGCGCGGCCGGCCTCGCGGCGAAGAAGCTCTCGCAGTAGACCTCGCGCTCGGGCGGTGGACCATCGCCGCGCCACAGCGTTGCCACGCTCCGCCCGTTGATGCCGGAGGGCACAGGCAGACCCACGAGGTCGAGGATCGTTGGGAGCACATCGACCAGCGCCGTCAGCGCGTCGACCCGTCGCCCCGCGGGCAAGCGGTGCGGCCATCGCATGATCAGCGGGACGTGCAGACTCGGTTCGTACAGGTCGGTGCCGTGCCCAAAGCTGCTGTGTTCCAGCAACCCCTGGCCGTGATCGGCATGCAGGATGACGAGCGTATTCTGGTCCAGCCCCAGGTCGGCCAGCGCGTGCAACAGCCGCCCGACCTCATTGTCAGCGCGGAGCACACTGGGCTGGTACTCGGCGATCATTTCCTGCAGCTCCGCACCGGGCTTCCAGCGTTCGTGTGCGCCGAAGTAGTGTACCCAGAGAAAGAACGGTCGGCGTCCCACGCGGCGCAACCATCCGATTGCACTGTCAGTAGTCTGGACATCGTCGCGCAGGCCGGTCGTCTGCAGCTTTTGGCGCCGCAGCAGCCGATCCTGCCCGCGATCCCCATAGTACACGCTGGCCAGATGAAGCGGGGGCTCCGTGGAGGTCACGACCATCGGGGCGTCGAAGCGGTCGTCGTAGGTCTCGAAGCCCTGGTCCATCTGGAAGATGTGGTCGAGGAGGAAGGACGAGACGACGGCGCCGGTCTGATAGCCGGCGGCCTCGAAGATCTCGGCCATCGTCACGCGGTCCTCCGGCAGCTGATCGAACTGCGCGCGCACTCCATGACCCGTCGCGTAGCGGCCGGTCATGAGTGACGCGATCGAGGCGCGCGTCCACGGCACGTCACACACGGCGTCGGTAAACATCACGCCGCTGGCGGCGAGCGCATCGAAGTGCGGCGTCGGGCTGTGCGTGCCGCCGTAGCAAGAGAGGAAGTCTGGACGCAGGGCATCCACCGTGATGAGCAGCACGTTGGGTCGTTGCGGCCACAAGGTGTAAGCGAACCCGGTCAGCCCAACGGCAACCGCCAACCCCCTCAGCATGGAGCGCGGCGTGATCCGATGTAACCGGCGCGTATCCACAACTGGTGGGCCTGCGAGCACCCGCAGCACCTGCGTTCGTCGAGCGACCGGCAGACGAGCGGCCGGCGCTCACCCGGTGGCACGCGCCTGCAACTCGGGTGACGGCTTCATCTTGGAGTGCAACGGTAGGCCGCGGTACAGGCGCACCTTGTCGCAGTCGGTGCAGAAGTGCCCTTGCGGCAACGCCGATTGCGGCTCCGTCCAAATGCGACGCGCGGCGAGGAACTTCTCATTGTTCCACATGCGCCCAAAGGTTCCGGGCTGCCAGTCGGCAAAGTCGTCGTGCTTGTAGAAGCCCATGCAGCACGAGGCCATCCCGCCGTCCCAGTGAAACACCGCCTTCTTCCATAGCCAGGTGCAACGGTTCGGGTGGACGGCGAGATAGTCCATCTTGTAATCGCCCTTGGGAGCCCAGCTCGGATCCTCGTACAATCCGCCCGACGCCGCGAAGGTGTTCAGGCCCAGCTCCTGGGAGAGGCGCCGCGCGTCCTCAACCCGGTCCTCGTTGTGCGCAAAGATCAGGTATTGCCAGCACAGCCGCGGCAGCTCGCTCCCCATCTCGCGCTTCAGGCGCACGAAGGTGCGCAAGTTCTCCATGACCAGATCAAACTTCCCGCCGCGGCGATAGACCTCGTACGACTGCTGGTCCGCGCCGTCGACCGAGGCGGTCAGGTACGTCAGGCCGCTGCGGATGATCGAGCGAATGTAGTCCTCGGAGAGCTTGAAGCTCAGGTTGCTGGAGATCAAAGTCACCAGCTTCTTCTGGTGGGCACACTCGATCAGCCGTGGCAAGTCAGGGTTGAAGAACGCCTCGCCCCAGTTGAAGAGCTCCAACGACAAGGCCGAGGGCGCCAGCTCGTCGAGGATGGTCTTGAAGGTGTCGTACCCAATGTTGCCCTTGCCGCGACCGTTCTCGCGCCGCCCGGTCGGGCAGAACGGACAGGTCAGGTTGCACTTGTTGCTGACGTCGATGCACAGCTCGTACGGTCGCGACAGGAGTCGCGTGCGGCCGAGCTTCATCTCGAGATGGACGAGGAGAAAATTCAGCAGGCGCCGCGGCGTCACGTTGCGGTTCTCCGCATACAGTGCCCGGACTCGGCCCGGCAGTGCGCCGATGCTCCCCAATCCCATGATGCCGGTATGCTAGTGCAGCGGCCCCGTTAAGTAAACTTGAATCACCGCCACCCAGATCGGCGGCCCGCGGTTGACATGGAAGACCCAGTACCTTATCGCCTTCTCGTGCCGGATACGTCGCGGGTCCCTCTTCTGGTTCGTCTCACCTGGAAGGTCGAGCAGTGGCGCGGGCGTTTCTCGCTTCCGGTCGGTCGGTTCGCCGGCGGGCTCCTCTTCTACGGCCGTCCCCTCCTCGTCAATGCGTGGGGCATGGCGATGCAGGCACTGGTCCGTGAACCCATGCTGCGTTTCCGCTGCGCCAAAGTCGGTTGCCGCTTGCGGATGTACGGCACGGCGCCGCGCATCATGGGAGACGGCATCATCGAGATCGGCGATGACGTCGAGTTGGCGGACGACATGGCGCTGATGGTCGGGCTCGGGCTGCCCGAGCCCGCCCGCCTGGAAATGAAGAACCACATCACGTTCGGCGGGCACCACATCATCTCGGTGGCACGGGGCGTACGGATCGGCAACCACTGCTGGATCGGACCGGGCGCAAACATCTACGACAACGACCTGCATCCCGTCGATGCCGCACAGCGCCGGCTGCGTTGGGGCAACTCGGACAGGGTGAAGAGCGCGCCCGTGATCATCGAAGACGATGCCTGGGTCGGTCTCAATGCCACGATCCTCAAGGGCGTCACGCTGCACCGCGGCGCCATCGTCGCGGCCGGCGCGGTCGTGACCCAGGACGTGCCGCCGTTCGCCATCGTGGCTGGGAACCCGGCGCGAGTGGTGCGCCAGCTCGCCGACCCGGGCGACACGGGCGCCAGCCTTGATCCTCCGGCAGATGTTCCCATTGTGGGGCACGGCCAGCGCTCCGGCTGACCTCTGCTCAATTGAAGCGGCGGCTCACGCCGCGGGCTCCGCCGCGAACAGCCGTCGCACCAGCTCGACGTCCGACCAGCTGAAGCCGCGGAGCGCCACCATCGCGGCCAGGTACACTCCGAGCGTTGCCGCCGCCGCCACCAGGCCTTCGAGCTGCAGCACGGCCGCCAGCCCGGCGGCAAGCGCCACGGCGAGCACCGGGCGTACCGCCTCCGCCATGCACACGGCCATGTACCGCGCCGTGGCCGGATGTACCGCCCAACACATAAAGCCCGCGACGTTGCCGATCACCATCGCCGCCGCGGCACCCGTCGCCCCGAATGGAGGAATCAAGCACAGATTGGCGATGATGTTGACCGCGACGGCGACCAGGCTCACGAGCAGCATCAGCCGGTGATGCCGCTGCACGATGAACAGGTTCAGATAGACCGCGCCGGTATAGGCGAAGAACATCCCCCACCCGAGAATTGCCAAGGGCGCCGCGCTGGCGCTGTACTGTGCACCGAACACGAAACGCACGAACGGGTCGCGGCACAGCGTCAGGGCCAGGGCGAGCGGCAGGATGATGGCCGACAGGTACTTGAAGCTCAGCCGATAGGTGTGACGGAAGCGCTCCGGGGCGGAGGTCTGACTCGACGCCAGAATCGGGAAGACGGTCAGCATCAGCGCTTCCGGCAGGATGCTGAGCGCCTCGGTCACCCGCACGGAGACCGCATAGCGGCCCACCTCGACGGCACCGCGCAGCTTGAAGAGCAAGATCTGATCGATGCGCATGGCAACTACGAAGAGCAGGATGAAGAGCCCCATCTCGCCGGCGTCGCGCAGCAGGCGCTTCATCAGCTCAGGCTCCGGCCGCATCACCAGCCGAATCCGCGGCAAGGCGATCGCCAGCAGCAGCGCCAAGGTCAGCGCGCCGTTGACGAGGGCCGCGTAG
This sequence comes from uncultured Binatia bacterium (SeqCode), assembly GCA_964498075.1. Classification (GTDB taxonomy): domain Bacteria; phylum Desulfobacterota; class Binatia; order HRBIN30; family HRBIN30; genus CAZCGA01. Next base: position 26,241 of record CAZCGA010000049.1, on the reverse strand, counting down.
AACAGGACGTGCACGGGCAGCGCCCAATGGACACAGAGGATCGCGAGCAACAGGAACAGCGTGGCGGCCGGCAGCGTCACCGCGTAGATGAGCTTGACCTGATACTGGCTCTGAAAGTAGCCGCGGAACAGCAGATCCATCGACAGCGGCAAGCCCAGCGCCGCAATCAGGATGCAATGCTGCGCTTCAGCCGGCACGTGCATCAACCGCCCCACGACGTAAGCGGCGGGAATGGCCAACACACACAGGCACAGCTTCAAGATGATGGCGTTTCCCAGTAGGTGGCCGACGCGCTCGGGGGCCTCGGAGATCTCGCGCGTGACGACGCGATCCATCCCGAGGTCGACGATGAAGGCGAAGAAGAAGATGTAGACGCCGACGAAGGAGTAGACGCCGAAGCCGTCCTGACCCAGCCCGCGCGCCAGTACCAGCGTCGTCAGGAAAGCGATCCCCTTCTGCGCGACGGTCCCAGCCAACCCGACCAGCGTGTTGCTTGCCAGCTTGCGGAGCATGCGTGTGCGTCCTCCGGCCGCGCCGCCGTGTTCCCTCACTGCAGGCCAAGCTGGCGCAGCGGTAAGCGACCGAGGACGCCGTCGGCAAAGCCCCGCAGCAACCAGAGGTATGACTTCATGCGATCGCCGCGGAAGACGCCGCCGATCATCCACCACGCGACCCCGGCGAAGAAGAGCGTGACGAACTTGCACAGCTGCAGCGCCGAGGCGTGCTTGCGCGCGAACAGGATGCTGTTGCGGCCCAGGAAGTAGAGCACCGGAAACGGCATCTTGGCACTCGGGCGCGCCGCCCCGAAGCCCTTGTGGTAGATGATGGCGCGACCGTTGTAGACGGTGCGGAAGCCGGCCTTGCGGGCACGTTCGCACCAGTCCACGTCCTCGTGGTAGCCGAAGAAGCGTTCGTCGAACCCACCCACCGCTTCGACCGCTGCGCGGCTCATCATGATGCCGTTGCCGATGACCCAGTCGACGTCCTTCACCACCGAGTACTCGGGGCCGTCCGGCTGCCCCGAACCGATCAGCCGCACCAGATCGCGATCGTAGCGTAGCTCCCCGTAGGCACCCCACACCATGCGGTGGTCGTCCATCAGAATGTTCTTGGTGCCCACCGCACCGATGCGTGGATCGCCCTGCGCCACCTTCACCAACTCATCGAGCAGCTCGGGGTGCAGCTCGGTGTCGTTGTTGAGCAGCAGGACGTAGTCGGCGCCGCGCGCGAGCGCATCCTCGATGCCGCGGTTGTTGCCGCCGCAGAAGCCGAGATTCTTCTCCATCACCAACAGCCGCTGCTGCGGGTAGGCGGCGCGGATCGCCTCCACGGTTCCATCCGACGACCCGTTGTCGACCACGGTTGCGCTCCAATTCGGATAGCGGACGCACGGCAGCGTCGGCAGGCAGTGCAGGATGTCCTCCTTGCCGTTCCAAGTGAGGATGACGATCGCTACATGCGGAGTAGGTGCAGATGCCATGACCTATGAGCTCAACGCCGTCGCCGCCTCCCGATCGGGTGGCGGCGTGGACAGCGACTCGAGGCCGAGCTCGCGCAGCGGCACGGGTCGCTGCAGGAGGCCGTCCCGCACGCCGCGCAACCGCAGCTTGAATCCTTCCAGCTCTCCGCGCCAGTAGCGGAAGACGCCCTCCTTGAGCAGGTTGACCGGCAGGTGCACGGCATACTTCAGGCACTCCACCCAACTGGCACTCTTGCGCACGAACAGGATGCTGTTGCGCGCCGAGAGATAGGTGATGGGGCTGAGGTAGCCGCCACCTCCGGTCGACGCGTGCATACGGTGATAGACCAGCGCGCTGGGAACGTAGGCCACCCGATAACCGGCGCGGCGTGCCCGCGTACACCAATCCAGATCCTCGTGGTACGCAAAGAAGAACGGATCGAGCAACCCCACCTCCTCCAGCACCGTACGGCGCAGCAGCATGGCGCAACCGGAGATGTAGTCGACGTCGGTCAACTCGTTGAACTGCGTGATGTCGGGCTCCATCCATCCCTTCTGGCTGACCAGCTGCCCGTGGAACGTCAGGACGCCGTACGCCGTGTGGATACGCGGCGGCTTCTCCTGGGTCAGCGTCTTCGCGCCCGCCCCCGCGAGGCGGCCATCGCGATCCAGCGCCGCCGTCAGCTCGGCCACGCACGCGGGCGCCACGACCGCGTCGTTGTTGATGATGAGCACGGCGTCGGCGCCGAGCCCCAGTGCGTGCTCGATCCCGGCATTTGCCGCCGCCGCGAAGCCGCGATTCTGCGCATGTCGCAAGACGATGGTCGGCGCGTACACCTCGCCGACCAGTGCGGTGGGATTCACCTGCGAGCCGTTGTCCACGACGATGATCCAAGCCGGGAGGCTCGAACCGGCGGCCAGACTCTGCACACACTGCTGCGTCAGTTGGGGCTGGTTCCAGTTCACGGTAACCGCAGCGACGCGCATGTGCTTCACTGGCGACGCGCCACCGCCAGAACGCCGCCGGCAACCAGCCACGGAGAGGTCCGATTGGCAATGCCGTGCAGGAGCCGGCCGCGGCGGTTCAATTCCCAGCGCTTGTGACCGGGCGCCATATCGAACATGCCGACCCGATACCCAAAGAACGAGGACGAATCCACCCACAGCCCCTTGCCAAGGGGCGGAATGAAGTCGTCCGCATGCACCGAGAGCACCTCGAAACCGGCTTCCTCGAGAAAGCCGGTGAGCTCACGGGCGCTGAAGCGATATTCTGCGAAGTCGAGCTTCAGACCGGCGCGCCGCTTCTGCCGGTCACGGAAGCGTCGCAGGTGGTTGATCAGCGCGCGGCGCCACGGATTGTTGTAGGGCACGGCGACCAGCGCGACGCCACCCGGACGGAGGACACGCCGCAGCTCACGCAAGGACGGGACGGGCCCGCTCGGTACGTGCTCAACCACTCCCAACGAGATGATCCCACCGAGCGCTTCGTCACGCACCGGCAGCACCTGCGTGTCAGCCGTGAACAACGGTGTCGGGCCCTCGAAGTGCGCCGCTTGCACCAGCGCCGCGTGGGCACGGTCCACACCGAACACGCGATAGCCGCGATGGCGCAGATAGATCACCCAGCGCGCCAGGCCGCATCCGGCGTCGAGAACGGGGGCGTCCTTGGGCAGATGATCGAGAAAGACCGGCAAGGTGGTTTCGTAGTCACACAAGTCGACGTGGTCCGCGACCGAGTCATAGCTCCAGAATATCTGGCTCGCCTCGATGCCGGTATCGACGGTGTAGTAGGTGAAGCTCATGAGACCCTGGGCCGCAGCCCCAACTCCACCAGCGGTAATGGCCGACCACGAACGGCATCGAGCATGCCGCGCACTTTGGATGCGACGCCCGCCTGTTCCCCGCTCATCCAGCGGCGCACGTACTGCAACGGAATGGTCGCCAACTGGAACGCGATGAACTTCAGCAGCTGCAGCGCGGTGGCGTGCTTGCGGACGTAGAGCACCATGTTGCGGCCGGCCAGGTATTGCCGCGGCGTCACGTATCCCTTGCCGCCGGAGCTGCGGTGCCCTTTGTGATAGATGCGCGGGCGTGGCGCGAAGACGACGCGCAGGCCGCGCTTGCGCGCCGCCGTGCACCAGTCGACGTCTTCGTGATAGGCGAAATACTCCTCGTCGAACAAGCCGACGGTTTCCAACGCCTCACGTCGAAAGAGCATCGCCGTCCCGGGTACCCACTCGACGTCGCGCTGCGTATCGAAGGCGCCGTCGTCGAGGCCGTAGTATCCGATGAGACGGACCAGGCCTTGCCGGTAGGTCACCTGCCCATACGCCACCCACACGCGCGACGGATCGTCCCACGCGATGATCTTCACGCCGACGACCGCGATCTTCGGGTCCGCTTCGGCCACCGGCACCGCGTCGCGTAGGACCTCGCGTTCGACGACCGTGTCGTTGTTCAACACGAACACGTAGTCGTGTCCCTTAGCCAGTGCATGGCGGATACCGACGTTGTTGCCGCCCGCATATCCAAGGTTGGTCGCGGTTTCCAGGTACGTCACCTCGGGGAACTGCGCGTGGATCACCTGGCGTGGCGACGGCTGGGAACCGTTGTCGACTACGATGATCTCGCAACGCGGGTAGTCCATGAGGGCGAGGCTGCTCAGGCACTCCAACGTGTCGTCGGTGCCGTTCCAATTGAGCACGACGACGGCAACGCTGGGAATGCCGTCACGCGGCTGCGCGCACATCTCCGCTTACCTCGCGATAGACCGCCAATGTCCGGCGCGCCGTCTCCTCCCACGTGTAGCGCGCGGCGCGCCGCTGAGCGCCGGTCCGCAGCTCGTCGAAGGCGCGCGCATTTCCAATGATCTGCTCGAGCACCTTTCGGAGCGCCGGGACAGTCAGCTCATCCAAGAGGATGCCGCAGTCGTTCACCAGCTCCGGCACGGCGCTGTTCCGACCGGCAACGACGAGCGCACCACTGGCCATGGCCTCGAGCAGCGACAGCCCGAAGCCCTCGTAACCCGACGGGCTGCAGAGGGCGAGGGCGCGGCGATAGAGCACGGCCAGCGTGTCGTCGCTGACCGGCCCGAGATAGCGAACCCGCGCCGGCGGATCCCCCAGGAAGTCTGGGCGATACCCCGGACGAACGCGCCCGGCGATCAACAACTCGACGTCACTAGAATTCGGCAGGCCGGTGAACGCCGCCACCAGGGCTCCGACGTTCTTCCTGGGCTGGATCGTGCCGGCGTAGAGCAGGTAGCGTGGCGGCAACCGCAAGCGTGCGGTGACCGCGTCGTCATCGGCGCTCGGTTGCGGTGAGAACCGTGGGTGGGCGGCGAGCGGGATCGCCACGACGCGGGCCGGCGCCAGGGAGAACCGCTGCAAGAGATCCTGTCGTCCGTACTCGCTGTCGGCGATCACGCGCGCCGCACGCCGCACCGCGAAGGGCGTATGGCTGCGCTGATGCAGGCGCTGGAGCCACGCAAAGGTCTCCGGCTGATGGTACACCGCGAGGTCGTGGACCGTGACGATCTCGCTGCAGCCCGTCCACAGCGGTAGCATGCCCTTCGTGCCGTGGTAGACATCGAGCCCCTGCTGCCGGATGAAGTAGGGAACCAGCAGGTGATCCCACGCCGGCTGCAGCAGCGATGAGCGCAGCGGCGCCCGTACGCACCGCAGATTCGGGGCCGTCACCCCGAGCGACTCCGGGGCGTCGGTGATGACGACGTAGTCGTTCGCTCCATCGATGCTCAGCAGCGCGCGAATCAGCTCGCGCGCGTACGTGGCAGGTCCACCCAAGACCCCAAGGATCGCCCCAATTCCGATGCGCATCGCGGCTACACGAGCTGTGACGGTTTGTGGTGGCCGGTTGCTCTCGCCCCGACCGCGGCGATTTGCCGCGTTGCGCCGCGGTAACCACGGAGTCCCGCCGCTACGCCGCGTAGTAGCGCGCGCACGATGTCAAGGCGCCCGCGTAGCGTGTACAGCGCGACGCTGCTGCTCAGCAGAAGAGCGTAGGTCGGCGCCAGGAGAAACCAATCGAACGGGGTCGCCCACCGCAATATGACGCGCAGGAGGTTGCGGGCTTTCAGCTCGGCGCTGATGCCCGTGAACCCAGAGAGGAACCCGCGCATGCCGTCGTGCGTTGCCACGGCCTGCTGGGTGCATAGGATCTTGAAGCCGCGGGCGCGCGCCCGCAGGCACACGTCGACCTCTTCGTAGTACGCGAAAAGTTCCTCGTCGAACCCGCCGATCGTTTCCAGACAGCTCCGGGTCAGCAGCATCACGCAGCCAACGACGCCGCTCACTTCGTACGGATGCTCTCGGGTCTTGCGATACCGCAACAGCGTGCGGGGCATACAGAGCAAGGGAACGTGCAGGCGCTCTCCGACGGAAAGCACCCGCCATGGCTGGCCGGCGTCGACCACTTTGAGACCGATGATGCCCGCTGCGCTCTCCGCCGTCGCCGCCGCGACCAGCGTGGCGAGGGCCCCGGGCGCCAGCGTCGCATCTTGGGTCACGATGAGTAACAGGTCCGCGCCGCGCTCGAGCGCCGCAGCAATCCCCGCGTTGTTGCCGCCCGCGTAGCCGCGGTTCTCGTCGAGCCAGCAGAGATCAATGGCTGAATCGTCGCCGTAGCGCCGGCGCAACTGCTCGCGTTCGGCCACCGCTGAGTTGTTGTCGACCAGCACGATGAACCGGTGAGGATAGGCCTGTGCACGAATGGACTCGACGCACGCAATCGTTTGCGCCCCGCCGTTCCAGTTGAGGAGGATGATTCCGACGCGTGGATTCATACGTGTCCCAGCGCTCGCTCGAAGATCTCCCCCAAGCGCCGGCCCTGCGCCGCCGGGGAAAACATCTCGGTCATCATGGCGGCGGCGTTGCATCCCAGGCGTTGCCGCATACTGAGGTCGTCGCACAGGCCGCGGATCGCCTCCGCCAGTGCCGCGGGATCCCCGAGAGGACACAACCACGCGTTTTCGCCGTGCACGAAGACCTCTCGCACCGCCGGCGTGTCCGCCGTAATGACCGGACGGCCCACTGCGGCTGCTTGATAGACCTTGTTCGGTATCACCATCTGTACTTTGCCGCTGCTGCCGAAGATCCCTAGACAGACATCGGCCTCGGCGACCATCTCTCCGAGCGTTGGATAGGGCACCCAGTCGGCGAAGCGTACCCGGCGCAGTTGCGCTTGCTGCACGCGCGCCGCGCAGGCTTCGCGCTCGGGGCCATCGCCCACCAAGACGAACTCCACACGGTGATCATCCCTTAGAATCGATGCGGCTTCCAGCACGGCTCGCACACCGTGGAGTGGTAGGAACGACCCGTAGAACAGGACGCGCATGGGGCCTTCTCGCGGCACGCGCGCACGTGGAGAGAACACCGTCGGGTCGGCCCCCAAATGCCACGTGGAAACCCGTTCCGGCGAGATGCCGAAGGTCTCGACGAGGTAGCGCCGATGGGCATCCGTATCAATCACGACTTGCGTCGCCGCCTTGAGGCTGAAGCGGTCGATCCAACGTGCGAGACCGGCCTTTGCGGAATGCGCCCGAAACACGGCCCGATCGTCGGTGAGCGTCTCGGTCAGAGTCACGAGCGGTGCGAAGACGATCGGGGTGCGGTCACGACGCACCAGAAAGCGCAGCAACAAGCAATCGACCTGTCCATTGAACCCTATCAAATATACCGGCACGCGGCCGCTGGCGCGACGCGCCCGCGCTAGCGCAACAGCCTGCCGGACGTATTGCCCCAAGAGCCGGGCCATTGACCTCGGCCCGAAGTACGCGGCCGGCTTGTATCTCGCCGTTTCCCACAGAGGGCGGTGGCACTCGATGACCTCGATACCGGCTGCCGCGCACGCCTGAGCCAGGAGCCGGGTGACGGTATAGTCGCGAGCGTAGGTCCCGAAGAAGCACACACGCGGCGGCCACCCGGAGGCGCCGCCGCGCGGACTCACGAATGCCCTCCCTGCGCGCGTGGCAAGGCTCTGGGGGAATGCACCACCGTCTCGACGTCGGTATTCGTATCGCCGAGCTCCATGCGCCGCATGCGAAACAACAGGTCTTCGATGAGCGAGCGGTTGCTGCCGATGAGGTCGGCGACCAGGCCGATCAGGGCCGTCTGGAAGCCGATGACGATCAGCAGCACGGTGAGCAGCAGGGACTGCAGGTGCCCGTTGCCGTCTCCGGTGAAATAGAAGTACAGGAAGCGTGCGCCGATCGCTGTGCCCGCAAGGATCAGGACGCCACCCAAGTAGGAGAACACCTTCAGCGGCTCGTAGAGGGCATAGATCCGCAGCATCGTGGCGATGGAGCGCTTGACGTAGGTCCACGAGCTGGTGAACAGCTTGGAGCCACGCCGTTCGGGATTCGTGGTCACCGGGACGTGGGTGACGGGGAGGCGCTTCTTGCCGGCCTGGATGATTGTTTCGAGCGTGTACGTGAAGTCGGAAATCACGTTGAGACGCAGGGCAGCGTCGCGGCTGAGGGCGCGGAACCCGCTCGTCGTGTCGGGGACCTCCGTGCCGGAGAGGGTGCGGACCACCCAGCTCCCGTAATGCTGCAACAGGCGCTTCATCGGCGAGAAATGCGGCACGTTGCGCGTGTCGCGGTCGCCGACCACCATGTCAGCGGTCCCGTCGAGAACCGGCTTGATCAGCCGCTCGATGTCGCTGGCACAGTACTGATTATCGCCGTCGGTATTGACGATGACGTCGGCTCCCATCCGTAGCGCCGCATCGAGTCCGGCCCGGAAGGCACGGGCAAGGCCGCGGTTGTTCGGGAACCGAACGATGTAATCGGCGCCGCACCGCCGCGCGATTTCGGAAGTGCGATCGGTCGAGCCGTCGTCGACGACCAGGATTTCAACCTCGTCGACGCCGGGGATCTGGCGGGGCAGGTCCCGCAGTGTGACCTCGATGTGCTGCTCCTCATTCAAGCAGGGCACTTGGATGATCAGTTTCCGCAAGCTCATAGACTCAGGAGTGCATTGTGAACGTGGCATTCTGCTCGCGGGCTGTCAAACGAATACTGCACCCACAGAATCAGGTGTGTTTGACGCTCTCCCCGCAGCCGAGTAAAAGCCCGAGAGGCGCTTCCGCATGCAGTCCTTCTTGATTCCAGCCGCCCTCGTGCTGCTGCTGTACGCCCCGGGCCGATACCTGTTGCAAGGCCAAGCGGGCGGTGGCGCGGGCAGTGGGTCCCGCTTGCTGCGCGAAGTGCTGCTGAGCGCGTGCTGCGCCTCATGGATCGGGTTCGTCCTGGCGGAGTGCGGCGTCTATTCGCTTCCCGCCCTCCTTGCTGGTCTCGGGCTGCTCTCACTGCTGGCTCGCTGGCTCGTCCCGCGTCACCAGGCGGAGCGGCGCTACGGCGCGGTCGATCTCGCCGGAATCGCCCTGGTGTCTTTGGTGTGGATCGCGGTGGCGCCACCCCTTGATACCCGGCTCATGGCATCCGATTCCGCCGGCTACTTGGCAAGCGGCGTACACCTGTCACGCCACGGCGGCCTGATTATTGAGGATCCGACCCTCCGGCTGCTGTCTCCCGATGTCAAGCGCGCGCTCTTTCCGAGTGTGGCGCCCGACCTTGGTTCACCCCCGTATCTGCGGCTCAACGGCAGCCTGGTGTTGCGCAGCCTGGATGGCGATCAAGTCCTCCCCGCTTTTCATCATCTCATCGCAGTGTGGATTGCCGTCTTCCACGGACTCGCCGGATCCCGGGCTACAGAGTGGGCAGTCACAATGTTTGCGGGCTTGAGTGTCTGGGCAATCGTTGAGTTCGCCTTTCATCTGGGAGGTACGGCCGTCGCCCTGGTCACGGGGGTTTTACTGCTGTGCATGTCCGCCCAGTACTGGTACGCGCGCTTCCTGATGCCGGAGGTGCCGGGACAGTTCTTCTTGTGGGGTGGGCTGTGTGCCCTGGCGTTTTGGGACCAGACGGGCCGGCGTCGCGAAGCAATACTTGCGGGTGTCGCCTTCGGCATTGCCGGGTTGATGCGCATCGAGAACGTTGCCTTTGTCCTCATTGCCTTGCCGACTTGCATCTGGCTGAACCGCCGTGACCCCCGACGCCCCGGCTGGGCTCTGGTAGGCTGCGGGGTATTGTGGTTACACGCCGTCTTCCACCTGATGATCTTCCGGACACACTATTTCGGCAATCTGCACACGCTGCTGGCGGAGAATCTGTCGCAGCGCTCCGCGTTGCTTCCGGGAACCGTCGCGGGCGTCGCTGGTGGGCTCGCCGCACTCCTCGCATGGCGCTGGCGACCCTCTCGACCGCCCAGATGGAGCTCTCACGCATACGTTCTCGTGTTCGCGGCCGCGGTGTGTGCGGGCATGTTTGGCGACTACCGACACGGCTGGAGCAGCCTGCGACTACTCCATCACTACGCCGGCGTCCCCACCGTGGTGGGCGGCCTGACAGGGCTGCTGTCGAGCACCTTCGCCGTCAGGCGCCGCGGCTTGGCGTATCAGGTCTTCATCGTGCTCGCGGCAATCGTGCTCGCACAAGTACTCATCCAACCTCACGCCACGCCGGTCCCCATCTGGTCGGTCCGCCGTTCGGTCACCGTGGTTCTCCCGGCCTTGTGCATCGGAATGGCACTGCTCTGTCGATTCATCGGCTCGCGCTGGCACTGGCTTGTGGCTGCGCCGATCTTGATGGCGAGCATCGAAGCGCAGATCCCGCAGCTCGTCGGTCTGCGAGAACCGCACTTCTATCGGGAGAGTCGACGGCACGTGCAGGCGATCGCAGCAATGATCCCTTCCGGGGCGGTCGTATTGTACGACGTTCAGCTCACGGCGTTGGGGCTTGCGCCGACACTGTGGGCGGAGTGGGACGTCCCAGCCTACCTTCTTTCTCCCAATGACGCGTTTGACCTACAGCAACTGGTAACGGCGCTCGACGGACGCCCGCTGTATTGGCTGAGCACCGGAACGACACCCCCGCCACGGGCCGACGGAGTCGTGGTCACACCGGTGGCGTTGTACTCGTTCCTGCTCGCTACGCCGCTGCTCGACGTCGATCTCGCGCCGCACGTCAGCGCGAGCTGGGAGTACTCTATCGGTGTGTATGCTTTGCAGGGCTCGGTGCGCGAATCACCGATCACCCCCGACGACAGACCTGGCAGCGGGGAACAACTCAATCCAGGGGCGACGTGAACTCGTCTAGCGCAGCAGCCCGGGAACCGCGACAATCCTGCCGTTCATCACGTTCACCAAGCTCACGTCCAGGATTTCGAGATTGCCCACAGCGAGCCCGCTGGCCGGTGCCAAGCAGGCTCCCAGGTCCGTGCGCCCGGCGACTGAGCCGTTCGGGCGTACGAGGAATGCATCCGGCGTCTTTGGACAATCGATCGTTTGGTCTACGAATGTCACGGTCTGGTTGGTGCCCGGTGGGTGCTTAGTCGTCATACCGGTCTTGGTGACACGCAGAGTTATCCGAACGCGCAAGGCATCACCCAACGTCATCCCGGTGCCGAACAGGCTGATCCCACCGTGCTGGGCGATTCGCAGCTTCATGAAGTTGAGTCCGAGGGTGTCATCGGTGACCGTGTTGGTCGGCGGGCACCCGCCGGTTGGTAGCCCGGGGGTAGTGACGCTCAGAGTGCTGGGGCTACACTGATCCATCGCACGGACCATCCAACTCCCGAATCCACGTGCCAGCTTCGGAAAGGCCACTTGTGCGCCCGCGCTCGGCGTATGCACCATGAACGACACTAGACTGGCCGCCGCCGTGGCTAGAGCCAGTCGCCCCCCCCTTTTCTTCATCGTCGCCTCCCCCCATACCGTACAACCAATACACCGCGGAATGCGCTATCGTAAAATACCGGGACGCGCGAACACCTTGCCATTGTCGACGTTGATCAGAGCCGCATCCGTAATCTCGATGTTGCCTGTGGCCAGACCGCTCAAGCTCGTTCCCAAGCAATTCTGCAAGTTGGCGATGCCGAGTAGAGCGCCGTTCTGCAGTACGGTGAAGCCGAAGGGGTTCGTGGTTGGGTTCGGACACAACAGGGTGGTGTCTTGGAACGTTACCGTCTTGTTGGTCCCCGGCGGATGCTTCACCGACAGCCCCTTGTGGGTCGTTCGCAACGTCAGCTGCACGCGGACCCGCTTGCCGAACTGTAGGCCACGACCGAACACGACCGCGCGCCGGCTGCGCGCGGTGACAATGAGCCGGGCGAAATGCATGGTAATTACATCGTCGGTGACGACATTTGTCTGGAAGCAGCCGCCCGTCGGAACACCAGGCGAAGTCACGCTGAGCGTTGCCGGGTTGCACTCGTCCATGGCCCGGACCATCCACGCTGAATAACGCCGTGCAATCGTCGGGAATTGAACCTGCGCGAATCCAGCGGTTCCGAAAAACACCCCGCACAGGACCACGACTACTAGTCCAATCTTTCCGGTCTTCATTCATGACCTCCAATAACTTGACGCGCCCTCTGCGGCTCTCTGCCGTTCGCTCCGTTTCGCCCGCAAATGCCGCTCCTACAGGGGAATCGCAGGGATTATCTGCTCAAGGGTAAAACTTTGTCAAGAAGAAACTGAGTGAAATACCGTCCGAGTTTCCGTGCGTTAGCACAGGGACCCCTCTGAGCCCCGCCGAAGCGGGGAGACCCGTGCGCAGGATCGAGTCATCCTACTCGCCTCCCGTCCAAGCGCAGTACTGACCCGATCACGCTGCCGTTGGATGCTTGCGCCAAATTCGAGTTGACAACGGCGCGCGTCTCCAAGATCATGCAGTGACATAGCAAGAAGCACCAGCAACGCACGTCGGCCGCATTGAGGCTGTGAGCACGGGAGGGAACCACTACTCTAATGATTCGCTGGGTTCTTGGCGCTCCGCGGCTCGCGTTGGCGAGCATGGCGACGGACCGACACGGGTGGCCCGGCACGACGCGGACGAAGGCGATCGGGATGCCATGCAATCGGGGGAGGAGGCTCGGGCATGCCAAACATTGATCCTGCCAACTGGACCTACGAAACCGCGGCGCATCTGCTGCTCCGCGCCGGGTTCGGTCACAACGCGCGCATGTACAACAAGTCGACCGGCGAGATCCGGCAAGTCCGCTACTTCGCCGACATGACCCCGGACGAGGCAGTCGACAAGCTCCTCGATTTCAAACCGTGGAAGCGGCCCCCGTGGAAGGGCAACCTGCAGCCGAATGTTGACAAAGCCAACTTCCCGCGTTTGCAGCGCGCCTGGATCCTCAAGATGAGAGACACCAGGAAACCGGTGCGCGAGAAGATGACGCTCTTTCTGCACACTCATTTCGCCACCGGCTCATCGAAGGTCCTCCGCTCGAAACACATGGCGGTGCAGAACGTGCTGTTTCGTGAGTTCGCGGCGGGCGATTTCCGCGAGCTGGTCAAACGCGTGACCACCGACGCCGCGATGCTGATTTGGCTCGACGGCAAGCTGAACAAGGTCGGCAGGCCGAATGAGAACTACGGCCGCGAGCTGCAGGAGCTCTTTACGCTGGGCGTCTACGACTTCAAGGGCAACCACAATTACTCGCAGAACGATGTCGTGCAAGCGGCGCGCATCCTCACCGGCTGGACGGAAGACCACAACGAGACCAAGATCACGGTGGAGTTCAAGCCGGGGCGACACGACACGGGTTCCAAGACCATGTACACACCAGCTGCCGGCGAAACCCCGCTGCAGAACGCCCTCAATGAGTTCACGCTCACCAACCAGGGCGATCAGGAGCACCGTTCACTGGTCGACGGCATCTTCAATCACCTCGACACCGAAGGGCGTCCGACGGTGGCGCGTTTCATTGCCCGCAAGATGTGGAAGTTCTTCGCGTATGACCCCGAAGTGGATTGGAGCACGCCGCGCGCGGATTTGACCCTGATTGATGATCTAGCCGACGTCTTCAGAGACAGTGCGTACAACCTCGGTAGCCTGCTCCGCGCAATCCTCTTGCGCGAGGAGTTCTACGCTAGCTCCACGCGCACCATCAAGAACCCAACGGAGTATGTCGTCGCGTCTCTCCGCATGCTGCGCGCCAAGCTCACCGGCTGGACGCGCACAACCATCGGAAGCGAGGTCGTCAGCAGTATGGGGCAGAGCCTGTTCGACCCGCCCGACGTCTTCAGCTGGCGCGGCAACGCGCACTGGATCACGACGCAGACGTTCCTGTCCCGCTACGCCTTCGCCCGTAATTTAGCCGAGGGCGAACGGAACCGAACGTGGGACGTGGGATTCAACATCTACAAGTTCCTCAACCAGAGCGACACGACCCGGCAGGCGGTCGTCGAGCGCTTCCTGAAGGTGCTGTGCGTGTTCAACGTCGACGCCGCCACCAAGACGCAGCTCATGAACTGGCTCGGTCCCGACGACACCGATCTCGCGGCGAAGCTCAGCGACGTCAGCTACGTCCAAGTGTATGTACGCGGCTTGGTCAACCTCATTCTGTCGCTGCCGCAGTATCACGTGCACTGACCCCTGGGGCTCGGGGAAGGAGACATCTGATGAAGGTCACTCGCAGGCAATTTCTGAAAGCTGGTGCGTCCCTGTCGGCCGCCGCGTCCTTTCCCTCCATCTGGTGGCGTGTCAGGCAGGCACAAGCGCTGGAGCTGTGCGAGAACGGCACCAACCTCGTTATCGTCCAGCTGGACGGCGGGAATGACGGCATCAACACCGTGATCCCCTTGAGCGGTGCGAACGACACGGCCTACACCACGGCGCGGCCGACCATCGGTATCGCAACGAATCAGCTGTCAGCCACGCAGATCGGCAACGATCCCCTGCACAACGGGCAGCTCGCGCTGCATCCGCACATGGCGCGCCTGAGGTCGCTCTACGATTCCGGGAACCTCGCAGCCGTCTTGGGCGTGCACTATGCCAATGGCAACCTGTCGCACGATGTCTCCAAGAGCATCTGGTACCGCGGCGACCCGGCGCTCTCTGGACCGTCCACGGGCTGGATGGGACGCACACTCGATGAAATGTGCGCCGGTCAGTCTCTAGCGGTCCCTGCCGTCGATACGCAGGACGAATTGTCTCCGTTGTTCTACGGCAACACCTCGGTGCTCGCCTGTGCGGACATCAGCGACTTCGTATTCCCGTACAGCCACAATTTCGGCGCTCCGCAGACATCCGACTACAAGGACGCCTTCAAAGGGATCTACGACATTGCCGCTGCTAGCGGGCCGAATTTCGTCCAGCCGGTCGGCAGCTCCGGCGCGGCGACGATTGCCAAGGTCGATGCGTACGGAACGTGCAACGAAAGTTTCGCCAAGAACCTCAATGACCTCATCAATGGCACCGCAAACGGGTCCGGCGGCTTCGGCCTTACCGGTCCGCCAGCCATTCGTCAGGGCTTCGGCCTGGCGCGCGGCCTGCGCACGGTGTTCGCACTCCTAAAGGGCGAGCAACCAGGAAACCAGCCGCTCGGCTGCCGCATCTTCCGCGTCAACATCGGCGGCTTCGACAATCATTCCGACCAGGGTGTTCACATTCCGCTGTCGGCGAAGTCCATCCAGCAGAAGGTGCAGTCGAGCTTCGCGGGAGAGGAGCACGGCAAGCTGCTCTACCGACTGGACCGTGCCGTCGCGGCGTTCTGGCAGGATCTGGTCGACGACGGAAACCTGTACAAGAACACCTTGATCATGACGTTCTCGGAGTTCGGCAGGCGGGTGGAAGAAAACACGAACGACGCGCACGCTGGGACTGACCACGGCACCGCGGCGCCGCTCTTCATCGTCGGCCCGAAAGCCGGACAGTCGACCGGACCATCGCACGTCGTGGGCTACAACGGCTCACCCACCAGCGGAATGTACGGCGGCTATCCTGAGCTCGATAACCTCGATGACGACCAGAACCCCGTCTACCAGCTCGACTTCCGGCACGTGTACGGAGAGATCATCAACCGCTGGCTGGGCCTGACCCCCTCCACGACGCAGACGATTCTCGGCGGCTATGACTACTTGTCGGACGCGACACCCGCAGATTTTCTAGTCTGATCACGGCTGCGCGGGTCTGGCTCGGAACCTGGCCGCACCTCATCCGTAGTCGCCGCACGCGCGCCGAGCTCTGCGGTGAAGTTGCTCCAGTCCACGGCGTAGCAGCTGCACAGCTCGGCGACGACGGACAACAGCTGGCGTAGCTGTTCCTCAGTCAGGATGTGTCGCTCCAGATACTCCTCACCAAACCAGGTGCTGCGCAGGAGATAGCCTAGCGGATCGCCGATCAGGCTGAAGCGCAGGTACTGATACTCGTACGCGTAGCGCGCCAACCGCTGGAACACCGCTGCAGGCCGGGACTCGATAGACAGATTGTAAACGTTATTGCGGATGTACGTCTCACGCTCCGCCAGTGACAGATAGTGGCGCGCCAGCAGGTTCGCTTGGTAGTCGGGAAGCCGGCGCAGCGTGATGCTCGCCAGCCCTCGGCCGGGGCTCCCCGCTTCCGCACCCAAGCCAGCCATCTCGTCCGCGGTGTAGGTGCGAATCGACCCCGGGGCACCTCCATGGATCTCGTCGAACAGCTGCGCGAGCTGCGTGCAGAGGTGCTGGTGCTGCGCCGCGTGCGCCGCAACCAGCGGAACCCAACCGGCATCCGCGGCCAAGTGCCCCCACTCGTGGATCGTGCGTGCACCGAGCATGAAGCGCTCGTACGGCGGCGCCGGCGCACGCACGCGCTCCATGCCCGGCTCACGCAGGTTGTACGCGATCAGCTTGCGGGTGACGTGCAGATAGCTCAAGCCGTTCTGTGCCGTGTCGGGATGCGGTGCGGGCAGATCGTCTGGGCGGCGCAACGACGCCAGGAAGCGGCGGGTGTGCGCGTCGATGATCTCCAGGTCGGCGCGGATACTGGCGGCCGTCGCCTCGCCGATCCCTCCCAATGCCGCACGCACGGGCCTGATGCGCCCCGCCGCCTCCGGGTCCCAGAGGATGCGCCCTTCAGGCCCGGTGATGAGCAGTCGCGGCTGCTGCTCGCGCAACCACGCGCAGAGGTCGCCGGCGCGGTCGCGCCCGCGCCGCGCGTGCAGCGCGTGAAATTCGGTCACCACGCCCTGTGCCACCTCGCCCCAACGCCGCGCCAGATGATCGAGGTTGGACTGCAGCGACCTCGTTGCGAGCAGACCCGTGTGCGGGACCTTGACGCACGGCTCGACCGCCACCAGGATCGGCTTCTTCAACGAGTCATGATGCAGACGGCGCACCCACGGAAGAGCCTCGGCCAAGGCGCGAAAAGCAGCCGCGTCGGGACGGCGTGCCTGCCGGCAGGCGGCGCTGAATCGCTCGACCTCCTGGTCGCTGCGCAGCAGCCAGTAGCTGAGGTTGCGCACCACCGTTTGCGTCACCTCTTGAAGCAGCCCCATGCGCTCGGCCTGCACAAACTGGAAGGTCGCGAACTCGCAGTTCGACGTCTCCGGGTCGAAGTCGGTCGCGTAGAGCAACCAGGAGGTCTTATTGAACGGTTGGAAATACGGGCGCACCCGTGCCGGGTCGGTCACCACGCACACGTGCTGCAGCCGCGGCGGAAACCAGTACTGCGGCGCGCGCGCAGCCAACTCGGCAACGCGCTGCCAGTACGTCGCGAAGCTCTCGTTGAACAGATCCAACCACCGATCGCCCAGACTCACTCGATCCCGGAGGAGCTGACGAAAGGTGTCACTGACCCCGGCAGGTGACAGATGCTCGATCGGGATGACGAACATCTGGTCATGCGCACAATAGTAATCTGAGAGTGCCGTGACGGAAACCGTAACGTGAAATCGGCTCGCTTGGCGAGCCGTCTGCGGTGATTGGAGTTGATGAAGAATGACCACAGGGGCGGGTATGAAACCCGCCCCTGCCGTGGAGTTGATAGGAGTCTATGAAGACTGCCGCGGCGTCGCCGTACTAGTTGCGCAGGATGCCTGGGGTCATGAACGGTAGGTCGCCGTTGTCCCGGTCAAGCAGCGCGGCGTCGCGGATCTCGATGTTCGCAGGGCCTCCTCCGGCCAGACCCTTCAGGCTGGTGCCCAAGCAGTCGGCCAGAGAGATGCCGCTGGCGACGTTGCCACAGCTCGCACTGGGGCAGGGGTACGCGTTGTTGCAATGCGACGAGATGGCCGTGAAGTAGCCGTTCGGGCTATCGTTGGCAACTCCGTTGGCAGGCCCCGGTAGCGGCCCACAGATGATCGTCAAGTCTTCGAAGGTCGCCGCTTTGTTGGTTCCCGGCGGGTGCTTGACGTTCAAGCCGCCCTTGGTAACCCGCAGCGTAAGCCGGACGGCAATTCGGGAGCCGCACTTGCAGCCGACCGCGAGCAGCCGGACGCGGGCTGGATTGCTACCCACGGTGAGCTTCGCATACCTGCAGAGGTTCATGTCCGAAGTGAGGATGTGACTCGGAACGCACCCCCCCGTCGGCACCATCGGCGTCGTCACGCTGATCGTTGCAGGGCTGCACTGATCGAAGGCGCGTGCCATCCATACGGAATACGATCGCGCCAACTTTGGCAGGTCGTCCGTAAAAACCTGGGCGCCCGCTCCGCGCGCCATCAGAGTGGCCGCTAAGATGATCCCCCCGGTGGTCAACAGCTTTCTCATATGACTCCTCCTTTCAACTCCTGTGGCCCTTGACCAAACTCTGCTTCGCATCCCCTTGGGCCGGCGGGAGACGCGAGCCACTTATGTACTCTGTTTCTGTCGACTGCTAAGTCGTTATCACGGTGGGGAGAACTTTGTCAATAAAAAAGTGAACGAAAAATCGCTCTATCTATCAGCCATTTGCGGGAGCCACGGATTGCCCCCGTCGCAACCGAAGTTGCAAAGCGCGCCGGGCAGCATCCTGCTCCGCGCTGCGCTTGCTCCCACCTTCTCCGCTCGCCAAGACCTCATCGCCCAGGTACACCTCCACCACAAACCGCCGGGCATGATCGGGACCCACTTCGCTCACGACACGATATATCGGGGTGGCGCGGTGCAGCTCCTGACACAGCTCTTGCAGCTCGGTCTTCGCATCTGTAATCGCCATCCGCTCGACCTGCTCCAGAGCTTCCTGGAAATGTCGTGCCACGATTTCCCGCACCACCTGGTATCCACCCTCGACGAAGACCGCCCCCATCACCGCTTCATAAACTGCGGCGAGGATCGACACCTTCGCGCGCCCACCGGTCTTCTCCTCCCCTTTGCCCAGCGTCACGTCCTCATGCAGTCCCAACTCGCGAGCCTTGGCCGCAAAGCTGACCGTGCTCACCATTGACGCCCGGAACTTCGACAGGTGTCCCTCATTGTGCGTCGGGTAGCGTTCAACGAGAAGATCGCTCAGCACCAAGCCGAGCACCGCGTCACCCAGAAACTCGAGCCGCTCGCTGATGCGCGGCACCGAGGCATCCACCGCAGACGAATGCGTGAGCGCGGCACACAGATTGTTGCGGTCGCGAAACTCATAGCCGATTCGCTGCTCGAGCTCTTCGAGGGTTCGTCGCCGCCTGGTCATGCGAGCGCCTGGATCCCGGTCTCGCCCAACAGTCGTGCACCGTGCAGCCCAACGGTCGTCACTGCCACCTCGCGATTGACCAGCGCGGGCGGGCCGGGAAAGTCTACGCGTTGGTAGTTCCGCGTGAGGCCGGTCAGCAAGCCGTTGCCCGCTTCCGTCCGGTGTTCCACCAGGACGCGCAGGGCGCGTCCGACGAAGCCGCGCGCAAACTCCACACGCTTGCGCTCACCGAGTTGACGCAGCTGTTGGGCGCGCCGCTTGAGGCATGCGGGATCGACGTGACCGGACAGCTTCGCCGCCGTCGTACCGGAACGGCGTGAGTACGGGAATACGTGGAAGTAGGTGAACGGGAGCTCCTCCAAGAGCCGCCGCGTCGCCGCGAACTGCACCTCGGTCTCCCCCGGAAAGCCCGCGATCACGTCGGTCCCGACAGCCGCATCAGGTAGCGTCGACCGGATCCGGCTACCGAGGTCGCGCAGAAAAGCCGAATCGTACTTGCGGCGCATGCGTCGCAAGACCGCGTCGTCGCCGGCTTGCACCGGAACGTGCAGGTGCGGGCACAGGACGTGGGAGCGCGCCATCAGATCGAGCAGCCGGGGGGTCACCTCCGGCGGGTCGATCGAGCTGAGCCGGATGCGCGGCACCGGGGGGCGCTCGACGATCATTTCAATGAGGTCGCAGAGATCACTGGGCGGGTCGAGGTCCGGACCATACCCGCCCAGATGGACGCCGGTCAGCACGACCTCTTGAAAGCCACGCTCGCCCAGCATCGCCAGCTGGCCGAGCACCTGCCGTGGCGGCACACTCCGGCTGCGGCCGCGAGCGAAGGGCACGATGCAGAACGTGCAAAACAGGTCGCAGCCCTCCTGAACCTTGAGAAACGCACGGGTCTGGCCGCTGAACGTCTCCGCGCCGAGTGTCCTCACCTGGCGCGCCCTGCGCAAGTCATCCACGAGAATGCGATCCGCCGCCGCCGCCAACTCACCCCGCACGGCGCGGACCAGGTCGGGCAGACGGGTCAGCCCAACGACGTGGTCCACTTCCGGGATCGCCGCCCGCTGTGGACTGGTTTGGGCAAAGCATCCAGTCATGATCACCCGCGCCGTCGGAGCAAGACGGCGCGCCCGACGGGCCAGTTGCCGGCTTTCCGCGTCCGCCCGGTCGGTCACCGTGCAGCTATTGACGATGTAGACGTCGGCGCCCGGCTCGAAGGCAACGATCGTGCACCCCTCGTTGCGCAGCCGTGTTTCGATGCTCGCGCTGTCGTACTGATTGACTTTGCAGCCCAAGGTCGCAACGGCTACCCGCATCACTCGGCATCCTACGCCGCCGCCGGAAGCGCGCGCTCGATCCATCCGCCGCCCACGACCTGCACTTGATCGTACAGCACGGCCGCCTGTCCCGGCGTGACGGCAGCCAAACCACTCGGCGCCCAGGCGACGAACCCGTCTGCCGTCGACGCACCGATGGTCACGTCCGTTGCCGCAAAGCGCGAGCGGATCTTCACGCGTAGGCGTGCTCCGGGTGCAACCGGACTCCCGCCCAGCCAGCTGACGCGTCGCGCCTCCAGTCCCCCTGCGACCGTAGCCGCGCGCGGCCCGACACGCACCGTTCGCGTCTGCGCGTCGATCCCGGTCACGTACAGCGGCGCTCCCGCACTGATGCCCAGCCCGCGACGCTGACCGACCGTGAATCGATGCACGCCGTCGTGCCGACCGAGTACCTGCCCCGCATCGTCCACAATGACCCCGCCACGCTGGGCGGCTGCCGGCGCGTAGTGCGCAACAAACGCCGCGTACTCCCCCGTCGGGGCGAAGCACACTTCCTGGCTCTCGGGCTTGTCGGCAACCGGCAGACCGAGGGCACGGGCACGCACCCGCACCTCGGGCTTGGTCAGCTCGCCGAGCGGGAAGAGCGTGTGCGCCAGCACCTCCGGCTCGATGGCGAAGAGAAAGTAGGATTGATCCTTCGCCGTATCAACCGCCGCCCACAACTGCGCGCGGCCGCTTTCGCCATCGCGGTGCACCCGTGCGTAGTGCCCGGTGGCGACCCACTGCGCACCCAGCTCGCACGCGCGCTCCCAGAAGCTGGCGAACTTCACGAACTGGTTGCAGCGGACGCACGGGTTGGGCGTGCGCCCGTCGAGATACTCAGCGACGAACGGCTCCACGACGTGGCGCGTGAACGCGTCGCGAAAGTCCATCACGTAGAATGGAACGCCGAGCCGTGCAGCAACCCGCCGGGCATCGAGGAAGTCGTCCACTGAGCAGCACCCGCTGCCCGTCGGGTTGTTCCACAGGCGCATGGAGATGCCGATCACGTCGTAACCGGCTTCCACCAGCAACGCGGCCGCCACGGAGCTGTCGACGCCGCCGCTCATGCCGACGACGACCCGATCGCCGGGCATCGGCTCACGCATGGTGCGCCCCGGCGTTCTGGCGTGCGCGGATGCGCCGCACTGCGGCAGCGGTCGCTTGCACCACGCGCTCGACATCTTCCATCGAGTTGGTGCAGCCCAAGCTGAAGCGCACACCGTCGCGCGCAGCATCCGGGCTCCGGCCCAACGCGAGCAGCACGTGCGACGGCTCTCCAGCTCCGGCGGCGCACGCCGAGCCACTCGACACCGCGATGCCTTCGAGATCGAGCGCCGCCACCAGCGCCTCGCCACGCACGCCGTCGAAGCTCACGTTGAGCGTGTTCGGAAGGCAGTCTGCGCCTGCAGGGCTGTTGCGATGCACACCCGGAATCTCGGCCTCCGCGTCCGCCCAGAGCGCGTCACGCAAGGCTACGCACCCCTCAGCAAAGGCCGCCAACTCCTGGCCAGCTAGGCGGCACGCCTCGCCCATGCCGACGATGCCGGCGACGTTCTCCGTCCCCGCCCGCCGGCCACGTTCCTGCCCGCCACCGACGAGCAACGGACGCAGCTCGATGCCGCGGCGGACGAACAGCGCCCCAACTCCTTGCGGCCCGCCGAACTTGTGCGCCGACAGCGACATCAGGTCCACCGACCTGACGGATACGGGAATCTTCCCCATTGCTTGGACTGCATCGACGTGCAGCGACACGCCGCGGGCTCGACACAGCGCACCGATCTCCTCGATCGGCTGAATCGTCCCGATCTCGTTGTTCGCCCACGCTACGCTCACCAGCGCCACGGAGTCATCCAGTCGCGCGGCCACGCCTGCGGCGGTCACCCGCCCCACCGCATCCACCGGCACCTCACGTACCGCGTAGCCTTCAGCGCGCAGCACACCGATCGGTTCTCGCACCGACGAGTGCTCGATCGACGTGGTCACGATCGCCGTCCGTCCTGCACCACCGACGACACCGCGAATCGCAAGCGTGTTGCTCTCGGTACCACCACTGGTGAAGACGAGAGCCGGTGGCTCAGCGCCAACGAGCTTCGCGACTTGCGCTCGCGCCTCTTCCACAGCACAGCGTGCGCGCGAGCCCGCCGCATGCACGCTGGAGGCGTTGCCGTAGTGCTCGCGTAAGAACGGCAGCATCGCCTCCAGCACCTGCGCTCGCAGCGGGGCGCTGGCATTGTGGTCACAATAGATCATCGCGTCGGAGCCTGAATCGGGGGCGCTACGCCTGAGTATCCGGTGCGGTGGTGGAGCGCTTGCTGCGGTGGCGCTTCTGGTCCTTGTACAGCTTGTAGTCGATGCTATCGACGAGCGCTTGCCAGCTGGCTTCGATGACGTTGGGCGACACGCCGACCGTACCCCAGCGATCGTGGCCGTCGCCGGACTCGATCAGCACCCGCACCATCGCGGCGGTGCCCTCCCCGCCCCCCAGGACGCGGACCTTGTAGTCGAGCAGCTGGACCTCGGCGATCTGCGGGTAGAACTTCACCAGCGCCTTGCGCAGCGCACAGTCCAACGCATTCACGGGGCCGTTACCCTGCGCCGCCGTGTGCTCGATCTCACCGTCCGGTCCTTCGATCATGATCGTTGCTTCCGACAGCGGCGGCTCGTCCTCTTTGCGCTTCTCGTCGATGACGCGGAAGCCGATGAGGCGGAAGTGCCGGACCTTGCCGTTGAGCCCCTTCTGCATCAACAGCTCGAACGACGCCTCCGCGCCCTCGAACTGAAAGCCGCGGCTCTCCAGCTCCTTCACCTCCGCCAGCACGTGACGCACGGCGGGCTTCAGCTCATCGACGTCGAGACCGAACTCGTTCGCCTTGTAGAGGATGTTGCTGCGCCCCGAGAGATCCGACACCAGCACGCGTTGCCGGTTCCCCACCAGCTCCGGCGGGATGTGCTCGTAGGTCTGCGGATTCTTCTGCACCGCCGCGACGTGAATGCCCCCCTTGTGCGCGAAGGCGCTCATGCCGACGAACGCCTGGCGCTTGTTGGGCTCCAGGTTCGCCAGCTCGAAGACGAAGTGCGACAGCTCGCGCAAGTGGCGCAGCTGCGCGGCGCTGACCACCTTGTACCCCATCTTCAGCTGCAGGTTGGCGATGACCGAGCACAGGTTCACGTTGCCGCAGCGCTCGCCGAACCCATTGATGGTCCCCTGCACTTGCACGGCGCCGTGCTCGACGGCGATCAGGCTGTTCGCCACCGCCAGCTCGGAATCGTTGTGACAATGGATGCCCAGCGGCGTGGCCACCGCGGCGCGCAAGGCATCGACGGCCGCGGCAATCCCGTGCGGCAGCCGGCCGCCGTTGGTGTCGCACGGGCAAATCAAATCCGCCCCGGCGTCGGCCGCTGTCCGACAACACTCCAAGGCGAACTCGGCGTCGTCGGCGTAGCCGTCGAAGAAGTGCTCGGCATCGAAGGTGACGATGTCGCGCCGGCGCTTGAGGAACGCGATGCTGTCGTGAATGACCTCGAGGTTCTGCTTCTTGGAGATCCGCAGATCGTCGCGGACGTGCAGCTCCCACGTCTTGCCGAAGATCGTGACGCCCGGCGTTTCCGCCTGCAGGAGCATGTTCAGATTGGTGTCGTCGCTCGCCTTGACGCCGGCCCGTCGGGTCGATCCGAACGCGGTGATCTGCGCGTGCTTGAGATGCAGCTTCTTCGCCGCTTCGAAGAAGGCCACGTCGCGCGGGTTGGAGCCCGGCCAGCCGCCTTCGATGTAGCGGATGCCGAAATCGTCCAGCCGCTCGGCGATCCGCAGCTTGTCCTCGACCGTGAAGGCGATGTCTTCCGCCTGACAGCCGTCGCGCAGCGTCGTGTCATAGATCTCGATATGCCGCCCCATCGTCACGCTCTCCCCTCCTCCACCACGCCCTCTTCGATCAAGGCGTGATGCAGTACGCGCACCGCCAACTCCGCGTACTTCGCATCGATGACCACCGACACCTTGATCTCCGAGGTCGAGATCATCTGAATGTTGATCCCCTCCTTCGCCAACACTTCGAACATGCGCGCCGCAATGCCGGCGTGACTGCGCATGCCCAGCCCGACCACCGACACCTTTGCCACTGACGTGTCGGAGGTAACCCCGCCCGCACCGATATCGCGAGCGACCGCTTGTACCATGCTCAGGGCCTCCTGATAATCGGTGCGCGGCACCGTGAAGGTCAGGTCCGTAAAGCCCTCCTCGCTGGCGTTCTGGATGATCATGTCGACCACGATGTGCGCCTCGGCGATCGGCGAGAAGATCTTCGCCGCCAGGCCGGGACGGTCCGGCACGCGCAACAGCGTGATCTTCGCTTCGTTGAGGTCGAAGGCGACACCCGACACCAAGACATCTTCCATCGTAGAATCCTCCTGGACGACCCATGTCCCGGGCTCGTCGGAGAAGCTCGAGCGTACGTGGACCGGTACGGCGTAGCGTTTGGCGAACTCCACCGAGCGGATCTGCAACACCTTGGCGCCCAGGCTCGCCATCTCCAACATCTCGTCGTACGAGATGCGGCTCAGCTTGCGCGCCTTCGGGCAGACGCGCGGATCCGTGGTGTAGACTCCGGCCACGTCGGTGTAGATCTCGCAGACGTCCGCTTTCACCGCCGCCGCCACGGCGACCGCGCTCGTATCGCTGCCGCCGCGGCCGAGTGTCGTGATGTTGCTGCCCTCGTCGACGCCTTGAAAGCCGGCGACGACGGCGACCGCTCCGTCGTTGACCACCTCCAACACCGCCTCGGCATCGATGCTCTTGATGCGCGCCCGGCCGTAGACGCTGTCCGTAGAGATGCGGATCTGGTGACCGAGGAACGAACGGGCCGGGATCCCGAGGTCGCGCAATGCTATGGCGACCAGTGCCACCGCCACCTGTTCCCCCGTCGCCAGCAGCACATCGGCCTCTCGCGCCTCGGGGTGCTCCGAGACTTCGCTCGCGAGCTGCTGCAGGCGGTTGGTCTCTCCGGCCATCGCCGACGCAACGACGATCACCGCGTTCCCGGCGGCGTGGGTGGCGGCGATGCGGCGCGCCACGGCCTTGATGCGGTCAGGGCTCCCGACCGACGAGCCCCCGTATTTCTGGACAATCAGCGCCACGCCTCTACCGTTCCTTCCAGCTGATGTAGCAGCTCAGCATAGCGCGCGTCGCGGGCCGTGGCCACGAGCAACCGTTCGTTCTCTCCCACAAACGTGAGCTGCACGTGCAGGTGCTGGGCGTCTTCCCCTAAGCGCTCGAACCACTCGACCACGCACACGCCGTCGCCATAGAGGTACTCTCGCAGCGCCATTCTATCGATGTCCGTGGCGGCCAAGCGGTAGAGGTCGACGTGGTACAGCGGCAGTCGGCCGCCGGAGTACTCGTTCACCAGGGTGAACGTTGGGCTGCGCACCTTGTGCGGTGCGATGCCGAGCCCTTCCGCCAGGCCGCGCACGAGGCAGGTCTTCCCGGCTCCCAGCTCGCCGCTCAGGCCGATCAGCTCGCCGCCGACGAGCGACCGCGCCAGCCGTGCACCGAAGACGCGCGTCTCCTCTTCCCTGCGCGTCGCAATGCGCAGCGCAGCGATGCCGTGTTCGCGTGTAGTGGCTTGTTCCGACAGCGGATGGGATCGCTCTGGGCGACTCATAAGTCGAAGCACTTTAACTGATCTGGGGAGCGGCTGCCACGCAAGGCTTGAAGATGCGAAGCCGCCCGGCGCGACTCTTCACCCCACGGCGGAACAGAGTACATCGAGCGTGCATGCAGATCGATCCCGCAGTAGTATCCGTGTTGCTGTGTGTAGAGCAGCAGTCGACATGGATCCCGGCAGACGATGTCTTGCCAGAGCGGCCCTCTCGGTCTGGCTCCTCACCGTTTCGTCAGCCGCTCTTGGCGATAGTGAGGCGGACTTGCGCGCGCGCGCCGCGCATCTTCACAACGAAGCCATCGTGCTGGACGGGCACAATGATGTGACCACCTTCATCCTCGATTACGGCTTCGATCTCGG
>CAZCGA010000048.1:0-40344 GCA_964498075.1 uncultured Binatia bacterium (SeqCode) | reverse complement strand
AGAGCTTCGGCGAATACCTGCGTGCCAAAGTGGTCGACATCCCGCGCGCCCTCCTGGGGAACTGAGAACCCTGGCGATCGGATGCTCGCGGTTCTCACCCGAGGGCACCTGCTCAGCCCTTGCATCCTTGACACGTTCCGGAGTACCACTCGCACTCATTGTTGGCCTTGATCGGACAAAATCTTCACCACGAAGTACACGAAGCGCACGAAGAGAACAGCCGAAAGAAGGTCTCATGAGTCGCAACTCCAACTCCATCGCCAATGAGGTTACGGCAAGCCGCCTGAGAGCATTTCCGACGCCCGTCCTTCGTGGTCTTCGTGCCCTTCGTGGTGAACTCCTATTGTCACATTGGGGTTAGGACGGTCGCGATCGCGGAGGGGGGCAATGGTTTTTACCTTTGGAGACTGCGAGCTCGATGAGGAGCGCTGGGAGTTGCAGCGAGCCGGCGCTGCGGTTGCGGTCCAACCGAAGGAGCTGGCGTTGCTCTTCTACCTCGTGCGCCACCGCGATCGTGTCGTCAATCGCGAGGAACTTCTGGAGGCGCTCTGGCCGGGCGTTTTCGTCGGCGACGGAACCCTGACGCGCGCCGTCAGCTTGGCACGCCTCGCGATCGGTGGTCGTGACCGAGACGGCGATGGCATCCAAACCATCGCGCGGCGCGGCTACCGATTCAGCGCCGCCGTTCGGGTGATTGAGACGCCGGTGCCGCCGGCGACGCAGCCGGAGCCTCCTGCTCTACAATCGCCGGTCGATAGCTCGAACCCGTTCGTCGGTCGTGAACATACCGTCGCACGACTGCGCGAGGCCTGGGCACAGGCTGCCGCGAGCAGCACACGCGTGGTGCTGCTCTCCGGCCCCGCCGGAATCGGCAAGACCCGCACCGCGCACGAACTGGCGCGTTTCGTACGCCAACATGGCGGCCACGTCGTGACGACACGCGGCCTGCCCGGCGCCGCGGACGCACCGTATGCGCTGTGGGTGCAAGCCGCGGCTGAGCGGCAACATGCGCACGCCACCACCGACCCAGTCTCGAATCCACCCTTTCCCGAACCGTCCTCACGGGATTGGTCGAATCCAGGTTTGGCCGCTCCCACAGAACCGGACGTGGCGCCGGAGGTCACTACCCGCAGAACACTGGACGCCATCGCGCAATGGGTACGTGTCGCGGCGGCCGGCGCTCCGCTCCTCCTGGTCTTGGACGACCTCCACCGGGCCGACGCGCCCTCGCTCGAGGCCCTCACGTTCGTCGCCTCCGCGGTAGCCGATGCGCGCCTGCTCATGCTGGCAGCCTTCCGGGACGACGAGATCGAGGCGGCGCCGACGCTGCAATCGGTCTGCGCCACGCTCACCGCCACCGGCCGCTGTGAATCCGTTCAGTTGCAGGGTCTGAATCAGGCCGACACCGGCAGGTTGGCCGGCGTATTGGCCGGCAGCGCGTTGTCCGCTGGTATGGCCGCCACGCTGTGGGGCCGTACGGAAGGGAACCCGCTCTTCGTTCACGAGATCGTGCGACTGCTCGTCGACGAGGGCAGCGCGCTGCAGCCCGCCGCAAGCACGCTGCCGGCGCAGGTTCCGGTCCTCGTGCGGGACGTGATCGGTAGCCGTGTGGCCCGCCTGTCGGATGCCTGCCGCGACTGCCTGGCCGCGGCGGCGACGATCGGCGTGCACTTCGCGGTGGAGCTCTTGCAGCGCACCACCGGCATCCCCACCGACCAACTCCTCGAACTCATCGAGGAAGCCGAGCGCCACCGCGTCCTCGAGCCCGATTCAACCATCGAGCCGGGGTATCGATTTGCCCACCCACTGATGCATGAAGTGGTGCTGCAGAATATCGGACGGGGGGAGCGTGTGCGCCTGCACTGGCGGGTCGCCGCCGCGCTGGAAGACCTGTATGCCGGCGACCTGGACAGGGCGGCGCCGCAACTGGCGGAGCACTACGTGGCCGTGGCGCGCACTGGGGCCGGCGTCGAGCCGGCGCTGCGCTATCTCAAGCGTTCGGCCGAGCGCGCCGTCCGCGCCGGCACCTATCAGGAGGCCGCCAAGACGTACGAACGAGCGCTGGAAACCGCCGCGCTCACATCGGTGCGCGACCTTCGGAGCGAAGGTGAGCTGCTGATCTCCCTGGCCGAAGCGCGCGGGTGGGCGCACGAGATCGAGGCCGGCATGGCCGCCGCCGAAAAGGCGGCGGCTGTGGCGCGGCAGGCGAATGCCCCCGATCTGCTGGCCCGCGCGGCGCTGAGCGTTGCCGTCTTGGGGCCCGCGTTCGGCCCCGCCTACGATCAGGCAGTGGCTTTACTCAACGAGGCGGAGCGGTTGACGCGCACCACGCCCAGCGTGCTGCGCGTGCGGGTCGCGGCGCGGCTGGCTCACCTGCTGCATTTCACCCCCAACTCGATCGATCGGCGGGTGGCCTTGTGCGCCGAGGCGGACACCCTGCTGCGGTCCTTAGGAATCGAGCCACCGCTGAGTGTCATGGTGGACACGCTATACGCGACCTGGTCGCGTCTGTCGCCGCCCGAGCGGCTGGCGCGCGCGGAGCATGCGGTGGACATCGCCGAGCGCTCTCAGAGTCTCGGCTATCTCTTCTACTTTGCCGCTCCGGCGCGCTTTACGGCGTTGCTGGAGTTGGGCGACTTGGCGGCCGTGGAAGCCAACGTGAGGCATGGTGAACAGCTGCTCGCAGAACATCCTGCCGGGCCCCTCTTCAACTGGTTCGGGTTGGGCAACGACGTGATGTGGGCGCTGCTGCGCGGGCGCTTTGCCGAAGCCGAGCGACACATCTTTGCGTGTTGGGAGCGCGGTCAGCACGCACGGGGAATCGACTTCACGCAGTTCTTTGCGATAGCGCTTGGCCATCTGCGCTACGAGCAAGGCCGCGTCAACGAGATCGAGTCTGCCATGCGCAACGCGGCAGCGCCGCGCGCGTCCTACAACAGCAGCTGGCGTGCAGGCATGCTGACCATGCTGTGCGAGCTCGACGCCGTTGACGAAGCGCGCGCCGAGCTGGCACGCTGGCCTACCGACCAGCTGCCTGATCCGGCGAACGACCGCAGTGATCTTGTAGCGCTGGCGCACCTTGCCGGAGTGTGCCGGGCGCTCGCCGACCGCGAACGTGCCGCACTATTGTACGCTCGACTCCTCCCACACGCGGGACTGAACGTCGTTCCCTTCGGCGGCACCATCGTGTTCTCTAGCGTTGAGCAAGCGCTCGGGCAGTTCGCCCTGGCCGCGGACCGCTTGAATGACGCGGAGCACCACTTCGAGAACGCGCTGGCGGCCAACCAGCGGCTCGACGCGCCACCATTCACGGCGCGCACGCAGCTCGACTACGCGCGGCTGCTGCTGAAGCGCCGCCGGCGTGGTGACGCCGCACGGGCGCGCGACCTGCTCTCCGCCTGTGCGCGCACGGCTGAGGAGCTCGGGATGGCGCGCGTCGCCCAGCAGGCGAGCACGCTACTGTCCGAAACGCTGAAGCCCACGAAGGGTCCTGGCCGCCGTTGATCCTATGTAACTATCGACGGCCCCATCTGCTGCTCGTCCTCGGCGGCGGGCAGGGCGACGGCGCGACTCGCAGCCTGGCGAGTGAACTCGCGGCAACGAGAGGCACCCAAGGCCGCCTGCGCGGCCTCCCCCCATCCCCGCTCGGCACGACGATGTCCATCGGGCGGAGGGGCGGGGAGGCCGCGTAGGGGACTGTCGGTTTTCTCCGAGGCAGCCCTCGATACGGCCCCTGAGAAGACGGGGCCTACTCGGGGCGAACGGATTTCCGGATGCTTGTTCGAAGACAGTAGACCGCTCACCCCGAGTAGCCGCCTTCTTTTGGCGGCGTATCGAGGGGCGTCCTTGTTTATCGACACGCTCGCAGGGCGGCCTTGGGTGCCTCTCGTTGCCGCGGCTTGAGCCGCCGGGTCTGCGTGCCCCGTTCGCACAGCTCTACCTCCACTGCGCCTGGGCTCACCACGGGGGGGCGCCGGCCGAGAACTTGATAAGAAAACGGTAAGGTTTCGGTAAGGACTCGGCGGGCTGCACCGTGGTACCGATGGTGCGTGATCTACACCTTCGACGGTTTCGAGCTCGACGAGCAGCGCTGGGAGCTGCGCCACGGCACGGCGCGGATGCGTCTGGCGCCCAAAGAGCTCGAATTGCTCCATTACCTGGTTCGGCATCGCGATCGCGTCATCTCGAAGGAAGAGCTGCTGCAGCACGTCTGGGCCGGCATGCCGGTTGGCGACGGGGCGGTGCTGCGCAGCGTGAGCCTGCTGCGCCGCGCCCTCGGCCAACGCGACGCCCGCGACGGCATCATTCGCACCTATACGCGGCGCGGCTACCGTTTCTGCATGACCGTTCGCGACGACGCTCAGGGCACATGAATGGGCCAAATCAAAATTCTCAAGGGGAGGGAATCATGATCCACACACATGCAGGCCGGGGTAGCGCTCCGGCCAGGTCTCGACACGCATCGAAAGGAGAGGGGCACATGAAGAGCATCACGGAGCAAGGCGATACCCGGAGAGGTGCGGCGATGCGACACTGGAGAATGGTAATCGCCGGAGCTGCCCTATTGGCCGCGACTCTCGCCGCTGTTCCAGGCAGGGCGTATGCGTGCTGCAACCCCCTCTACGTCGGAACGGGCACCGACGTGCTGCGGTTTTGCTACGATAGCTCCATCGATGCCTATGAATATCGTCGCCCGGCGGACCCGACCCCGCAAACCTTCGCAAGCGTCGGCGTGACGGTTCGAGATATCAAGTTCGGCCCCGACGGCAACCTCTATGTCCTGACCGCAGCCAATGACGTGCGCCGCTTCGACGGCAATACGGGGCAATACATGGGTGTCTTCGTTACTCCCGGCAGTGGTGGGTTGGACACCACACCCCTCAATCACTGGAGCAGAGCACACATGGCATTCGGCCCCGGTGGGGATCTGTACATAGTGAACACCGGATCACAACCGGATGGGTACGTGAAGCGGTACCATGGTGACAGTGGACTATTCATTGATAACTTTGTTAGTAGCCTGGAGAGGCCCGCAGGATTGGCATTCGATTGCAGGCAAGAAAAACTATACGTTGCTGTAACTGGTCAAGTATCAAGAGCAGGGGACCTTGGCGGGGGAGTTGTCCGCGTCCTGGGACCGGGAGGTGACGACGTAGGGTACTTGAAGGAGTACGACGCGAGAACCGGAGCCTTCATCCGCAATGCGCTAGGAGGAGATCATTTTAATGATGGACTTTTTTCGCCTATCGGTGTGGCATTCAATTGTGACCTACCCCTGGTCGAGACAATCTACGTATCTTTTAGTGCAGGCCAGGTTTACTACGCTTCGGCTAGGGATCTACCGAATGTCGGAGCACTCGGGTCCTTCGCGCATCCCTGCGGTAACAAAATCGCCGACGCCCCGGACGACATGGTATTCCAGCATGACCAATCCGGACCCGGACCTTATGCGGAGATCGTACGGTTATATGATTGCCAAAATGAAGGGGCTGGCCATTATACGACGATCGGTCGTTTCGACTACCTTACGCCCGACAGCCCACAAATCTTCGTGGACCGCGCTTTCGGCGAAATCAACGGAATGGCATTCCATGAGGCCCCAGGCGGGATTTCGTGCGATGATCATAATGCCTGCACCGTGAACGAGGTCTGCGGTGGGGGAGGGTCTGCTGGGTACTGCAACGGCGCGAGCCTGGACTGCGAAGACCACAATGACTGCACGAGCGACTCGTGTGATCACGACAGCGGCTGCACGCATACGCCCCTGACCGGGACATCCTGCACGGACAACAACGTCTGCACGACGAACGACACATGCCAGAACGGCACGTGCGTCAGCGGTCCGCCGCCGGACTGCCACGACATCCCCACCGACAACCCTTGCACGATTGACAGTTGCGACCCGGTGAACGGCGGATGTCAAAACGCCCTGGTTCCGGGCTGCGACCCCGCAGCCTCCAAGGGCACATTCGTTGGCGGCCCCAACCACACGTGCACGAACGGCACCTACGATTCGAATACCAACACCTGCACCATCAGTTCGCCGACGGTCGACTTGGCGATTCCGTTGGACGATCTTCCGAACCCGATCAACGTCAATTTGGTTAAGACCGCGCCTGACCCAGCCGGCACGTGCGACTTTGCGCTGCGGAATTCCATCGGGAGGGTCGCCGCCTGTATCCAACTGGAACCCTCCGGACAACAGTTTCCGACCCATGTCACCGCCACCTTCAAGTGGACGAACGTGGCGTCCACCGCGTGCAGTCGGGCAAACTGCTGCGTTGACGCCACCGGCGCCGGCGGTGCTTCCACGAAGCTGAACGAGGGCACCCTCACGGTGTTCACGCAGGGAAAGTGCCTGCCAGGTGCCGCGCCTCGCAAG
The DNA here is from genome assembly GCA_964498075.1 of uncultured Binatia bacterium (SeqCode). Classification (GTDB taxonomy): domain Bacteria; phylum Desulfobacterota; class Binatia; order HRBIN30; family HRBIN30; genus CAZCGA01. The sequence goes on along the minus strand of CAZCGA010000048.1, from coordinate 33,962 downwards.
TGCGAGGGGACGAACAAGGTCTGTGTCGGCGACAAGGATTGCCCGATCGCCTTAACCGGAGCGTGTGGCGACAACCAAGGGACCGTACAAGCTCCCACCCTTTGCCCAGTGTGCCCGGGTAATAAGGGTTGCCTCACCGGCACGACCTTGGACTACTCGACGTGCACGTCGCCCTGCGTCGGCCCGGCGAAGTGCGACCCGGCGGCCAATTCATGGACCGTGAAGCTCAGCCACTTCAGCCAGTACGCCGTCGGGTTCGTGCCGCCGCCCCCGGACGACTTCCAGTGTTACCAAGCGCGCAACCTGAGTACGACGCCGGTCACCTCTCCGGTGAGCCTGGTGGACCAGTTCGGGACCGTTTCCGCCAAGGTGATCAAACCGCTGAAGCTCTGCTCCCCCACCAACGCGAACGGCGAGAACGCCGACGCGCTGTCCCACGCCGACTACTTGCAGAGCTACGCGCTTCAGCTGCTGAACCGCAAGGAACTGGAGGCGCGGTTACCGGTGCGCCGCCAGAAGGTCACCGACCGGTTCGGCTCCCTGTTCGTCGATGTGCGCCTGCCGGACCGGTTGCTGGTGCCGACGTCGACCAACGTCGACAGTCAGCCGGCTGCGCCCAGCTCATCAACTCTGGACCATTTCACCTGCTACAAGATCAAGCGGACCAAGGGCACGGCGCGGTTCACGCCAACTGGCGTGGCGGTCGAAGATCGGTTCGATCAGTTCACGGCAACGGTTCGGGTCAAGCAGCCGACGCACCTGTGTGTCCCGACCAACAAGAACAACGAGTCGCCGGGAGCCGAGCACAACCCTGGGCAGCTCATGTGTTACCGGGCGAGCCCGCCGTTCGTGCAGGTGCGGCGGCAATTCACCAGCAACGAGCTTGGACCGAGCTTCGTTTACCCACTCTTCCGCGAGGAGCTGTGCGTACCGGCGCTGCTGGGTTAGCAGTCCGTTGAAAACACGCGCAGCCGGGACGGCCGCGCCACCAATTTCCGGAAACCGGTGGCGCAGGCGTCCCCGCCTGCGCGTCAGGGCGTTTCTTTTGGCGGGCTGTTGGCAGCCTGAATGCGAGCGGTCGAGCGCCGACTCATGTGTTGTGGTCCTTTCGGGGTCGTTCTTGGTGGCGCGCTGAGGACGTTGACGTCTGCCCGCCCACACCCTATTCTTCGGCGTGGGGAGACCAGTGCATGGTGCGTTTCTTTTGCGATCGTTGTGAAACCGAAGTCGAGACTCAGCAGGATCTGACCACGTTCACCAGCGAAGTCGGCGACGGGGTGATGTCATCGTGGCGCAACCGGCGCGAGCTGTGCCAGAAGTGCCTCGAAGAGGCGAAGGAGCTGGTGGGAAAGCTCTTCGCCAAGCCCGCGGTCGCCCGCCGGCGCACGGCGTGATGAACAAGCTATCAGCCGCCGGCTTTCCGTACCTCGGAGGCGAAGACCCCCGAAAGCTGACGGCTGATTGCTGACCGCTTCTTCTCAGCGCGGGTTGACGCCCGCAACCCCAATGGCGAGCAGCAAATCCGTTCGCCCCGAGTAGGAGCCCTCTTTTGGCTCCGTATCGAGGGGTGCGCGGCAGCACCGACCACGTCCCTCGATACGCGCCAGAAGAAGGCGCTACTCGGGACGAACGGATGGTATCGCTTCGGAAATGTTTGCGTGCTGCGAGGATTCTGAACATTAGTAGCTCAGTTCAGCTGCGCGCGGATTTCAGCGAGCTCTTGCTGGGCGAAGGCGTAGTCGGGCTCGATGGAGAGCGCCGTCTCCAGCTCTTGGATCGCCTTCTGCAACATCCCTTTGGCGCGGTACACGCGACTCAGATTGCAGTGCGGGTAGTGCCGAGCTTCATAACGCTCGGCAGCGATGGCCCGCTCCAGCCAGGGAATGGCTTCGTCGACCCGGCCCAGCTTGATCAGGTAGGAACCGATGTCGTTGTACGGGTTGCCAAACGCGGGGTCGACGGCGATGGCCCGCTTGCATTCCGCGATCGCGTCCTCGAAGCGGCCCTGGAAGCTGTAGGTCCAGCCGAGGAATGTGTGGGCCTCTGCAGTCGCGTACGCGGCCAGGGAAGCCTCGTACAGGCCAATGGCATCGTCGAGATTCCCCGCCATCTGTTCACGATAGGCCTGCTGCAGCAGCTCGATAGCCTTCTGCTTGCGATCTTCCATATCCACGAGCCGTATTGTTAGTGTACGCCGAGAAAGGGATCAAGAATGCAGAGACGATTGCTCATCCTGGCGTGCGCGACGTGGGGGCTGATGGGCTGCACCTCGACGACGGCGCATCTCCTCATTCCGGAAGACGGTTGGGTGCAGGGCGCCGACCTCTCCGCCTTGCTCGCTGTCCACCCACTGGCGAGCGGCGAGAACATCAGCGCCACGCTGCTCGGGCGCAGCGCCGCGCTCAGTTACCATCTCATCCAGATCCGCGATCGCGAGCGGTCGCACCTGCACGCCAGCCACGACCTGTCGGTGGCGCTGCTCCGCGGACGCGGACAGCTCTTCATCAAGGGTCGGCCCCACGACATGCACGCCGGCGACGTCGCCGTCGTCCCGCGCGGCACGCGACATTACTTCGTCAACACCGATTCGGCGCCGGCAGTAGCGTTCGCCACCTTCGCTCCGCCGTACGACGGCACGGATCAGGTATTCATCGGAGAGTGACGGGCTCGCGCCCGAGCCCGATTCTTTCGGCTTCCACGCCACGCTGCTAGAGTAACCGCCGATGCCGGCCTACGCGACGCAAGAAGGGACCGCGACGTATGCGCGCCGCTTCCACGACCGGCTTGCTCCCGGCCACTTCCGCCCGGCGGGCGGGCTGCACCTGTCATCGATCGGCATCGGGACGTATCTGGGCGATGCCGATGCGCAGACCGATGCTGCATACGCTGATGCGATTGGTGTGGCGCTGCAGGGCGGCTGCAACGTCATCGACACGGCGATCAACTATCGCTTCCAGCGCAGCGAGCGTGTCATCGGTGCGGCGCTGGCCGCCGCGGTGAGCGTCGGCAAGGTCCGCCGCGACGAGATCGCAATCGCCACCAAGGGTGGCTACCTCCCGTTCGACTCGGTGCCGCCGCGCGATCCGTCGCAGTGGTTCCACGACACCTTCGTCGCGACCGGCGTGGTCACCCTCGACGATCTGGTTGCTGGCTGTCACTGCATCGCGCCCGCCTACCTGCGCCATCAACTGGCGACGAGCTTGCGGAACCTCGGGCTGGACTGTGTCGACATCTACTACCTGCACAATCCGGAAGCGCAGCTCGGCGAGCTGGCGCACGACGAGTTCCTCGCACGCATGCGCGCCGCCTTCGCGACGCTCGAAGAAGCGGCCGCCGCGGGGCAGATTCGCCAGTACGGCGTGGCCACTTGGAACGGACTGCGCCAGCCCCTGAGCGCGCGCGATCACCTGTCGTTGCAGGCCCTCGTGCAGTTGGCGCAGGAGGTCGGCGGCCACGACCATCACTTCCGCGTCGTGCAAGCACCCTTCAATCTGGCGATGCCCGAAGCCCTGACGCGACGCACCCAACGCATTGATGGCGAGACCGTGTCGCTGCTCGAGGCGGCGCGCCACCTCGGCATCACCGTCATGGCCAGCGCGTCGATTCTGCAAGGCAAGCTCCGCCGCTTGGCCCCTGCCGTCTCCGACATCGTCGGCGGACTGCAGACTGACGCGCAGCGCGCCATCCAGTTCGTGCGTTCGACACCGGGACTGACGACGGCCTTGGTGGGAATGAAGCAGGCCACGCACGTCGAGGAGAACCTGGCGACCGCGCGCGTCGCCCCCCTTGAAGCCGCGCAGTTCGCCACGCTATTCCGTGACGGACCAGAGGCGCAGTAGGAGGGACATCGTGGCAATACGACAAACGACCCCTGACGAGGCCCATCAGCTGTTGGCGGAGGGATACCGCTACGTCGACGTGCGGACCGAGCCGGAGTTTGTCAATGGCCATCCCGCCGGCGCGGTGAACGTGCCCGTCGTCTTTCCCGATCCGGCGACGCGACAGATGACGATGAATCCGGATTTCCTCCCCGTCGTGCAGGCCCATTTCCCTGCGGACGCGAAGATCGTCGTCGGCTGCCAGGCGGGCGGACGATCGCAGCGGGCGGCGGAGATGATGGTGCAGGCCGGCTACACGGACGTCGTCAACATGCAGGGTGGCTTCGGCGGCATGCGTGATCAGACGGGCCGAACGGTGGTGCCGGGCTGGAGCGAGTGCGGGCTGCCGGTTTGCAAGGACTGCGGCCCGGAGAACTCCTACGCCGGACTCCGCAGCAACGTGAAGTAGCGCACCGCCGCATGCCCATTCGCATCACGCGTGTGTACACGCGCTCCGGTGACAAAGGTGACACCGGGTTGGTCGGCGGCAAGCGCGTGCCCAAGGACGCGTTGCGCATCGAGGCCTATGGCACCGTCGATGAGCTGAACTCGATCGTCGGTCTTGCACGCGTCTTCAACCACGAGGCGCCGGCGAGCGCGGCGCGCGACCGCATCGAGGACGTCCTCAAACGACTCCAAAACGAGCTGTTCGACCTGGGCAGCGAGCTGGCGACGCCTCCAGAGTCGGCGTACGAAGGGATGTTCCGCGTCGGTGCCGACGACGTGAAGGCGCTGGAGCACATCATGGACGAGTGCCAGAAGGACCTCGCACCGCTGAACTCGTTCATCCTGCCCGGTGGCGGCAAGGTCAGCGCGTTTCTCCACCAATGCCGCACCGTATGCCGGCGCGCCGAGCGCATCGTGCTGCGACTGAGCCGTGAGGAAGGCATCGGTCCATGGCCGTTGCGTTACCTCAATCGACTGAGCGACGTGTTCTTTGTCCTCTCGCGGTGGATTGCCAAGCACGGTGGCGAGCCGGAGCATCTGTGGGAGCGTGGCGTGCGCTCGCACGAGCGGCTCGCCAAGAAGAAGGGATGAGCATGCAACCGATTTACCTCAAACAACTCGAGCTCGGGCCGATGCAGAACTTCGTCTACCTGATCGCCGACCCGACGACGCACGACGCGGTGGTCATCGACCCGGCGTGGGAGGTCGACCGCATCCTGCAGATCGTCGAGCAGGATGATCTGAAGCTGCAAGCGGCATTGATCACCCACTTCCATCCCGACCATCTCGGCGGCGACTTCATGGGCCGGCACATTCAAGGCGCGGCGGAGCTGCTGGAGCGCAACCTGCCGATCAAGGTGTACCTGCACAAGACGGAGGCCGGGTACGCCAACCGCATCGCTGGCCTGTCCCCGTCGGACATGGTGCAGACCGACGGCAGCGAGGAGCTGCGCGTCGGCAGCTTGAGCCTGCGGTTCATCCACACCCCCGGTCACACGCCCGGCTCGCAGTGCTTCCTCGTCGACGGGCGCCTGATTTCCGGCGATACGTTGTTCATCGGCGGCTGCGGCCGCGTCGATCTGCCCGGCAGCGATCCGGCGCAGATGTACGACAGCCTTGTGAACAAGCTGAAGCAGCTGCCCGACGACACGGTGCTATACCCCGGTCACAACTACGCCGACCGCGTCACCTCAACGATCGGCGACGAGAAGCGGCGCAACGTGTACATGCGCTTCAACCGCATCGAGGACTTCCTCGGGATGATGGGCTACTAGCTTCGGCCGCTGCAAACTCTTGGGAACTGCCGCAGCGACTGGTTCACGGCCTGTTGATGATCTAGACAATATTCATATTCTACACACTTCCATTTGCATATTGTGACCCAATGCCGTACACACCTTCAGCCGATCCGGTTTCCCGCTCCGATAGAGCGAAAAGAGGAGGTGTCATGATGAAGTGTGTGCGTCTGGTAGTCCTAGCTGGCTTCTTGATCGCCTGGATGGTGGTTGCCGTGCGCGTCCCAAATGCGGCAGGCGAGCAGAAGCAGGTCAACATCAACACGGCATCGATTGCGGAGTTGGGCGCACTCCAGGGAATCGGCGATGCCAAGGCGGGGGAGATTGTGGCGTACCGTGAGAAGAATGGGCCGTTCAAGTCCGTCGATGACCTTGATCACGTCAAGGGGATCGGCGAGAAGTTGCTCGAGAAGTTGCGGCCGCAACTGACCGTAAGCACTGCAGCTGCTGCGGCAGCGCAGCCTGCAGCGAAGCACTAAGACCAAATCGGAGCGCGGAAACCGGACGGCACCAACGCCGCGCATTCCGCATGAAGCAACGCGCCTCGCGTCCATCAGCCAAACACTCGAAGGTGTTACTCGGGTGATGCTTGTCGCCTCTTGGGGGGCAACCGGCCTTGACTCTTAGGTACGTGTGCAGTCAGATGCGCGGCGCCGATGACCTTTTTCGTGTACGGGACGTTGATGGATGATGCAGTGGTACGGCAGGTCACTGGCCGGGTCTTTCAGAGGGAGGCCGCCGTGCTGCGCGGATACCGGCGCGTGCAGCCAGCGAGAGGATACCCGTACATCGTTTCCGATGCGCAGGCGGAGGTACACGGAGTGGCGCTGCGCGACGTCGACAGCGCGGCGCTACTCGCCTTCGACCGCTACGAGGACGAGGGTCATCTCTACCAGCGCACCGAGGTGACCGTCATGGTCGGCCAGGCTCAGGAGCGGGCGCTGACGTACGTGGGCGTCCCCGACGCCCTACGCGGTTGACACCTGTAGGTTGATGATCTCGAACGGGCGCAGGCGCACCTGCACGAGGCAAGGTCCCCGGTGGCGCAGCCGCACGGCGGCGCGCCGTTCGAGGAAGTCGACCGCACGGACCTTCTGTGCGAAGGGAAAGGCGATCTCTGCCTCTTGCGTCTGCGCCGACGCGTTGTAGCACCGGACCACGAACGCGCCGCTCCGCACCGAGGGAGTGACGGCGCTCACAACAACGTGCGGGTTGTCGCAGCGCAGCAGCATCGCATCCGGCGGCAACGTCCCCTGGTGGCTGTCGGTGATGGTCGCGGCCGGCGGATACGCATACTGATGCGCCTGGCCGACAATCTGGGCAGACTCCCAAGTCCCGGCAAAAATAGTGAGTGCGTACTCGAAGCGGAGCGTACCGTTCGACTGTGCGTCCGGGGTCTCCAAGCCAGGACCCGCGTGCCCTCGCCGGAGCCGCAAGTCACCGCGCGACAGAAAGCCCACGGAGCGGATCAGCGTCATCGCGATCGCGCTGCCGCCAGCGCTGCGGAGCACTTCCACCTCCGGGATGCCGCGGTTGAAGAGGGCCACGCCGCGTGTGCCGTCGGAGATGGTGGTGAACGTTTTCTGCGGCACGGTGCCGATCGGGCGTTCCGGCCCGTCGCTCGGTTCTAGGTCAAGCGAGCGTTCAACCACGCCGAACGCCTGCTCCATGCAGGCCGATTGCACGGCGATCGGTGTCTGGAAGTGGACGCGCAACCGGTGATCCGCTGCGGTGTTGTCGATGATCGTCTCGAAATCGATCCGTGCCGCGCCCGCATACAACCGCACGTACGTGGTGATGGGTACCGCGACCCGCTCGCGCGCCCGCGTCTCGCGGTCGCTCTCCAACCGGCGCGGCAGCTCATAGCTTTGGCGGACGGTCAGCGTGGCGACGACGAGGTTGGTGGCCTCCGTCGAGATAACGGGCGGCGCCGCCGGCGCGGTCACCGTCTGCGGATCGAGCAGTGCATCGAAGTTGTACTCGTCGCCGCGATCGCCTTCGTCCACAAGCCAATTGCAGCGCGGCAGCGTCAGGCCGCTCTGCTTGTCGATGATCGTGAGTGACCCGTCGTCATTGACCGCGACCTTGAAGCGCGCGCTCTCGAGGCCACGAGCTGTGGCGACGAACTCCGGCGGGGTTTCCGGCCGACCGCGGCGCAACGCGAACATCGTGAATCCATGCCCGGTAAGCTGCGGCGGGCAGAAAGTCACCCGTGCCGGCACCGCCGTTTGGGCGCGGACGTGAACCACGCGCAGCGTCGGATCATCGAGCCACTCCAGCCAGCGGCTGCGAACCGCGCCGACATCAAGGTGACCCCGCAGGACCCGATCCAACGTGAGGACCACCGTGAGGCGCTCGCCCGCGCGCTCGAAGCGGACATCGTTCAGGACGAAGCCGAGAAACTCGCGCGATTCAATCGCCAGCACGTGCGGCCGAACCTCGGCCGGTGAGAGCTCAGCGTCCAGGAGGACTTCACGCGCGCCGGCTTCCACGTGCACCGGAAGCCGACGGCCGTCGCCGTCGTCGAGGGAGTATGACGCCGTATCATCGAGGCTCAGCTCACCCTGCACCACGCCGGCGCCGGAGCCATTCGGATTGTAGACCAAGAGCGCGGGGTCCGGCGCGGTGCGGCTGGTATCGATGTGTTGTGCGAGAAGCGCGAGTGCCTGGCGGCTGACACGCTTGCCGACCATCTCGACCTGGTCGAAGCGGTGCTCCATGTCCGCATGCACTTGATCGACGGAGCAGCCGCAGATGCTGTCGTGCGGGTGATTCTGCACGGCGACTTTCCACGCCCAGTCCGTGAAGTCGGTCAACTGCCGCTTGCCTGCGACCCGGTCGGCCCAGGTGGCGAGCGGCTCCGCATACCGTTCGAGCCGGCTGACGTTCTGGAAGTCGCGCTGCTTCTGGCGCACGCGCATCGAGGTGACGCCGGGGAGCAAATGCGCTCGGAGTGGACTGCGTAGCTCGCCGCGATGCATCTGCAGCGCGCCGTGTTCCGCGCGCGCACGCTCGATGAACCGAGCCAGCGGCGCAATCTCACAAGTCAGGCCCTCCACGCCCTGCGCAGCCGCCTGCATCATCTCCGGCAGGTGGGGCTGCGCCTCCTGATGATCCGTACCGTTCATCACCAGCAACGTCGGGATCTCCCGAAACGGCGCCTGTTCCTCGACGATTCCCGCCAGCCGTTGGCGCAGTGTCGCGGTGTCCTCCGGCAGAGCGCGCCCGTTGGAGTAACCGCTGCACGGCAGGTAGACGGTGAACACGCCTGTGCCGTCGAGCCCTTCCCAGGTGAAGAGGGTGCGCGTGATCCCGGCACCCACACCGCGCCAGAGCACGGCACAGTCGATGCCGAATCCGGCCAGAATCTGTGGCATCTGCGCGATGTGGCCGAACTGATCCGGCAAGTATCCCACTTTCATGGGCGACCCGAACTCGGTGGCGATGCGGTGGCCGATCTGCAGGTTGCGGACGATGGACTCGCCGCTGACGAGGAACTCGTCGGGCAGGACGTACCACGGCCCGACAGCGATGCGTCCGGCGCGGATCAGCCGCTGCAGTCGCGCGCGGTGCTGCATCCGGATTTCCAGATAGTCCTCGAGCACGATCGTCTGCCCGTCGAGATGGAAGTGCGAGAACGCCGGCGTACGCTCGAGGAGGTCCAGCAGGCGGTCCATGAGGCGGACCAGTCGGCCACGGAACTCCTGGAACGGCTGGTACCACTCGCGGTCCCAGTGCGTGTGCGGCACGACGACGAGGTGGACAGGCTGCGACCACGTCGCGGCCGGCTGTGCTTCGCTATGCATCGGCGAGCTCCGTGCGCTTACAATCGGTCCTGCTGCGCGAAGCGTCCGGAGTAGATCGCGCTGCCTTCGGCGCGCTGCAGCACCAACTGACACAGGCGTACGCCGGCGTGGATGGCGAGCGGGCGGCCGGCCACGTTGGACATCTCCAATACCTGGCGGTTGTTCACCCCGGGGGCCACGAAGCCGGAGGTCACGTGAATCATCAAACCGAGGCGCGCAAACCGGCTGCGGCCTTCGAGCCAGCCACCGACATTTCCCGGCAGGCGAATGCGCTCGCGCGTGATGCCGTGGATGGTTTCCCCGGGGTGCAGCAGGTACGGCGCGTCGAGCCGGCGCACCTGGGTGACGGTGCGGTAATCGGCGTCGTCCACCACGTCGATCACCGGTGGGCCGTCGTTCATGACGCGGATCTCGTCACCGAGGTGCAAGTCGATCGATGCCGGGCCGACCTGATCGAGCGAGAGCGGATCGATCACGATCTGGCCCTCGGCGATCGCGCGGAGGATGACGTCGTGGGTGAGTATCATGGTGCTCCTTCGGTTGCAGATCCTGCGCTCCCGCCGCCCCGGAATGCCGGCATGACCTCGCCGGCGAAGGCGCGCATGAGGTCGCGGCTGAACGGCGGCCGCAGGCAGAGAATCACATCGGTGGTGCTGGTCGGCGAATCGGCCGCGGCTGCCACCAGGAGCAACGTCATGGGTGCCAACATCAATACCAGGGCTCGACGGCGCATGTGCAGTTCCGCGTTCGGGTATCAGCATTATACTGACCGGGTCGCAGGATGGAATCCGGACGAAGCACGCACGCAGCTACCTTGACTTGAGTCGGCGAATCCGATGACCTGACGATCCCGAAATGGAAGGTGACCCACCCTCATACGCGTGGACGGCTCGACCCGCCGAAGCTCTCGGGCAGCAGCGGGCTGATCTCGTCCGGATCATTTGGGCGCTCGCCTGGCCGGTCATCATCACCCTCCTGCTGGAGTCGCTGGTCGGTCTGATTGACACGTTGATGGTCGGTCGCCTTGGTGCTGCGGCGGTTGCCGCCGTCGGCGTCGGGGCGCAGATTCTGTCGGCGGTCAGTGTCGCGATGACGGCGGTGGGCACAGGCACGCTGGTGTTGGTGGCGCGCCACGTCGGGGCGCGAGAGCCTCGTGCGGCCGAGCGTGTGCTCGGCCAATCGATCATTGCGGCCTTCGGGCTCTCGGTCGGCTGCATCATTCCGGTCATCGTATTCGCACCACAGTTGGTCGCTCTGTTCGGCGTCGACGCAGCCGTGGTCGCGCACGGCAGCGGCTTTGTCCGGTTGGTCATGTTGTCGATTCCCCAATCGGCCGTGCTGTTCGTCCTCGGCTCCGCCCTGCGTGGCGCGGGTGATACGCGCACCCCGCTCTTCATCGGCATCACCGTCAACGTCATCAATGTGATCAGCAACTACGTGCTGATCTTCGGCAAGCTGGGTTTTCCAGCGCTCGGGGTACGCGGCTCGGCTTTGGCCACCACGCTGGCGTTTACGAGCGGCACGGTGATGGGGTTGGTATTGCTCGGGCGCGGTCGTCTAGTGCTGGGTCTGACACGCCAACACTTTCGGCCGCAGGTGGCCACGATCCGCCGTGTGTTGGCGATCGGCTATCCGGCTGCGGGCGAGCAGATGCTGATGCAGATTGGATTCTTCTTCTACCTCGTGTTCGCGGCGCGTTACGGGACCAGCGCGGTGGCGGCATACTTCATCGGCGTTCGCATTCTGGCATTGTCGTTCCTTCCCGGTTTTGGTTTCGCCGCGGCTGCCGCGGCGCTCGTCGGCCAGAACCTCGGGGCCCACCGACCGGATGTTGCCGAGCGCAGCGGATGGGAATCAAATCGTCTGGCGATGTATCTCATGTCGGCATGTGGCATCGTCATCTTTCTGGCCGCCCGTCCGATTGCCGCGCTGTTCGTTGATGACCCCGCGGTGGTCACCGATGCGGTCTCGTTCATCCGCACGCTGGCCGCGGCACAACCACTGATGGGAATGGACTTCACTCTCGGAGGGGCGTTGCGTGGGGCTGGGGACACGCGCTTTCCGCTAGTCGCGGTCTTTGTTGGCTTCTATGGATGCCGTCTCGCGTTCGCGTACGTCGCGGCAATCACCTTGCACCTTAGCCTTCCGTGGGTGTGGTTCGCACTGGTAGGCGACTACGCGGCGCGTGCCGGCCTCAAGGGGTGGCGCTTTTACAGTGGACGTTGGAAACACGTCGCGGTGTGACACCCGGCGCTGCGCGAAGGTGCATGAAATTGCGCTTGACGAGGTGCCCCTCGTCCCTTACCCTCCGCAACGCATGTGCGGGAGACACGCGATGACTCGAAGAATGCTGGTCATGTTTGCCGCGGCAACCGTCTGCACTGCGGCCGTCCCAGGCGGCACCCGCGGCGATGTCCGCCGAGAGACACCCCCAAACCGGCCGTACATCGTCGAAGTCGGCGAGCCGAGCGAAATCACGATGCCGGCAGTGGAACGCGAAGCCACGCGGAACATCAGTGACCTGCGCGAATCCCTCAACGTGTACGGCCTTCCCGACTACGCCGAGACGCAGGAGATCGAGCCAGAGTGGCCGTGGCAGGCGTATGAGGTGCGGCTCTACTACCTACGCCGTAACCTCGAAGCCGACTTCGGACATGTCTACCTCTCCCCGGCTATGGCCAACTTCGGCGTGCTCAAGTCGCGAGGCGAGATCCCGCCCGCGAAGAAACATCTAATCGAAGTGATTCTTGAGGCACGTCAAACACCGCCGCCAGCACCGCCCCCAATGGTAGGCGATGCCGCCGAGTCCGCTGCACCCAGCGCACCCGCCGCGCCCCCACCGGCACCGGCGGAGCAGTCGTCCGGGGGTGGGCTCACCGAAGCCTTGGTCGCACGCATCGAGGCAGCAGCCGAACGCGCGGCGCTGGCCGCGGACCATGCCGCCGAGAGCAGTGAGGCGGCAATGCGCGCTGCTGACCGCACCGTCAGTCTCGTCGAGAAAATGGAGCGGAGCGGCGGGCCGCGTTGATCGCAACGCTGCCCGCGGGCTAGCAGCGCGATCGGTTCGTCGTGCACCCTGCAGCCGGCTCGCTCATTGGGGTCGCTCCGATGCGACCATAGCTGGTCGTAGCAGTTGCCACTCTCGTGAAGCCTCTGTCTCGAAGGCGAGACAGAATGTCATCCGAATCCACGTCCTACAGCAGCCACGGTCGAGGAAGGATCTTGGCATAGGTGTTGCTGCCGAGTTGGGTGCTTTTGGGAGGAGTGGGATGCAGGTGTCTTCCCACGGAGGCTCCTTGAACTGAATCGGTAGCCGATTATTGCGGTTGGGCTCAGAGAGGAGTAAAAGAGAAATGCATGTGGACTCTGGAGCGGAGAGAATGGAACGCAGTCTGACCCCAGGCGCCACCGTCATTCTGCACAAGGATCCCGTTGTTTCCCCAGAGCATTTGTCTCTGAAACCACGCTTCGAGGCCTCGCCCGAGGCGGCACCTGTGCTAAGTGGCGCCGAGATCGACCGCGGTCTCGCGCCAGCGTTATCCGAGGAAGTGTTGGCCGAGCTGCACTGGATCGCCAGTGAAGGGAGCCCGAGTCTGAGTCGGCACGCCCGTATTGTGCTTGCGAAGCATGAGCGCCGCCCGCTGAGCGAGATTGCCAACGTCCTCGATGTCGATCGGGCAACGGTACGACGCTGGCTCATGCGGTTTGAAAAGGACGGCTTGCGCGGCCTGATACATGGCTCGACCGGCAAGAGCCGGAAGCGGCGCTTTGATGATGCGGTTCGGGACCGCGTCGCGCGGTTGGCCATGGCATCGCCGATTGATGTCGGTGAGCCGATTAGCCACTGGTCGCTTCGCCGGTTGCGTGCGCACATCCTGCGTCGCAGCATTACGCCAGAGATGAGCGTGGAAGGGCTGCGCCAGCTCCTGCGTGGGCTGCCGCTGCCGGAAGCATACTGGCGGCGCGGCGACGAGTCGGTGCCTCTCGTAAGCGACGACGTACGTCGAGGGCTGGAAGTACTAGCACACGACGCGCGCCCGGAAGTCGCGCGGCGCGCGCGTATCGTCCTAGCGAAGAGCCGTGGGCTGAGCGAGTTGGAGACCGCCACGGCGTTAGGTGTCGGGCGCAGCTGTGTGCGACGCTGGCTGCAGCGCTTCCAGAGGCACGGCATTCTCGGCCTGCAGATGGCGCGCCGGTCGTCGCATCCCATCGTCTTCACGCCGGAAGTTCGGTCAGCCATAGCGCGGCACGCGCGGATGGAACCGAAGCACCTGGGGAGCCCCGGGACACGGTGGTCTCTCCGCACGCTCCGTGCCGCACTCATCCGCCATCACGTCGTCCGCAAGATCAGCATCCAGCATCTCGGCCGGATACTCGCCGAAGCCGGCGTGTCGCTGCGCGAAGAACCGGCGGCGTGTGTGCTGAGCGCTCGCACGCCTGCGCACGGTTGAGCGCGTCGTCCCCTCGCGGACGTTACCGACGGTAACCTCCATCACTCGCGATGCGCGGTTAGTGCTACTACCGTCGCCGGATGGAGTTTGTCGCCGGGTACGCCGTATTCGACTGGATCGCGACGTGGGCATCTGGGTTACCCCACATTCTACTACCTCGCTCTTGCGCCCCTCTTCTGGGTCGTCGACGGGCAGCGGTTCTCCTCCTGCTGATCCTGGCATCGGGACTTTTCAACGCTCTGGCAGGACTGTGGATGCACACTGCACGGCCTGACCCGCGCCTGGCGCGGGTGATTGACTTTCGCCCCTACGAATCGGAAAGCCCGATCGACGTTGCTGGCGGACTGGCGATCGGGTTCGCCCTTTTGGTTCTCACGCCGCTACTCGACCCACAAGCGTTGCGGCGCGTCCGGCCAATGGGAGCGGCGGAACCGGCATGATCGCTTCGGTCCCAGTGACTCGAGAGCTGGTGCGGGAAGGGCTGCAGCGGGCGCGCGCTATCTCACCACACCGCGAGTCGAGACGGTTCTCTATCTCGCCCTGGCGATCGAGAAGCCTCTACTCATAGAAGGCCCAGCAGGCGCCGGCAAGACCGAGATCGGCAAGGTGCTCGCGACGACCCTGCAGACCGATCTCGTGCGCCTACAGTGCTACGAAGGATTAGATGAAGCCAAGGCCCTCTACGAGTGGAACTATCAGAAGCAGCTGTTGCGTATCCAGGCGGACCGGACGCACGACCTCGACTGGGCGGAGGTCACACAGCACATCTTCTCGCGCGAGTACCTCTTCGAACGGCCGCTTCTACACGCCATCACCGCACCGCGCAAGATAGTGCTCCTGATCGACGAGGTCGACAAGGCGGACGAGGAATTTGAAGCCTTCCTGCTGGAAGTCCTCAGTGAGTTTCAAGTCACGATCCCCGAAATCGGCACGGTGACGGCACGCCACCGCCCGGCTGTCGTCCTGACGTCAAATCGGAGCCGTGAGCTGTCGGAGGCCCTGAAGCGCCGTTGCCTGTATCTCTACCTGGACTTCCCTGGCGTGGATATCGAACGCGAGATCATTGGCCTCAAGGTTCCTGAGCTGGATGCCCGTCTGCGCGACCAGGTCGCGCGCTTCGTCGACGGCTTGCGCAAGCTGGACCTCCGGAAGGCACCGAGCATCGCGGAAGCGCCCGATTGGGCGCGGGCGCTGCGAGTGTTGGGGATCAAAGAGCTCGATACGCCGACCGTGCGCCAAACGCTCAACCTGATCCTCAAGCACGAAGACGACCTCCGCAAGGCAGAAGCCAAGCTCTCCTCTATGGTCGCAGCCAGCGCACGGCACGCATCGTAGCGACGTCCGCGAAGCTCGGTTCCTCAGTGTGAAAGCGCGTCTACTCGCCTTCATCGATTCTCTGCGTGATGCCGGCTTGCCGATCACGGTGGCCGAAGCGCTCGACGCGATGCGCGCGGTGAGCGCCGTCGGCATCGAGCGCGCTGGTCTGCGCGAAGCTCTGGCTGCAACGCTGATCAAGGACGAGGCCGATCGTCCCGTGTTCGACGCGGTGTTCGATCGTTTCTTCGCCGTGGCCGGGCGCCAGCGCGGCAAGCAGGGGCCCCGGCAGCCTACCCCGCAAGGGGCCGGGCGGGGCTCAGGCGGCTCGGAGGGTTCTCTTTCTCCCAGCCAGCTGAGGGAACGGCCCGAACAGGAGCCGCAGCCCAAGGAAGCCGCGGATCGACAGCGCAGCGAGACAGCCAAAGCCGAGCAACCCGGAGAAGGCAGGCAGCGGTTGGCTCGGAATCGTGCCTTGCTGACCAAGCCGTTCCATGAAATGTCGCCCCCCGAGATCGAAGCGTGCACGGCGCTCATGGCAGAGCTCGCGCAACGGTTCCGTGCGTACCTGCTCCGGCGTCAGCGGACGGCACGACGCGGCCGCCTGGATGTCCGCCGCACCATTCGCCGATCAATCAGCAAAGGAGGCACGCCGATCGATCCTGCGTTCCGACAGCGGCGGCCCGGACGACCTGACCTCGTGGCCTTGTGTGACTACTCGTATTCCGTTGCTACCGCGAGCAGGTTCATGCTCGCCCTGCTCGCGCCCGCCCACGCATTCTTTCGGCGACTCCGGCTCTTTGCCTACGTCGATCGGCCTGTCGAGGTGTCGATCGAGTCCGGCGTGTTCGTCCCGCACGAGCACCTCGACCGCTACGCACGCTCCGACCTCGGCAACGTACTCGTCCGGTTTTGGGAGCGACATGAGTCCTTGCTGACGCGCAATACGCTCCTGCTCATTCTCGGGGACGCGCGCAACAACCGACGACCACCACGCGCTGAGGTGGTCGGCCGGATGCACGGTAGTGTCCAGCAGGTCATCTGGCTGAATCCGGAGCTTCCGGAGCGATGGAACGCCGGCGACAGCACCATGCGCACCTATCAGCAGCACTGCGACGTCGTGATCGCCGCCGCAAGTGTGCAACAGCTCTACGCCGCGCTGCAGCGAAGCTTGAGGACTCTGTAGCTCCGGTACTGGAGAAGAAAGACCGTCGCCGTCTACAACCGCCGACGTGCGGTCTGCGTTCGTAGCACAACGACCGCCAGCAGAGCTGCTGCGAGTACCACAGCGCCCCAAACGCTCAGATCGGGGATCTGGGGCGCCGCCTGCACTACAACTGGCGGACCGGTTCGTCCATTCGGACGCCGATCCGCCGCAAAGATCCGTTCACCGGCGACGAGTTCCCGATTGATGTTGATGGCACCCGACCCGTCGGTAAAGTTCCCCGCTCCGTCGGTGCCGCCACTGCCGAGCAGTTCGTCGTCGCCCGTACACCCGTCGGCCACACCGTTCGAACCCACGCCACAGATTTGTAGGAGGGGCGACGGAATATTCCGGGCGCCGCGCCCGATGATCCGCGTCGAACCCTCCGTGGCTCCTCCGGTAATAACGGGAACCACACTGGTGGCGGTTGCGGTCGGGGTTGTCGTCAACGTCGCCGTCGGGGTTCTTGACGCTGTCGCCGACGCGGTGATCGTCGGCGTCATCGTCGGCGTTGCGGAAGGAGGCACCGTGCCGGTGTTGGTCGCGGTGGGCGTATTGGTGCGTGTCGGAGTCGAGGTACCGGTGCTGGTTGGGATCGTCGTGGGTGTATTCGTGGCAGTTGCGCCCGTTGTTCCACTCGGGGTCGCACTCGGCGTAATCGTCCTCGTGGACGTTGGACTGCTCGTAGCGGTGCTGGTCGCTGCGGTCGTCTGCGTTGCCGTTGGCGGACTCGTACCGGTGGGAGTTTGACTGGGCGTATTGGTTGGAACGCTCGTAGAGCTTGGAGTGGGTGTTGGCCCGACGACGATGCTGCCGTTTCCCACGCCTCCACACGGGCTCTCTTGCAGACTGCAGGTGGAGATTTGCAGGGTGGTCGAACCGTTGCCGACCGCGTGAAACGTGATCTTCACCAAATCACCTTCCCCACTCAGAGCCGACGGGCAGAAGAACCCGACCTTCAGTTGGTTTACAGTCGGGGTCGGAGTTGGCGTCGTGCCCCCCGGGGCCATGGGGAAGACGCATCCGGCCGTAAACGCCGTGGGCATGACGTCGCTGAGTGTCATGGCCGAGACGACCGTCTGGTCAAAGGTGATGGTGAAATCGAAAGATGAAACACCGGATGCGTTGTCGATCTGAAGGAAGACGTCGGTAGTACCGCCGACCGTGGCGATGGAGGAACTGGCGGGCACGATGCTCACGGTAGCCGCAGCTGCAGCTTGGCCAAACGACGCGGAAAGCAAGATCACTACAACCAGCCCCGCCACCCGTCCTTGCCAAGAATCCACGCCACCACCCCGCTCGATCATGTGTCGACCGTTTTGCCAGATATCTCTAGGAAGTCAAGCATGAATGCACTTCCGTCGCTCACCACGCACGCCTTCTCGGTCGTCCGAGTGGCGTCCGCAATGGGTCTGCGCAAACCCTGAAGGGAGGCACCAGAGGCACCTCCCTTCTCACGATCTTGGCCGGCGGAAAATTAGTGCGGTTTGGTTACCCGCGCCGCACGTCTGAGCATCCACGCGATCGACAGTCCCAAACCACCAATCAGCAGCAAACCTGCCCGTGAGGTTGGCGAGGGGATCAGCGGAATCGGTGGTATGATCGGCGTGAACGTAGCTCGCGGAGTGTTCGTCGGGGTTTCCGTTGGGGTCGGCGTCGGTGTCTCAGTCGGCGTCTCCGTTGGCGTATTCGTCGGGGTCTTGGTTGGGGTCTCGGTCGGCGTATTCGTCGGCGTATTCGTCGGGGTCTGCGTCGGCGTATTGGTCGGCGTCTTCGTCGGCGTATTGGTTGGTGTCTGGGTGGGCGTGTTCGTCGGGGTGTTGGTCGGTGTCTCCGTGGGCGTGTTCGTCGGCGTATTCGTTGGTGTCTGCGTGGGCGTGTTTGTCGGGGTCAACGTCGGGGTCTGGGTTGGCGTGTTGGTCGGCGTGCTCGTCGGCGTGCTCGTCGGCGTGCTCGTCGGCGTATTCGTCGGTGTCTGCGTGGGCGTGTTCGTCGGCGTGTTCGTCGGCGTGCTCGTCGGCGTTTGGGTCGGTGTGTTCGTCGGTGTGTTCGTGTTCGTCGGCGTCGGCGTCGGCGTATCGTTGAACGAATCGTTCGTCCCGGCCTGGTCGGTGGCAAACATCTCGCCGGTCGCCGTAACCTTGAAGCCCGTTGCGCCAGCACCGAAGCCGGCTGCGCCGTCTTGCCGCGCCACAAAGACGATCAACTGGCAGGTCGAAGGAGAGGAGTTGCAGTTGCCTTGCAGGAGAAACCCGTCACGGGCCGATTGCGTGGTCCCATTCGTGAACGGGACAGTCCCGCCCGGGAGGTTGCCAACCGTGCTGCCTTGATGATCGTCGAAGGTCGCCGTCTGGCAACTCTGTTCGCCGGTTGCCGCAAGGGATGAAACAAAGGCAGGCTGACCGTCGCACGCAGGCGAGGGTTGCGTGGAGGGAAAGACCATCGTTCCACCCATGCAGGTTCCACTCGGCACCGAGCGCATCAAGGTTGGGTCTCCCATCCCGCCGAGACCCACATCGAGTGCCGCCGGTACGAGCACATCACTGGTGTGCACGTCCACCAGAGGCACCGTGCCGAAGAGCGGATCTGCACTGACCGTGCTCCCGTCGGGCAAAGTCAACTGTCCCTTTCCGTTGGCTGCGCTTGCCACGAAGTCTGCACAGCTGACTGAATTGTCAGTGAAGCCGGACAGCACGGTGGTACGCGTCCGACCCGGCAGCAGAATTGAGGTACCGCCTTCACCTTGCACCCCCACCGCCAAGGCGGTCAGTATCCCGTCCGCAGGGCTTCCGGGCGGTGACTCGGTACAGAGCGAAGAATTCCCGGTCGTAAACGCGACGCTTGTGACCTGCGTTCCCACAGAGCTGACCGTGCCGGTCAGAATGAAATAGACGTGATTATCAACGGAGGGACACGCAGCCACGCCAAGACCCCAAGACATTCCAGGCTGGGCCAAAGCAGCTAGCAGCGCTAATGAGAAGCTGCGCACAATCGTGGCAAGCGCTCCTCCTCGCTTGCGGACGACCTGGCCGCGCATTACGGGAAAAACCGGAAACCCGTCAGAATGGACTAGCATCGGCCACCTCCTTCTCCATGCCCCTAGCGCCGCCTGCTGCCTCGCACCACCAGCCCACCCTCCCCGGGAAAGGCAAGCGCGCCCGCTTCATCGTGTGGAGACCAGCGAAATGGTCGATCGCATCTCATCATCATCGCGTTCCAGCGGTCTCTCTTGCGAGTAGACACGCGTTGCACCCTTTTGCCACATAGCAGCCAGAAGTCAAGCCGAAACCGGGATGTGCGGGAGTCTAACGAAAGAAACAGGGAGGGGAAACCTACTCCCCCTCCCTGTTTCGCCACGGCGAATGTGTTTCGGCTAGCGCGATCGAGTGACCCGCGCCGCCCGCCCGAGCATCCAAGCGATCGACAAGCCAAGACCGGTGATCAACAGAAGCCCCGCTGGAGAGGTTGGCGACGGGATGATTGGCACCGGCGGAACGATTGGAGTCGCGGTGTTCTGGGGCGTATTCGTCGGCGTCGGGGTCTCGGTCGGCGTATCGGTCGGTGTACGAGTCGGCGTACGCGTTGGCGTTGGAGTCGGTGTGAGCGTTGGCGTACGAGTTGGTGTTTCCGTTGGCGTTGGAGTCGGCGTCCGCGTCTGAGTATTTGTCGGCGTATTGGTAGGTGTCGGCGTCGGCGTGTCGTTGAACGAGTCGTTCGTGCCCGCTTGGTCTGTCGCGAACGTCTCGCCCAGAGCATTCACCTTGAACCCGGTCGCGCCGGCACCGAAGCCTGCCGCCCCGTCCTGCTGCCCGACAAAGACGATCAATTGGCACGTATTGACATCGGTGCAGTTCCCTTGAAGAACGAAACCATCCGGACCAGTTTGCGTGGTGGCCACCGAAGCATCGACCGTCCCCCCTCCAATGTTTCCCACGATGCTGCTGAGGGTGTCGTCAAGCGTCACCGCTTGGCAGCTCTTTTCACCCGTTGCCGGATCGGAGGTCAGAGTGGCCGATTGACCGTCGCAGGCGGGGGAGGGCTGGATGGATGGAAATACCATTGTTCCGCCGCTGCAGGATCCGCTGGGCACCGTCCGCGACAGCGAAGCCACATCCGCTGCGGCGGGGACAGCCGCATCACTGGTATGCACGTCGACAAGGGTGACGTCGCTGAAGGCCGGATCCGCACTCACTCGCCTCCCGTCAGGTAGGGTCAGGACTCCCTTCCCGTTGGCATTACCCGCGACGAAGTCTCCGCACGAAACTGAATTGTCGGTGAAACCCTTCAAAACGGTTGTGCGCATTCGGTTCGGAAGCAAAATGGAGGTGCCCCCTTCCCCTTGCACGCCGACCGCCAGTGCGGTCAGCACTGGTCCGGGCATTCCTGGCGGCGACTCGGTGCAGAGAGAGGAGTTTCCGGTCGTGAACGCGACACTGGTGACCCGAGTTCCTATGCTACTGACCGTTCCGGTGACAATGAAGTACACATGGTTATCGGTGGACACGCAGGCGATCCCGCCGAGCGCCCAACTTGGTCCGGCGCTGGCGACGTTCACGGCGAGCGCAAGTGCTAGGACTGCCACGGCATGATACGTCCCGCCCTTTGACCGCCCTAGAGACCTACCGCGCGTCTCGCACACACTCTTGAGCCGCCCAAAATTATCTAGCACCGGCCACCTCCTTCTGAGTTGCACACACCCCTCACCGCTTGCCCCACATTGGAAGCGTGGTTTGCTTATCGCAGAATGCCAAAACTGTCAAGCCAAAAGGCGTTTCTCCGCTCATCCCATGCAGGGCACAGCCTGCCATTGCGAGCCCCTCGGGCCCTGGGAGCGTCCGGAACGGCCTCGACGCGAAAGAAAACCGCTGGACAAATTCCGCGCTCGCTGCTTAGAATACCGTGCTTTTGCCGTGAGCGTCATAGCAGTGCCAGACGAATCTTGTCCAGGCAGTGCGGCGCCGGTAAACTAGAGGATCGACGCGCGTCTGGCACGAAGGATGTAGCGTGGGGTGGGGGGCGAGGAAGGCCTGGACAAAAGTGATACTGAAGCCATTACCACCAATGCCGTCGGGCCGGGGCCGAGTTAACTATTTTCTCTTCGCCGGGCTGCTCGTCGTCTGTGCCTGGGGTGCCAATTCTCGCGCTTGGGCATTCAACCCCGCTGGGCTCATCGACACAGTCATCGGTGGCTCGAACGGCGATGGTTTGACTGCCGAGGTCGCCAAGGTCGCCCCAATGGGAATGGCTCAGGATGGCCAAGGCGATCTGTTCATCGCCGATGGCGCCGGCAACCGAATTCGCCGGGTAGATGCGGGTACAAACATCATCACCACCATCGCAGGCAACGGCAATAGCGGCTTCGGGGGGGACAACGGCCCAGCCACGGCGGCAACTCTGAAACTCCCGCGCGACGTTGCGGTAGACGGAGGTGGAAACGTCTACCTTTCCGATCAGCTCAACAACCGTGTGCGCCGCGTGGACAGGGTGAGCGGAGTGATCACGACGATCGCGGGGACGGGATCACCAACCTTCAACGGCGACGGCACGGCTTCCACCTCGAGCCTTGCCTTCCCAGGCGGAATCGCGCTCACTCCCGACGGAGGACTGTTGATCGCCGACAGCGGAAACTTGCGGATTCGCAAGGTGACTGCGGGGTCCGACAACATACTCGGCACGGCGGACGATCGGATCGCAACCGTTGCGGGCACCGGCAGCACGGGAAGCCCCGGCGAAGGCGTGCCCGCAACCAGCGCCAACTTGGCCAACCCGGTCGACGTGCGCGTCGACGCAAACGGCAATTACTACATCGCGGACCCTAGCTTCTGCACCGTGCGGCGCGTCGACGCGGTCACCAAGATCATCACCACCGTCGCCGGAAATGGAACCTGCACGTTCAACGGTGACACCAACATCGCCACCTCCGCCAGCCTCAACGGACCCGGACGAATCGCGATCGCGTCCGATGGCTGGCTCTATATCGCTGAGCAGTTCGCCCCACGGGTACGTGGTGTGAACCCGATTACCCGGGTGATCAACACGGTGGCGGGAAACGGAGTCAGTGGGTCCAACGGCGACGGCCTGTTGGCCACCTTGGCGCGCCTAACCTCACCCAGCGGTCTGCTGCTCACTCAAGGGTTTCTCTACATCGCGGACTCAGGGGCGGCCAACGTCCGCAGCGTCAACTCTGTGGGCATCATCGACACGATCATCGGCAGCACCAACGGAGATGGCCTGCCGGCCGCCGTGGCCAGGGTCACACCCGGAGGAATGGATTGGGACAGTACGGGTAACCTGTACATCGTCGACGGCGCCAACAACCGTATCCGGCGCGTCGATGCGCCGGCTAATCCCTCGAGTATCATCACCACGATCGCCGGCAACGGCAACGGTGGCTTTAGCGGCGACGGCGGACCTGCAACTGCCGCGATGTTGAAGTCGCCGCGCGACCTGGTCGTCGATCCGAGCGGCGACGTTTATTTCTCCGACCAACTTAACAACCGGGTGCGCCGCGTGAATGCGAGTAACCATAAGATCAAGACCGTCGCGGGCAACGGAACGCCCGCGTTCAGCGGCGACGGCGGTGCTGCCACCGCAGCTAGCCTGCAATACCCGGCAGGGCTCGCGCTCACTCCCAGCGGTGACCTCCTGATCGCCGACAGCGGCAACCTGCGAGTTCGCAAGGTAACGAAAGGCGCGGACAACACCTTGGGAACCGCGGATGACCAGATCACCACGGTGGCGGGCACGGGCAACATGGGTGTTCCCGGGAATGGCTTGCCCGCAACCAGCGCGAACCTGGCCAACCCCGTAGACGTCCGCGTCGACGCAGACGGCAACTTCTTCATCGCGGACGCCAGCCTTTGTCTGATCCGCCGAGTCGACGCCGCCCCGCCGAGTATCATCACCACAGTGGCCGGCTCAGGCAACTGCACGTTCAGCGGGGACAACGGTCCCGCCACCTCAGCAGGGCTGAACGGACCGGGGCGAATCGCTTTGGACTCAAATGGCTGGCTCTACATTTCCGAGCAATTCGCCCCACGCGTGCGTGGGGTCGACTTGAACGCCGGCACGATCACAACCGTGGCAGGCACCGGGATGCAAGGGTACACGGGTGATGGTGGCCTGGCCACGCTAGCACGCCTCACTGCACCGAGCGGCTTGCTCTATGGGCCTGCTGGACTCCTCTACATCGGCGACTCAGGGGTGGGTAACGTACGCCTTGAGACCCTGCTACCAAATCCGCCTTCGCCGACTCCGACACCACCGCCGAGTTCCACGCCAGTTCCAACGGCGACGGGAACGCCGACGCGGACGCCTACACGCACCGCGACCGGCACGCCGAGCCCAACACTAGCGAATACTCCAACGTCGACTTCGACCAATACACCAGTCCCTTCGACCACGCCCACTGCATCGCCGAGCAAAACACCAACGGGAACCCCAGCCGCCACAGTCACTCAGAGCGCCACGTTGACGCCGACCCTCACTCCGACGGCCACTCCAAGCAGGACACCGACTCGCACTCCGACGCAGCCACTGACATCCACTCCACCTGCGACCTCGACAGCAACCGCAACCGCGACGGCAACGGCATCGTCGACGCCAACGCCGCTCGATACCGCAACGCCGACCCGGACACCCACGTCGACCCCAACCGCAACCCCGACTCAAACACCGACCGCTACTCCGACCAGGACACCGACGAGGACACTCACCGCGACTCCCACCACAACACTAACCCGCACTCGAACCAACACCCCGACATCGACACTCACACCGACGACGACGCCGACCCGAACACCCACCACCACGCCCACTCAGACACGGACGAAGACGCCGTCCGCAACGCCAACCTCGACCCCAACACGAACACCAACATGGACGCCAACCAACACGCGCACCTCGACCGCGACGCGGACGCCCATCTCGAGCTCAACTGCCGCCCAGACCCAGGCTGCGACCGCCACCTCCACAGCGTCCCGCACCTCAACGCAGACTCCAACTCGTTCTCAGACGCCAACCGGAACTCCAACGTGGACGACGACACGCACACCCACTGAAACACCGACACGCACGCGCACTCCGACGCGGACGACCCCGGCAACCGCGGTATCGACAACCACAGCGACGCCCACTTCGGGCGCTCCAACTCCGTCTCAAGTGGTCGGGGTCACCGGCCAGATTCGCTACTACAGCAACGCGGCCCCGGTGAACGCCGCGGCGGTCCAGTTGCAGACGATGTCGCCCGGCGCGGCGAACCTCACGGCCGCTGTGCAAACCGACTTCAGTGGACAGTTCGCGTTCATGGATCTGACCGGCGGCAACTTCGAGATTGCGCCCCAGAAGACCGGCGACGTTGGCGACGCCATTAGCTCGCTCGACGCCGCGTATGCGCTGCAAGCTGCCGTCGGGCTGCGGAGCTTGACCCCGGAGCAGCAACTGGCATGTGACGTAACCGGTAACGGCACCGTCAGCTCGTTCGACGCGCAACTGATCCTGCAGTACAAGGTTGGACTCATCGGGAGTCTGCCGGTCGCGTCCCTGTGCGGATTCGATTGGGCGTTCATGCCCGTACCTGTTACCATCTCGAACCAAGACCTCATTCCTCCCCAGGTGAGTCTCTCAAGCTGCGAGACCGGCGCAATCGTCTTCCAACCACTCGACAGCTTCGCCGACCACCAAGATTTCTCCGCCCTCGTGTTTGGCGATTGCACCGGCAACTGGCAGCCCAGCAGCGCGGGTGCCGCCGCATTACGCGTCGGGTCCGGCGGTGCGTACCAGGCGCGCCTCGGCCGCCACACGCGCCGAGGCCGCAGCGTGCTCGTGCCGGTCAATGTCGAAGCTGCAAACGATTTCCACGCGCTCGACGCACAACTGAGCTATGACCAGACGCGTCTCAAGCTGCAGAGTGTTCGCCGCGTGCGCCGCGCCCGCGGCGCCCTGTTGCAAGTCAACTCGCATGTGCCGGGCAAGCTGGCGGTCGCGTTGGCCAGTAGTAGCCGGCTCCAGAGTGGGACTGTGTTGGTGCTGCAGTTCGGCGTCAACGATACACAGCGCGCGCTGCCGCGAATCCGCATTCAGGCTGCCAACGTGGAGGAATGATCCTCTCCGTCTCGCATTCGTCGCATCGCAGCACGAACCCAACGAGCGTTACTCAAAGGTCATTCAAACCGCAGGCGAGCGTATCGGTGAAGGTCTGCTCGCTGTTTGACCGGCGTGAGACGGCTGTCTTTGCCCGCCGTGCTTGTCTGGAACGCATTCTGCTGCGCCTGGGGTTCTAGGCAAGCACCAGATTCGATTTCGCCCCGATGGCCAGAACACACCGCTCACGCATCATCTCCTGGAGTTTGACCCTCGCCTGCCTGCTGCCGGTTGCCGTACGCGGCACCACGTTCGTTCTCATGGACGAGCCGACGTTGATGCGGACGTCCCAGGCGGTCATTGTCGGCACTGTCACCTCCATCGAGTCCGGCTCCCCGGGATCTGCGGGCGCCATTTACACCTACGTGCATATCCAGCCCGAACGCGTCATCAAGGGCTCCTTGCGCGTCGATCCTCTGGTGCTGCGCGAACCTGGCGGCACGTTTGGGGGACGCACCGAATGGGTCTATGGCGCGCCCGAATTCTGGGTAGGCGAACGGAGCCTCTTGTTTCTGTCGCGCAATTCCGACGGTACGCTGCAGACGAACAACCTCGCGATGGGCAAGTTTACTCTCAGTGTCGACTTCTCCGGACATACCACGGCCGTTCGCGACTTCGGGTACGGAACTTCGGCATTCCTCCCAGCCACGGGACAGATCACGGCAACCCAGCCGGAGACTCAGGCGTACCTGCCGCTGATCAAACGCTTGCGCACTGTGGCTCGGACGGAACTCCAGGCCGGACCAGCCCTGCCGCTGACGCTGACGCCGCCGGGTCTGGCGAACGCGCCCACCGAAGTGTCCGAGAACTACACGTTCCTTGGCTCCCCGGCACGCTGGACCCAGCCGGATGTCGGCCTGCCCGTCATCTACTTCATCGACTCCACCGGCGACAATGGACTGGGGTTTGCCTCCTCACGGGCCGCCGTCGATGCGGCGTTCGCCGCGTGGACGAATGTCCCAACCTCCAATCTGATCCTCCAGGACGGCGGAACTACCGCACCCGGACTGTTCAACCAGTGCGACATGAACCGCATCGTCTTCAACGACCCGAACGATGAGATTGGCGGCAGCGGCTCCTGTGTTGGTGCTCTGGCCATTGGAGGGTATTGCACCACCGGTCACACGATGACCTTCGCCGGCATTACGTTTGACCAAATCGCCGTCGGCAAGGTCACCTTCAACGATGGCTTGGGCGTCTGCTCGTACTGGACCGAGTGCAACGTCTCGGAAATTGCGACGCATGAGATCGGCCACACCATTGGTCTTGGGCATTCCAGCGACAGCAACGCCACTATGGCTGCCGTGGCACACTTCGACCGGCGTTGTGCAGGCCTGCGCGGCGATGATGTCGCCGGAGTGAGCTACTTGTACCCGTTCACCGGCACCCCCGAGGCGACGCCGACCTCTACACCGTCCCTGACTAAAACCGCGACCGCCACACGCACCCAGACCCGCACCCCGAGCGTGACACCGACACCCACCACAACCCCAACGTCGACGCTCACTCGAACGCCCACCCCAACACGCACAACAACGGCCACGCGAACCCCACCGGCTACGACGACCACGACACGCACGCCCACGTCCACACCAACCTCGACCGCATCGAGAACGCCGACGGCCACTGCCACCCCCACGCTCACGCGCATCGCGACGGCAACCGCAACACCTACCCGGACCGCCACGATCGCACCCACCGGGACGGCAACGCTGACCAGGACTCCAAGCGCAACCTCTACCAGCACGCCCACCGCGACTCCCACTCGGACGCCGACCGCACCGCCCACAGCCACCACCACCCGCACGCCGACGCATACGCCAACCAGCTCGCCTTCTCAGACCGCGACGCGGACGCCGACACCGAGCGCGACGCTCACGCCCTCAAGGACCTCAACGCCTGCGCCCTCTTCGACGCCGACGAGAACGGCGACAGCCACTTCCACCGGGACGCGCACCTCGACACACACGCTGACACCTACTGCGACGATCACGCCGGCGGCGGCTCCGGTGAACGTGACGATTCCCACGGCATTGGGTGCGGAGGCGGGAACGACGGCAAGCGTCCCGGTGATGATTGCGCCGGGGAGCAATGTGCAGAACTTCGATCTGCACGTCGACTACGATAGTGCGGTGCTCACCGCCGTTGCGGTGAGCTCGACTGCACTCACCGCTGGGTGCTCGATCAATGCAAACCTTTCAACGCCTGGCCATCTCTCGGCTACGGGCTCGTGTCCGGCGCCGATGACAGGCGGAGGAGCGCTTTTCGATGTCAGTGCAACCGCGGTCGGCGGTTGCGGCAGTAGCACCACGTTGAGCTTCGCAACCTGCATCCTGAATCAGGGCGCCGTAGCGTGTCAGACGGTTTCGGGCCAGCTGACCGTAGGCTGTATGGTCACCGGCCACATTCGCTACTACAGCAACGCGATGCCCGTCGATGCAGCCACGGTACGTCTGGAAGGCCCGACGCCGGCTGCGGCACAGACGGACGGCAGCGGGCAGTTCATGTTCACCGGCATCGGCAGCGGCACTTGGCAGATCGAGCCGCAGAAGATGGGTGACGCCGGCAGCGCAGTCAGCTCGTTCGATGCACAGTACGCACTTCAGGCGGCGGTGGGCCTGCGCGCGCTGAGCCCAGAGCAGCAACTGGCGTGTGACGTGAGCGGCAACGGGAGCGTGAGCTCCTTCGACGCACAACTGATTCTGCAATACGCCGTGGGATTGATCGGTGGCTTCCCGGTTGCGCAGATGTGCGCCTCGGACTGGGCCTTCATGCCCGATCCGGCATCCGCGAACGAGCAGGTCGCGCAGCCACAAGTGGCGCCAGGAAGCTGCCAATCCGGCGCCATCACCTTCCAGTCGCCCATGACTTCGATGCACAACCAAGACTTCGCCGGCGTGCTGTTCGGCGATTGCACGGGCAACTGGCAACCCGGCAGCGTCGGCGCGCTGTACAACGTCGCGACCCTGGGCGCCAGCCGGGTGCGCATCGGTCGCGCACGAACCGGAGCGCGAACCCACCGCGTGCGGGTGCCACTCTACGTGCAGGCCGGCAGCGCCTTCCAGTCGATGGACGTGCAACTGCGCTACGACGCCAGTCGTCTCACCCCGATGAGTGTCCACCGCTTGCGGAATGCCCGCCACGCGCTGCTCGCAGCGAACCCACGAGAACCGGGCGTCCTGTCGATCGCGCTCGCCAGCAGTGAGTCAATTCGATCCGGAGCGCTCCTAGTCGTTGAGTTCGCCACGCAGCGCCACGGCGCGAACGCCGCAGTCCGGGTCGCTCGCGCCAGGCTCAGCGAGAACTAACGCACCTTACTCCCCGCCGCACCGCCCGCCTTCTTCGGCGCTCCCGCCTTGCGTCCCGACGACTGCGCCGGCGCCGCCCCAACCGGTGGCGGGACTCGCGCCGCCTGGTCGCGGCCGAGCAGCTGATTGAAGTGGATGCCGGCCCAGATCGTGAACGGAAACAGTTGCGTGTCCATGGCCTGGGTGAACGCGTCGCCGAATTGGTACAGCCAGCGCGCGAGATCACCGTAGGCTTGGCCGACGACCTCATCATGGGCGTACAGCGACTTGACGGTCACGCTGATGTCGAGCACCTGCAGCGCCAAGGCGACGCCGAGCGCCAAGCCGAGCCGCCCGAACCGCTGCCCGTACGTGCGTGCGGGCGTGGCCAGCATGAGGGGAATCAGCAGCACGAGGTTCGCCTGCACCCACTCGGCCGGGATGCCCGATTGCGCTGAAGGGGCCAGGCGGTGTTGGAAGAAGATCGCCGGCCGCCCTTCCTTCGTCTCGCGCACGCTCATCTCCGTCACCTGGTGCAAACGTGGATCGGTGGAGAGTTCCGTGAGGTGCAGAAACCCTCGCGTCAGCGTCGCCAGCAGATGTGTGTACAGCGGGGCAACCGGCTTCCACAGCACGTAGGTCGCGAAGAAGAAGACCAGCAAACGGGCGAGGAAGACCGCCGGCTTAACGCCCAGGCGCATCCGCGAACCGTCCCGCCCAGAAGAGCCACGTCGCCACGGCGATCGCGACTACCAACGCTTGGGCCACATAGACGTGCGTATCGTGAAAGTACTGGTTGGCGAACAAGCCGATCAGGAACAAGCTCACGACACGGACGAGGTTCGCACTGTGGATGATCCCCAAGCCGATGCCAGTGCCGACCACCTTGGCCCGCGTCGTCGCTGGATACGCAAACACCGCTGCAAGGTAGATCATACTGGGGACCGCACCGGAACAGGCCGGGCTGACCTCCACCGCAAAGTCCCCGGAGGTGAGGTTGAGCCCGTCCAGGGTCACCCGGAACCCCATCACCACGCCCAGACCTCGCAGGAACATCCAGCTCAGCCAGGCGCTCGCTCGCGCCAGCACCTCCGCGATATCCACCCGCTCGACGATCGGCCGGTAGGTCAACACCGAGAAGAACAGCGCGATCAGCGTGACGAACGTCCCGACCACTCGAATCGTCACCCAATGGGGCGCAAAAAAGGCGATTACACGCTTCAACATCCGATTCGAGCTGCCGTCCGCCCCGCAGGGTCGCCGCGGATTCTTATGTGGCCATGCACCTAAGTCAAGCAAGGATGCCCTGATGATCCCGCCGCACCAACCGGGATGCGCCGCATTGACAGACCTGCAACCGTGCTCATATGGTCGGCGCTCTTATGAACGCGCGACTTCTGGCTGCGGGGCGGCTCCTCAAGCGCGTGGTGTCCGTGTTGGTGACCCTGGTGCTGCTCGTGGTCGTCGCGGCTGCGCTGGCCGCGTACCTCGGCACAACCGGGAAGAGCCTGCCGATTCTGCGGGCGATCACCACCAGGGTCGGGCAGCTGGTCGCCGGACAGCGCACCGAGCAGCTGACGCTCGACGTGCGCCTGCTGCCGTCCGAAGGGCGGCTGGCGGGAACCGCCGTCCTGACGATGCGCAGCGTCGAGGACGGCCGCCGTCGCTTCTACTTCTTGCTGAACGACGGACTGCGTGTACGCAACGTTCACGTCACCGGAGTCGATACGACCTTACACGCACCCTCCGCCTACCAGTTCTGGCTGCTGACCGTGGTCGATGTCGGCGCCGCCGTCGCCAAGGGAGCTACCATCCAACTGACCTTCGAGTACGACGGCGCTCCGGGCACGAGCCTGCCCGGCATCGCCTCCAACTTCTTGAACGCCGAGCAAGTCCTGCTCAACGTGGACACCTTCTGGTACCCCAGCGACGTGCAGAGCTTCTTCAGCGTTGACGTGACGGTCACGCTACCAAATCGCATGACCCTGGTGCACAACGGCACCGAGCTCTCCCACGCGCAGCGTGGCGAGCTGCAGCAAGTCCGCTGGGTCAGTCAGCGACCGGTCGCCGGCTTGTCATTGGTTGCCGGCGCTTACGAGCTCACGACCACAGAAGCCGATGGCGTCACCTACCGCGTGTATCGGCCCGCCGGTATACAGCTCGACGCCACTCGCCTCATCAAGATGATGAGCGCCGCCGCCGGCGGACTCACCGAGCGGTACGGCCCATCCGGGTTCAAGCAGATCACCATGTTCATCAGCCGCGACTTCCGTCGCGCCTTCAATGACGGGTCGGGACTGATCGGCGTGTCGTTGCGCTACGTACGCACCGGCGACTACGGCTTCGCCGTCATCGCGCACGAGATCGCCCACGACTGGTGGGGCGCCACGGTCGGCGAAAAATGGCTCTCGCCCGGAACCGGCGGGGAATGGATCGTCGAAGGATTTGCGGAGTTCTCGAGCCTGGTGGCCGCCGAGACTCAGTATGGTACCGACGCGCTCACCCGGCGACTTGCCGGCGAGTTCTTCGACCCGGCACGCCAATCCGCAATCGCCGAAATGTCCGTGCTCGACAACGTGCTGAACGAAGCGACGGCTCGCGACACGATCTACAAGAAGGGTGCGTACGTCGCCATGATGCTGCGTCGCACCCTGGGTGACGAGGTGTACTTCAAGGCGCTGCGCCAGTTCATCGAACGTTTCCGCTACCAGCAGGTGACTGACCATGACCTGCAACAATTGCTCGAAACGGTCAGCGGCCAGAGTCTGGAACCGTACTTCAGCGACTGGGTGCGCTCCAACCGCCTCGCCGATCTGGCATTGGACAGCACCAACCCGTCCGAGCTGATCGTGCGCAACTTTGGGACCGCGATGATTCCCACAGAGATCGATCTGTGGACCTACAGGAAGGGCGGCGGCGAACCAGTCCGGAGCAAGGTGAACGTTGGCGACCACGTTGCGCTCGACCCCGACGTCGACCATGCGGTGCTGGATCCCCAGCTCACCTGGGCCGACGTGCAGCGCGAGAACAACCAGTATCCCCAGCGGCTCGATCCGGTCTACGTGGCGGCGTCGCCGCGCGGCGAGGTGGCGGTCACGCGCGGCGATGTGTTCCCGTGGGCACGCGCCTCCGTCTCCCGTCTCACTCCCAGCGAGTCAGGCCAGCACAGCGTGGAGTTCACCCGCGGACTGGTGGAGCCGCCCGCATGGCTGGCGGACGGCGTCGGCGTGCTCGTGAATTACTCCGACGACGTCACCATGCCTCCGGCAGTGATCAGCCTGACGCCGGGAGGCCTGCAACACACGCTCGGGCGCGGCAACGCTCCGGCAAGCGCCCCCGAGGGCGTCACCTACGCCGCGAAGGAAGACCGGATCGTCCGCTGGCGTGCCGACGGTTCCGAGTCGACCGTCATCCAGCGTCGCGGCGAGTCATTGGAGCGGCCGCTGCCCGCCCCCGATGGCGCGCGCATCGCCTACATCGCGACGCGCGGCAACCACCTCGAGCTGCGCCTGATCGACGCCAGCGGCGAGGGTGACCGCGCCCTGCTGGCGTGGGACCGTGACCGGATGGTGTACCGCTGGTCGAACGATGGCGCGCGACTCTACGCCATCATCGGCGGAAGCTGGGACTGGCAGATCTGGGAGATTCCGGTCGGCGCCGAGCCGGTGCGTGTCCTCGTGAGCGCCGCCGCCGCGATCACCGATCTGGCCGTCTCACCCGACGGCACCCAGCTCGCGTTCACTGCATGCCCCGAGCTGGACTACCCGACCAACCGCCGCCAGCTCTTCGTGATGAACCTCGCCGATCAGAAGGTGCGCACCATCGACGTTGCCGACGCCGACCTGAGCGCGATCGCATGGACCGGCGAGAGCTCATTGCTCGTCGTAGCCACGGCCGCCGCAACGGATCAGCCGTGGGTTCTTCCAACCCGGCGCACGCTCAAGCGGCTGCGCCTGTCGGACGGAGCGATCGAGGACGTGAAGTAGGCGGGACTGGTACATCCGTGTTGCCGTGGCGCGGCCCGGCGGACCGGCTGTGATGGCGGCCTCGCGGTTAATGTGTTGACCCGCCCGGCGCGGCGGGTCAACACGGTGCGACTTCACATGAGGAGATGTCCTGCAGTCCTTGAATACGTGGTCGGCTCCGGTGTATGAGGCGCCCGTGAGCGCGCCGGTGTTGACCTGCGGCCTCCGACGTGGGTTGCCGATTTCGTTGATACGCCGAATTCAAAGTTAGGGTCCGCATGACGATATGGGTCGTGATCGTGGGCTTCTCAGTCGTGTCTGGGTGTACCGCCTTGGCGTTAGAATCTGCTGGGGCCGTCTCGACAATCATACTGGAGCGGGATGCGTGCTACGGTAACTGTCCCGAATATTCCGTCCGGGTGACAAAGGATGGCGTGGTTCGATTCCACGGCAAGAGTTCTGTGCGGGTACTAGGCCATCGTCAAAGGAGAATTCCCAATAAGGATTTTGGACGTCTTGTCCATGCGATCGAGGCCGCCAGATTTGATGAGCTTCCAAACGACTTCCCGGCAAGCGCTTGCGAACAGTTCCTCACCGACCACCCCTCACTCTCGGTAACTGTGGTGCGAGGAGCGAACCAGAAGAAGAAGGTGTGGTACTACTTCGGATGCAGGGGCGGCGGTACATTCAGCGAGGACATCACGCGATTTGTCGCGCTCGGCGAAACGATGGACGAAATTCTTGGAACCGCTCGATGGGTCAGCCAGAAGCCCGAACGTTCGAGGCCTGCGCAGTTGCCCTAACTCAGCCCTTGCAGCCGACGCGCGGAAGAATGCGCGCGGCTGAAGGCCGGCGTTAGCGTGTCTGCCATCACCGTGGCATATCTCGAGCCGTGCGGTTCGAGATCGTCGGCGAGATTGTGGAGGTCCAAAGCATTGCCACTGGCCGCGAGATCCACGATCGCCGGCGTCTTCAACGCCTGTACGGCAAAGGGCGGTGGCGCAAGATGAAGGGCGTTGCCACCATACGGCTTGCCAGCGGGCGTATTCGGCGTGCAGAATTGCACTGGTACGAAGCGCACGGCATCGGCAGGAAAGAACTCAAGCGCAAGCGGAACCTCACTTAGCAGCCCGTTGAAAAAGCCCGCACCGCCGTGGCCGATATGATATGTAAG
>CAZCGA010000047.1:0-41110 GCA_964498075.1 uncultured Binatia bacterium (SeqCode) | reverse complement strand
CGCAGCATCGGCGGTAAGGTCCTGTGTGAGCAGCTCACGAACCGAGTCGGCCAGCATCGCGTTGTCGGCCGCGTTTGAGTTCCACTCCACGCGCTGGTCGACACGCTCGGCGAGTGCCTTCTGCACGTCAGAGAACGCCGCCTCCTTCGAGACGGCCGCACAACCAGCTGTTGTGACAGCCAAGAGGAGGGCACAAACGATGCGATGGGAGGCGCGTCTCATTGGCGGCCCCGCTTCTTGAGCTGCATCCCACACACGGGGCAACGGCCGGGCTTGTCCGAGCGTACATCCGGATGCATCGGGCACCGGTACGGCGCCTCGGCCGCCGCTTGCCCGCGCCGGTGATGCTGCCCATGCCCGCTCAACTCATCTTGTTCGGTGAGTGATGGGTGGGGTGTCTCGTTCCTCAGCGTTGCCGACTCCGGGGGCGCCGGTGCTTCCGAAGCAGCAGGATTCGCCGGGTGGTTCGCAGGCACTTCGATCTGCCGCGCCGCACACCCGGCAATAGCCAGCGCGCCGAGCGCGAATGAACTACATCGTAAGGTCATCATGAGACTCCACGAAACTTGCGACAGCGCGTTGCGGGCCGGCAGCCCACAACTCAAAGCCGCCGCGTGCTCGCCGCAGCGAACACTGGGCGGGACACCGCTTTCACAAGAGCGGAGGCTCAGATAATCAGGCAGGAACGGAGGTCAAACAGCGTGCGTGGGGCTCCTGGCGGAGACCCGTCGGAGTGCACGGCACGGACAACAACCTGCACGGAGTGCGATGGGGCGGTTTCGTCTGACGGCAGCGCCGCGAACTCCCGCACGCGGGTGCCAGCAGCCACTTGGTCGGCGCTTCTCGTCAAGGCCCCGACGTTCGCCCCGCAGTGCAAACAGCTCGGGTGCGAGTGAATCGGTGTCGGGTGCGTCGAGCCCTCTGACGTGGGGCAGCAGTCGTGAGTGCTGGCCGCCGCGGCAACCACCGTGACTCCTGCTGCAACGCAGGAGCAGTGGAGCGCGGCCACGAGTACCGTCACACCGGCAAGTGCTGCTACACGTTGTCGTGGACTGCCGAACATCCGACGATAGCCTGGCGGGTTCCCACGGTGCGGTCAAGAGGTTCGGAGAGACTTGCATAGCCGATCGGGTGACGACCTCTAGAAAGGTCGCCTATTCTTCCAATGCCCCACCGTTGGCCCGCAGGCGTCAGGGCTGGATCGCCGGCTTCAACACGATGCGGCGATCCACACCCTGGGCGCCACAGACCAACTGTTAGTGCCCGCTCTTGCCCATCTTCTCCTCTTGCTGTGCCATCATTTCGTATGACTTCTGCATCTTGCGGAAGGAGGCGATCAGGTCGTTGCAATGCCGCCGCATGACCTCCAGGCTTCGGCCGCTCACAGTCTTCTCCCACGACTTGAGCATCGCTTCATGCAGCTTCACCTTGTCCGCCTCGGCAGCTGCCTGCGCCCGAAAGTACGCCGCGATGGCGTCGTGGTCCTGTTGTGTCTTCGCCGCCGCAATCGCCGCCGCAACATTCGCGTCGGTGACGGCGTCAGCGGCCACCGCCTGAGTAGGGGCGATCATGCCGGTGGTCAATGCCGTCAGGCCGGCCAGAGTAATCATGCCGATGACGACGCCTCGTCCGACGCATCGAACACCTCTCGCTTGAGTGCTCATAGACTCCTCCGTTTGGATGGCATCGGTGCGATCGCCAGCAGCGGCCACCTCGGTTTCTTCAGTTCCCGCATAGCCCCTCCCTTTCTCCCGGTCGCCAATTACTGAAACGCCGGGGTTCATGCGTTCGTAGCAGAGGGAGCAACGCCGATGCCACAGGATATGCAGTCCGCGCAAGAGAGAAGAGGAATCTACCGCTCAAAACGCGGGGCACCGCAGCTGCCGAGAACTTAGGCGCATGCCGGAGAAACGAGCAGCCGAATGACAGCATGAGTGCGCGCAGGAGCACTCCGCCTCACACGGGGACCAACGATTACCGCGGGCACTTTGGGATCGGGACACGCGTGCTGATCGCCGACGGAAAGCTTACAGCATCGCCTTGGCGGCCCCGTTGCTCATGACGTCGGGTATGGGCGCGCTTCGCGACACGAAGAGGGCGACACCAAGCGCTACCCGGCGCGGCTCCGCGCGGCGACTGGTTTCGCGGGTGCCGCCATCAGTGTCACGCGCCCACGCAGGGTCGTCACCACCCGAACGAGCAGCAGCGCTCCCAGCACGACGCCGTACGTTGCGGGCTCGCTGATGTCCTTCTTCACGCGCCAGATGAAGTGCAGCACACCCAGCGCGGGCGCGACGTACGCGAGGCGATGGAGCAGCTTCCAACGCGCGAAGCCCACGCGCTTTACGGCGCCGTTGGTCGACGTCGCGGCGAGTGGAATGAGGAGGACGAACGCCGCGAAACCGACGTAGATGAACTTGCGTTTGGTCACGTCCGCCCATATCGCGGGCCAGTCAAAGGTCTGATCCAGCCCAGTGTACGTGCTGACGTGGAGCGCCGCGTAGAAGAAGCCGAACAGTCCGAGCATCCGGCGCAGGCGGACAGGCCAGGTCCAGCCGAAGAGCGTTTTCAGCGGCGTGCAGGCGAGCGCCGCGACCAGGAAGATCAGGGTGACCAGACCAAGCTGATTGAGCGCCTGCTCTGTCGGGTTCGCGCCCAGTTTTCCGTTGAGCGCGCGCACGACGATGGCAGCAACGGGTGTCAGCGAACCAATGAAGACTGCCGGCTTCAGCCACGGTAGCGGCGCCGCGCGTTTTCCTCTGCGTTGCATGGCTAGAAGTGTCGCCGCAGGTCCATGCCGCTGTACAAGCTCGCAACCTGCTCGCCGTAGCCGTTGAACGGCAGCGTCGGACGCCGGCGCAGTTCGCTGATGCGCCGTTCGGTCGCCTGACTCCAGCGCGGATGGTCGACGGCCGGATTCACGTTCGCGTAGAACCCGTACTCGTGAGGCGCTGCCAGGTTCCACGTCGTCGTCGGTTGTTGCTCGGTCAACGTGATCTTCACGATCGACTTGATGCCTTTGAAGCCGTACTTCCACGGCACCACCAACCGGAGCGGGGCGCCGTTCTGGTTGGGTAGCACTTTGCCGTAAATGCCGACGGCGAGAATCGCCAGCGGGTGCATGGCTTCGTCGATCCGCAACCCCTCCGCGTACGGCCAGTCGAGGACGCTGCGGCGCTGCTCGGGCATTTGTTCCGGATCGAGAAGCGTGGTGAACGCGACGTACTTCGCGCGCGAAGTCGGCTCGACGCGTTTGAGCAGATCGCCGAGCGGAAAGCCGACCCACGGAATCACCATCGACCACGCTTCCACGCAGCGCGTACGGTAGATGCGCTCTTCCAAAGGAAACCGCTTGATCAGCTGGTCGATGTCCACGACCTGCGGATTGTGTACCTCGCCATCGATGGTCACTGCCCACGGCCGCACTCGCAGCGTCGACGCATTCTCCGCCGGCTCATCCTTGCTAGTCCCGAATTCGTAGAAGTTGTTGTAGCTGGTGGCGTCGCGCTCCGAGGTCATCGGCTCATCTGTGCTGAAGCTGCTGCGACCGGCGATGGTCAACGAGGGCACAGCGGGCGCAACGAGCTGAGCGACTCGCCCAGCGGTCGCCGGCCGCTCATTCGCCCGGCGACCATTCATCAGCCAGAGGAGCCCGCCACCGACTCCTGCAGTCGTTGCCGTGAAGAGCGCTGCGTTCTTGATGAACTCCCGCCGCCGCAAGTAGAGCGGCTCCGGCGTGATCTCCGACGGTGGCGGAGCCTTCCCAAGCTTCTCCATCTTCTCCCGCTTCTTCCCGTTTGATGCCGCCGTCGCAGCGAAGTGTCATCCGACCGACGAGATACCCAGCCGTTGTGATGTCACGAGCGCCCCTTTACGGCCTCGATGCTCTTTACGATGTCCATGTACACGTTCTCCTCCCGCCGCAGCCGGAAGCCGGCCTTCTGCACATTCCCGACCGTATCCCGTGTCAGATCAGGGCCGTAGCGGCGCGACAGCGGCGTCATGAGATCGAGAAAGATGCCCAACGGGCCAATCCTGCTGCGCACGTGCTCGGGGCAACCCCTGCCCTGAACGTGAAGGTGGGTGCATCGCCGGGGCGTCACGCCGGATTGCGGTGGTCTGAACCGGAAGGCGCTAGCGAAGGGCGTGTCCAGCGATATCGTCACCTCCGCGCGATCACGTAGAAAGCCTCCGTGTACCGGGAGGTGGTGTAGCCCGTGGGCTCTTTGATCTCCGCTGTCATGAATCCGGCTTCGTGAAACTTGGCCAGGTAGGACCTACCTGGTAGCGCGCCGGCGATTCAACTTGACCAGGCGTCGGTTGACTCGCGCACCTCCGGCGGCATCGTCTCCACAACGAGAAGGTCAGCGGCGGCGAACGTGCCTCCCGGCCGGAGGACGCGCCAGATCTCGCGGAAGGCCCGATCCTTGTCGGTCACTAGGTTCAGGACCCCGTTCGAGATCACCTGGTCGAAGACGCTGTCGCCGAAGGGCAGAGACTCGGCCGTGGCTTCACGGAACTCGAGGTTGCAAAGCGGCCAGGCTGCAAGCGCCCCCTCGGGTCGCGCGAGCATCTCGTGCGTCAAGTCCACCCCGACGGACCGCCCCTCGGCGCCTACGAGCAGCGATGCTACATAGACGTCTAAACCACACCCGCAGCCTATATCCAGTACGCGTTCCCCCCGCTCCGGCCGCCGGAGTTGAAAGGGATTGCCGACGCCGATGAAATGTCCAACCACTTCCTCGGGGATCTGACGGAGCCAGTCCCTCTCGTACCCGAGCTTCTCCGCGCTCGGCCGCCCGACCGGGTAGGGGAAGTGTCCCGAGACCAGCTCCGACACCAAGCGGTACTTGGCGGCTACCTCCGCTCTGATCTCCGTTGCGCGTTCCTCGGACAGGCATTCACCTCGCATGGACTTTCTCCTTTCGCGTCGGCGCCCAGCGGGGGCGTTTGACGCGTACATGCAGAGTCGGCGTTCGATAGGGCGTCACCGGCGCGCCTCGACGATGTGGCCCCATGGAGTGAGGTAACGAGCCGTGGCTAGAGCGAGCCAGGACCGCCGGGACCGCGATCCTAGGACTCATGCCGCTGCTGGTCTTGCACCTGCCCGGAACGGAAATCGAACGGCCGCTGGCGGTGGCGATGATCGGCGGGCTGATCACATCGACAGTGCCATGGCAGGTCCGAGCGGGAAAACCCGCTGGCCGGATTTACCAGAGCGCCTCGAGGCTCGGGAACATCGCCACGGCAGCAATACACAAAGCAGCCACCCAGAGCAGCGTTCGATTCAGACGGGCAAGCTTCGGTGCTGGCCTAACGCAGACAGACCCGGGCGCAGACGCGGGTGTCCGAACGTACGTGAGATAGAACGCACCGCCCAGAGGAAGCGCAGTCATACCGAGGAAGAGGGGACGTAGCGGCGCGAACACCGTCGAGGCGCCAAGGGCAGACATGCCAAACACCGTGAGCACAAGCGGCCCGATGCAGCACGACGAGGCCAGAACGGCAAAAAACCCGGCGGCACCCACTAACAGGCCAGGACGTCTTACCAACGTTCCATCCCCGGACGCCCCGGCAGTGATGGGCGCTGCACTCGATCTGTCAGCTCGGAAGGTATCGCGCACTTCGTCGGCTTCCATGGGTACCTCGCGCGTGTGGCGTTCTGCAGCGATTCCAATAGCACCGCCTCACGTGAGGAGCTAGGGGAAGCGTGCAACCGCCTAGGAAACTGCAGTGCAGGCCAGTCGGAACATCGAACATCGGGGACCGCACCGCCCGTCGCAACGAAAATCGACGAAAACGGACGCCGTGTCCGGAATAGGGGCGAAAGCGGACAACCAGGCGGCGCCTCAGGCCGCGAGCGGGTGCCCAACGGGGAGCCTGCCCCCCACGCTGTGATCCACACCCTTTTGACGATACCTGCGGACTGAGCATGCGGCTTTATACTCCCCCGAACCTGCAGATTGTCTTCTTCATCACTTTCCTCCGTTCTGTTGCAAGCAAATGCGTGTACCCATGCTCAGGCTGCGCAAGCCTTCGCCATTCATCTCTGCGTTCCTGGGCCCGCACTTGGACCCCGATAACTCTGCGCTAGCGCCTCGAGAATCGGGCGGCTGGTTGGACAGTCCGCATCGTCGTGCCGACACTGAGCCAGCGTGAATCGACATCGCCCACATGGGCAACGCTGATGATTGCCGTATGCGAGAATCGCCTGGACCTGCTCGTCGGTCAGGTCGCGGAGATCGACCCCGGGAAGGTCGGTATAGCGACTCTCGGCGGGAACAGGCGCGAACAGGTCCGCCGCGATCCATACACCGGCCGCCCCTGAGAGCCCCGTCGCCGCGAGTGCGGCCGCCCACCACCGCAAGCTTACGCGAGGTTGTCGGCTCCGATACGGTGACCGACCGCCCGCGCCAGCGCGTCGATGTCCAGAACGAGTCATGCGTTCGCATCCTGCCGTGAATCACGCCAAGCGTTCCGTCGTGGCCAGCGTGAGTCTGGTGTCCACCTGTCGCCCTTCAGCCCCACCCACACGGCGCTCCCCAATGGCAAGGCATCATGGTCGACGTGCTCTTCCAAGGATGTGCGGCGAGACCGCGAACAACACGAAGGAGGGGCGGAAGATGAAGCGCAGGATGTCCTCTATGACAAAGCCTGCGGCCTCGATGGCCGCGCTGGTCTCTCTGCTGGCGTGACAACCGCCGCTCACTCGAGGCCAGAAGAGCCTGTCGACGACGCGCTGGACGCGTGCG
Source organism: uncultured Binatia bacterium (SeqCode) (assembly GCA_964498075.1). Lineage (GTDB taxonomy): Bacteria > Desulfobacterota > Binatia > HRBIN30 > HRBIN30 > CAZCGA01. The sequence continues at coordinate 34,358 of CAZCGA010000047.1, read as the reverse complement.
TGCACGGGGCTCGTGGCCAGGACGTGTTCGAAAAAGCGGAGCTCCCCTCCGGGGCGGATCACGCGAAACAACTCGGCAAGGGCGCGGGAGGGCTCGTAAACCGAGCAGAGAACTAACGAGACTACACCGGCATCGAAGGGCGCTTCTGCGGGTAGCTCCTCAGCGAGAGCGTCGATCACGCGCACTGGAACCGGCGCGCTCTTGGCTGCTTTCTCAGCGAGCCCGCGCAGATGGCTTTCCGGTTCGGTCGCGATGACTTCGGTTACGGACGGCGGATAGTGGCCGAAGTTGAGACCTGTGCCGGCGCCCACTTCGATAACACGCCCCGACAAGCCCGCCAGCAGCCGTCGCCGATGGTCGGCTGTGCCGCTCGCCTCGGATTTCGCTGACACTGCAGGATATATCCAGCGAGCAAAAATCGGGTGGTTCACCTTCTTGAATGTCTTTGCCATACTCTCTCCTCTTCGTTCCGACCGCGATTCCGCTCAATACCGCTCCGGCGCTGCCACGAACCGCTGCAAACACTCCTGCGAGCAGAACGCCCGTTCCTGACCCGCCAGCGATAGCCGCGCCGCGACCTCTGCGGGGTCCAGCTCCATGCCGCAGACCGGATCCACCAACCGCGGTCTTGGCACCGCGTCAGCTTGCGCCACGACCTCGAACAGCTCGAGCTCATCGGCGATGCCTTTCAGGCGCCGCCTACCCAGTGGCACGAACTCCACGTTCGGCAGCCCGTCCGCCTCTTTGCGCACGGCAGCCGTCACTAACACTTGGTGTCGCTGCGCCTGCGCTGCCAGTCGTGCCGCGACGTTGACAGTCGTTCCCAGGTAGTCGCCCTCCCGGTACAGCACGCGGCCCCAGTGCACGCCGCCGCGCACCGCTGGAAACTGCGGTTCCGCCGCAGTTCGCCTCTCGATCTCTAACGCGCAGGCCACGGCTGATCGTGGCTCCGGAAACACCAGCATGAACGCATCGCCGATCTGCTTGATCACTCGGCCGTCGCCGCGGCTGACCGCCTCGCGCACCAAGTGTGAGAAGCGATCGAGGACCTGCGCCGCCGCGTGATCCCCCATTGCCTCGGTCAGCGGCGTGAAGCTGGACAAGTCGATGAACACGATGGCCACCTGCAACTGGCCGGGCACATCCACGTTCTCCAACCGGGCCGCATCCTCGCGCACATGCATGACCGCGTCTTCCCGCAATGCCCTCTCAAAGCCTTTCCCGTGGAAGTAGAGAATCAGCGGCTCAATGAGCGGGGCGGTTAGCTCCCGCGCTGCATCACTTGCTTGCCACAGCTCGCGCTCTGACGCCCGCCGCGCGCTCAGTCGTTCGTGCACGTAGAAGTGGAAGAGACGTACCTCGGCCTCGGCGACGCGTCCCAAGGCGTCGGCATACACTCTGGAAAGCTGCAGCAGCGCCGCCTCGGGAAAGCCGGCATCCAGGGCCACCTTGATCGCCTTGAACGCCTGCACGTCAGCTTCGCAGAGCAACTCTCCCTGCTCGCTGAGGCCCGAGGCTTGCCAAAACCGCAGCAGTTGATCGCCGTCCAATCCGACCAACTGTCTCGCGTCTGCCAGAGCGTATGTCGGCCTCGCTCCTCCCGGGAACATCATGTCCACGTAGCGGGCGAGAAAGCCGTGCTCCTTGTCCGCCTCGGCGATCTCCGCGAGCGTGATTCCCCGTCGCAGCAGGAACTGGACGAGCCGCGCGCACTGCACGTCCTCCGGCCCGAGTTCTTCGCCGGGTTTGCGACCGATGAGTCCCAGCGACCACCACTCACGCAGGTGATCCACCGGCGCCGCGATTCGCTGCGACAGCTCTTGCAATGTCACAACATCAATCATGGTGCTTCCTTCCTCGCCGGGCGTAGGCGCTACAATCAGCGCCCTACGACTGGCTGCGGTTGCGGGACGACCGTTCCGCGCTTCATTTCGAACCGCCACTTCCAAATCGAGTAGATGACTGGATAGACAACAAGCTCCAGAAGGAACGAGGTGAAGAGGCCGCCCACCATCGGGGCGGCAATGCGCTTCATCACATCCGACCCAGCCCCGGTGGACCACATGATCGGTAGCAACCCCATGAAGGCGGCCATCACGGTCATCATCTTCGGGCGCACGCGTTTCACTGCGCCGTGGAGGATCGCTTCTTCAAGATCCTTGTAGGTCCGCATGGTCCCCTGGCGCACGCGCTCGTCGTAGGCGAGATCGAGGAACAGCAACATGAACACGCCGGTCTCGGCGTCGAGCCCCATGAGCGCGATCATGCCTACCCACACAGCGATGGAGGTGTTGTACCCAAGGCCGTACAGCAGCCAGACCGCCCCGATCAGTGAGAACGGCACGGCTAGCATGACAATGCCTGCCTTCACCGCGGACTTGGTGTTCATGTACAGCAGGAGCGCAATCAGAAAGAGCGTCAGCGGGATCACCACCTTCAACCGCTCGCGGACTCTGGCCAAGTTCTCGTACTGGCCGCTCCAGATCAGGCTGTATCCTTTGGGCAGCTGCAGGCGTTCCTCGACGTGCTTCTTGGCCTCATCGACGTAGCTGCCGATGTCCCGGCTGCCGCTCATGTCCACGTACACGTAGCCGGCGAGTTGGCCGTTCTCGCTGCGAATCATCGACGGCCCCTCCGAGAGCTTGATGTCCGCCAGCTGCGCGAGTGGCACCTGGGCGCCCGACGCTGTGGGCACGAGCACGCGGCGCAGCTGCTCGACGTTCTCACGAAATTCCCGACCGTAGCGCACGTTCACCGGGTAGCGCTCGCGCCCCTCGACGGTGCTGGTAATGTTCTCCCCGCCGATCGCTGACATCACCACCATCTGCCCGTCATCAATCGAGAGCCCGTAACGTGCCAGCTCGTCGCGATCGAGCACGAAGTCGACGTAGTACCCGCCTGCGGTCCGCTCGGCGAGGATGTTCCGCGTGCCGGGAACCTCGCGGATGATGCCCTCCAAATCCTCACCGATCTTTTGGATTACCTTGAGATCTGCACCGAGGATCTTGATGCCGATCGGCGTGCGCACCCCGGTCGACAGCATGTCGATGCGGTTCTTGATCGGCATCGTCCAGATGTTCGGGATGCCGGGAAACCGGAGCTTCGCATCCATGTCGTCCTGCAGCTCGTCGAAGGTCATGTGCTCCGGCGTCACGAACGAAAACAGCCAGCGGACCGGGGCCGGCCAGTCGGCGTACCAGCGCCGCATCGGCCGCCACTGCGACTCCGGCTTGAGCGTCACGGTCGTCTCCACCATCGAGAAGGGCGCGGGGTCGGTCGGAGAGGTGGCGCGGCCCGCTTTGCCGAAGACGGTTTCCACCTCCGGAAACGTTCGCAGGACCCGATCCTGAATCTGCAGAATCCGCTGCGCCTCGGTCACCGACATCCCGGGGAGGGCCGTGGGCATGTAGAGAAACGCGCCTTCATTCAACGGCGGCATGAACTCCGAGCCGAGCTTGAGGTAGACGGGCACTGTAGACGCCACCAGCCCCAGCGCCAGGGCCAACGTGAGGACACGATGTCGCAACACCCACCGGCAAACCGGCTCGTATACCGCGAACAAGACACGACTGATCGGGTGGCGTTCTTCAGAGTAGTACCGGCCCACGGTCGTCACGTTGACGAGCCACGCAAGCCACCGGGGCTTGAACTGCACGTAGTCCATGCGGGTGAAGAGCATCCGCTGGGCCGGATTGAGCGTTATGGCTAGGATGGCCGCCAGGGCCATGGCCAGGTTCTTCGAGTAGGCGAGCGGCTTGAAGAGCCTGCCCTCCTGATCCACCAGGGTGAAGACGGGAAGGAACGCGACCGCGATGACGAGGAGCGAAAAGAACACCGAAGGCCCAACCTCCTTGAGCGCCTGGAGGCGAACCTCGTGCCAGTCCCCCTTCCGCCCGCCCGCGATCCACTCCTCCAGCCGCTTGTAGGCGTTCTCCACCTCGATGATCGCCCCGTCAACGAGCACGCCGATGGAGATGGCGATGCCGGCCAGCGACATGATGTTCGACGTCAGCCCCATGAAGTACAGCGGGATGAACGCCAGGAACACCGACACGGGGATGGTGATGATGGGAATGATCGCCGACGGGAAATGCCACAGGAAGAGCAGGATCACCAGGCTGACGATGATCATCTCCTCGCGCAGCGAGTGCAGCAGTGTCTCAATCGATCGCGTAATGAGACCCGAGCGGTCGTAGGTCGTGACGATTTCCACTCCGTCGGGTAGCGTCGGCTTCAGCTCTTCCAGCTTCGCTTTCACCCGCTCGATCACTTCGAGGGCATTCTCATGGTGGCGCATGACGACGATGCCACCGACGGTGTCGCCGAGGCCGTCCAGATCGGCGACGCCTCTGCGGATATCGGGTCCCAGCGTGAGCTTGGCTACCTGCTTGACCTGTACCGGCGTGCCCGACGTATGGTCCGTCGCCACGACAATCTTGCCGATGTCATCGACCGATTTGATGTAGCCGCGGCCGCGCACCATGTACTCGGTGCCGGCAAACTCCAATACGCGACCGCCGACTTCTTTGTTGCCACGGCGGATGGCGTCGATGACTTGCGTGAGCGGTATGTTGTAGGCCAGCAGCAGGTCCGGATCGACGTTGACTTGATACTGCTTCACGAACCCACCGACGGCTGCCACCTCAGCAACCCCCGGCACGGACTGCAGGTGGTAGCGCAGATACCAGTCCTGGAGGCTGCGCAGCTCAGCAAGGTCGTGCTTTCCCGATCGGTCCGTGAGCGCGTACTGGTAGACCCAGCCGACGCTCGTGGCATCCGGGCCGAGCTCGGTTTGTACACCTTCCGGCAGTCGCGGCAGGATCTTGCTCAGGTACTCGAGGACACGCGAGCGCGCCCAGTAGAGGTCCGTCCCGTCTTGAAAGATGACGTAGACGTAGGAGTACCCAAAATCCGAGAACCCCCGGATCGCCTTGATCTTCGGCGCGCCGAGCAACGCCGAGACGATGGGATAGGTCACCTGATCCTCGACCAGGTCCGGGCTGCGATCCCACCGCGAGTAGACAATGACCTGGGTATCGGAGAGGTCGGGAATTGCGTCCAGTGGGATGTTCCTGACCGTCCAGGTGGCGCCCACCAACGCGACGCCCGTTAGTAGCAACACCAAGAACTTGTTGTGCGCGCTGAACTCGATGATCCGCTTAACCATCTGTGCCTCAGTGCGGCTGTTCGGTCGCCGGCTTTGCCACGAACGCGGCGAGAGCGGCGCGGAAGCGGGATTCAGAATCGATCAAGAAGTTGGCCGACGTGACGATTTCGTCCCCAGCCTCCAGACCGGACAGGACCTCGAAATAGCCCTGCGCCTCGCGACCGAGCTGCACGGCTCGCGGCTCGAAGTGCCCTTCGCCCTTGACGACGAAGACAATCTGATGCTCACCGGTGTCGAGCACCGCATCCTGCGGAACGGCGAGTTTTTCGCCCAACGGGATGCGAATCTTGACGTGCACGAACGTCTCGGGGCGCAACGTGGCGTCGGGCGTCTGCACGAGTGCCCGCACCCGCGCCGTGCGTGTCATCGCGTTCAAGATCGGGTCGATCGCCACAACCTTGGCGACGAAGGTGCGCCCTGGAAGGGCCGGGGTTGTCACCTCGATCGTCTGCCCCTGATGCACGGAGTCCACCTCGTATTCGTAGACCTGGGCATAGACCCACACGCTCTTGCCCGGCAGCAGGAGGTTCAGCGGTGCGCTGCCGACCTCGGCGATCTCGCGGATCTGCTGTTCGGAGATTCCCATCTGTCGCAGCTTCAAGGCCGCTGACTGGACGATGGCGCGCGCCCCGGCATGGGCCTCCGGAACGGTGCTGTTCCTGACACCCGCGTGGGCTTTCAGTGCTTCACGGTATTCCGCAATGGCTTGATAGAGCATCGGGTCGTAGGCGACCTTCCCGACCGCGCGGATTTCCGCGTCGAGCGCCCGCGGCTCGATCTTCGCCCGTGTCACACCAATCAACTGTTGCCGCTCAGTGGAGAGCGTGAACGGCGCATGTCCCGGCACATCGCCGCCGGACCCAGCGGCGAGATCTGCCTCGCGGACCGGGATGTAGGCCATTCCCATCTCGTCCTTCGCCGGCTCGGGTGAAGTCACGTCCGCACGCATCGGGTGGCGATAGAAAAGGATCTTTGATCCGGCGGCGGTCGAGGGCGGCGCCGCGGAATCGGTAGAGGATGCAACGTCCTCGACGCGTTGCAGCTTCATCTGACAAATCGGGCAGACGTCCGGGTGGTCGGAGACAATCTGCGGGTGCATGGCGCACTGGTAGCGCGCCTTTTTCGACGCCGGTGCCATCGTCTCGGGCGCGTTTGGAGCCCACGTTCTTGCCGCGAAGATGCCGGCGCCGAACGCCATCGACATGAGGGCGGCACTGATGATCAGCCAACGTGTGCGCATCGTGGGTGTCCTCTCTGGCTTACTGGGCCTGCGCGGCCTGGATGGTGCTGCCCGCGGCGCGCTCTAGATCCGCATACGCTTTCTCGAAGTCTGCCGCGGCCTGGAAGTGTTCGAGATGCACCGCCTCGATGGCGCGGGCGGTATCGATGAGCGCCAAGAAGTCCACCCCGCCGGTTTGGTAAGCGCTCTCGGTGACCCGCAAGGACTGCTCAGCCTGAGGAATGTGCGTGGTGATGAACAGGTCGCGCTGCAGCATCGCCGTCCGCGCCCGCACAAACGCCTGCGTCACTTCGCGGCTGATCTGGTCTTGCAGCTTGCGCTGGCCGGACTGTGCAGCCGCCAGTCGCGCATTCGCCTCGGTGACCGCGGCCTCGTACTTCGACCGGTAGGCGATCGGAATCGAGACCGACGCGATGGCGCCGAAGCCATCGCTGCGGCCGTAGTTGATAAAACGTCCCACGGTGAACTCGAAGTCCGGGAGGTAGTTCATGTGTGCCAGCCGCACGCTGCTGTCTTCGCGCGCAATGATGGCGGCTTGCGCCGCGACCTCGGGGCGCTGCTTCAAGGCGAGTGCCGTCCACTGGTCCGTCGTCTCGGTGAGCCGCGGGGCTGGCGGGGACTCGGGAACGCCGAGCGGTTCCTCCGAGCCACGACTGAGCAGCGCGTTCAGCTCGGCGCGCGCGCTGTCGATCGCCAACCGCTCGGTCGTGACACGGTTGATGAGCCGCGTCAGCTCGACTTGGGCGCGTAGCACATCGGACTGCGTCACGGCGCTAGTGGCGTAGCGCTGCTCCGCGATGTGGGCGAAGCGCTGCACCAGCGCCTTCTCTCGTTCGTAGACCTCTAAGGTTTGGTGCACGAGCCAGAGGTCGTAGTAGGCACGTTTCACTGCGGCGATGACGTCCAGTTCGACGGTTGCGATGTCTTGCCGCATCGCCTCCGCGTCGTGTTCAGCTACAACACCCGCCAACGTGCGCTTCCCGGGAAACGGCACGCGCTGCGACAGACGAAAGATGTTGTTGTCGGCCTGATCGAGCCGCAGCGATTCCGGGGCGTTGAAGGCTTCATATGCGAACATCGGATCGTCGTACGCAGAAACCCGCGTCGGTATCGCCGCCGCCGCGTTCGCCTGGTCGCGGGCCGCTTGGATTGCCGGGTTGTGTTGCCGCGCCTCCTCGATCACGTTCGCGAGCCGCAGCGGCTCGTCAGCCTGAATCGCTTGTGCCGACGAAAGGCCGATTGCCATCGTGGAAAGCGCCACCATCGTACGCCGCATGTCCGTCTCCTTGTGTGCCCCGGTTCTAGGCACTGCCTTAGTCTGAAGCACCCGGTCGCCTGAGCGAGATTCGGCGCCCCTCCATTCTGGTTTTGGTGGGACTCCTGGCACCCCGGTTGCTCCGGTCGTCGTCATGACCGTTCGATTCTTCATCGCAGCCAGTACGCTGAGCATCCTCTTGAGCGGATACACGGTACGATCCGCCACAGCGGAGGGGGGCTCGGCTGCCGACAGTTGCCCGACCTACCGTACCCACCTCCGCACTGCGCGCGCCTTCCTGGCACGCGGAGACCGAGGAGCCACGCTCATCGAGTTGCAGCGTGCCCAACAGGCACTAGAGTCCTGCTTGCGCGACGACGCCGGGGAAGTCGCCCTAGCGTCCGTCAGACTCTCGAAGCCGATTGGGTAGCCGCCCCTCAGCGAGCGTCGCGCTCGGCATCCTGTAGCGCACGGTCGATCGCCGCAGGATCGACGGGTTTGCCCGACTGCAGCTCATCGATCAGGCCTTGGAGCTTGAGCTGTTGCAGCCGGAGCACCTGACGGTGCGCCCCCCTGGCGTTGTCGGCGGTACGCGCCAGCTTTTGCTTGGCGCTGGCTAGTTCGCTTGCGTGCGGCTGAGCCGCCTCGGCGGCCCATATGGGCGCCGCAGTCATCAATGCCAGCACAGTGATCACCGTACATTTGAAAGTGGTCATGATGCTCTCCTCTCTTCGTCTCAGATTGTCATTCACAACGCCGGCTCGGTGAAGAGTCGGCGCACCTCCGCCCTGCCGGCTCAGAGCCGGTGGGCAGCGACCTGATGGGAGAGGAGCCTTTAGAGGCGCAATGTGCGCGTCAGCAGAAAGAGGGGCGCGGCGCGCGGCAAACGGCGCCGTGGGCAATCAGCGGGGCGGCCGGCACCGGGCACGAAAGCGCAGGTGGCGGGGGCGGGCGCCACGCTCGTGGTCACCGACGGCTGCGGGCACCTCGCTGACGACAGCGTCGCCACCTCGCTGGTGTCCGGCCGGAGCTGACAGCATCGACAGGCGGCGCCGAACGACCGCTGGTGATGGCAGTGCGCGGCGCAGCAACTTACGGCTCGAGCGCCGTCGGTAGCGTGCGCCGGCACGACATAGATCACCTGCACGCTGAGCACGGTCACTAAGAGCAACGCTAGTCTGACTGAACGCTTGGCCATCACAGTTGCGATGCTACGCCCTCCAGTCACATGGTGCAATCCCGGCGAGTTTGATGCCGCGCCGGCGCGCGGGTTTCATGGAATACTGTAGCGGCCGCCGATAGCCGCCGCGTCGGTCGCGGCGCCGTGTTCAGGGCGTGGGCCGTTTCGGAATCAGCACCCGACGGCGCAGCGAGAGCACGCGCTCTTCCTTTTGATTCCAGGCGCGGGTCTCGACGTAGATGATGCCCCGATCGGGCTTGGACTTGGACTCGGTCTTCTCGAGGACCTCGCTCTCGGCGTAGATTGTGTCCCCATGGAACGTCGGGCCGAGGTGGCGGACGGACTCATACTCGAGGTTCGCAAGCGCGTTCTGGCTGACGTCGCGTACGCTCATGCCAACGGTGATGGCGAACACCAAGACGCCGTTGACCAGGCAGCGGCCGTGTTGCGATTGGCTGGCGAAGTGCTCGTCGAAGTGCAGGGGATTCGTGTTCATGGTCATGAGCGTGAACCAGGTGTCGTCGAAGTCACGGATGGTACGCCCCGGCCAGTGCTTGATCACCTCGCCCACGGTGAAGTCCTCGAAGTAGCGGCCGCCGTTCATATGCTGTCCTCCGCCGCGCTCTTAGCGGAGAGTAGCGGCGCGCTCAAGTGACGCGCGCGGCGGCGACGCCGCGCTCTCTTGCCAGCATGGTGTGGGCACGTCCGATGATGGCCCGCGCAAACAAGGCCGTGGACAGCAGTGTCAATGCGAGCGCGCCGGACAGCAGTCGCGGTGCACCGGCGAGCGCCGCCGCAGCAATTGCCGCCACGCCAACATTGAAGCACCAGAAGACTGCGGCCTGCACGCGAGGAGAGAGCAGCGGGTGCGGCGGAGTTCCGGAGACCGCGGCCAGGCCGGGCGCCAACCGGCTGCCCATGCCGAGAATGAAATTCGACACCCATCCCAGCAGCCCCAAGACCCCGTAGGCAACCGCTAGGCGGGCGCCGAGCGCGCCGCCCACGTCCACCCCGAACGCGAAGGCGAGGCCGCAGGCCATGGCAACCCCCAGATGCACCATCGCCGCCTGCACGTGCCGGATGCTCCAGTCGATCTGCATGCGCCGCGTACGCAGCAGGCGCAGGATGTTCGTCACGTACCACAGCAGACTGCCGGCGGTGAGGCACGCCAGCGGCGTCACCACCCAGCTGCGCAAGAGCACCGCAGCCACCAACGCCGGCACGACGACCGAGAGGCTCAACACTTGCCGCCGCGCCGCCTCGGGGAACAGTTCCTCAGGCAGGATGAACGCCGCCACCATCCGGTACGACACCGCACAGATCATCAGACTCACCCACCCCAAGACAGCGAGGTGTGCGTGCGCGGCAATGTTGGACAGCACGCTGCCCCCGAGGAACGGGTGGACCTTGTCGATGGCGTACAATAGCCCCAGCGTGGCGACGCCCAAGAACGACAGCAAGCCGATCGCGATGCCAATGACGGTTGCGTCGTAGTTGGGTGCCCGGACGAGTAAAGGCAACAGGCAGATGAGGAGCAACAAGACGCTCATCACCAACGCCCCCGCGCTCCACGCCATGCCGTTGAGGTTCCCGATCCAGAAGTGCGAGATCAACCCCGCGGCACCGATGATGAAGGTTGCGACCTGCACACGCGCCAGCGCCGGCCAGCGCACGGATTGCTTGGTCAGCGCCGGCACGATGCGGTACAGGACCCCGATGATCGCCAAGGAGATCCACCCCAGGGTCAGCGTGTGGGTCACCGCAAGAACGCGCGGTTGGTAGAAGAACGCCTCGATGTCGCTGACGGACAGCAGCGCCAAGATCAGGCCGAGGTTCAAGTTGGCGGTGGCGAGCGCCAGACACACCGCCGGCACGAACTGCAGCGTTCGCGGCGGCACGTGCCGGTAGCGCGCACCCGGCTGAGGCGGCGCATTCACCTGTGGGCTTGCGGCAGAGTCGCGCACGCCAGCAGGTTACTCGTCCGGCGCGGTGTTGAGGCGGTCGATCAACATCCGCAGCCGTCCAAAGTGCCGGCGGTCGAAGTGCAGCACCAACCGGGGCAAGTGCAGAATCTCCGGCTCATCGCGTTCCGCGCGCAGCGCGCCGCGTTGCTTCATGTCGCCGTCAGCGATGATGTCGTTGAACTCTTCTGCCAACCGCCGCACGAATTCATCGGGCAAGGGTCGCGACAGCCGGATCACCAACCGATCGCGCACGAAGCGCGAGGAGTGATACACCCGGTAGAAGCCGACGATCTCGCTGACCGCGGCTTCGACGCTGTCGGTGACCCGGTACAGCGCCAGATCGTCCTGGGACATCATGTTGCGCCGCAGGATGTGGTCCTCGACGTAGCGTTGCCACGTCTTCCAGTAGGTACCGCGCGGGCGGTCCAGCAACACCAACGGTACCGGCCGCGTTTTCCCGGTCTGTAACAACGTCAGCGTCTCGAACCCTTCGTCGTGCGTCCCGAAGCCACCGGGAAACAGCACGATGGCGTCGGCCTCCTTCAAGAAGAAGAGCTTGCGCGCGAAGAAGTACCGGAAGTTCATCAGCTTCGGATCCCCCTCGATGACCGTGTTCGCCGATTGCTCGTGCGGCAGGCGAATATTGACGCCGAAGCTCCGCTCGCGTCCGGCACCGCGCTGACAGGCTTCCATGATGCCGGGTCCGGCACCGGTGATGACCATGTAGCCACAGTCGGCGATGCGCCGCGCAAACTCTTCCGCGAGCTGGAAGACGGGGTCGCCGGTCTGTGTGCGTGCCGATCCGAACGCGCTCACCTTGCGTACGCCGCGGTAGGCCGCGAACACCTTGAACGCTTGCTGCATCTCTTGCAGCGCCCCGGTCGCGATCTTCAGGTCGCCGATCGACGTGCCGTCGCTCAGGAGCTGCTGGGCCGTGGCGATAAGAGCATCGACGTAACGCTCCCGGGCTGTCGGGGTGGCCGCATCCGAGCCACGGTCGGCCCGGCGTGCGCCCTCAGAGGTTCCGGTGGGGGTCATAAGAGAATCATAGACCAAGGGGCGGATTCGAGCCACGACGTAGCGGGCGGCTGGATGCCGTACCGCGCTTGATTCCGCGCACCGTGACGCATAGGGTGCCTGCGCGCATGGCGACGGCGGCCGATCGGTTACACCTCCTGTACACACTCAGTCGCGGGCTCACCACGTTCGCCGACCTCGACGAATTGCTCCGCTACGCCACCCGCCAAGCCCGCGAATCCTTCGGGGCGGAAGGCTGCGCCATTTTGCTCCTCGACGCGGAGCGCCGCGAGTTCTCCTTCCCGGTCAGCAGCCAACGCCCGTCTGAACCAGGAGCTGGCGAGCGCGCCGACGAGGCCCGGCTGGCCGATATTCGCTTTCCGGCAGACCAGGGCGTTGCGGGCTGGGTCTTGTCCCACGACGAAGCCGCACTGGTCAACGACGTGGAGAACGATCCGCGCTTCTACCGCGGGGTCGACCAGATGACGCATATGACCACCCGGTCGTTGCTGTGCGCGCCGCTGCGCACCCGGTCGGGCAACCTCGGCGTCATCGAGTTGATCAATGCCGCCGGCACTCCAACCGCCGATGATCTCGAGTTCCTTGAAGCGCTCGCCGCCGACATTGCCGTCGCCTACGAGAAGACGCTGCTCTACAACCGACTGCGCGGCGAAGTGATCGGGCTGCGACAGGTGTGTGGCTGGGCGGGATTCGCGCTGCTGGCCGTCGGCATGCTGTTCGTCGCCGGCGCGATCTTCAGCCACCTGGCCTTGGCCCTGCCGCTCCGCGAGCTGCCGACCCGATCGGGAACGCTGATCGGCCTAGTGTTGAGCGCGGTCGGTGCCCTGCTGGTCGGTGTCGGACGTGGATGGCTGGTGGCGCCGGCGCACCTGCACTGAGCCCCAAGAAGTCCGTCAGGCGTCGCGCTCGAAGCCGTACGCCCGCACCACCTCGGCAACTTCGAGGCGGGCGCTCCTCAACGTCCCTTCCACGCCGGCTTGCGTTTCTCGACGAAGGAGCGCGGACCTTCCTTGTGATCCTCGGACTGCTCGACGACTTCGAGGTAGCCCGCGGCGATCTCCTCAGCTTGCGGGATTGGCAGGCCGAGTCCTTGCAGAATGGCCATCTTCGTCCCCCACACGGCCAGGGGCGAGTTGCTCAGCAGCATCTCGGCGAGCTCGCGCGCCCGGGTCATGAGGCGATCGTGCGGAACCACTTCGGTCACCAGGCCCACCTCGTATGCACGCTGGGCACTCATACGCTCTCGGCTGCCGAGCAGTGCCATCCGCAGCGCCACCGCAACCGGCACACGGCGCGCCATGTTCACCATCTCGTGGGACGACACGTAGCCGATGGACACATGCGGATCGACGAAGTAGGCGTTCTCCGACGCGATGGGGATGTCGGATTCCGTCACCAAGTCGAGCGAGAACCCGGCGACCACACCGTTCACCGCCGCGATGACGGGCTTGTGGACGCGTTGCCGGCGTGGGGTGGGCAGGTCAACGATTCCTTCGATCATTGCCAGCTCGTGCCAGCGGTTCGGCTTGTCGAACCCGCCCGTGGCCAGAGACTCGACGTCCGCACCGCTGGAGAAGGCTGCGCCGGCACCGGTGATGATCGCCACCCAAATGTCGGTATCCGCCTTGACGCGCTTCCAGCAGCTGCGCAGCTCGTCCTTCAGTTGCTGGTTCATCGCATTCTTGCGCTCGGGCCGGTTGAGCGTGATCGTAGCGACGCGATTCTCCACTTCGAAGCGAACGGTTTCGAGCTCGGCCATGACTACTCCTGTGGCAGGCGTTGGTTGGCTGATCCTGGTTAACACACGTCAACCGCCGCCCGCAACTTTAGAGCAGCTCTTCGGCGAGCAGCCGAATCGCTGCCGGGTCGCGTGTCCCGGCGAGGATGGTGGTGACGGGGGTCCCGCGCCACGCCTTGAGTCGGTCGCGGATGCGCGCCGGAGGCCCGACGAGCGAGATCTCATCGGCGAACTCGTCCGGAACCGCCGCGGCGGCCTCGGCGCGCTTGCCGGCGAAGAACAGCTCCTGCACCTGGTCGGCCGCCTCGGGATAGCCCATGCGACGCACCAGGTCGGCGTGGAAGTTCTTCTTCTTGGCGCCCATACCACCGATGTAGAACGCCAGCATCCACTTCACCGGCATGAGCGCTTGCTCGAGATCGTCGTTGACGTTGACGGTCACCAGCGCAGCCACGTCGAAGCCCGGCTTCGCGTTGCGCAACGACTGGGCGTACACCTCCGGCCGGTACGGGGAATAGTAGAGCGGCAGCCACCCGTCGCAGATCTCGGTCGCCATCTCGATGTTCTTCGGACCCTCGGCGCCCAGGTATATCGGGATCTCCTGCCGCAACGGATGCACGATGAGCTTGAGCGGTTTGCCCAGACCGGCACCGCCCTTGTACGGCAGCTGGTAGTGCTCGCCCGAGAAGGTGACCGGACCCTCGCGGCGGAGCATCGTGCGCACCAGCTGGATGAACTCGCGCGTGCGCCCCATCGGCTTGGGGAACGGTTGGCCGTACCAGCCCTCGACAACCTGCGGGCCGGACACGCCGACACCCAGGATCAAGCGCCCGCCGGAGAGGTGATCGATGGTCGCCGCGGTCATCGCAACGCAGGCCGGCGTGCGTGCCGAGATCTGCATGATGCCCGTCCCGAGCTTGATGCGTGTGGTGCGCGCCCCAATCCAGCACAGCGGTGCAACGACGTCGGAGCCGTAGGCTTCCGCGGTCCATACCGAATCGTAGCCGAGCCGTTCGGCCTCGAGCACGAGGTCGATGGGGTTCTCAGGCCCCGACATCCAGTACCCCACCATCAATCCCAGGCGCATACGTGATTCCTCCGTCCCGTCATCCTACGTCGCGAGCCAGGCGGATACCGCTGAACTGCCATCGGGCATCGGGTGGAAAGAAGTTCCGATAGGTGGCGCGCATGTGTGCGGCCGGTGTCGCGCACGAGCCGCCGCGCAACACCATCTGACTGCACATGAACTTGCCATTGTACTCTCCGAGCGCACCGGCGGGCGGACGATAGCCGGGATACGGCGCATAGGCGCCTTGCGTCCACTCCCACACGTCGCCGAACAGCTGCGCGGGTTCATGCCCCGTTGCCGGTGCGGGCGCCGGGTGCAGCAGACCCGACTCGACGAAGTTGCCGTCCAGCGGCGCGCCCGCAGCGGCAACCTCCCACTCGGCCTCGGTCGGCAGCCGCACCCCCGCCCAACGGGCAAAGGCCTCGGCTTCATAAAAGCTGACGTGGCAGACGGGCTCGTCCCTGCGCAGCTCGCGCAGACCCGCCAGCGTCATGACGAACCAGCCTTCCTCGTGCCGCTCCCAGTAGAGCGGTGCCTGCCAGCCTCTCGTCCGCACCGCGCTCCAGCCGTCCGACAGCCACAGCTCGGGACGCTGATACCCGCCGTCTTCGATGAACGCCAAGAGCTCGCCGTTCGTGACGACCCGGGAGGCCAGCTCGAAGGCCGCAACGTATGCGCGGTGGCGCGGTTGCTCGTTGTCGAACGCGAAGCCGTGCTCGTCGTGGCCGATCCATCGGGTCGCCTCGGCGTAACCACACCAGCGCAGCGCGCCGCTATCGCGCCGCGGCGGCGAAGGACAGTCGTGGTATGCCGGACGCAACGGATTGCCGGCGAACAGGTGCTTCACGTCCGTCAGGATCAGCTCCTGATGCTGCTGCTCATGCTGCAGCCCGAGCTCGATCACCTTCGCGCACCGGACGCCAAGGCGGCCCGGCTCTTCAATGAACGCCAGGATGTTTCGATCCACGTAGGCGCGGTAGGTGAGGACCTCGTGGAGACTCGGCCGCGACAGCAGACCTCGCTGGGGGCGTGGGAATTGCGCGCCGACGGTTTGGTAGTAGGAGTTGAACAAGACGCGATACTGCGGATGAAGGGGCCGGTAGCCGCGCACGTTCGACTCGAGGACGAACGTCTCGAAAAACCAGCTCGTGTGCGCGAGATGCCACTTCGCGGGGCTGGCATCGTCCATCGACTGCACCTGGCAGTCTTCCGGAGATAAGGGCGCGCACAGTAGCTCGGTTGCTTGGCGGACGTTGCGATAGCGTTGCGCCAGCGACGTGGAGGAGCGTGGCTCCGCGGACTCCATGCGGCCGGGCAGAATCGAGCTCATCGGACCCTTCCCAACGTTCAGCCCAACTCGATCACGTAGCCGTCCGGGTCGCTGACGTACGCGTAGGCAACGCCGGGAGCATGCTCGCCGCGATCGATCAGCCTGCCGCCCGCCCGCTCGACCTCATGGATGGCTGAGCCGAGCGTGGCGCCATCCTCCAGGCGGAACCCAAAGTGCGCGATGCCGCCGCTCTCACCGGCCTTCTCCTTCTGAGCCTCGTCCTCGTTCAAGGTGATGAGGTCGCCGCGGCCGGGTGTACTGAGAAACACCATCTTCGGGCCGGAGCGGAACTGCTCCTGGCACCCGAACACGTCACAGTAGAAGCGCAGAGCGCGCTCGATGTCACGGACGACCAAATGGATGTGATACAGCCCTTGCGTCTTGACCATAGTCTCCCTCCGATAGCGCCTGAGACCAAGTGCGTCGGTGAATCGGCGCTATGCTGGCTGCAGTTCGTTGCTGAGGCAATACCCATGGTGCCGGGTGGGTCGCGCATGCCGGTCACACTTTCGCTTTCGTCGCGCTGTGATACATACGGGCGCCATGGATTCGCTGGCTACGGTTCTGCGGCGTATCCCCATCTTTGCCAGTCTGCCTCCGGGAAGCTTCGCGAAGATCATCGCCGACCTGCGCGAGGAGCGCCATCCGCGCGGCACGGTCATTTGCTACGAGGGGGATCCGGCGCACGACTTCTACATCATTAAGTCGGGAGAGGTGGAGGTGCTGGTCAACCAAGGTGACAACCAGCGCGCCCTGGTCGCCGTCAACGGCCCCAACCAGTGGTTCGGGGAGCGGGCGTTGTTCTCGGATCGGCCGCGTTCGGCGACGGTGATCGCACGCAGCGACGTAGAGCTGTGGCGCCTGACGAAGGAGAAGTTCGACGGGCTGATCGAGGAGAACCCGCTGCTCATCTTCCACTTCACCCAGGTCGTCGGCGACCGCCTCTACGAAACCAACCGGCAGCTGTCGAAGGTGCAGGCCGCCTTCAGCTTCCAGATCGACGCCCTCTTTGCCGCCCAACCGGCCGCGCGCCAGCACTTCCTCAGCCGCTCCGCCGTGCTGACCGTCCTCGACCCGGCGATCGTCTGCGACCTGCTCGGGCGGGACAGCCCCGACGCAGTGGTCGCCGAGCTGGACGCCTGTGGGGCGTTCGTCGCCCGCAGTGACGGGGTGCTCGGTTACCCCGAAGCGGTGCGCGACTTCCTGGTCGAGCGGTTGACGGCGGAAGTGGGGAGTGACGGTTTGCGCGACCTGCACCGTCAGGCCGCCGGGCTCTACCTGCGCGCGAGCCGCTTCGATCAGGCGATTGATCACTACCTGCACGCCCGGGAGTTTCAGTTCGCGGCCCAGCTGCTGGGGCGCGAGGCCGAGGGGCTCGTCGCCGGTGGACGTCTGGACGTGCTGCGCGGGTGGCTGGATCTCTTGCCGGCGCCCGTGGTGGCGGAGTTCCTGCCGGCGTTGCGCGCCCGTATCGAGCACGCCGCCCGCCCGGCGGACACCAGCCCTGTGCCCACTCTCAAGCCTCGCTTCGGGACCGGCTTGATGTCGACACGCGCCGCGAGGTGGGCCGCGACGATCTTCGGGATGGCCATCGCCCTGGGCATCTGGGCCTGGCCGCCACCCGCGGGTCTGAGCACCGAAGGTATGCGCATGCTCGCACTGCTGGCCGGCGCCGTGACCTTCTGGGCGTTGGACCTGCTGCCCGATTACGTGGTCGGCATCGGCATGGTCATCGCGTGGATCTTCCTAGACATCGTGCCTGCGACGGTGGCCGTTTCCGGGTTTACCACCGGGCCCTTCTTCCTCATCATCGGCGTCCTGGGAATCGCGGCATCGCTACAGAACTCGGGGTTGCTGTTTCGCCTGGCGCTGCACATTCTGCAGCGGTTCCCGCTGAGCTATCGCGGCCAGGCCATGGGGCTGGCGCTCAGTGGTACGGGCATCACGCTGTGCATCCCCGACGTCACCTCGGGGGTCGCGGTCGCCGGACCGATCATCTTGGCGCTCTCCGACTCGCTCGGCTACGCCCGGCGCAGCAACGGCTCGGCTGGGTTGGCGATGGCTGCCGTGCTCGGCTTCGGACAGATGAGCCCGTTCTTCCTCACCGGCGCGGCGGAGAATCTTCTGGCGTGGGGGCTGCTGCCGGAGTGGGCCCACGCGCAGGTGAGCTGGGGCAGCTGGTGGCTCGCGGCCCTGCCGCTCGCGGTGGTCACCTTCGTCCTCGGCTTCGCGACGACCATGTTCCTCTTTCCACCGGAGTTTCAGCCGACGATCTCGCGCGGGCTCATCGAGACGCAGCTCGAAGCGCTCGGGCGGCCGTCGCGCGCCGAGCTGGTGAACGGCGCCGTGTTGCTCGCGGCGGTGATCGGATGGATTACCGCGCCGTACCATGGCGTCGACGTCGCCTGGGTCGCGATGGGTGGGCTGACAGTGCTACTGGCCGCCAACCTTCTGGACCGTACGTCCTTCCGCGCCGGCATCTACTGGGACTTCCTGTTCTACCTCGGCGCGGTGCTCAGTCTGAGCGGCGTCGTGCAACACCTCGGGGTCGACAGCTGGGTGATCCTGCAGCTGGCTCCCCTGCTCGAGCCGGTGACGGCGCACCCGTCCGAGTTTCTGCTGCTCGTGGCCCTCGCCGTCTTCGCCGCGCGCTTCGTCCTGCCGAGCCTCCCGCTGGTGTCACTGCTGACCGTGACGCTCGTCCCCATCGCGACCAGCGCGCTCATCAACCCGCTGGTGGTGATCCTGGTGGTCTGCACGACCGTGTCCGTCTGGTTCCTGCCGTACCAGAGTACCTACTACCTGGCGCTCTACTTCGGTACGAAGGAGAAGGCCTTCACGCACGGTCAGGTGCGACTGTTGGCCTGGAGCTACGGGCTGATCTACCTGTTGGCGATTCTGGTCGCCATTCCGTTTTGGCGTGCGCTGGGCCTGCTGCCGTGAGTCAGCTCTGCGGCTGGCTGACGAACGGTAGCATCAGCGCCATGGGGTCGATGCGCGAGTCGAGCTGCTTGCCGATGCCGCTCAGCAATCCCATCACCCGCACGACGAGCAGCAGATCCGACGGCGCTTCGACGATCGGGTTGGCGCGCAGCGCCTGCGACAGGTCGCGGTTGAGCCGATCGAGCATCTCCGGATCGGCGTAGGCCTTGCCCTCGCGGGCGGGGTTCCCGAGGAAGGCGTCGCCGAGCGCGACTAAGCTGTCGCCGTTGCCGCTGCGCGTGCGGAAGCCGAGCGCCTTGAAGGCCTCGACGGTTCGCGGCACGTCGCGCGCCAGGATCGCGCCGGCGAGCTGCGCCACGCCTTGCTGGAAGCCGGGCGGGAAGTCCTTCGCCAGGCCGAAATCGAGCAGCACGAGCTGCGGCCCCGGGCGGACGAGGATGTTGCCGGGGTGCGGATCCGCGTGAAAGAAGCCGTCGATCAGGATCTGATGGCAGTAGATCTCGCTGAGGATCCGCGCCACCTCCTGCGTATCGATCTGCGCCGCCGCCAGCGCGCCGACGTCGGTGACCTTGATCCCCGGCATGTACTCCATCACCAGTACCCGCTTCGTGCTGTACTCGGACAGTATCTGCGGGACGACGACATCGTGGCGATGACTGAGATTCGCGCGGATGCGCTCGGCGTTCTGCGCTTCGTGCTCGAAGTCCAGCTCCAGCGGCACGTACTTCGAGGCCTCACGAATGATCAGGCGCAGGTCGAAGGTCCGTTCGATGCGCGCCAGCAGCTTCACGAAGAAGGTCAGGTTGGCGAGGTCGACCTCGACCAGCCGCATGATGTCGGGATACTGGATCTTGACGGCGACCTCACGTCCGTCGTGCAAACGCGCACGATGCACCTGCGCGAGCGACGCCGAGGCCAACGGTTCTTGGTCGAAGCGTACGAACACGTCGCTGAGCGGGCGGTTCAACTCCCGCTCCACCACGGCGGCCATCTGCGCGTACGGGCGTGGCGGCACGCGGTCGTGCAGCCGCGACAGGATCTCGATGTACTCGTCGGGCAGCACATCGGCGCGCGTCCCAATGAACTGGCACGCCTTGATCAGCATGCCCTCGAGACGCGTGGCCGTTTCATACACGAGCTCCGCGGCGCGCCGGTGCTGGCGGCGGAGCAGCCCCTCGACCCGATCCGGACCGAGCACCTTGCCGAGGAACTGCAGCGCCTTGTACCCGGCGTAGATCTTTCCGACCGCGCGCGCGGTCACCAGAAAGCGGCGGCCCGCGTGCGTGTCTTTCGTATCGCGTGTGGACGGCATGCACTCAACGAGGTGTGCTCGCTCTTATAGCGGGCGTGCAACGGCGGGCCAAGAGCAGGGCGGCGGTTCAAGTCGAGAACGCCCGCGCGCTGTGCTACTACGCCTTGAGCACTTGCATGTTCCGCCCAGCCCTCATCATTCACGGCGGCGCCGGCGTCGCGAACCCGGAGCTGAGTGCGGCGCAAGCGGCCGGCTGCACCGCCGCGTTGACGGCGGGATGGCAGATTCTCGCCCGTGGCGGCAACGCGCTCGACGCCGTGTGCGCCGCGGTCGCGGTGTTGGAGGATGACCCGTCGTTCAATGCGGGCGTCGGCTCGGCGCTCACCTGCGCCGGTACGGTCGAGATGGATGCATCGGTCATGGACGGCAACGCGCTGCGGGCCGGCGCCGTGGCAGTGGTCCGCACCGTTCGCAATCCGGTGCGCCTGGCGCGCGCGGTTCTCGAAGATGGGCGTCAGGTCTTCCTCGCCGGCCCCGACGCTAACGGATTTGCTCGGGCTCACGGCGTTGAGACTTGCCAGCCCGACGACTTGACTACACCGCGCCAGCGGCAACGTTGGCAGCAGCAGCACGACACCAACCCCGGCGGTACTGTCGGTGCGGCAGCCGTCGATCGTGACGGGCACGTCGCGGCCGCGACGTCGACCGGCGGGCTCTTCGACAAACTACCCGGACGCGTCGGTGATTCCGCGGTCATCGGCGCCGGCACGTATGCCGACGACACGCTGGGTGCGGCCTCCGCAACCGGTCACGGCGAAGCCATCATGCGCGTCGCGCTAGCCAAGCACGTCGTCGATTCGTTGGCCGACGGCCGCGATCCCGCCCGCGCAGCGCAGTGCGGTATGGCGGACCTC
Source organism: uncultured Binatia bacterium (SeqCode) (assembly GCA_964498075.1). GTDB lineage: Bacteria > Desulfobacterota > Binatia > HRBIN30 > HRBIN30 > CAZCGA01. Next base: position 13,268 of record CAZCGA010000047.1, on the reverse strand, counting down.
GCGCAGCGTGTCGGTGGGTCCGGCGGCATCATCGTGGTCGATCCGCTCGGGCGTCTCGGTCACGCCTCCAACACCCCACATATGACCGTTGCCTACATGCGATCGGATCTGTCCGCCGCCGTCGTTCACGCCTGAATGACTCGCCTTGCCCGCGTCGGGCGCTGGCTGTGGGGCCTCGCCGCCACCGCGGCGATCCTGCTGTCCACCATGTCGGTCAGCGCCATCTGCGTCGTCCTGCTGCTGGTCACGCGGCGCCCCTGGCCGCCCGACGTACTGGGGCCCATTTGGAGTCGTGCGGTTCTCAAGATCTGTGGCATTCGGGTCGAGGTGGAAGGGCTGGAGCACGTCGATCGCAACACACCGTATGTCTTGATCTCAAACCACCTGAGCTACTTCGACATCTGGGTCGCGATGGCGGCGTTGCCGCTCACGATCCGCTTCGTTGCCAAGAAGGAGCTGCTGCGCGTGCCCGTCTTCGGGCAGGGGCTGGCGCTGAGCGACCACATCGTCATCGACCGCTCCAATCCACAGGAGGCGATCGCGCGCATCAACGCGCGGGTGGCAAGGCAGATCGATCAAGGACTCTGCATTCTGTTCTACGCCGAGGGCACGCGCTCGGCCGACGGCACAGTCCAACCGTTCAAGAAGGGCGGCGTCGCGCTCGCCCTCGCAACGGGGCTGCCCATCATCCCGATGAGCATCTCCGGCACCCGCAAGTTCCTCCCCAAAGGCCACGTCGTCGTCCGCCCCGGCGGCCGCGTGAAGCTCGTGCTCGCGCCGCCGATCGACACCAAGGGTTACTCGCCGGAGCGGCGCGACGAGCTCAACGACGCCGTACGCCGCATCGTCATCGACAACTACGTCGCGGACTATTGATGCCGCCGAAGAGATAGGGACCGTGGCCGCGTGCGCGACGACTGTCCAGGTATCGGGTTTCGGGTGCAAGCGTGATAGGTTCGGTCGCACACTGATGCTCGCCGGCGAGGCGAGCGCCTCCAGTGCTTCTCGCCATTCGAAAGGAGATAGACATGACACAGGAGGAACAAGAAGCGAACGCCAAAAGGCTGTGGCAGAAGTTCAAGGGCGCATTCGCGAAACAGCTGATGGAGACCGAAGCGAACACGATCTGCACGCTCTGGCACGATGAGAGCGACAACTCGGGCAAGCAGGGCCGAACTCGACTCTACGACATGTTACTGTCTCGCGTCGCCAAGGCTCTCGACCTCGAGCATTCCTCCGAAATTCTTGGCAAGGTCGATCACGTCATCTACAACCGTGACGGCGTGCCGCAGATCATCATCGAGTCGGAGAATGAGACTGGTGGGGTTGCAAGGGACGAGCTGCCGAAGCTTTGCGCGCTGTCCGCCCCCGTCAGGGGTGCTCCTTACTTGCGATCGGTGGTGCCGTGATTGGCCTCACCCGCAACGGCGTCCACTGCTGGACCGGTGGGAGCCAATCATTCAGAAGCACGGAACACAGTGGCCTCAGGCCGGGGTACTGGCGATCCTCGTAGGGCAGTGGTACGGCGGCGCAAGCAACCCAGGCGGCACAGAAGCGGGAACGATCACATTCTATGGGCGAGCATACGACGGTAGGGGACTGCGCTTCGAGGGAACTGACGATGACGATACCATCGTCTTCTCCCGCCATTTCGAGAAGGGACAGGACGGGAAGTATGGTGGGGCGCCGAAGTGACGATAGCGGTCGCCACGGGCACGCTCCCTGTGGCGTCGCGCTTGTGCCGCGTGAGAAGCATTCAGCAGCCTCGGAACGACAGGGATGGCCATTGCCATGAATCGAACGACGACTGCGATTCTTGCCGACCTCCGCCAATCGTTCCAAGCTCTCTACGGTGACCGATTGCAAAGGTTGGTGCTCTTCGGCTCGCAGGCGCGCGGCGACGCCGAACCGGGGTCGGACATTGATGTCCTTGTTGTGCTCCAAGGACCGGTGAGTCCCGGCCAGGAGATCGCCCGAACCGGCGGAATCACCGCCGCCCTATCGCTCAACTACGATACCGTGCTTGCTTGTACCTTCATCTCGGCAGACCGCTACGCGACTGAGCAGAGTCCTCTGCTCCTGAATGTGCGCAGGGAGGGGGTCAGCGTGTGACCCACGAGCAGGCTGCACTGCTCCAGAAGGCCGCCGACAGTTTGCGAGCCGCTCGCCTCCTGGAAGCGCAGGGACTGCATGACTTCGCCGTTTCGCGGGCCTACTACACGATGTTCTACGTTGCTGAAGCCTTGTTGTTGGGAGAAGGTCTCGCGTTCTCGAAGCACTCGGCTGTGATCGCAGCTTTCGGGAAACAGTTCGCCAAGACTGGGCGCGTACCCCAAGAGTTCCATCGCTATCTGATCGAGGGCGAGGACAGTCGAAACGTAGGAGACTACGACATTCGTTCAGGGCTCTCTGCGGAGGAATCCGCCGTGCAAATCGGTCGCGCCGAAGAGTTCATCGGACTAGGTGAGAAACTGATCGGTCCCCTTCCCGCGCCAGGAAAGCCCAAGTGACGCATTCCGCAGGTCCCCGCCGCTGGTTGCAGTAAGACGAGGCACGAAGTGGCAACGTTCGAATCCGTCTTCACCTCTCCGGTGGCGTGGATCGCCGATCGGCTGGAAGGCGTGGCAATGCAACCGGGGCGCCGCGCGGTCGTGCTGGTGGCGGCGGAACGGCAGGCGCACGCCATCCGCCGTCACCTCTGTGTGGAACGGGCGCATCCGGAACATCTCGCCGGCGTGCTGTTCCTGCGTCCCGTCGAGCTCGCGCGCGAGCTGCTGTTGCGGGCGGGGACCGTATGCATGCCGGGATGGGAAGACGTGCGGCGCCTGCGCGTCTTGCATCTTTTCGAGACGGGGACCCTTACGGACCAGCTGCGATACTTCACCGCCGAGCAGCTGCGGTCCGGGCAAGGGTACGTCGATGCGTTCAGCCGCACGATTGCCGATCTCGAGGGCAGCGGCCTCGATGCAACGCTCGCGCTCAGGGTTGCGGAGCGGCTGTCGCGGCAGGACCGTGCGGCGGCCGATCGCTTGCACGACGTCGCCGTCACCTGGCAGGCCGCCGATGCCGGCGCGCGGACCGCAGCCACGACCGCGCAGGTGCTGGCGGCGGCCACCGAGCTGGTGGGGGCGCGCCCGCAGCTCGTGGAGCCGTTCGGGCCGCTGTTGGCGATGCTGACCTCGTCGCCTTCGACGATGGTGCTGCGGTTCCTGCAGGCGCTGCCCGCGTGCCGCGCGGTCTTTCAGGAGGCCCGGCCGCTGCGCGGCGATACGCAACGCTGGCGTCCGCTCATCGACCTCGCGCCCGCACCGGCAACCGCACGGGTCGCCTCAACGACACCCGATACGCCGGCGCGCGAGTCCGAGCTGACCCTGGTGCAGCGCTACCTGTTCGCGCTACCCGAAACCTTGACCGATCCGGAGCGGCCACGCTCCGCGGGACCGGACGGCAGTGTCGATCTCGAGGAGTATCCGAGCGTCGAGGACGAGATCGAGGCGGCCGCCACCTGGGTGACCGAGCAGATTGCTGCGGGCACGCCGGTCGAGCAGATCGCCCTGATTGTTCCCGAGATCGATCCCTACGGTGGACTGCTCGCCGATCGCCTGGCGCGCATTTCCGCTGCACCGAACGAGCCGGCGATCGGTGCGTACGTTGCGGGGCGCGTGTCGTTGGCCGCGTCGCCGGCCGGGATGCGCTTGCACGGGCTGCTGAACGCACTGGCGCGCGGCCTGGAGGCGGAAGCGACGATCCGCATGATCCCGGCGTTGCGCCGCAATCGGCAGGGGAACGACGAGGGTCGGGAACGCCTCTCGCCGTCACGCGCGGCGGAGATCGTCTACGGGGCCGGCATCGTCGGCGGCAGCCCCGGCGACCGTGGCGGGCTGCAAGAGTGGACGCCGCGGCTGCTCCGCCGGCGCGATGCGATGCGCGCCCTCGCCAGTGAGTCAGCCCCCGATGATGCGCTCGCCGCCGACGAGCCGGAGAAGCGTCTCGACGTGCGCGCCCGCCACGACGCCGAGCGCTGGCTGCGCGACGTCGAGCCGATCCTTGAGGCGATCACGGAGCTGCAACAGCTTGCCCAGACCATCACGAAGGGCGCGCCGCTCTACGTCGCCTGGCCAGAGCTGCGCGGCTTCTGCGACCGCTGGCTGCGTATCCCGCCGGACCCGCCCGACCTGCTCGCACGGCTCGACAAGTCCCTGCAGCCCATCCTCACGGATGCAGTCGCCCGGACGGTCAGCGGTGCGGCGGCGTTGCGGGTACTGATGGACGTGTTGCGCCATGAGCGGCGGTCGATGGCACGTTTCGGCGAACCGTGCGTCTTCGTCGGGACGGCGTCGCAAGCGGCTGGGCTGTCGTTCGCTGCCGTGCGCGTGCTGGGTCTGGCCGAGGGCGCCCTCCCGCACACCCCGCACGACGATCCAATCGTGCCGGACGCGCTGCGCAAGCGTATCGAAGAGGCGGCCCGCGCGCAGCAGACTCGGCCGGACATCGTTCTTCCGCGTCTCGCCGATCGCGTACTCGACGATATCCACGACGTCTTCCGCGTGGTCAGCGGCGCGGGCAGGGGTCTCGCGCTGTCGGCGCCGCGGCAATGGGTGGACCGGAGCGATCGGGAAGTCTCGGGCATCATGCTCGAAGTCGCCACGGCCCTGGGTCGCAGCATGCGGCACGAAGCCGAGGAAGGCGACGTGCCGACGGCGGCTCGCTTGCGCGCCGCGTACCTCAACCCGGGCCGCGCCGCGCGGCAGCGCTCCGCAGAGGCACGTCCGCTGTCACCACGTGCGCTGTTGACGTCGGCGGCGCCCGCGAGCACGGGAGCCGGAGCGCCGGCGATCGCCGTTCCGGCCGCTTGGACGGAGGGTGCCGCGCTCGCGGTCGATCGGATTTGGCACCTGGCAACTGCACTGGAAGCTGGCGCGTTGGGGAACGTCGACGGCGTCGTCACGGACGCCTGGCCCGTCGTGCAGCCGCTCGGACTCGTCCCGACACGGCCGGTCTCGGCGTCAGCGGTGGCTCTGCTCCTCGGCTGTCCGCACCGTTTTCTGCTGGAGCGCATCCTTTATCTCAGTGAGCCGGCGGTGCGGCCGTCGACCGACGTGATTGCACCGATGGCCTACGGCTCGCTGTTTCACGCCGCCGCCGAACGCTTCTTCAACGAGGCGGGGCCGGCGTTGTGCCGACACGAAGGCAGCGTGGAAGAGTGGGTGGCACGTGCTCGACAGATCGCCGGCGAGGAGTTCGATGAGCTCCGGTACACCTACCCGATGCGTGGCGAGGACGGGATTCAGCGTGAGCGCCAGCGCCTGCAGCGCCAGATCGAGCAGTTGGTGCACTACGAGTGGGAGGCGCCGCCGCGCGAGTTCCTGGCCAGCGAGCTGACGTTCGGTGATCCCGATCCGGTGCGACTGCCGCTCGACACCGGCGACCTCTACGTGCGCGGCGCGATCGATCGCATCGATCGCATCGGTCCGGCGGCGCTGTCGGTCCGCGACCTGAAGACCGGTCGCGTCCGCGACTTCGGCGAGGAGCCGATCAACGCCGGCCGCGATCTGCAGATCGGGTTCTACGTGCTGGCACTGGAAGCCATCGGATACGGCGCGGCGCCGGTCGGCGTCGCCGCGTACGTCCATCCGTCCGCCGCCCAGGAGCCCGATCGCGCGTTCGACGGCGCCAACATCGACATCCTGCGCCGGCAGACCCGCGACTGGCTGGGGATCGCCCGCCGCTTGCTCAGCAACGGCGCCTTCCCGCGCACACCGAACGCGGAGGACTGTACCTACTGCCCGTTCGTGCCGGCGTGTGGTGAGGGCGCACAGCTGCAGAGCGCCAAGAAGCTCGACGCACTACCCAGCGATCATCCATTGGAGCCGTTCGTACGCTTCAAGCGCCGGCGCAGTGAGGACGAGGCGTAACCTGCGGAGCTCGCGGCCGATGACCGACCACACTCCACTGCCCCCCGACCAGCCGGCGCGTGACGCGATCATCCGCGAACGCGCCGCCAACGTCGCCGTCGTTGCCGGGGCCGGCACCGGAAAGACCAAGACGATCATCGACCGCGCCGTCGCGCTGCTGGCGCCGACCGCGGTCGGAGCGCCGTCGATTCCGATCCAACGCATGGGGCTGATCACCTTCACGCGCCGCGCCGCCGGCGAGCTGCGCTTCCGCATCCGCGAGCACCTCTTGCGCGAGCTGGAACGTGAGGCGCGACTAGACGGCGCGCGCGCGCAGCTCCTACGCGACGCGCTGGGGAACCTTGATGCGGCGTTCATCGGCACGATCCACGGCTTCGCCGATCGCCTGCTGCGCCTGCGACCGGTCGAAGCCAGGCTCAGCCCGGCGTATGCGCTGATCGACGACAACGCCGAGCTGGTGCGCGAGACCTTCCTGCGCCTGCGCCGCGCCGCGGAAGCGGGCAACCTGCGGGCGGAGCTCGGTTACTTCAGTGCCGAGGCGGATGCCACTCTCATCGACGAGGCCGCCGAGACGCTGCGCGCAGCGGCGCGCGCCGGACTGCAAATGGAACGTGCCGAGAACGCATTCGGGCCCTTGGCCTCGCTCGAGACGACGCTGGCCCGCATGATCGACACACGCGACATCACCATCGACTTGTGCGCCGTCCCCGATCCGCAGATCGCGTCGGCGCGGACCGCCGCCGTCCGCTTCGCGGAGATGGTCCGCCAGCTGCGCGGCGGCGAACGCGGCCACCGTCGCCTGCGCCGGATGGCGCACGCGTTGCGGCGGCTGCAGGAAGTCGACGACCCGGCCGAAGCCTACCGCATCGTGCAAGACGCGCTGCGCGGCCGCCCCCTGCGCCAGGGCGTGGACTTCAACGGCGACCCGGCGGGGTGGTCCGCCTACAAGGCCATCCGCCCCGACAACACGACTACCAACTACCTCGGCGACAAGCTGAAGGGCCCGCACCGCTGGCTGGCGACCCGACTGGTCCGCCTCTTCCCGGTGGTCAAGGCGATGTACGAGCGTGTCAAGGCGGAGCACGAGGTGGTGGACTACCTCGATCTGCTGATCAAGCTGCGCGACCTGCTGCGCAACGATCTCGACGCGCGCCGCTTCTACCAGAACCTCTTCGATCACATCTTCGTCGACGAGTTCCAGGACACCGATCCGCTGCAATGCGAGATCGTCTTCTACCTGTGCGAGGACGCCGCTGCTCCGACCAACTCCGCGACGAGCTGGGACGCGGTGCGGTTGGCACCCGGCAAGCTGACGATCGTCGGCGACCCGAAGCAGTCGATCTACCGCTTCCGGCGCGCCGACATCGCCATGTATGGCCGGGCGATGGAGCTGCTGGCAGCCAACGGTGCACTCGAGCAGCGCCTGGAAACCAACTTTCGCAGTCGCCCCGAGCTGATCGCCTTCTTCAATCACCAACTCGCGAAGGTGCTCGGGAAGAAGGACGGACCGGCGTTCGATCCACAGACTGGACGGGCGAACTACGAAGATCTGCTGCCGACGACCGCGACACCACAGCACGGGCTCACCGTGCACGTCCTACCCTACGCCGACGCTGCCGGCGACGGCTTGCTGGCGCCCGAGGGTCGGCCGATCGAAGCGGAGATGCTGGCGCGCTACGTGCGCTGGCTGCTGGACTCCGAATACCGGGTACGTGATCCCGACACGCGTGAGGAGCGTCCCGTGCACGCGGGCGACATCGCCGTGCTAGCTTGTGTCACCACCAACCTGCGGCTGCTACTGCGGCAGTTCGATGCACTGGGCATCGAGTATACCGCCCGCGGTGGCGCGCTCTTTCTCGGCCATCCGGTCATCCGCCAGTACCTGTTGGGCTTGCGCGCTTTGGCCGACCGCGACGATGGCGTCGCCGCGGCGGCGTTGCTGCGCCCGCCGTTCTTCGCCGTCGACTGGGCGGACGCTGTGGTCAAGCGCGCCGCGAAGGACGACCCGGACGACCCCCGCTACGTCCGCATGCAGGAGGCGCTGGCCATCGTCAACGACTTACGTTTGCGGCGCCACAAGCAGTCACCGAGTGCCACGGCGCGCGATCTGATCGAGCGCACGGCGCTCGGGCGCGCCGTCGTCACCGGCCACAACGGCCGTCAGACGCTCGCGGCGCTGTACGAGGTGGCTGCGGAAGTCGATCGGCGGGCCGCGCTCGACGGGCTCGACTACGATGCGGCGACCGAGCTCTTCCGCTCGTGGGCGCGCGACCCGGTGTTCATGGATGCCCCGGAGCCCATCGGCGCCGGCGCGGTGCGCGTCATGACCATTCACGGCGCGAAGGGGCTGGAGTTCCCGGTGGTCATGATCTGGGACGGCTTTCAGATCTTCAGTGATCCCGGCGTCAGCACGTGGTGGCAGGTCGAGCGCGAGGGCCATGCATGGGCGCTCAGCCTCGGTGCCGTCGCGATCGAGCATCCAGCCGGAGCGCACCTGCTCGACCGCGAGAAGCAGTTCGCCGAGCAGGAACGGCGGCGCATGTACTACGTCGCCGCGACGCGCGCCCGCGACCTGCTGGTGCTCCCGGCGCCGCGGACCAAGAGTAAGACGTTGCGCTATGCGACGACCGAGCTGGCGGGCGGATCTGACGCCCCCCACGTCGAGCGCTTCGACACCTTTCAGCGGGAGCAGCTGCCGCTCTGGAGCCGCATCACGACCGTCGCCGGGCCGCGGCTGATTCAGAGCGACGTGCAGCTGCAAGAACGGCTCGACGCGGTGCGCCTCGAGTTTCAGGACGCGCTGCGGACGGCGGCCCAGCCGATCGCCACGCCGACGGCGGTCACACTTGCCGCAGAGAGCTCCGGCGCGGATGAGGACTTGAGCATCGATGCGGAGCGGACGCGGAAGGCGGAGACCGAGCGTCTCGGTCCGCGGTTCGGTTCCGTCGTGCACCGGGCCATCGAGCTGGTGCTTTCCGGGAGCAGCGACAGCGTCGAGATGGCGGTGTCGCTGGCCGCGCAGGAGGTCGGTTTGACCGAGCATCTCCGGGACGCCGAGGCCGACGTCCAGCGCGCTGTCGAGGCGCTGCGGCAGCGCGGCCTGCTCGATGCCGCGGCCACCACGTTGGCTACCGAGTACCCTTTGGCGATGTCGTGGACGGACGGTAAGCTGCTCAGCGGCTTTATCGATTTGCTCGTAGTCAGCGCCGACGCCGCCACGGTGATTGATTTCAAGACCGACACGCCGCTGCCAGGGGCGTTGCCAGCCGTGTATCCCGAGTACGCCGCGCAGCTGCGCCTGTACGGCGACATGCTGCGCGTCGCCGGCCTGGTAGGCGCACGCGAGCTGCGCCTCGGACTGCTATTCACGGCCTCCGGCGAGGTGCGTTGGCTGTGAGTGCGGCGCCAGCGGTGCGGCGCCGGCGCGCTTGGCCGGGTAGAGCACATCTATGAGCGGCTCGGTGCGCAGGAACCATTGCAACAACGTACGCCGGCGGCGGGCGCATGGCGGCGCCATGAAGCCACAGATGCAAACCGATGAACACCGATCGCTTGAACGCCTCGGGTTGCTGTGCGACGTTTCCGCGCGTGCCTGACTTGAGCCTCTTCCTCAGCGACCTCGCTGCAACCTACGCGGATCGTCAGGCGGTAGTTGGCGAACACACCTCGCTGCGTTTCGCCGACCTCCATCGGGCTGCCAGTGCATGGGCGGAGGCATTCACCGCGGCCGGCCTCGGCCCGGGCGCACACATCGGCTTGCTGGCCGGCAACGGCCCGGAGTGGCTGGCAGTGGCGTTTGGAGTCTGGCGCGCCGGCGCGACGCTGGTACCGATCTCGACGTTCGTCACCGCCCGCGAGTTGGCCGAGACCGTGGAGCACGCCGACCTCGGCGCGCTCGTGGTTCAGCCGCAGCTGCGGTCGCACGACTTGCTGCGACGTCTGCCGGAGCGTCCGCAGCTGCAGCAGGTGATTGTGCTCGGCGACTCCGCGCCGGCTCCGTATCGCAGCGCGGCGGAGTTTATGCGGCACGCGTCACCCCGGAACCAGTCTGCGCTCGATCCCGAGTCGATCGCGTGCATCCTCTACACCTCAGGAACCACGGGGCGGCCGAAGGGCGTCATGCTGAGCCACCGAGCGATGCTCGCGACGGTCCTACCCACCGCGGAGCGTTCCGGACTCACGAGTGCGGATGCGCTGCTTTCCACGCTGCCTTTGTTTTGGGTGGCCGGGCTGGTCATCCGCGCGCTGCCGACACTGGCCACCGGCTGCGCGCTCATCCTGGTCGAAACGTTTACGGTGGATGCGGTCCTAGCGGCGTTGCGCCGGCATCGGCCGACGGCGCTGCACTTGCGCCCGCCGCAAGTCGGCCAGGTGATCGCCCACCCGGAGTTTACGCCGGCCCTGTTCGAGCGTGTGCGCCGAGGGAACGGGCGTGTGGAGTGGTATGCGCCGTATCTCGACATCGACACGACACGCTTCATCACCGGCTACGGGATGACCGAGATGGCGGGCTACGTCACGGCCTTGCACTGGCGGGATCCGGCCGACGTGCGGACGACGCAAATGGGTACGCCGCTGCCCGGCGTCGAGATGCGCATCGTCGCTGCCGACGGGCTGCCGTGCACGCCCGGTGACGTCGGCGAGATCCGCGTGCGCGGTCCTGGGATGTTCAGCGGATACCACAAACAACCACCGTTGACCGGTGTGGACGCTGACGGCTTCTTCATGACCGGGGATCTCGGACGCATCGATGCGAGAGGCACCTTCCACTTCGAGGGTCGGAGCAAAGACCTGCTACGAGTGAAGGGGATCAACGTCTCGCCGCTTGAAGTCGAAGGCGTACTGAGCACGCATCCGGGCGTGGATGCCGCGTACGTCGTCGGGTTGCCAGCTGACGGAGTGGAGCAGCGCCTGGTCGCGCTCATCGTCGCCAAGCCGGGCGGACGCCTCTCGCCGTCCGCTTTGCATGCGCACGCCGCGCAGGCGCTCTCGCACTACAAACGGCCGGAGCAGTACTTGTTCATCGAGCGCAGCGAGATCCCGCTCGGCGGTACGTCCAAGCCGCAGCGTGCCGTCTTGGCGGCGTTGGCGGCGAGCAAATCCGCGGGGCCGTAGGGGCGAGGCATTTCCTCCAACGGCGCACCGTTCGGGTGCTGCCTTGCATGCCCGAGCGGAAATGCCTCGCCCCTACACCACAACCGTAGGCGGGCATTCCAATTCGTGAACGATCCGGGCTAAGGTATGAGGCGACGTTATGGCACAAGCGCGCACCGATGAGGAACGCGTCCTCAAGCTGATCGAGCGGACGCGTTTGCTGATCGCCATCGACGACGAGATGCCCACGGAGACGAAGCTCAACACCCAGCCGATGCTGAAGATGCTGGAGGCTGCGATATCCGGCGGGGATCCCGCCGACCAGCAACGCGCCTCCGGGTATTACAGCGCGCTGTACGCCGAGCTGCAGCCCTTTCCCGACGTCGAGGCGCTCCTGTCGGCCATGCGCGTCTTCTTACCGTATCTCTGAGACCTTGAACCCTCGCTCACCTGAGGTTTCGCCTCCGTTGGTCGTGGCTGGATATCCGGTCCGTTCACTGGCACTGGAGTTCGGCGGTCTCGGCATCCGCCTCCTCATGGTGAAGCGACTGGAAGACTAGGTCGATGCAGAGGCGCTCCTGCGCGATGCGGACGCGCCGGAGCCGCCCTATTGGGCGCATCTGTGGACCGGGAGCCGCGCGTTGGCCCGACTGATGGCGACGGAGATCGATTGTGCCGGCGGGCGTGTCATCGATATCGGCTGTGGTCTGGGCCTGGCGGGCATCGTCGCCGCACAACGGGGCGCCGCGGTGACCTTGGTGGATGCGGCGTTCGATGCGGTGTGTTTCGCGCGCGCCAATGCGGAGCTGAACGGCTGTCACGTCGCCGTGCTGCAGACCGACGTGCGCTCCGCCGGCGTGCGCGGCCGCTTCGATTACTGTCTGGCAGCCGACGTCACGTACGATCCCGCGCTGCAGGTGGCGGTCGCGGCGTTTCTCGCCGAGTATCTGGCACACGGCGGCCGGGCCTGGTGTGCCGAGTCGGTACGGACGAACGACGAGGGATTCCGCCGCGCCTGTGAAGCGCACGGCTTGTCCGCAACCGAACGCGAAGCCCGTGAAGTCGAAGACGGCTGCGACGTCCGGGTGCGCATCACCGAGGTCTATAGGCGGTGATGTCGTATGTCTCGCTCACGGCATGAGGAACTTAGAGCCGGTCTGAGACTGCGCGCCTCGCTTGGAATGACACGGACACGGAGGGCTGATATACAGAAGACATGAGCGTTCGCCCGGAAGACCGTGAGGTGTTTAGCCGCATCGGCGATGCCGAGGCAGCGCCCCGCCGCCCGCCCACGTCGTTCTCTGAAGCCCTGGCGACGCTCGATCGTTTGGTCGCCCGCCGACGGGCGATGTTTCCGCACCGCGACTTCAAACCCACCGAAGACGAGTTCCGCGCTCACGAGGCATTGTATGCCCGGGCCCGCAGCCTCGGGACCTACCGAGCTTGACCCGACACTCGCCTACTTCCATGCGCTGTTTGCACGTCTCAGTATCGAGTGGTGCATCGCCGGCGCCGTTGCGGCCAACGCGTATCGTGCCCCGCGGGACACCACTGATCTCGATCTGATCGTACAGATCGCGGCTGGACAGTACGCCTCCGTCGCCAAGCGCTTGCAGGCCGACGGGTGGCGAGTGTTTCGCGTGTCACCTGCTTCGGACTATCCGGACATCGTGCGCCTTGAGCATGCCGAGCACTTCCCGACGGACCTACTGCTCGTCAAGACAGCCTATCAGGCGGAAGCGCCGCGAAGAGCGGGCAGGCTGTCTTCTGGAGTCCGCGTCTTAGCCCCAGAGGACGTCATCATTCACAAGCTCATTGCACACCGTCACCGGGATCGAGCTGACATCAGCGAGATCTTGCGCTCCGGAACGCTTCTCGACCGAAGCTACATCGAACGCTGGGCGATGGAGTGGGGAGTGCTCGAGCGGTGGCAGGGCGCAATGGCTGAGTCCGCCGACTAGCCTTGGGCGGTGCTTGCGCGCGCGTCGAGCATCAGGTCCCTCGCGTCGATCCTGCGCCGCTATGGCGAGAGCTAAAGACCCCGGCTATTCCAAAACACTTCCGCACGGCGGAAGCTGCGGGCGGATTCTTGGACACCCACGACCTCGCGGACTACCGGGACCAGACGGAGTCGGGCACCAACCTGTTGACGCCACGCTGTGAGAGCGGGAGGGCACGCGCGGGGTAGAGCCTCGAGTGTTGGACTTAGTATTCGTTGGCATAAATATGGCAACGTATTATGGTTGCGCGAGTCGGACG
>CAZCGA010000046.1:41231-42165 GCA_964498075.1 uncultured Binatia bacterium (SeqCode) | reverse complement strand
GTCGCTGAACTTCAGGTGCTCGTAGAACAGGCTGCGCGGCTCGATCTCGTAGTAGTCGCCGGGATACAGTAGAGCGTTGTCGAGAAGCTTGAAGGTGGCACGCGGCTGACTCTTCTGGTCGATCTCGAGCGTCTTGAGCCTATCCTTCAGTCTCTGGGGGATATTGGTCGTCGCAACCCCGGCATAGACTTTCGCCAGGCCGAACCGGTACTCGTCCTCCGTCGCCCAGTAGTCGAGCACCTCGTCGTCGAAGCCGATCCACAGGGTCTGGGCAAAGTCGGGCCATACCGATTTCATGTCGACGGCGGCGGCAATCGCCTCGACGCTGTTCTCGCCGCCGACCATCGCGTCGAAGATGTGCTTGATCTTGTCCGGTGTCTGTTTGCGAGCAAGGAACTGGAAGAAGAGGTAGTCGGAATAGCCGTTCAGCTTGGGTTCGGCGCCGGGGTTCTCGATCGACACCATATGCCCGGAGTACAGGTAGTCGGCGAGAATCATTCCGCTCTTCCTGTAGTTCGATGAGATTTGGAGGAGGCCAGGCTCCATGCCGAATTCACCGGGCAGGCCCTGGGGGATTGTAGGGACCACGTAATCCATTACCCATTGGGAGGTGGCCTCGTCGAGCCAGTCCATGTCGCTGCAGCTCGCCTGCCGGGGCATCGCAAATTGCAAGACATGCAGGAATTCATGCGCGAGGATGCTCTTCACCATCAGCCGGGCCTCTTCCGGCGACCGCTGGGCAGCGCTGAACTCTATGCTCTGTTTATTGAGCATCATGAAGCTGGGTCGGTTCGCGCATGCGTTCTGGTTCCTCAGCTCCGGCGCAAGGGGGTAGGAATTGGTCCAGCCAGCGAGTCCGAACAGGGCGAAGGGTCCGTAGTAAATGTCGACGGCACCGTCACCGCCGTTGCAGGCCTCGCTGGTGTCGGGCAGT
>CAZCGA010000046.1:0-41221 GCA_964498075.1 uncultured Binatia bacterium (SeqCode) | reverse complement strand
CGCTCGACGCGCAGCGAAACATGGCGCTCGCGTTGGAGCAAGCGGCGGCGCTCTCGGGGCTGATGGTTGGCGCGACGCTGCCCGGCTCGGTGGCAGGCCTCGCTGGTGTCGGGCAGTGGAAAGCGGTCAAGCAGCCCGGTATCGGCCTGGTAGACCTCCTCGACGAGAGAAGCGATGAGCGCGACGGCCGCGACGGTGCTGGCGTTGAAGGTTGGGTCACCCAGGGTCGGGTAGAAGATGTTGAAGTGCGCCGTGGACACCCGCGTGTAAAACTGCGGATAGAGCCGGCTCGCTTCGCAGTTGATGGTATCGGCGAGCTGGGTCTTCCTGGTTGGGTCCGATTGCTGGGTCGCCGTGGCCGGTGCCGACAAACCGAGCCGCTGCGCATACCAACTCTGGGCGTAAATCGGTGGCAGCAGGAACGGCCGCAGCACGTCCTGGGTCGGTGAAGACAGCGAGGCGATGGTGGTTGCGAGCTCGCGCAGTAGCAGGTGATGCGGCCCGTCGCTTGGTGCGCCGTCGAATTCGGGCGGCAGGCGCTCGTCGCCGAACAGCGCGAAGACACGATACATGAGCGCTTGCTCGGCGGAGATGTGGCCGCCTGCCAGCGCCTGCGCGATCAGGGCTTCGCTGCTCGGGTCCGGGTTGGCTCCCGTGGTCCGATAGACCGTCAGTGTCGATGTCGCGACGTCGGTGCCGGAAGCCGCGCTGATGATCGCGCTGCCTTTGGACAGCGCCTTCAACTGGCCGAGGGCGTCCACCGTGACCACGGTCGGATCGCTCGATGACCAGATTATTGCGCCCGAAGGATACAGCGCCAGCAGGTTGGCATCATCGTCAATGGCCAGGCTCAGGCGCGTTGGCAACAGCATGAAGGCGCCTGCGGCCGGCGGCGTTGGCGTCGGTGTGGTGGCGACGGTTGCTGTGCGCGTAGCGGTCGTTTGTCCCGTTGCAGTTGGCGTCGACGTGGCCAGCGTCACGGTTGCGCTAGGAGGTAGAGTCGCGGCCACGCTCGGCGTCCGGGTCGGCGTGTCGGGGCCTCGTGTCGCAGTCGCGACGCGAATCGTCGGTGTCTGTGTCGACGCCACGGCCGTGGCGGTGACCGATGGCGTCGTGGTCGCCGTAGGCTCTGTGGTGGCAGTTGACGTCGGCGGGGGTGCTGGGCAATCGGCCAACGCCGCGTTGACGCCCTTGATCAGTTCGTCGACGGTGATCGTGCTGCTGGCGTCCAAATCGAACGCCGGACAATCCCCGATCGGAGCGTTGCCGAGCGCAATGTTGACGCCTTTGATGAGCTCGTCGACGGTCACCGAGCCGTTGTTGTTGCAGTCACCGGCACAGTGAGAAGCGCTCCCCTCGACGACGCACTCATCGGAGAGGTCGCACGACTGGGCATGCGCTGCCCGCACCGCCAGCCAGATGCCCAGCGCCGCAACGACACAGCTGACTCCCGTTCTCAATGGGACGGTTCCACGTATTGCCACGGCTTCCCCCAGTTGCTGCCGTAGGATCTCCCTCTCGGCGTTGACCGAACTCGTAATTTGTACCCTCGGCACCAGGCGACGGTCACTGACCGACCGCATGCTTCTGGATGATCTGCATCAGGTTACGATGCGATTCGCGCGCCGTCCCTCAATCACGCGTAAGCGACCGCTAAGCGCGTTTTCGGGGCCAAAACTTACGCCAAGGTGAAACACTTCAATGGGGGTCCGACCCGATCTTAAGAATCCAACGAGGCGGGGCATAAAGATCAGGGCCCAATGCCCGAGGCCGGGCGCCACGCATCCTTCGACACGGATTTTCCGCGTTGATAAGGAGCCGTTTAAGCTCTCCAATGAGACCGACTCCGCTAGGTTGGTCAATCTTGATGAGGGAGACGATGAGGTCATGAACTCGGACAAATCGCGTTGGGCGCGGACGAAGCCGCGTGCGATCACCGTCGACGGCGATCGGGTCGTCTATCGCCAAAGCGGCAAGACACTCGGCCAGTTGGCCGGCGCTGTCTTGTACGGGAATGACGACCGAGAGCTTGGGTGCATCGTAGGTCTGAGTCCGGGAGCCAGCCGATGGCAGGACTCCCATTGTGGGCCCAAACCATGGCTCAACCTGCACGTCCTGTCCACGCAGCCAACCGATCCGTTGCTGTTGCAGGCTGACCGCGTGTATGGACCCTGGAAGCGGATGACGGCACGACGTCTACTTCTGGGACTGCTCGCTCTGGCGGGCGGCGTGGCCGGTCTCGCCGTTGCCGAAGTGACCGTGCGACTGCTCGCGCCCCATGCTCGTGACCACGTCCTTCCCGCCGGTTTCTTTTCGATGGATGTGGCGCTTGGCTGGCGGCTGCGGCCCAACATGACGGTCACTCACAAGACGCGGTACTTCGCGGTGACGTATACGACCAACGCCTTCGGCTACCGCGACAGAGCTCGCGTCGTCAACATGGGTGCGCCGGTTGCGCGTGCTCTGCTTTATGGCGATTCGCAGGTCTTCGGTTGGGGGGTCGGCGAGGGGCAGCGATTCTCCGACCTCCTGGAGGAGCGGCATACAGGTCAGGAGGTGTGGAATCTGGGCGTACCGGCTTATGGGCTGGATCAACAAGTCCTCGCTTACGAGCGCGAAGGAAACGACTGGCGGGCGGACACGGTCATCCTCTTCTTCTCGCGGGCGACCCTGAGGCGCATGCGGACCGGCTACAGGTACAGGAAGTACAAGCCGCAGTTCGTTCTCGATGCGGGCGGAGCACTACTGTTGAAACCGGTTCCAGAGCAGAGCACGGCGTGGACGGACCCGCTCTACCGCTTCCTGAGCCCGTTGTACCTGCCGTACTTTGTCGACCGGCAACTGGCGACGATCGGCGCGATCCTGCACCCCAGCTCTGAGAGTGCAAACGCTCGCCGCGGGTCCATGGACGAGTCTTTGGCGCAGCTGCTGCGAGCGGTGCTCGATCGCGCTGCGGGGGTAGCTCGGACGCGAGGGCAGAAGCTGATCCTGCTGAGCGTCTCTGCGCCCGATCAAGCGCTGCGGAGCTTCTGCGCCGAGCACGAGATCGAGGTGATCACGCTGAGCTTCGCGCAGCCAACCGAGACGCTCGTCTTCGGGGGGGAAGACCAGCACTGGAACGCCTTGGCGCAGGTTGCGATCGCCGATCAGGTGGGAGCGCAGTGGCCAGGGGGGTACGGCGGCGCCAGGGTCCAAGGTCCGACGTCGGAGGACCCCTAACCGAAAGAGCCCCGTCCCCTTTCCTGGGGTGGGGCTAGATGACAATTTGTCATAATGCGTCAATCATGGGCTCGGACGAATCGCGTTGGGCGCGGATGAAGCCGCGTGCGATCACCGTCGATGGCGATCGGGTCGTCTATCGAACCGCCGGCAAGGGGCCGGTGCTGCTCCTCGTGCACGGCATGGCCGGTAGCGCAGTGACGTGGAGGCACATCATGCCGGCGCTGGCCAAGCGGTTCACGGTCCTGGCCCCCGATCTGCTCGGGCAGGGGCAGTCAGACAAACCCCGTGGCGAGTACTCGCTCCGCGCCCATGCCAACACGCTCCGCGACCTGATGGACACGCTCGGGTACAAGCGGGCCACCGTCGTCGGCCAGTCGCTCGGGGGCGGCGTGGCCATGCAGCTGGCGTATCAGTTCCCGGAGCGCTGCGAGCGCTTGGTCCTGGTCGACAGCGGTGGGCTGGGCCGGGAGGTCACGTTCTACCTCCGGATGCTGACCGTACCCGGATTCGAGTCGGTTTTTCCGCTCTTCTGCACGCCGCGGCTGCGAGATGCTGGAAACCTGGTCGCCACGTGGCTCGGCCGCGCGGGCGTGCGGTCCACGCCCGCCAGCCAGGAGATTTGGCGGAGCTACGCGTCGCTGGCGGACGCCGAGAACCGCCGCGCATTCTTTCGCAGCCTGCGCGGCGTGATCGACTTCAGCGGGCAGGCGGTGAGCGCCCTTGGCCGGCTGTACCGGGCAGGGCAGTTGCCGACATTGATCGTGTGGGGCGCGCAAGACCCGTTCATTCCGGTGAGCCACGCCGTCGCGGCGCACCAGGCCATCCCCGGCAGCCGCCTCGAGATCTTCGACGGGGTGGGCCACTACCCGCACTGCGAGGCCCCCGAGCGGTTCGTCGATGTGCTCGTCGACTTCCTCGCCTCCACCAAGCCGGCCCGTCTGCGGGCCCGTTCACCGCGGCGGCGCGACACGGTACAACAAACTGCGGGATGACCGGGGGCTCGCGGGGTCAGGCGGGTTCCAGTGACGCCGGCAAGCGAATCTCCGCGCAGCGCCAGGTGAGCACCGGCACAAAGCGCCGCTGCAAGCGCACGTCGTCGATAATCTGGGCGGGCGTCGCCTGCGGCCAGCGCGTCCAGGCGCACCACCGACCGCCGGAGGCGTAGTGCGCTTGCACGTCGCGCAGTATCGCCGCCGCCGGCAACTTCAAGAGATAGGCAATCGTGAGCTGTGGTCCTTTGAGGAGTCCACCACCCTCGAACGAGATGTGTGCAACGTCTTTCACTGGAGCCCTCCTGTTTGGGCGGGCTTGCGCCCGCGCGGTGTGGGGAGCGTGGCACTCCCGATGGGGCTCGTGC
Source organism: uncultured Binatia bacterium (SeqCode) (assembly GCA_964498075.1). GTDB lineage: Bacteria > Desulfobacterota > Binatia > HRBIN30 > HRBIN30 > CAZCGA01. The sequence goes on along the minus strand of CAZCGA010000046.1, from coordinate 36,642 downwards.
GCGGTGGTGTCGTGCACCTCACGGCCAACGACATCCAGTGCCATCGCCGTGTCTGCCTGAATGTGGGGTGAGGAAGGCTCTCGGAGGCCTAGATGCGAGGGTGATCCTCGCGCCGGACAGTCAGTACGAGCTGCACCATAGCCCCGGCCATACAGAGGTGCAACCATGCGGCGTTGCGCGTCGCGCGTCCGTCGAGCGGCGCGTCCGGATCTCGCGGTAGGTCCGTTCGAGCGCGTACGCCGCTGCGTAGAGGCCAGAGAGGACGAACCCTACGCTGTAGAAGCCATCGGCCCTGCATGCCGTCCCCGCATACACGATCATGGGAAGGACCTTCATCGGCGCGATGGCTTGCGCTACAGTCGCCGCATGAGCGTCGCCGAATCTCCGACTGCCGCCCTTGGAGTCGGTTCAGACCCCGGGCGCGGTGCCTTGGCGCTGAGGCTTGTCTGGCTCGCCAGTGCGGCGGTCATCACCGCCTGCACGCTGGCGTCGTTTCGGCTCGGATTCGCCGCGGACCTGCGCACCGCCCTGCTCGTGAATGGTCCGCGCGTGCTGCTCGGCGCCGGCGTGGGCGCGGCGCTCGCGCTCTCGGGAGCCTTACGACTCGCGACGCGCATCGAGCGACCCTTGCGTGAGCTCGATATCCTGGCGGTCTCGACCGGCGCGGCAGCCGGAGGTTTCCTTCTGGCGCAGCACGACGCGGGCAGCGCAGCACTCGTCCGTTTCGCCGTCGGCGCAGTGGCCGGCGCCGGGCTCCTGCTCGTCGTGGTGCGGTTCCTCGACCGCTCGCAGCGCTGGACCAACCTGCTAGTCGCCGCGGCGCTCGCCGGCATGGCCGGCATCGCCGCACTCGTCGGCACCTACGTGCGCGAGCGCCGCGATCCCATCGCTCCGGCGGTGACCTGGTTGCTCGGCGACCTCGGCGGCGCGAGCTTCGCGAGCGGGTTCGCGCTCGTCGGACTCGCAGCGCTGCTCGTGCTCGCGTCGCTCCGCGCGCTGCGCAGCGGCTCGCGCTCGCAGCAGCACACCATCGCTCTGCTCTCACTGGGTATGGGCGTGGGCGCCGCGGGTCCGCTGGCCTTCGTGGGCACGTTCGCGCCGCGCACGGTGCGTTGGCTGGCACGCGGCGCGTCCGCGCGCGCGCTGTTGCCGGCGTGTGCCGCCGCCGGAGCGGCGACGGTCGTGGCCGTCGATGCCGTCCCGCGCCTGCTGGTCGGTGGCTACGACTTCCCGTGGAACCTTCCGGCCGCCATGCTGGCGCTGCCGATCTTCCTGGGATGGAACCGCGTGCGGCTGCGGCGCGCCGCCGGTCCGGCACACCTCGCGTTCGAAATTCTGGAGCTGGTGCTCCTGGCCGGCCTCACGCTCGGCGGGATTTGGCTGGCGAGCGTGCTCACCTCGGTGATCCGCGCCGTCACCTAAGCAGGCGCGGACGCTGAACGCGAAACCTGCGCCAAACCTCCGGCGCGCAGATGATCGACCAGCGCGTCGCGTAGGAGCAGCGTCGATGGCTCGACCTTCTCGGGATCGCCGAAGGCGTCGCGCTGCTGGACCAAGTAGTCCGTGCTCACCACGCGGTAGCGCATCTGAGGATTGACGGCGACCCCGCTCGCTTCGAGCCGCTCGCGCAGTGGTGCCGCCATCGCACCGCCTGCGAGTGTCGCTACGCTGACGTGGTTGCGGTACGGGTCGAGCGCGTAGGCCAGACCGGTGGTGATCTCTCCCGCACAGAAGCGGCCGGGAAGCTCGTCGCTCTGAAACGCCAGCGCCTCTCCGGACGCACGACGGAGGGCCGCTTCGAGCAGACGGCGCAGCGGTGCGCCCTCGAGCGTGACGGCGGTCGTGCCGAGCGACTCGCCGAGGTTGGCGCGCGCCGCATCACGCACCACGCGGATGTACGCATGCACGTGCGGATGTCCTTTGAAGTGCACGATGGTGCCGGGGCCTTCGATGCGCCAGATCTGCCAGTACGGATCGCCGCGGCGCTGGCGCTCGGCGGCGTCGAGCGAACCCCACGCCACCATGTCGGGGTAGAAGCCGTGACTCGCATAGTAGGCGACGTGCAGCGCGTCGAGGCCGCCGTTGGCCTCGATGGACGCGCGCGCCTCGGCGCTGGCCGGCGCGGGATAGCAGGAAAGGACCGCGTCGAGCAGCTGGGCCGCTGACTCCTTTGCGGGCTCCGGGAGCGCACCCACGCGCACGCCAGGAAACGCTGCGCCGGCGGGTTGCGGCTGCAGCAGCAGCTCGTGCGGCGGCGCGGCAAGCACGGCGCGCTGGCGCGCGTCGGGATCGAGATGCGCGTACAGGCGGTTCGCGGCGTCGCCATGATACGCGAACGAGTTGCCGGCGACGCGCCACCGCAGATTGCCGACCTGGTGACCATAGGCGAGGCCGTCACCGAACGCCGCACCGTCGGAGCTTCCGCCGCCGCGCAGCATGAGGTGGCCGCCCATGATGACCGCCTGCGCGCGCCCACTTGCGGGCTCGCCGTAGATCGCCAGCACGCAGCCGTCGAGTCGGCCTTCGACAGCGACGGTGCCCGCGAAGGCGCCGCGGCCCTGCGCGGAGAGCATCGACTCGTAGAGCCGCTCGATCAACACACGCTGCGACGGCGAGAAGAGTGTCCCGAGGTGCGGGCGCTCGATCACCGACAGCGTGTTGACGATCTGCCGCGTCGGGTGATCGGCGGGGAACACGACCAGTTTGCGCTGCGCCGACGTCAGTGACGCACCGAGCGCGCGCAGCACGTCTTCGCAGGTAGCCGGGCGTCCGTCCGACCCGAGCCAGCCACGGGCACCGAGCCCGCGGGCCAACAGCAGCCCGCCGCCGGCGGCGACGCCGGCGAGAAATGCGCGCCGGCCCAAGCCGCCGGCCGGCGCTGGCGAGTCGGAGTTGCGCATGACCGCCTCGTAGCATGAATGCAGCACCGCGCGCGAGCCGCTGCGACACTCGTGGAAATCCCGAAGGGCACACCGCGATGCGGCTCGAGGTTCGGAGGCGCCGGGGTTTACACGGGGCGGCGCTTCAGTAACAATCGCGCCGTGGGACGCCAAACTGACAAGCCGACGCGCGCAGTCGCGGAGCAACTCGTCCTGCTGGAGGAGTTGAAGACCGCTGCGGTGCACCTGGGGTACGAGGTCCGCCAAGAGAAGCTGTTGCGCGAAGTTGGTTACCGTGTGCGCAGCGGCAGCTGCCGGGTGCGTGATGCGCATATCATCCTGCTGGATCGCAGCCTCCCACCGAACGCCCAGATCGACATTCTCGTCGACGAGCTGGCTGGACAGCCGCTGGACGACGTGTATCTGTCCCCGGCGGCGCGGCGCCTGCTCGAGCAGGCCGCACCGTCACCCGCCACTCCCCCGGAGACCGCACCGTCGCAGGACGCGCCGTAACGGCCTGCACGAGAGGAGTCGGTGACCCGTCCGGCTCAGAAGTCCGCCCCGGACCGTTTCGCGATCTTCAAGGAACATCTGCGTCGCCAAGGTCTGAAGTCCACCGCGCAGCGCGACGACATCGCGCACGTGTTCTTCGCGAGCAACCGGCACATCAGCGTCGAAGAGCTGTACAACGAAGTGAAGCGCGTCAACCCGCGCCTCGGCTACGCCACCGTGTACCGCACGATGAAGCTGCTCACCGAGTGTGGGCTCGCCGTCGAGCGCCACTTCCGCGATGGCGAGGCACGCTACGAGAGTCTCTCCGAAGGGCATCACCACGACCATCTGATTTGCGAGCGCTGCGGCAAGATCGTCGAGTTCAAAGAAGACCGCATCGACACCCTGCAAGCTGAAGTCGCCCGCCGCCTCGGCTTTCGTTTCACCGGGCACAAGATGGAGCTGTACGGCCTGTGCCGCGACTGCCAGAAGACGGAACGGGTGGTGGGCGCCGAGTAGACGCGCCGCACTCAGCCGGCCAACGACGCGTACACCGCGGCGACCAGGCCGTGGGCGCGGGGATCGCCGGTGAGCCCGAGGTCCATGCGATTCATCACGTAGCCCAACGTGAAGCCGGCGTCCGGATCGGCGAGGCCGAGCGAGCCGCCGGCGCCGGGATGACCGAAACAGGCGGGCCCGGCCGACAGTGACAAGCTGGGCGACAGCATGAAGCCGAGACCGAAGGCGGTCGGCAGCAGGATCACCTTGTCGGGACCGGTGCTCTCGACTTGGCGCGCACGCTGCACGGTCTCGGGACGCAGCAGGCGCACGCCATCGACCTCGCCGAGCAAGGCGGCATACATGCGGGCGACGGCACGTGCCGTGCCGATGCCGTTCGACGAGGGCATCTCGGCGGCGTGCAGCGCACGGCGGTTCCACATGTCGTCGTAGTGAAACAGGTTCGACGGCCCGTTCAGCACGCGCCCGAGCAGCGTGTCAGGCCCCATGAACTTCTCGACCAACTCCTGCACTGCGGGGTCGGTGGGCGTCGCCGGCGGGATGAGCGTCGCGACGCGCGGCTCCTCCGCCGCCGGCAGGCCGATCCAGAAGTCGAGGCCGAGCGGTGCGGCGACTTCGTCGGCGAAGAAGCGGCCGAGTGTGCGGCCGGTGATGCGCCGTACCAGCTCGCCGACGATCCAGCCGTAGGAGCGGGCGTGGTAGCCGTGCGCGCTGCCCGGTTCCCACTGAGGCGCTTGCGCGGCGATGGCCGCGACGACGGGCTGCCAGGCGAGCACTTGATCGAGCGTGAGGTCGCCATCGACGGCCGCAAGTCCCGCCTTGTGGCAGAGCGCCCAGCGCACCGGAATGCTCGCCTTGCCGTTCGCGGCGAACTCCGGCCAGTAGCGCGCGATGGGCGCATCGACGTCGAGCACGCCGCGCTCGGCGAGCAGGTTGGCGCAGACCGCGGTGGCGCCCTTAGTAGCGGAGAACACCAGCGCCGCCGTCTCGCGCTCCCAGAGCCGGCCGCTGGTCGCGTCGGCGACGCCGGCCCACAGGTCCACGCCTGGGCGGCCGCGGTAGTACACGCAGACCGCCGCGCCCACCTCGCCGTGGCGCACGAAGTTTTCGGCGAACGCCTCACGCACCGGCGCGAAGCGCGCGTCGCAGGAACCGTTGATCTGCATGCGTCTCGGGATCGCCGATCGCTGCAGCGCTGTCAAGGCGGATGGCGCCAGTCTCACGGTGGCGGTGCGCTCGGCGGACACCTGTGGCGTCGCCTCGCGCCCGGTCAGTCCCAGATGACGTGCACCAGCCCACTCGCCGCGATGGCTTCATCACCCGAGAGTAGGGAGCAACGAACGCTACGCGCGGCTGCGACGATGAGTCGATCGAACGGGTCACGCACGGCAGACAGCAGCGCGAACTCTTTCGCCTGCGCGAAATCGAGGGGCAAGAGTTGGATCTCGGGGTTGCGCAGCATCGTCGCCTCCAGCTCGGGAATGCCGATCGCGCTGCGCCCGCGCTCGTGCAGCATCGCAAGCTCCACGGCGACAACGGCTGGGATCCAGGCGCGCGTGCGCCCTGTATCAACCTCGCGCAGCGCGCGGGCCGCAGCCTTGGGAAGTCGGCGGCCGCGGACGAACCAAACGAACGTATGCGTATCGAGGACGTACGCTGTCACGTCGCCTTCGAACGCCGCGCGACGAAGCGGCGCGAGAGCGCCCGCCGGATACGCCGAAACTCCTCTAGTCGGTCGGGAGCCTTGAGGTGCTGCAACCATCCCATTGTGGGCAGCGGCCGTCGGCGCCGTCGCGTCGGCTTCTCATCTAAGTCCCGACGTACGAGAGAGAGGACGTGGGCCGACACGCTGCGGTGCTCCGCCTTGGCCACGTCGCGCAGCTCGGCGAACAGCTCGGGATCGATCCGCAACGTCATCACCTTCCCGCCAGGCATGTATGCGTTTGTATTACATGGAGCAACCGCCGGCAAGCGCCGCGTTTGCCACGTTGGTGCGTTTGCGTTCCACCTCAGCGCTGGCCTATCGGGGTGGCATCGGAGGTCGACAAGAATGCAACCAGCTGAGTTCCGAGGCAAGCACGTGTACCTCACCGGAGGGTCGATGGGTATCGGCCTCGCCGTCGCTTCGCGCGTCGCGGGGCTGGGCGCGGACGTCACCATCTTCGCGCGCCGCCGCGAGCTGCTCGAACGGGCCGTCGAGACAATTGCTGCGGTGCGGCAGCGCCCCGACCAGCGCGTGGCGTACCGCGAGCTGGACGTGGGCGACCACGCCGGTGTCAGGGACGTCATGGCCTCCACGGTGGCGGCGCTTGGCGCGCCGGCCGTGCTCATCAATTGCGCCGGCGGCGCGCGCCCACGCCACTTCGAGGAGATCTCGTACGAGCAGTTCGCCGACACGCTGCGCGTGAACCTTCACGGCAGCTGGAGCACCGTGCAGGCGCTGCTGCCGCACCTGAAGGCGCGCCGCGGCTACGTCGTGAACACTGCGTCGATCGCGGGGCTCATCGGCGTCTTCGGCTACACCGACTACTGCGCGTCGAAGTTCGCCCTCGTCGGCTTCTCCGAGGCACTGCGTAGCGAGCTGAAGCCGTACGGCGTGACCGTCTCTGTCCTCTGCCCACCCGACACCGACACGCCGGGGCTCGCCGCAGAGAACGTCACCAAGCCGGAAGAAACGCAAGCCATCTCGGCAAGCGCGCGGGTAATGAGCGCCGATGCGGTCGCCGACGCCCTGCTGCGCGGCATGGCCCGTCGTGCATTCCTCATCATCCCCGGCATGGACGGCCGCCTCAGTGTCCTCGCCAAGCGCTTGGCGCCAGGGCTCGTCGCACGCGTGATGGATCGCACCGTCGCCCGCGTCGCTCAGCGACGGGCCCGACGAACGCCAGGCGGGAACGGCTCGGCGGGAGCCTCGCCCTCCCGGTCATGATGGCGGTTCGACGTCGACAGCAATCACCGTCGCGTACGCATCCACGACCGACTCCGGCACCGTGATCGTCAGCTCACCCAGCGGATCGGCGTTGAACATGGCGTCGATGATCGCGCAGCGGGTCGTATGGTGCAGCGGTGCGCCGCCGGCGAGCGCGCGGACAGCGCGGATGCGCTTGATCGGTACGCCACGCACCGCCACCGTCTCGTACGGCTTCATCAGCAGGTGCAGATATATCGTGTCGCCCTTGCGGGTCGACGGTCCGTAGAACTGCCACGGCTCGAGTCCGGGGGTGGTGCCGATGATGCTCTCGGAATTCCCAGCCATCCACTGCGCCACGGCTTCCAGTCGCTCGACTTGCTCGGACGGCAAGCGGCCGTCGCCCATCGGGCTGACGTTCAGCAGCAGGTTACCGCCTTTGCCGGCCACCTCGCAGAGGGCATGGATCAGCTGGCGCGGCGACTTGTGCTGCGTGTCGCTCCGGTTGTAGCCCCAGCTTTCGTTGATGGTCATGCACGTCTCCCAGGCGCGACCCGGCGGCTGCGCCGGGATGAACTGCTCCGGCGTGTCGAAGTCACCGCCGCCCGGCAGCCGATCGTTGATGAGAATGTCCGGCTGCAACGAGCGGATGAGGGCGCACAGCTCGGAGGCCTTCCACTGCTCGGGCTGGCGCTCCCACTGGCCGTCGAACCACAGCACATCGACGCGGCCGTAGTTGGTCAGCAGCTCGCGCACCTGCCCGAACAGGACATCGAGGTAGCGAGCCCACTGCGCCGGCGTCGGTTGCGGAAGCTTGAAGAAATCGTACGGCTTCGCCGCTTCGGTGAACGGCGGATAGTCGGGGTGGTGCCAATCGCTCAACGAGAAGTACATGCCGATGCGCAGGCCTTCGGCGCGGAACGCGTCGACGTAGGCGCGCACGATGTCCTTGCCGTACGGCGCGTGCATGACCGAGAAGTCCGACCGCTGCGTATCGAACATCGCGAAGCCCTCGTGATGCTTCGTCGTCAGGACGGCGTACTGCATGCCGAGCCGCCGCGCCAGGCGCGCCCACTGCCGCGGGTCGTAGTGCTGCGGATCGAAGACGCGGGCACCGGCGTAGTATCTATCGATCGACACGCTTTGGCCCTGCGCCAAGCTCGACACGCCGCCGACCAGCGGCCACGACAGCTCCCAGCCGTGGACGCTGCTCAGCCCCCAATGGATGAACATGCCGAAGCGTGCCGTGTCGAACCAGGTGCTCATCACGTGCGAGACTATTCTTTTCGGGCGCGCAGGGTCAACTCGCAGCGGCGCGGCGCAGGTGCGCGGCCAGCTCGCTTAGCGGCACACGCGCGTTGCGTCCGGAAGTCGACGGCATGAGGTACGCCGCCTGTCCGCCGAAACCGCCAGCGATCCATCCCGGCGGCGCGGTGCGGTCGACGGCGCGGCGCCAACCTTCGAGACCAACGAAGCAGGTCGTACCTGGACGGTACAGCCGCACGAGGCGTTCGACGCGGCGCAGGCCGCGGGAGTATTCGTCGGCCAGCAACTCTCCGGCAGCTGCGGTGGCGCGCTTCACGAGATCGGTCATCCCGATTCCACGCCGCAGCGCATCGAGCGGATCGCGGTCGCGGACGATGAGGCCCGCTCGTCGCGCCGCCGGCCAGAAGCGGTTCCCCGGACGCGCGAACGGGATGCCGGCGTCGGCACTGTACAGCGACGGATTCAGGCCGCAGACGAGCAGACGCAAACCTGGCTGGACGAGATCCGACAGCGTGCGTGCACGCCGCGCCCGAATCCACAGCCAGAAGCCGCGGCGCAACCGCGTGATGCGGATGCACTCGAAGCCCGCACCTTCGAGCAACGCCCGCGCACGCACGGGCGTGTGCAGCGAAAACAATCGCCCGGGAAAGTCGTCATCCGCGAACCGCCGTTCCGCCTCGCCGAGCGCCAGCTCTTCGAGGGTCGGATCGGCCTGACGCAAATCGGCGAGCGTCATATCGACGCGCCCGCGCGGTCGCACCGCCGCATGCAGCCGCGCCAAGGCGAGCGGTAGATCGTGACGCGGCAAGTGTTGATAGCAGCTCTTCGCCCAGGCGGCGTCCAGCGAGCGGTCGGCGAGCGGCAGCGCCGCCAGATCCGCACGCACTCGTGGCACGCTCGGCGCGCGCCGGCCGGTCTCGGCTAGCATGGACGCCGCGATGTCGACCGCAACCACGTCGAAGCCGCGAGTGTGGAGCCGCTCGGCGTACCATCCCGGCCCGCAGCCGAGGTCGACGATCCGTGCGCCCGGCCGCAGGCCGCGGATGAACGCGTCGAGCCGTCCGTCCTCGATGGCCGCCGGGCGGCGCGCGGCGATCCAGTCGCGGGCGCGCGCCTCGTAGACCTGTGCCGTGGTCGCATCCATGCGCCTAGGCTATGCGACTGAGGCAGGCTGCATCAATGGCCTCGCGGCTCGACAATCGCCGTCGCGCCGGTGTATCGAGCACCGCGTCGCGCGGGTAGGAGAACGGTAGCTCTGTTCGTCCGCTGCGTCGCCAGCGATAGCTGACGACGCCTTCGCCGAGCTAACCGGCACCCCCGACATCGCGGCGACCGTCCATGCCGTTCGCGTTGGCGAGGCGATTCGCCGAGCGTCGCCTCGTGTGTGACGCGTTCAGCCTCTCGCCAGAGGTGACCTGCCGGGCCGCTCAGTGGCATCCTTGCTCTTGTATTTGTACGCCAACCTGAGCCGGTGGTGCCAGTCACCCTACCACCTGATTCGCACGATGCGATTCATGCGAAGCCTATTGGCAACTACCGCATGAGGGTGGATTTGATGGATTGCGTTCCAAGTCTAGGCAAGTTCATGTATCCTCTGATACGGATGCGAACATGGCGACGGTCGAGGTACAATCTTGAATCGAACCGCGTCACCTATGACGCGAATGGCGCGCGTGGCAGTGCTGCTCGCAGCCTCGCGCCTGGCATTGAGCCCAACCTGGGCGGCCGGTTGGGAGATCAACTTCAACGGTACCGCGACAGAGAGTATCGATCGCGCCGAAGCCCTCGTTGTCGATGCCGCGGGAGATGTCGTCGCCGTTGGACGAACCCAAAACGCGGGCACGTCCTTCCAGGACTTCACCGTGGTCAAGTTCTCTGGAAAGAGCGGGCAGGAGATCTGGCACCGATTCATCGGCGGCACTGACTCGTCTCTCTTCGACTCGGCCAACGCAGTCGCGCTGGATGCTGGTGGGGATGTTATTGCCGTGGGTCTGACTCAGAACCTCGGCACCTTCAGGGATTTCACTGCGGTCAAACTTTCCGGCGCGGATGGCGGCGAGATCTGGCGCCAAGTGATCAACGGTTCGGCCGATCAGTTCGACGAAGCTGGAGCCGTCGCGGTGGACGCCGCGGGAGATGTCGTGGCGGCGGGAAGCACCACCAACAGCGAGACCCGCGGCACGGACTTTATCGTCGTGAAGCTCTCCGGTAGCGATGGCGCAGAGATCTGGCGCCGGTTGCTAGTCGGAGGCGACGCCGCGGCCACCACCGTGGCCGTCGATGCCACGGGGGACGTGATCGCGGGGGGCTCGTTCCAGACCCACGAGGATGGCGGCGCCGTGTTTGGCGTCGTCAAGCTCTCCGGAACGGACGGCGCGGAGCTGTGGCACGGGGCGCCGTTCGCTGCAGGCGTCGCTCAGGCGATCGGGCTAGACGCATTCGGCGACGTAGTAGCTGCGGGCAGCACTACGGGCTTCACGGTGGTCAAATTCGCCGGGTCGAGTGGCGCCGAGCTGTGGCGCCAGGTGATCAACGACGGAGGCAGCGCAGACGCGTTCGCTGTCGCGCTCGGCGCAAGCGGGGATGTCGTCGCCACCGGTTATATTGTCGACACGAACGGCGACGAGGAGACGGTGGTGAAGTTCTCAGGCGCGACCGGCGCAGAGCTGTGGCGCAGTCGGGGCTGCGCCGCAGCCGGGGGTGCTAGCCCCGCTGCGGTCCAGGTAGACGTTGCCGGAGACGTCGTAGCCGCGGGCAATGTCAAAGCACCGCACACGAATATGGGTACGTCCCCCCGTAGGAACGTCTACGTCTTCGACTTCGCGGTTTTCAAGCTCGCCGGCGCAAGCGGCGGTGAGCAATGGTGCAACGTGCTTCAGGGAACCGACCCCACCGGGAGTCTTAACGCCGCCCAAGCAGTCGCCCTGGACGCGGCCGGCAATGTCGTCGCCGCCGGCTCAGTCCGGAACATCGGTGCGGGCGCTCGTGACTTCGCCGCCGTGAAGCTTGACGCGGTGAGCGGTGAGGAACTGTGGCGCGGGCTCGTCGATGGCAGCCGAAACCTGAGCACGGATCGATCCCTGGCCGTCGCTTTCGACCCGGCCGGGGACGTGATCGCATCAGGCGAGACACTGAACATCGGTACTCGACGGGATTTCACGATAGTCAAGGTCGCCGGCGGGAATGGCGCTAAGCAATGGGAACGCGAGATTGACGGGAGCGCTCCTGACAGCGTCGATCGTGGGGTGGCAGTCGTCGTTGATGGAGCTGGCGACGTTGTCTCTGCGGGCGTCACCCAGAACGTTGAGACCGGCCCCGACTTCACCGTTATCAAGCTCTCCGGAGTAGACGGCAAGAGTGTGTGGAAGCAGAGCATCAATGGCACTGCAAATGGCTTTGATGCAGCGTCCGCGCTCACTCTGGGCAGCGCGGGGAGTGTCATCGCTGCAGGCCAAACCGAGAATGCGATCACAGGACCCGATTTCACGGTCATCGAGTTCGCGGGCGCAGACGGTAGCGAGAAATGGCGACGAGTAATCAATGGGAGCGCCGATGGACCGGACATCGCCAATGCCCTGGCGGTGGACGTGCGCGGTGACGTTGTCGCGGCGGGGACGATCGAGAACCTCGACAGCCGCTCCGACTTCTTGGTGACCAAACTCCGGGGATCAAGCGGCGCAGAGATCTGGCGCCAGGAGGTCTCCGGAACCGCTGGCGGGATTGATCAGGCCTTGGCCGTGGCGGTCGATAGCGCGGGAGGTGTCGTAGCCGTCGGCTCGACGCAGAACACTGCTCCCGGCTCCGACTTTACCGTGATCAAGTTCGAAGGGTCGAGCGGTACCGAATTGTGGCGGGCCGCTATCAAGGGCACGGCCGACGGATTCGACAGCGCCCGCGCCGTCGTGGTGGATGCGGCCGGCGATGTCCTGGCGGCAGGGGGCATCAGTAATGCAAAGACCATCCTCGACTTCGTGGTGGTGAAGCTCGCCGGTGCGAGCGGCGCCGAGCTGTGGCGCACGGTGTATGACGGCGGTGGAGACCAAGATCTCGCTGTCGCCGTCGGGTTGGACCGGTCCGGAGATCCGATCGCAACCGGCACCACGTTTAACGGCACCGGCTTCGATTTCACCGTGATCAAGCTGGCGGCGGCAGATGGCCACGCGCTGTGGCGGCGTAATTTCAACGGCAATCGTACCGACGGGGTTGCCCCGACGGATGCCGGTTTTCAGGTTGCAGTGGACGCGCACGGCGACGTAGCAGCGGTCGGATTCACGGAGAATTCCCTGACCGGGTGGGACTTCACCGTCGTCAAGCTGAATGGGTCGGACGGAACGAGTTTCACCGCGCCATCGATGCCACCCAGCGCGCCCGGCTCCGCCGACGGCTGTTCGACGATTCTGGTTCAACAGACCCGCGGTCGCGCGGCTTGGATGCTTCTCGTGCCACTGTTGGGTTTCCTTAGCGCACGGCGAGGGTTCGATCGGCAGCGGTAGCCCTGTCCCCCTTCGCCGAAGCGCGATCGCTCGCAGCTCGACAACTGCCGTCGCGCCGGTGTATCGAGCGTCGATGCAAACTGCCGCACGGCACGGCGCAGCGACGGAACCGGCGGGTGCGCCCGATGCGCGCTACGCCCGCTACGTGCTGGGAGTGCTGGTCGTGGTGTACGTCTTCAACTTCATCGACCGGCAGATCCTGGCGATCCTGCTACAACCGATCAAGGACGACTTGCACATTTCCGACACGGCGCTCGGCTTCCTATCGGGCTTCGCGTTCGCGGCCTTCTACACCATCATGGGGCTGCCGCTGGCGCGGCTGGCGGACACCTGGGTGCGGCGCTCGCTGATCGCCATCGGGCTCACGGTGTGGAGCGGCATGACGGCGCTGTGCGGTGCGGCGCGCGGTTTCACCGATCTGGCGCTGGCGCGCATCGGCGTTGGTGTCGGCGAGGCCAGCTGCAGCCCGGCGGCGTACTCACTGCTCTCCGACTACTTCCCGCCGCTGCGGCGCGCCACGGTGCTCTCGATCTACAGCAGCGGCATCTATCTCGGCGTGGGTCTGGGGTTTTGGCTCGGCGGCTGGATCAACGAAGCCTTGGGCTGGCGGGCCGCGTTTCTAGCCGTCGGCCTACCGGGGTGCTTGCTGGCGCTGGTGGTGCGCCTGACGGTGCGCGAGCCGGTGCGCGGCGTGTGGGACCCCGGCCGTCCTGCGGCGGCGTCGAGCAGCACCGCCGACGTGTTGCGGGCGCTGCGCCGCTTGCGACCGTTTTGGCTGCTGTCGTTCGCCGGGGCGTTTCATGCCTTTGCCTCCTACGGCATGGGAAACTGGATCGCGGTGTTCTTCATTCGGGTGCATCACCTGAAGCCGCGCGAGCTCGGCCTGTATCTCGCGTTGATCACGGCCAGCAGCGGGGCGGTGGGGTCCTTCCTCGGTGGCTGGCTGGCGGATCGCTGGCACGCACGCCAGCCGCGGGCGCGCTGCTACGTCGCGGCGCTGGGTGCGACGCTGGGTATGCCGTTCAACTGGGCGATGCTGCTGGTGCCCGATGCGACCACGGCCTTGTGGCTCGCGGTTCCCGGTGGGCTGTGCAACGCGATGTGGCTGGGACCGACGGCGTCACTCGTTCAGGAGATGGTGGCGCCGCACATGCGCGCGCTGTCGGCCGCGGTGTTTCTCTTCATCGTCAATCTCATCGGTCTGGGTGCCGGGCCGCAGGCCGTCGGCGTGCTCAACGACCTGCTCGGCCGCCCGGACTCAGTCCGCTACTCGTTGCTGCTGGTGATTCTCGGCAACGTGATCGCCGTCACGCTATTCCTGCTGGCGGCGCGCGCCACGTCGGCACCACATCGCGCCCGACGGATCTGACTTCTCGTCCCCTTCCTTGCCTTTGCTCCGGCCCCCCGATAAGCAAGCGCTCGATCTGATGTCTGCAACCGACTTCTTCGGGCTCTGGCTGCACGTCGTAGCCCTCGCTACCTACGGTGGCGCGACCGTGGCGCTGCTGGCGATGGTCGTGCCGGCCGCCGGCGCGTTCTCCGACCCCGCCGCCACGCGCACGGTGCTGGCGCGCGCCTTGCGCGTCTACGATCCACTCGCCATCGCCGCTCTCGGGGTCCTGGTGATGACCGGGGCGTTCAATCTGACCCCGTACAAAGACGCCCTACGCGGCGAGTTCTTTGCGCGCGTCGGCTGGTTGCTGGTGTGGAAGTTGTCGCTGGCGTTCGCGGTGGTGATGGTTGGTACCTACATCACGTTCGGTCTCGGACACCGCATCGTGCGCACCGAGATGGCGGGCGAGCCGGTCGACGCCGTGTGGCTGGCGAGCATGACCCGCCGGCTCGTGTATGCTTGCGGGCTCGCACTCGTGTTGTTGGCCGTCACCACGTGGCTCGGGCTCGAGCTGGGACATCCAAGGACGTGAAGCGTGAAGCGGATCTCGTGAAGCGCAATACATTTGCGAAATTGACTTCCCACGCTTCACGCTTCACGATTCACGCTTCACGAGGAGAAGGCCATGGACGTGTTCAAAGACGCACTCGCCGCTGCGGCATTCGCTCCCGACAAGATGAAAAAGGTGAACCTGTTCGACACGCCGCGCATGTTCTGCGACGTGTACGGGCTCAACCCCGGGCAGGAGCAGACGGCGCATGCGCACGCCGGCTCGGACAAGATCTACTACGTGCTCGACGGGACCGGCAGCTTCCGCATCGGCGATGAAGAGCGCGCCGTCGGCCGCGGCTACGCGGTGTGGGCGCCGGCGGGGTCGAGCCACGCCGTACGCAACCCCGGGCCTGAGCGGCTGACGCTGCTGGTGTTCATGGCGCCGAAGCCGTGAGGCGGCGCGCCGCAATGACGGTCGGCTTTGCGCCTCCCCGACGGCGGCGGTCGGCTCAGTCGTCTTCCAGACGACTTTCGACCACGTAGCCGGGGAATTCCATTCCACGGTGGCGCGCCGGGTGAGGCGGTTCGGTGGTCGGAAACGGCACGGTGCACGCACACCGCCGCCGCATCGATTTCCGCCGCGGTCGGCTCAGTCGTCTTCCAGACGACTTTGAACGACGTAGCCGCGGAATTCCATTCCACGGCGGCGCGCGGGCTACGGCGGTTCGCTCGCGGCACACAACGCCGCGGCGTGCGCGTCCGCCGCGGAATCGACTTCCGCCGGGGAATTCCATTCCATGGCGGTGCGTCTGCCACCGCGGGCCGCTCGTGATAAGGAAACGCCGCGGTGCCCGTGCGTCCGCCGGGGAATGGAATTCCCCGGCTACGGCTTGAAGAAAGTCGTCTGCAAGACGACTGGCGGAGAAGACCACGTTTCCGCCGCGATCGAAATGCAGGCGGGCGAGGATGCAATCTTGCGACGATCGCGGGCCGATGCTACCACTCCCGTGCCAATTCCCGACAACCAGGAGCCAGTGAACAATGCTGATCAACGCAACCCAGCTGCGCGTCGGTATGATCATCAAGTACCAGAATGAGCTGGTGCGCATCATGAACGTGGTCCACGTGACGCCGGGGAACTGGCGCGGGATGGTGCAAACCAAGATGCGCAACCTGCGCTCCGGGACGCAGCTGGAGAACCGCTTCCGCTCGGAAGACAAGGTCGACCGGGTCACCTTCGAGCAGCACGAGATGGAGTTCCTCTACGAGTCGGATGCCCAGTACCACTTCATGAACACGGGGAACTACGAGCAGATCGCCCTCGAGGCGGAAGCGCTGGGCGACACCGTGAAGTACCTGACGCCCAACCTGAAGGTGCAGGTCGAGTTTTACGAGGGCACCCCGATGGGCGTGTCGCTCCCACGCACGGTCGACCTCAAGGTCACCCACACCGAGCCCGGCCTGAAAGGGGCGACGGTGACCAACGTCTTGAAGCCAGCCACCGTCGAGACCGGTGCGGTGGTCCCGGTACCCGCCTTCGTCACCATCGGCGACGTCATCCGCGTCGATACGGAGAGCGGCGAGTACCTGTCACGCACGAAGTAGGGCCGCCGTCTCACTTGTGGATGACGATCCGCCAGTCGACCGAGCGGCGTTCCACGTCGATGACCGCGTAGCCCTCGGCTTCGGCGGCGCGCGGAATGTCACGGACGCCTTTCGGATCGTCGAGGATCAGCTCCAGCTCCGCACCGGTCGGAAGCTCCTCCAGATACACCTTCGCCTTCGCCCAGTTCAGCGGGCAGCGCAGGCCACGCAGATCGAGCGAGTCGGACATTTCAGCTGCTGAGCGGGACGGCAGACTGTTTGTCGGTGCGATCCCGCTTGGTATAGTTCCGTTCACTCATGATGGCGTGTGCGCATTTTAGCAAAGCGCGGCAGGCGGCACAGTGGGTCATCGACCATGCAGCCTGAGTCGGACAAGTACGTCCTGCGTCGCGACCTGGTGCGGCGCGATCCACAGTTCCGGATCAACTACCGCGACGAGCTGAACCCGGCGCAGTACGAGGCGGTGATCACCACGACCGGGCCGGTCCTGGTCGTCGCCGGCGCCGGTACGGGCAAGACGCGGACGCTGGTGTTCCGCGTCGCGCGCCTGGTGGAGAGTGGCGTCGATCCGGCCAACATCCTGCTGCTCACCTTCACTCGCAAGGCCGCGTCCGAGATGCTGCGGCGCGCCAGCCTGTTGCTCGACGGCCGCTGCGACCACGTCAGCGGCGGCACCTTCCACTCCTTCGCCAACACCACGCTGCGCCGGCACGGCCGGGTGCTGGGCATCGAGCCCGGCTTCACCATCCTCGACCGCACCGACAGCGAGGACGTGATCAATCTGCTGCGCGCCGCCCTCGAGCTCGACAAGAAGGAGAAGCGTTTCCCGCGCAAACAAGTCATCGGCGAGATGTTCAGCATGGCGATCAACAAGTCGGTGCCGCTGCCGCAGCTGATCGAAGACGAGTACGGCCACCTGTTCGAGCACCTGCAGGAGCTGCTGGAGCTGCAGCGACGCTACGTCGCCTACAAGGCGGAACGCCAGCTGCTCGACTACGACGACCTGCTGGTGCAACTGCGCGAGCTGTTGCACGCGCACGCCGAGGTGCGGCAGCGGCTGTCGCGCGCTTACCGGTACATCATGGTCGACGAGTACCAGGACACCAACGCCTTGCAGGCCGAGATCGTCCGCTTGCTGGCGGCGGAGCACGACAACGTCATGGCGGTGGGCGACGATGCGCAGAGCATCTACTCGTTCCGCGGCGCCAACTTCCGCAACATCATGGACTTCCCCAGCTTGTTCCCGGGGGCGCGTCTCATTCCGCTGGAAGAGAACTATCGCAGCACCCAGCCGATCCTCGACGTGACCAACGCCATCATCGCACCGGCGCGCGAGCGCTACACCAAGAACCTGTTTACCAGCAAGCCGAACGGGGTCGCGCCGATCCTGGTCGCCGCGGAGAACGAGCACTTCCAGTCGCGCTTCATCTGCCAGCGCATTCTGGAGCTGCGCGAAGAAGGCGTCGCGCTACCGAACGTCGCCGTGCTGTTCCGCTCGAGCTTCCATTCGTTCGATCTGGAGATCGAGCTGGCGCGGCACGACATCCCATTCATCAAGCGCGGCGGTTTCAAGTTCATCGAGACGGCGCACATCAAGGACGTGCTGGCGCACCTGCGCGTCGTCGCCAACCCGCGTGACGCGGTGTCGTGGCACCGGGCGCTGCTGCTCCTCGAGGGCATCGGCCCGCGCTCGAGCGACGAGATCATCCGCTGGATCGCCGAGGGCGCCGCCGCCGATCCGGCGGATCGCCTCGAGAGCTTCCCCCGGCGCGCCTTTTCCACCGACTTGCAGGCGCTTGCCGGCCTGCTGCGCCGGCTGCGCGAGCTGGACTCCATCCCCGAGGAGCAGGTGAACGAGGTGCTGCGCTACTACGAGCCGATTCTCAAACGCGTCCACCGCGAGGACTACCCGAAGCGTCGCAAGGACCTGGAGCACTTCGCTACCATCGCGGCGCGCTACCGCCGCCTCGAGACTTTGCTCACCGACATGGCGTTGGAGCCGCCCACCGACAGCGTCGGCGACGTGTTGGCGGCCGATCCGGATGAAGGGGTCCTCACCTTGTCGACGATCCATTCCGCCAAAGGGCTGGAGTGGCACGCGGTCTTCGTCATCTGGGCCGCCGAGGGGAAGTTCCCGGCCGACTACAACATCCACGACGCGGACGAGCTGGAGGAGGAACGGCGGCTGATGTACGTGGCAACGACGCGCGCCAAGGATGAGTTGTATCTCACCTACCCGATCACCATCTTCGATCGCAGCTTCGGGATGGTGATGGGCAAGCCGTCGCGCTTCATCGAGGACATCTCCCCGGAGCTGCTGCGGCCGCTGACGTTGGTCGAGCAAGAGCCTGAATGGGAGGAGTGAAGCTGCGCGCGCCGGTCAGTGCCCGCTGGCGCCTGATTCGCCTCCACGCGTCCGGCATGCTGCTGGCGGCCGCCACGCTGGCCGGTGCCGGTTGCCACCGTAGCGCGCCCCCGAACGTGCTGCTCTACGTGGTCGACACGCTGCGCGCCGACGCCCTCGGCTGCTACGGGAACTCGCAGGTGCAGACACCCGCGATGGATAGCCTGGCGCGCGACGGTATTCGCTTCGCGCGGGCATACGCCGACGCCTCGTGGACTCGTCCATCGATGGGCGCACTGCTCACGGGGCAGTACCCCACCGCGCACGGCGCCGTCGGCCGCAACGACGCGCTGCGCGCCGGCACTGCGACGCTGGGTAGCCAGCTGCGCGCCCGCGGCTATACCACCGCCGCAATCGTCGCCAACCCCAACATCGGCTCGCCGTTTGGATTCGCGGAAGGATTCGATGAGTTCGTCGAGCTGTACAAGCCTCATTCCGGCACGGTGCGTCCGGAAGAGCTCGTCGCGACGGCGGACGTGGTCGTCGATCGCACCCTGCAGTGGCTCGACGCGCATACCGCGCGGCCGTTCTTTCTGCTGGTGTTCTCGGTCGACCCGCACGCCCCGTACACGCCGCCACCGCCGTACGATCGCCTCTATGATGCGGGGTACGATGGACCGTTCGATGGATCATTCAAGAGCCTGTTTGGCCTCGCCATGCTGCGGCCGGCGCCGCCGGAACGCGATGTGCGTCATGCGCGCGCCCTGTACCATGGTGAAGTGTCGTTCAACGATGCGCAGCTCCAACGTCTGCTCACCGGTCTGCAGCCGCGCGGGCTCGTGGAACAGACCCTCGTGGTCCTGACCTCCGATCATGGCGAGGAGTTCTACGAGCACGGCGGGTTCGATCACGGACATTCGCTGTATGAAGAGCTCATTCACCTTCCGCTGCTCATGCGCTGGCCAGGCACGATCGCCCCTGCAGTCGTGCCCGATGTGGTTCAACTCGTCGATCTCTATCCAACGCTGCTGCACCTCGCGGGTGGCCCGCCGGCAACCGGGCCTGGGCGGAACCTGAGCGCCTTGCTGCGTGGACAGAAGCCAGATGGCGCGGCACCGCCGGCCTACGCAGAAGAGAATCTGGACAATCACCAGTTGCAGGCGCTGATTGCCGGCAGCCGCAAGATCATCGCGGATGCGGCACGTCCGGCTCCACTGGTGTTCGATCTCGCTCAGGATCCCGGTGAGCACCGCCCCCTGCCCGACCCTGCGCTACATGATCTCCTGGCGCTGGAGACGATTCGCAACAGCACGGAGGCCGCTGCCCAGCGTGGCGCGCCGCGCCTGGTGCAACCGACGGAGCTACCGGACTCGGTCCGGCAAGCACTGCGGGCGCTTGGCTACGGCCAACCCGGCAAGGAGTAGCGCGAGCATGGGGCGTGCCCTCGCCAGTCTAGCGACCGCGCTGGTGCTCCTGTGTGGCCTCGCCGGCTGCCGGCGCTCGGCCACGCCGCCGAACGTGCTGATCATTCTCGCCGATGCGCTGCGCGCCGACCACCTCGGCGCCTACGGGTATGGACGCGAGACATCGCCCGGCTTCGACGCGCTGGCGAGGCGCGGCACGCTGTTCACGCAGGCGCACTCGACGACGTCCTGGACCAATCCAGCGGTCGCGTCATTGTTCACCGGAGAGCATCCGCGCGTCTTGCAGCCCGGCGCGGCGACCTTCATCGCGCCTGGCACGCGGACGCTGGCGCAGGGATTCCGTGACGCCGGCTACCGCACCGGCGCCGTGATCGCCAACCCGGTGCTGTCTCCGGATCTCGGGTTTGCGCAAGGGTTCGACGACTACGTTCCGGTGTCCGGGTGGCTGCAAGGGCTCAGCAAGCGACCCAAGGAACCGGCGGAACGGGTGACCGCGGCAGCGCTGGCCTGGCTCCAACCGGCGGGGCAGAGCGGCGGGACGCGGCCCTGGCTGCTGTACATCCATTACATGGACTCGCATTGGCCGTACGAGCCGCCGATCGAGACGGCGACGCGCTTCTGGCGCACCGCAGATGCAAACGTCGCCGCCGGAATCGGTGCGATCAATGCCAAGGTGCATCAACGTGCCGCGAGTCTGCCGCCCGACGAGCTGCGACAGGCGACCGATATCTACGATGCGGCGATCGCGCATTTCGATGCGCAGCAGCAGCTCTTGCTGCGCGGGCTTGAAGACAAGGGGTGGCTGCCGAATACGATCATCTGCGTGCTCGCCGATCACGGCGAAGAGCTCGCCGATCACGGCGGGTTCCTGCACGCCCGTACGCTGTATGAAGAGGTCCTCCACATCCCTCTGTTGATCCTGTCACCTCACGATCCGGGCGGACGGCGGATCGACGCGCCGGTGCCCATCACCGATATCGGCCGCACGTTGCTCGACCTCGCGGGGTCGCAGCATGTCCCATTTCCGGGGCGCTCACTGCTGGGCTCGGCAACCGCGGCAGAGGCCGCGCCGGGGCTCCTCGCCGAGCTGGTGCCGGGATTTGTCGGCGGCGTGCTGCATCAGTATGCGCTCCTGGAGGGCCGCAACAAGCTGATCGTCACGGCGGACCGCCAGGAGCTCCTCTTCCAGCTCGACAGCGATCCGCGTGAGGAACACGATCAGGCCTCAGTCCACCCCGAGTTGCTCGAGCAAATGAAGCAGGAGCTGCAGCGTTCAATCGTGCCGCGGAATCAGGCGCCGGTGCGCACGCCGGACGCCGCGTCGCGAGAACGCTTGCGGGCGCTCGGTTACGATCTCTGACCACTCGATGCGGCCGGGCGGTGGGCGACCGTCACACTGTCACCGCTCCTTGTTGTCTGCTGCAAGCCCGTAACGGGGTTCGTCAGTGACCGTGCGATAGATTGAAGCCGGCGCACCACGCACGAAGCTTGCTGACCCGCCTTGGTTATGATGAGTATCGAGCCGATCATGCGTGAACGGCTGACCATGTGGGCGCTGCGTCTCGGCTATGTTCTGGCCGCCGGGATTTCCATCTATATCTTGGCCGCCCGCTCCGGATAGTCCGCATCGGCAGACCAGATGCCAGCGCTCGTCCTGAGATCTCGACCAGCGCTGTGGCGCTGGTCTGTTGGGCCAATGAACCCCCTCCTTACCAAGGAGGGGGCCAGGGGGAGGTTGCTGACGCGCCGTTGCAAAACCTCCCCTGACCCCTCCTTGGAAAGGAGGGGAACCCTCGACGAACGGTTCATTGGTAGTTGCGGCCGTCGTTGAAGGGCTGCGGCGTGCACGGTATGAACACCGGGTGCATTGGCGCGCGCAATTGACCCTTCTCGTTGCCGGCTGGGTCCACCTGATGGGCGTTGCGGCGTGCCAGTCGTTGCCGCCAGCCGTGACCGGGATCACGGTCTTCCCATCCGACGCACAGGGCACGCCGCAGGGCGATGCCATGAGCTACACGCAGGCACGTCCGCCGATTCCCCTCATCGGTGTCCGTCCGGGATCGGACCCGGCACAAACCCCCATGTTTCTCAATCGACCCTCGACCGGCGAGGTCGCCGTCACCCTGGCTCGCGGTGTCCAGAACTTCGTCTTGTACACCGCCTGGGCCGGCAGCAGCGACCGCTTCGTGATCGCGATCTATCTCGACCACGAGTCGACACCGGCGCTGTCTGCCGTGGTCAGCGGCGATCCGTCGCAGCCCGCGGTCGCCAGCCAGGCCGCCGCCGCGATGGGGTTGGAAGGCGAACCCGTCCCGAACCGCTCATCCGTATCGGCGGTGCGCGACGGCTACCGGGTGGTGTTGCAGCGCGCCGCCTTTCCGCTGCCGGTCAGCCGCATCGACAGCGTCAATGCTTGGGGGTTGCAGCCCGACAACATCGCCGATGTCCTCGGTCTCATCACGCTCGCGGTGGACAAGGTCGGCGGCTAGGACAATGCTGCTCACCACGCCTCGCAGCTCACCGGCGCAGCCCACTGGGGTCGAAGTAGCCCCGCACCATGGCGATCCGGTCGGCCTGCACGTCGATGATGAACACGCCCGGTAACGGCTCGGCCTTGGTTGCGTTGCCCAAGCCGGTGGCCGTCCACTCGACCGTCACCGACTGCGCATCGCCCGTCACCCGAACGATGTCATAGTGGGCCTCGGGAAACCGCTCCCAGATTGAGACCAAATGGTAGGCGAGCGCCGGACCGGCACGCGGTCCACCGGTGAGCGGGTCTTCGTACGTTCCCGGCGTGCCGAGCATCGGATGAAAGTACTCCAGCCTCCGGCTGTTGACGGCGGCAATCCACGCGGTCGCCCAGCGCAACGGATGCGCCGGCGGCGGCGGTTGCGAGCGGCACGCCGAAACGATGAGTGCGGTGGCAATCAGTGCGAGCAGCGAGCAGCGACTCGAAGAAAATCGGCACCGCCGATGCCCGCCGATAGACGCCGATCTGAAGACAGAAAAACTGATGTCAGACCATCGGCGGTCGTCGGCGTCTATCGGCGGTTGCATCGTCTTTCTTTGCGAACCGGGGCAGGGCTACAGATAACGCGACCAGCCACGTTCCTTCAGCTCCTGGGTGACCCGCTGCACATCCTGGGCGCGGTCGCGCGCACAGATCAGCAGCGCGTCGGGGCTGTCCACGACGATCAGGTCGTGGACGCCGACCAGGGCCACGAGGCGTTCCGGAGAGTAGACGATGGAATCGCTCGCATCGATCGGCAGCAGCCGTCCGATCGCGGCGTTTCCGGTCTCGTCACAGCCCCACAGCTCCGGCATCGCCACCCAACTGCCGACGTCGTTCCAATCGAATCCAGCCCGCACCACCGCCACACGCGGCGCGCCCGCATTCATGCCGGCGAGCGGCTGCACGACGGCAACGTCTACCGACAGTGCCGGTACCCGACGGTACGCGCGCCGCAAACGCTGCTCGATGCCCCGCCGTGTGCGACCCGCACGTGCCCCCACGCCGGGCACCGGCGCCCACAGCCCGGCGAGTGTCTCCTGCAGCAGCGGCATGCAGCGGGCGAGTGCGCGATGGAAGACGCTCGCCCTCCAGACGAACATGCCTGAGTTCCAGAGATGGCGGCCGCTGTTGACGTAGCGGCGGGCGGTGGCAGCCGGCGGCTTCTCGTGGAATCGCCGCACCCAGGACGCGTCGGCGTGGTGACGATCAATGGCGCTGCCGATCTCGATGTACCCGTAACCGGTCTCGGCGCGGGTCGGCGGGATCCCGAAGGTCACCAGGCACTCGTGCCGGGCCGCCAGGTCGCAGGCCGCGCTGATGCTGCGGCGTAGCCCCGCGGTATCTTTGATCACGTGATCGGCCGGCGCCACCAGAACCACCGCATCCGGCTCGCGGGCGAGCACCCACTCCGTCGCCAGCGCCGTGCACGCCGCCGTGTTGCGGGCGACCGGCTCGACCAGAATGTGCTCCGCAGGAACCCGCGGCAACTGGCGTCGCACCTCGGTGGCGTGCTCCGCCGTGGTGACCAGCAGGATGCGCCGCCATCCAAACAACGGCCGCAGCCGCTCGACCGTTTCCTGCAGCAGCGTGCGCCGGCCGCTGATCGGCAGGAGGTGTTTGGGAACGCGGCGGCGACTGCGCGGCCAGAAGCGCCGGCCATGGCCGCCGGCCATGATCACCGCGTAGCGCGGCAGATCGGTGCGGCGAGCCGCGCGACGAACGCGAGCCGGGGCGGACATGCCGCATGATCGAAGAAGCACGCCGCGAAATCAACCCTGCGCCGCTTGCGAAATCGCGCCGCGCACAGCAACCTCGGGCACGGAGAGATCCAAGTACGGTGAGCCGGCCAGAGTTCATCCCCCTCCCCTCTGCCTTCTCAGCAAGGAGAAGAACCTGGGTCGTCCTCGGCCTCGCATCCATCGCCGCCGTCATGGCGCTGCACGTCTGGTTCTACGCGTTCCTCTGCGACGACGCCTACATCATGTTCCGTTACGCCCGCAACTTCGCACGTGGCAACGGGCTGGTGTTCAATCCCGGCGAGCCCGTCGAGGGCTACACCTCGCTGCTCTGGGTGCTGCAGCTGGCGATCGGCTACGTGCTGGGTGTGTCGGGCGAGATCTTCCCGCACGTCCTCAGCATCGGCTACACCGCCGGCGCCGCCGTGCTGTGGGTGCTGTTCATTCACCGACAGAGCGCGGGACGCGAGCGCCGGGCGGTCATCGTCATCACCCTGCTCATACTCAGCGTGAATCGGTCGTGGGCGGTGTGGGCTACGAGCGGTCTCGAAACCCGCTCCTTCACCTTCTATGTCCTGCTGACCTTCTACGCGCTGACACGCGCCGAGCTGGCGGAGTCGCGGCCGCGGCGTGTCGCCGAGCTGGCGGGGATGTCCCTGGCGCTCGCCCTCGCCGCATTGAGCCGGCCGGATGCGCAGGCCTTCTTTCCGCTGATCGTGGCGTTCTGCCTGTGGACGCGCCGGCGCACGCTCTCTGAGATCCTGGCCATGACCGGGCCGTTCGCGCTGCTCGTGGGCGGACAGTATCTGTGGCGGTTATCGTATTATGGCGTCTGGCTGCCGAACACGTACTACGCGAAGACCGGCGTTCCGTGGCCGCAGATGGGGGCGCGCTACCTCGCCGCCTTCATCTTGGAGTACGGCTACTATCTGGTCATCCCGCTCGTCGCCCTGATGTGGCGGCGCGTGCCGTCGCTGCTGAGCCGGCGCCTCGGCGTGTTGTTCACGGCGTGCATGGGGGTACACGCCGCCTACTACTGCTACCGCATCGGGGGTGACCACTTCGAGTTCCGCATCTTCGACTTCTACGCGCCGCTGATCGCGTGGATGGCGGCCGAAAGTCTGGTGGCGCTGTACGCGCGCCGTCCGCTGGCAGCCGTCGCCGTCGGTACGGTGAGTCTCGTCTACTCGCTGGTCATCCCGATGTCCACGGCCCTGAACACGCATCTGCAGGTGAGCGACATCCAACGGGAGCTGTACGAAGCCTTCGCCCAATTCAAGGTCACGGTGGACAACACGCCGATCGCGCGCTGGTTGCCCGCCATGCCGCAGGTCATGCATCTGCACCGGCGCCTCACCACGGAGCTGAACACGCACTTCATCGGCACGCGGCAGGAAGAGCACACGCTCGTCTGGCGGGCCTTCACCGCGAACATCGAGCTGGCGCGCGGCGTCGCCGAGCGCAGCATCCTCCCGCCGATGACCATCGCCAGCGCCAACGTCGGCATACTCGGCTACTACGTCGACCTACCCGTCGTCGATCTGCTGGGTTTGACCGACGCGGTGGCGGCGCGCAGTCCGGTGCCGAACGGCTGGCGGTTCATCGCGCACGAGCGCCTCGCACCGGCCGCATACATCGAAGCCCGGCACGCCAGCGTGCAGGTGCGCTCGGCTACCCGCGCGCCCATCCCGCAAGGTGCGACGGTGCTCCTGTTCGCACCGCCCGGGCGTGTCAACAAGACCTACTCCATTCGCCTCGGTGACGGTGTCTGGCTCAACATAGTATCGTGGGACCCCGATTGGATCCGCGCCAACTTCGAGGAGACACCCACCGATCTGATTCCGCGGAAAGCGGAGCAAATGGAAGGGAGGCTGCAGTGATCCGCCTCCCAGGGTCGGGACTGTTCCTGCCCATGAACCTGAAGCTAACCCGGCGAATAAATTCGCGGCAACGAAAGGCACCCAAGTCGCCCTGCGGCGACTCCCCCCGCTCCTCCGGGTGGGGCGGGGAGCCCACGCAGGTGGGCTTGGGTGCTTTTGGGTTGCCGCGGTTTCAACCGCCGGAGAGAGGTCACGCCTTCACGGGCAGCGCGCCGCGTCCAGCCACTTGAGGACGAGACTCGTCGCGCCGGGCGTCCCGGCGCACGCGCGTAGCGCCGCGTACGGGTTCAGCCCGTCGGCGCACAACGGAATGATCTTGCGCCGGGCCAGCCCGGCGTCCAACAGGTCGCCACGACCGGTTAGCCAGGGGTATGCGCGCTGCGGCCGGCGGAGAGCGGCGATGCTGCGCAACCCGTTGACTGCGGCAAGGCAGTTGCCGCGTTGGGCGTCGGCAATGGCAAGCAAGGCGCGGGCTTCCGTGAAGTCGGGGTCGAGCGCACAAGCTTGCTGGCTCTCCTGCCACCCTTCGTCGAGCGCCCCGCTTTGTAGGAGCAGCGCTGCCAGATTGAAGTGCGCCTCGGGAATGTCCGGCGCCAACTCCAGGGCCCGGCGGGCTGCAGCGATCGCGTCGCCCGTGCGTCCCATACGTTGATACACGTAGGCCTCGGTTGAGCTGTACTCGGCGACATTCAAGCGGCCGAGCCGCACGTGATCCTCGCCAACGCCGAAGGCCTGATCCGGCGCCAGCTCGGCCGCAACCCCCAACTCTTGCGCCGCCGCTTCGAGACGGCCTTCCTCGATCGCGACCGCGGCAAGATTCTCGTGCGCCAGGGACAAGTGATAGCCGCGCGCCACCGCACTGAAGATCTCCTGGGCGCTCTTGGGGAACCCGGCAAGGTCGTAGGTGATCCCGAGCGCATTGAAGTAGAACGCGGTCAGCTCGGCTTCAAAGACGAGTTGGTAGGTGAAGACGGGAACGATGACCACCAGCAGCAGCGCGCATCCCGCCAGCACAGCGTTGCGCGCGCGACGCCAGCGGCGCAGGGCATCGATGCCGAGTGCAAACCAGAAGCTGAAGGGAACGATCGCGGGAAGCATGTACGACGCCTTGACCGCGGTGAAGACCGGCACGCGATGCGTGTGAATGACAAACTGCGCGACCACGAGGAGGAACAGGAGGAGCACCGGCACGATGACTGGGCTCCAACCGTAACGGACGAGCCGAGTCAGCGCCGTCCCGATGCCGATGAGGACGATCAGCGACGGCACCGTTCCCAACGCCAGCAACAACCGCCCCGCGCGTCGCACGTCAGGGTTGTCCGCGGCTTTGGCAAAGACCGACGTACCGACAACTTCGAACCAGGTGCCGGCGAATGCGCCGGACCACACCGAGTCGATGAGCGGCGGCTCCTGGTACGTCACATCGGCGAAGATCTGCGGATCGAAGGAGATGTACGCCGGCCAGTCCCGCGCCCCTTTCGGGAACGCATTCTCGACGTGCTCGACGACGAAGAATCCGCGACTCATGGCGAGCGGGTTGCCGAACCGCGCCAGGTTGCGGGCGTAAAACCAACCGCACAGGAGCATCGTCGCCGCCAGAAGCAGGGCCAGATGCGCCACCCCGACACGCCAGCGTCTGGTGTGGATCGTCCACGCCAGCAGGCTGAGAATGGCGGTCCCCAGCATCGCCGCCGCCGTGAACTTCGTCAGCAGCGCCAGTCCGATCAGCACGCCGAGCCACAGCGTGCCGGCCGGGTGTGGCTCCTCGAGGGTGCCGATGAGCCGATACAAAGCGGCGGAGCACAGCACGGCGTTGAGGCCCTCGTTCCCGAGCATCGGCGCGGTGTACAGGCAGACCGGCAGAAACAGCACGTAGAGCGGCGCCAACAGGTGAGCGAGGCGGTCGCGGTCGAAATACTTGCGTGCAACCTGATAGCTGAACACGGCACTGGCGACGCCGACCAGGCTGAAGACGACGCTGATCAGCTTGAGCACTTGCTTCGGGTCGGCGCCGCGCAGCGGCATCCACAGCGCCGCTGCCAGCGCGTAGTACAGCGGCGGATGAAAGAACGACCAACCCTGGTCCGCGGCTGGAATGCTGCCCGTCTTCAGCAAGTACCAGACGTAGGTGAAGTGTCCGAAGCTGTCGTACCCGTTCAGTGCGGGGAAACGGAGGCCGTTGTTGAGGCGCATGAGGATGGCGAGCGCGACCAGCCCGCGCACCAACCAAGTCCACCTGGCAAACGTTCGGCTGCCTGGCGAAGATGAGCGCAATCGCTTAGCAGGCTGCTGAAAAACCCCGCCCCAATGCTTCGACAAGCTCAGCATGAGCGGTTCCCCTCCCCGTGTTTCCCAATCTTTTCCGCTCACCCTGAGCCTGTCGAAGGGTCTCCGAAGCCTTCAGCAGCCTGCTAGGTCCCGCCGCGCCAGGGCTCAGCACGCCACAAAGGCACCGCGATCGTACACGGCCGGCTCACGCCGCTGCGATCCGTAGCTTCGGCGCGCGAATGCGGGAGCGCGCGGGAAGGAGCTTGCCGATCTGCACGATGACGACAGGTTGACCCGCCTGGTGCTGGCTCCGCGCCAAACGACGGATCCAGGTGTTGAACTTCGGATTGGCGGCCAACTGAAGCACCACCTGTGCTCCGCGCGGGATCTTCGCAGCAAAACCTGGATGCTCCAGCACATAACGGTCGAACTCGTTCCCCAGCTGGCTATTGAGCGCTTCGAGCCAGGTCATCGTCTGGGTCTCCGAACGAGGCGTTCCACATATCCTTGTACCCAGACCTCGAGCTGGACTGCAAATGCGACGACCTTGCCGCGGTCCGTGCGGTGCCAATGCCGCGTCTGTGCGCCCTCGCCGAGCGGACGAACCCATTCCACTTCCCTGGCCACGCACGCGGCATAGCACACCGGGCGTAGTAGCTGGAACGTTGACGCCTGACCGAGTCAGGAGGCAACCTTCCGCGCCACCACCAGCATCTGCTTGCCGAGCAGCCATTGCGCTGGCCGGAAAGCGAGATAGAGGCGCACCAACCACGCGGCTTGCGGCAGACGGCTCTTGGTCGTGTAGGGCAAGAAGCGCGGGCGCAGCTCGTCGATGTGAAAGCCGCACATCTGTAGCGCTTCGGTCAGACTGCCGTGACTCAAGGCGACGTGGTGATCGAAGAAATCCCAGTACTCCTTGTACGCGTACCGGATGTTCGGCTGGATGACGATGAAGCGCCCGCCAGCGGAAAGAATGCGCCGAACGTGATTGAGGACCTCGAGCACGACGGCTTTGTTCGGCAGGTGCTCCAGGAAATTACTGCAGAACACGACGTCGGCGCTTCCAGCCGCCAGCTGATGGAGCACCGCTGGAACGTCGCCGACGACCAGGTTCACCCCAGCCGCCGCGTGCTCACGCACGGCGGCGTTGATATCGATGGCAATCTTGTGCGCACACTCGATGCTGTTGATGAGCTCGCACAAGCCGGCACCCAGATCGACGACCCGGTCGGTGGCGCGGACGTAGCGTTGCAGCACCACACGGCACACCACGGCCCACATGGCGGCACGCTTCCGCTGGCTCACGTTCGCGAAACGCTGGCGGTAGAGCTCCTCGGCGTGCATCGCTCTCGCCTACTCTCAGCGCGTCGCGTTGTGTTCGGCGATTGCAGCGGCGACCTGCTTCGCCTGCCCAAACATGCCGCTGATCGTGCGGTCTGACGGATACAGCTGCGTGGAATCGGTCATGAAGAGTCCGGGAACGCGTGAGCGCACGGGCGGGACGCGCTTTGCGAAGTTGGTGGTACAGATGGCTTGCGCGAAGCGGTCGCGAAACACTCGGTAGCCCAGCACCCAGTCCTCCGCAAGATCAGGGCGGACCACCTGCAACCCGGCGAGGCAGTCGCGATACAGCTCCGCGTCGGGTTGCGCCATGCGCGGGTGCCCGGGCGGCAGGTAGAACGGCACGTAGAGGATGTGCGGATGCTTGGCATCGACGCGCGGATTCAAGTTGGTGTACTCGATGAATCCGTTGAACGGCACGCGCGCGTCGTTGACGTTGATCCAGAACGCATCGGTCAACGGCTGCTTCAGCTTGAAGATCAGACAGACGACGCTGATGTAATCGATCGAGCGGATGTCGCCGATCCGGTCGACCGCGTCGGGCGGGAGCAGGCGCGCGAGAACCGGGAGCGGCGCAGTCGAAACCACCGCATCGAACGACCGGTGCGCGCCACCGACCGCGAGGCCGGTCACCCCGTTCGGCCCGGTGGTGATGGCGTTGACCGTCACCGCAGTGTGGAGCCCGACGCCGGCGCGCTGCAGGGTGCCGATCAGCGTGTCCAGCAACACCTGCGTGCCGCGCTTCATGAACCCCAAACGCTCGCGCGCCAGGATGTGCGGGCG
This sequence comes from uncultured Binatia bacterium (SeqCode), assembly GCA_964498075.1. Classification (GTDB taxonomy): domain Bacteria; phylum Desulfobacterota; class Binatia; order HRBIN30; family HRBIN30; genus CAZCGA01. The sequence continues at coordinate 6,307 of CAZCGA010000046.1, read as the reverse complement.
CGAGCGCGCGACGCGGTTGATGCGGTGCCACGTCCACGAGGCCGAGATCTGCTCGTAGTATGGGCCGAACTTGATCCGCAGCAGCGGTTCCCAAATGATCTCGTAGGCCTGCTGGCCGATTTGCGAGACCAACCAATCGCGCGCCGTCACCGCCTCGTATTGTTCCCACGATTTCGCGGAGCGCGAGCGCGCCACGTTGAGGCCGAAGCGGATGCGTCCCAGCAGCGACAGCGGCCGAAAGCGCAGCAGGTCCCACGGCGTGCCGAACCCGTACAGCGTGCCGCGATAGAAAAACTTCATCTTGCCGGGTCGCCACTGCAGTTCGTCGGACATTCCGAGCCGTGCCAGCATCTCGATCAGGTCGCCGTCGTCGCGACATACGAAGTGGTAATACTTTTCCACGGTCAGTCCATCGAAATCAAAGCCGCCCGCCAGGCCGCCGAGGGCGGGCGCTTGCTCGAAGACCTCCACCTGATGCCCTTGCTCTGAGAGGAAGTATGCCGAGCCCAGTCCGGCCACGCCCCCGCCCACCACCCCGATGCGCATCGTGCCTAACGCGCTCTCTTCACGGATCGCCGGCACCACCGGCGCTCTGGGGCGTTGATACGCCGCCAATAGAGGGCGGTGAGTGCGGATGAGCCGGCCGCTCGTTCCGCGAACTCACCCCCTGGCCCCCTCTCTTGGGAAGAGACTGTCGATAAACGCGAGGCAGACCCTTCGACAAGCTCAGGGTGAGCGGAATTCTTCTTTGAAATTGAATCCCCAACCGCTCGTGCTGAGCTTGTCGAAGCACTGTTCGCGAGAAAATCGACAGTCTCGGAAGAGAGGGGGAAGTCAGAAAGCCCCCTTCTCTTCGTAAGAGAAGGGGGTTGGGGGATGAGTTTGGCCGCGGCGGGTTCATGGACCCTCCAAGCCGGCATCCCGCCGGTCGGGCTAATCGGCACGAACGGGGACCACCGTGTACGCGCTCATCAAAGAGACCCGTTCGCCCCGAGAACCGGATCAGTCTTTTCAGGCTGATACCTTGGGCCAAAGCACCCCCTCCTTTCGAAGGAGGGGGCAGGGGGCGGTAGATTCGGCGCGGTCGTTTAACCTCCCCTGGCCCCTCCTTGGTAAGGAGGGGAACGCTTGCATAAGGCCGGTTCATTGGTAGGAGCCCTTCCTCTGGGCTCCGTATCGAGGGGCACGCACCTGGTTCATGACTACTCCGTACGACCGCCGCCCGCTCAGGGGCGCCACTGCGCGCCGTACGCGGTCGCGGTCAGGATGGCATCGCGCCGCGCCCGGCCGATGCCGAGGACGTAATACCACGCGGCGTAGTACACCAAGGTGAGTTTGCAGCAGAGCCGGAACACCGGGGTGTCGAAGAAGATGCGTCGCAAGATGGCGCGCCGCCGTAACACCAGCTCGAACCACGACACCACGTTGTGCTGCGCCGGAATGAAGTGCAGGTTGAGGGAGAGGTCGTCATCGCCGGTGACGGCGATGCGCTGCAGGTCCGACACGCCGAGGCCGGCGGCAACGCACTCGTTGAGATGTCCGATGCCTGCCGGCTCGAAGCCCATGATCTTCGCGGCCACCGCATCGAGGGCGACGAAATCCCCCGAGGCGAGCATGCGATTGACGACCTTCGGCTTGCCCGACTTCGGGCTGTTGCCTTCGAGGCCGACGCTGGCATCCATCATCGCGAAGCACGGCCGCGCCACGCTGTTGATGTCGGCGAGCGCGGCATCGAGCACCAGGTGGTAGTTGTGGCGGAACATCGGCAGGCAGCCCCACTGATTCTTGACGGCACCGGTGATCACCGTCTTGTTGTGGGTCTTGATCACCGGCACGGTCACCAGCTTGGTGCGCAGCAGAATCTCGGGGACGGTCAGCTCTTTCAGGACGCGGCCGTTCGGCAGCGGCACCGTGCGCATGGGCGCCTCGGTCATGTTCACCCAGGTGAGATCGTAGTCGCGGCACAAGCGATCCATGCGGTCCAGCCGGAAGGCCTTCTCGACGTTGACGACGACCTGATCCGACTCCACGACGTTGATCTTGCCGACCCAATCGCGAATGGTGCGCACGACGCCTTCCAGCGCCCACGGCGAGGTGACGGCGCCCGGCCGAAACAGATCCCACCCCAGATTCGGCTTCAGGCTGACCTCGGCGCCGCGTGGAATGCACTCCTGCCAGCCCGCCAGCTCCATGGCGCGGCGCACGCTCGCCAGCACCGCGTCGTGTGCCGACGCCGCCGCCGGCACGCGGACGATGCTCACCGTGGGAGTTGGCATGTAGAGAAAGACTGCCAGCTCGCCGGCAGCAAGGCAATCGCGACAGCCGTGAGTTGTCGGCCGCCGACGATCGGCGAAATCGTTGCGCTGCCGCTGAGCTTGGTCGCGCCGGCGCACCCGCGGACGGCCACTGGCACGCAGCCCGCGCGCCAGGTCATCCGGGGCCGATTACTTACATCCGAACCGCGGGGACCGCCCGCTTCGCAATCTGGCCGTCGATCTCGAGGTACTCGAACTTCTTGATACCGCGGGTATGGAAGAGGTATTCCGCCATGGTCTTCAGGACGTCCACGCCGTACTTCATGAGCGGCACGTAGCACTTCTCGCTGCCGTAGTAAGTGGGAATGGTGCGCTCCACCACCCGCAGCCCCGCCATGCGGACCTGCACGAGAATCTGTGAGTCGAAGTGGTACTCGTTGCTGTTCTTCTCGAACGGAATTCGTCGCAGCGCGTCGGTGGTGTAGATCCGATAGCCCGAGTGGTACTCGGAGAGATTCCACCCCAACATCCAGTTCTCCATGATGGTCAAGAACCGGTTGCCCAGGAATCGGTGAATCGGCATCCCGCCGGCGCGCGGATCCCCCGTCATGCGCGAGCCAAAGACGTGATCGGCCTTCCCTTGGTAGATCGGCTCGAGCAGGTACTCCATCTTTTCCGGAGCATATTGCCCATCCCCGTGGAGCATGACGACTGCATCAAAGCCGTTGTCGATCGCGTAGCGATAGCCGACCTTCTGGCTGCCTCCGTAGCCGCCATTGACAGCGCTACGATGGACCTTGAGCTTCGACAACCCCTTCTGCTGGGCGTAACCGATGCCGACGAGATGGGTGTTGTCCTCGCTGGCGTTGTCGACGACCAGGATCTCGTCGATCTGGTCCATCATCGGCTGTGGAATCCGATCGAGAACGCTGGGGATGGTCGCCGCGGCATTGTACGCCGGGATGTAGCAAAGAATTCTCAGGCGCTTCGCTGAGTGAACCGACGCAGCCTGCGTGGCGGGCAGAGGCTGAGCTGTACCCGCACTGTTCGTAAGCACGTTGGCTTGGGACATGGTCAAAAACGCTAGCCGATTCCGTCTTTGTAAGTCAACCCTGATCTTCGATGCCGAGCGCCAGGGGCGGTGCCCGGGCGGTGCCCCTGGCTGATGTCTGGTCGCCCTTTCAGGGCTGCGGCGATTCAGCATAGTGCTCCAGACCCTCAGCCCCGAACGGGGCGGCAAGAACTCAGCCCGGGGCAGCGCCCCGGGCAGCAAGTTCTGGAGCCGGGCTGCCCTCAGCCCGCTGCCCTCCGCGGCGTGGGGGCACGCCGGCTCCAAATCAGATTGCGGGTGCAGGCCGAAATGAGGACAGCACCGGACCCTGGATCAATTCATATTCCGCTTGCGATTGGGTGACGGGACTGGCTAATTTGGGAAACGCGCTTGCGGGCGTCTCGAATCAGGGCATGCATACGATCGTCGTGACCGGTGGGGCCGGGTTTATCGGCTCGAACTTCGTACGCACGGCGCTGTCGCGCACCGCGGCGCATGTCGTCGTCGTCGACAAGCTGACCTATGCGGGCAATCTGCTGAGCCTGGACGATGTCGCGCGCCAGCCGCGGTTCGCATTTGTGAAGGCCGACATCGCGGACCGCGCCGCCGTCGACGCGGTCTACCGCGAGCACCAGCCCGCCTGGGTCGTCAACTTCGCCGCCGAGAGCCACGTCGACCGCTCCATCGACGGCCCGCGCGCCTTCATTCATACCAACGTCACCGGCACCTTCGAGCTGCTCGACGCGGCCCGCACCTACCTCGCCGAGAGCCCACCGGCGGCCCGCGCCGACTTCCGCTTTCTGCACGTCTCGACCGACGAGGTGTTCGGCGCGCTCGGCAGCACCGGTTGCTTCACCGAAACCACCCCCTATGCACCGAACTCACCGTACTCGGCGTCGAAAGCCGCCGGCGATCACCTGGTGCGCGCTTACCATGCAACCTACGGCCTGCCGGCGTTGCTCACCAACTGCGCCAACAACTACGGGCCTTACCAGTTTCCGGAGAAGCTCATCCCGCTGACGTTGCTGAACGCCATCGAAGGCCAGGCATTGCCGATCTACGGGGATGGGATGTACGTGCGCGATTGGCTGCACGTCGAAGATCACTGCGACGGCATCCTGCTGGTCTTGCAACGCGGCCGCATCGGTCAGAGCTACAACATCGGCGCCGACACCGCGCGGACCAATCTCGACGTCGTCGACCGAGTGTGCACGGCGCTGGAGGATCTCCTACCGGCGGCGCACAACCCGGCCATGGCGGCACGCGGCATCCCGTCCTACCGCCAACTGAAGACGTTCGTGACCGACCGTCCGGGCCACGACCGCCGCTACGCCATCGACGCCACCAAGATCCGGCAGGAGCTGGGCTGGCACCCGCGCTACGAGCTCGACGCCGGCATCCGGCACACCGTGCAGTGGTACCTGGCGCACCGCGACTGGTGTACCGCCGTGCAGGCCGGCTACGGGCGCGAGCGCCTGGGGCTGACGGCGACGAGGGTGCGCGCGTGAAGGGCATCATCCTGGCCGCCGGGTCGGGGACGCGGCTCTATCCGGTCACGCGGGCCATGAGCAAGCAGCTGGCGCCGATCTACGACAAGCCGATGATCTACTATCCGCTGTCGTCGCTCATGCTAGCCGGCATCCGAGACATCCTGGTGATCACCTGCCCGCACGAGCAAGACAGCTTTCGGCGTCTCCTGGGCGGCGGTGAAGAGCTGGGGCTGCGCCTCGAGTATGAGGAGCAGCCGCGTCCGGACGGCATCGCGCAGTCGTTCCTCATCGGACGCGACTTCATCGGCGCCTCCAGCGTCGCCTTGGCGCTGGGCGACAACATCTTCTACGGGCACGGGTTCCCCGAGTACCTGCGCACCGCCGTGAGCCGCCGTGCCGGCGCCACCGTGTTCGGCTACTGGGTGCGTGACCCGGAGCGCTACGGCGTCGTCGAGTTCGATGCCCAGGGCCGCGCCGTCAGCCTGGAAGAGAAGCCGCAGACGCCGCGTTCGCACTACGCGGTGACCGGGCTGTATTTCTATGACAACCGGGTGGTGGACATCGCCGCGCAGCTCACGCCGTCGGCGCGCCACGAGCTGGAGATCACCGACGTCAACCTCGCCTACCTGCATGCCGGGGATCTGCACGTCGAGAAGATGGGGCGCGGCATCGCCTGGCTCGATACCGGCACCCACGAAACGCTGCTGCAGGCGGCCAACTTCATTCAAGCCATCGAAGAGCGCCAAGGTCTCAAGGTGGCCTGCGTCGAGGAGATCGCCTTCCGCATGGGCTACATCACCGCGGACGATGTGCGGCGCATCGCCGGGACGATGGCGAACAGCGGCTACGGCCAGTATCTGTTGCGCATGCTGGAGCAGCCGGCGTGAGGCCATGAAGTTCCTGCCGACGGCGCTCCCGGGCGTCATCATCATCGAGTCGGACCTCTACCGCGACCCGCGCGGCTTCTTTCTCGAAACCTACCATGCGATGAGGTATCGCGACGGCGGGATTGCGGTGACGTTCGTCCAAGACAACCACTCGCGCTCGGCGCGGGAGACGTTGCGCGGGCTGCACGCGCAACGCCGGCATGCGCAGGGCAAGCTCGTGCGCGTCTTGCAGGGGGAGATCTTCGACGTGGCCGTGGACATCCGGCGCGGCTCGCCGCACTTCATGCGCTGGGTGGGCGTGACCCTGTCGGCCGAGAACGTCCGCCAGTGTTACATCCCGCCCGGCTTCGCGCACGGGTTTTGCGTCACCGGTGACTGTGCGGAGGTTGAGTACAAGTGCACCGACTACTACGACCCGACCGACGAGCTACGCCTCCTCTGGAACGATCCGGCGATCGGCATCGAGTGGCCGGTGCGTGATCCGATCCTTTCCGAGCCGGACCGCGTCGCGCCGCGGCTGGCGGACGTGGCCGCGCTGTTGCCGGTGTTCGGCGACGGCGGGTAAGAGTCCGTTGAAACACACCTCCTCAATGAGATAGCGGGCGAAGCCCACCGTTCGTGCTG
>CAZCGA010000045.1:22154-42726 GCA_964498075.1 uncultured Binatia bacterium (SeqCode) | reverse complement strand
GGCTTCGGCATCCCGGTCCGGAGCTTCGGATCGTGCACGCCGGAGGCGACGACGACGATGCGCGCCGGTGCATTGGCAGCGAGACGTCTGAGGAGCAGATTGGTCAGCAGGAAATGGCCCAGGTGATTCACCGCGAACGTCAGCTCGAAGCCGTCCGGCGACAGGCGTGGTCCGGCTGATACCTGCAGGCCGGCGTTGCAGACGAGCGCGCGGAGTGCGAGGTTCCTGGCCTCGATCTCCTCGGCAAACCGCCGCACCGACTCGATGGATCCCAGATCGAGGCTCATCTCGGACGCTGCCGCGTTCCCGCTCTCCCGCGTGATGCGATCCACCGCCGCGGTGGAGGCCTGGCGATCGCGGCTGGCGATGACGACGTGCCAACGACTGCGGGCGAGTGCGCGCGCACACTCGAAGCCGATGCCCGAGTTCCCACCGGTGATCAGAACGGTGCTACTGTCCATGTCGACCTCGGTCCTGGGTACGCCATCTATCCCACACGCGCGCGGCGTACTCTAGCGGGGGGACGATTGCTGACGGCGCCGCGAAAGCCGGCTCCCCTCCCGGTCCCGCCCGTCTGCGTCTGATTGTACTTCACGCCGGTGCCCACTATTCTCGGGCGGTGATCCGGTCCGCAACCAGCGCGTTGACTACGAGCGCATCGTGCGCGCCGCCGAGGCGGAAGCCGACGTGATCATCTGGGTGGCGCAGCTCGCCGACGCCTTCCTGGAACGCGCCCGGTGACCGGCGTGAACCGGCGGATGTGGGCAGGGTTGAAGCGGCTATCGTTGGGCGTGTTCCTGATCGCCCTGGCGTCGGCCGTGCTCTTGATTTCCGACTGGAGCCATCGCCGGCCGTCGGCGCAACGCACGCTGCGTCTGGCGATTCTCCAGCACGCGTCGCAGCCGATCATCGACGAGGGTGTGCAGGGGATGATCGATGGTCTCGCCGAGAACGGCTTCGTCGACGGCCACAGCATCTCGATTCGTCGCTACAACGCCGAGGGCGATACGGCGACCTCCAACACGATCGCCAAAGAGATCACCGGCGGCCGCTACGAGATGGTGCTCACCGCGACGACGGTGAGCCTGCAGGCCGTGGCCAACGCCAACCGCGCCGGCAAGGCGCTGCACGTGTTTGCGCTGGTGTCGGACCCGTTCGCAGCCGGTGTCGGGCTCAACCGCGATAAACCGCTGGATCATCCGCGCCATCTCGTCGGCTACGGCACCATGCAACCGGTCGTCGAGACGTTTCGCCTCGCCCGCAAGATGTTCCCGGGGTTGAAGGTCGTGGGCGAAGTGTGGAACCCGGCGGAAGCCAATTCGGAGGTGAACACACGGGTGGCCCGTGACGTCTGCGTCGAGGCGGGCATCGAGCTGCTCGAAGCCAACGCCGACAACACAGCGGCGGTGAAGGAAGCGGCCAGCTCGCTCATCTCACGCGGTGCCCAGGCACTCTGGGTGGGCGGCGACGTGACGGTCGTGACCGCCGTGGATCAGGTCGTCGCCGTCGCTCGCGCCGCCGGGATTCCGGTGTTCACCAGCATGCCGGGCACCGGTGAGAAGGGCGCGCTGTTCGACATCGGCGCCAACTATCACGAGGTCGGGCGTCTGGCGGGCACCCTGGCTGCGCAGATCCTGCACGGCACCGATCCGGCCACGATCGCGGTGAAGAACGTGATGCCGGAGCGCATCGTCGTGAACCAGACGGCGCTCGATGGCCTCAAGGATCCGTGGCGGCTTCCCGACGAGGTCGTGAGCACGGCGGAGACGCTCATCGATGCACAAGGCGTCCACAAGCGTGCGGCGGCAGCGACGCAGGCGGACTCAGCGGCACCGCCCACCGCGGCGCCGTTGGCGAAGACGTGGAAGGTCGACATCCTGGAGTACGTGAATGTGCAGGACGTCGAGGACGGCGAGAAGGGCATCCGCGCCGGCCTGCACGAGGCCGGGCTTGTCGAGGGCCGTGACTACGCGCTGCGCGTGCGCAATGCGCAGGGGGACATGCCGACGTTGAGCATGCTGGTGGATGCCGCCCGTGCCGATGGGGCGGACTTGCTGATGACGCTGTCGACGCCGACGCTGCAGGCCGCCTTGCAACGCGGCGGGGGGTTGCCGATCGTGTTTACGTTCGTTGCCGACGCGATTGCTGCCGGCGCCGGCCGCAGCAACGAGGACCATCTGCTGAACGTCACCGGCGTGCCGACGGCCGCCGCGTACGAGGATATGGTGTCACTCATACAGGAGTGTCTGCCCAACGCACGGCAGCTGGGGACGCTGTTCGTACCCGCCGAGGTCAACTCGGTCTACAGCAAAGATCAGATCGCCAAGGCCGCGGCGCAACGGGGCATGGAGCTGACCACCGTGGCGGCCAACACGAGCGCCGAGGTATCCGATGCGGCGCTGGCGCTCACCACGCGGCACATCGACGCGATCTGCCAGGTTGGCGGCAATCTCACTACCGCTGCGTTCACCAGCATCGCGCAGGCAGCGCAGCGCGCCAAGGTGCCGGTGTTCAGCTTCTTGAGCGGTGAGCTGCGCAACGGCGCGACGATCGTCGCGGCACGCGATTACTTCGACGGCGGGCGCGAGGCCGGGTTGATGACGGCGCGGATCATGCGCGGCGAGCGCCCCGCGTCGATGCCCTTCCAACCGCTGCACAAGACGCGGCTCCTGGTCAACCTCGATGCGGCCCGTGCGGTGGGCTTCACGGTCCCGGCCGCGCTGCTGCAGCGGGCTGACAAAGTCATCGGGCAACACTAGCACACCAACGGGGAGAGCCGCGTGGAGATCACGAAGAACAAGACGAGTGACGCGCTGGAGATCAGCGTGACCGGGCGCCTCGATGCCTATTGGGCGGATCACCTGGCGCGGGCGCTCGAGGACGCCGTGCGCGACGGCGCCGACCACATCCGACTGAACATGGCGGATGTCGTGTACATGAGCTCCGTCGGCATCCGTGTGCTGCTGCGCTTCTATAAGCAGCTGCAGCGCATCAAAGGCCGGTTCGCGGTGTCGAATCCGTCGGACGCTGTGAGGACCGTCCTCGAGCTGGCAGGGCTCGAGATGCTGCTGGAGACCGCGTCGGCTCCGGCGCCTGCTGCGACGGCAAGCCCGCAGACGACCGTGCGGCGCGTGGAGCGTGAAACCGCCATCGTTGATGTCTTCGACCGCCCGGCGACCGGGCCGCTGGCGTGCCGGGTGGTGGGCGAACCCGAGTTGCTCGTCGGCTGTCGCTTCGCGGCGGAGCACTGCCGGAGCGTGAAGGTGTCCGCCGCGACCTTCGCCGTCGGCCTCGGCGCCTTCGGTGGAGACTTCGGCGCATGTCGGAGCCGCTTCGGAGAGTTTCTCGCGGCCGCGGGTGTGGCGGCTTACCTGCCGACCGATGGCTCGAACGTTCCCGACTACCTGGTTGCCGCGGGCGCGTTCGTGCCGGAGGTGCAGGCCCTGTACGCGCTCGTGTGTGAAGGGACGTTCGCGCATGTGGCGCGCTTCCAGGCACGCGAGGGACGGGCCGTGCCGCTGAGCGATCTCGTCGAAGCGTGCTTGGAGATCGCCGCGGCGGATGCGGTGGGTGTCGTGATGATTGCCGAGTCGGCCGGATTGGTTGGCGCGGCGTTGCGGCGCTCGCCCACGGTGGCGGCATCCGCAGCCGCCCCGTTCGCACATCCGCAGATCCGCGAGTGGCTGTCGTTTACGCCGGAGCGCGCCTTCCCGCGCAGTCTGGCGTTCGTCGTCGGCGTCGCGGCGCGTACGGAACATTCCGGCCTGTCGCCGCTGCTGCGGCCGTTGGGCGGTGCGTCGGGCGCCGCCGGCCACTTCCACGCAGCGGCGTTCTCCTATCGCCCGTTGCAGAAGGGGGAGATCGAGCTGCAGCCGACAGTGTCGACGTTGTTCGACGCGGAGACGCTGCAGGGCGTACTGCATTTGCTCACCGACGACCGCGCCATCAGTGGCGCCGGGCAGAGCGAGCTGGTGCGCGGTGCCTGCTGGATCGGGCCGATCGCGACGGTCGAGCGGGGCTGACATGACGTTGCTCATCGGCGCGATGACCATCGGTTTCATCCTGTCGCTGCTGGCGCTCGGCGTGTTCATCAGCTTCCGGGTCTTCGACTTCCCCGACATCACGGCGGACGGATCGACGACGCTCGGCGCGTCGATCGCGGCGATCCTGTTGGTGCAGGGCACCAGCCCGCTGCTGGCGACGGCGGCGGGCTTCTGTGGCGGCGTGCTGGCCGGCGCGACCACGGGGGTGTTGCACACCAAGTTCAAGATCAACGGACTGCTCGCCGGCATCCTGGTGATGACGGCGCTGTACTCGGTGAACTTGCACGTCATGGGCAAGAGCAACATTCCGTTGCTCTCGGCGACAACGTTGGCGAGCAACGCCGAGCGGCTGGCGACGCGCGTGCTCGGTACGTCGGCCGTCAGTGTCCTCGGCTGGGAGGTGGCGACGCGTGATGCCGGCGTGCTGCTGCTGGCCCTCGGGGTGACGGTCATCGTCGGCGCGGCGCTGTACGTCTTCTTCCGCACCAACCTGGGCACCGCGATGCGCGCCACCGGCAACAATGCTCAGATGATTCGCGCGCTCGGCGTCGACGTGGGCAACATGACGATCCTCGGCCTGGCGGTATCGAACGGCCTCATCGCGTTGGCCGGCGCGCTGCTGGCGCAGTACCAGGGCTTCGCCGACGTGCAGATGGGCATCGGCATGGTGGTGTGGGGGCTGGCGAGCGTGATCATCGGCGAGGCGCTGGTGGGCTCGCAGCAGCTCGGCCTGGTCATCGTCGGCGCGGTGATGGGCTCGGTGCTCTTCCGGCTGCTGATTGCCATCGCGTTGCGCGCCGGCCTCAATCCGAACGACCTCAAGTTGATCACTGCGGCTTTCGTATTTGTGGCGCTCGTGCTGCCGAACATACTCGGCAGTCTGCGGCGCCGGCCGGGAGCGACCCATGCTTGACGTGCACGGCATCACCAAGACCTTCAACCCCGGTACGTTGAACGCCGTGTACGCGTTGCAGGGCGTCGATCTCAGCATCGACGACGGCTCGTTCGTCATCGTGATCGGTACCAACGGTTCCGGAAAGTCGACGCTGCTCAACGCCGTGGCGGGGACCTTCTTCGTCGACGCGGGCAGCATTCGGATCAGCGGCCGCGACGTCACGCGCTGGCCGGAGCACCGGCGCGCCACGCTGATCGGGCGCGTGTTCCAGAACCCGTTCAGCGGTACCGCGCCGGATATGTCGATCGCCGAGAACATCGCGCTGGCGGCGCGCCGCGGCCGCCGGCGCGGGTTGGGCTGGGCGTTGCGCGGCAACGTCCGCGACGCCATGCGCGAGCGCGTGCAGCGGCTCGGTATGGGATTGGAGGACCGCCTCGACAACGCCATCGGCACGCTCTCGGGCGGCCAGCGTCAAGCGCTGACGCTGCTCATGGCGACATGGCGCAAACCGGACCTGCTGCTCCTCGACGAGCACACCGCGGCGCTCGACCCGAAGAGCGCCGATCAGGTGATCCGCCTGAGCGAAGAAGTGATTGCGCGGGACAAGCTGACGACGTTGATGGTCACGCACTCGATGCAGCAGGCCGCGCACCTGGGCGACCGGCTCATCATGATGTACCGCGGCCGCACCATCCACGACTTCCAGGGCGCCGAGAGGCGCCGGCTGCGGGTCGAGGACCTGCTGGCGCGCTTCGAAGAGGTGCGGCGCAGCGAGCAGCTCGACGAGTCCGCCGCGGAGATGTTGCGGCGAATGTACGTGTGAGCGCTCAGCTCTACGAAGGCGACGTCAGCTGTGCACGCGCTCCATGCCGAGGATGCGCTTCTCCTCCTCGTTCATCTTCTCGTAGATCCGTGAGCCTTTGCCGAGGTGGCGGACGCTCTGCGCGCCGCCTTCAGAGAAGTACTCCTCGTACGGCTGCGCCGGAACGTACTCGTCGGGCTTGGTGTCGCCGATCTTCACGCCGAGGATCTGTTCGACGAGATCGACGTCATACATGCGGACGGCGTCGTAGTCCGTCAACAGTGCGCAGACCTCGACGCAGATGTAGCAGCCGATGCACTCCTGGAAGCGGTCCTGCACCGGCTGCAGGCCGCGCCCCGGCACGCTGCCGGGCGCGAGATACTCGATACACTGCACCGGGCAGAACTCGGGACACTTGCCGCATGGAAAGCAGAGGTTGATATCCATGAACGCCACCTCGCGCGGCCGCTTCTTCTTTTCGCTGACCTCATCCGGCCACGGCGCCTCCGGGATGCGTTCTTCCTTCAGACGTCGCTTGATGATCTCGATTCCGGCGGAAGCCATGGCACTCCTCTGCGGCTACGATGATCCGAGCCTGGCGCGGCGAGCTTGCCCCCAGCCCGAAGTGCCCGCGGCGAAGAGAAACACACCGAAGAGCAGCATCAGAGCCGGAGCCAGGAGATCATCTCGTGGATTGTCGCCGGCGATCACGTGGCCGATCCGCACCAAGGCGTGACCACACTCTGCAACCGTTCCGACGGGGATCACGAGGGGAAGGTAGCGATCCAGATCCGTCGCCGCGCGAAGGAAGAGGACGGCCAAGGAGAGATCGAAGACGCCGGCGATCTGAATCTGCCCGATGTGCATCGGAGGCCAAGGTGGAACTGCCCGAAAGAACCAAATTGGGAACCCGACCCCGGCGATGCCGAAAAGCAGATGCGCGATGCCGAACAACCACAGCAGGGTTTGCAGTACCACCATGCGAGCCTTCAGCCCGTGACTAGGAGGCCAGCCGGACCGGGTCACCACGGCGGATCGTGCCGCCGCGCACGACCGCGGCGTAGACGCCGACCTGGACGTGATTGTGCTGGGCGGCGGTGCGCAGGATGCCGGCGTCCTTCGGGAGATCTCCCTGGGCCAGCGTGGTCATCACGCAGCGAGCGCAGGGACCGACGATGCTCAGGCGAACCTGCATCCCAATCGCCAGCGTCTGACCGACCCAGGCACTTTCAGCGAAGCCCTTCTCGCCGGAGACCGGCTCCACCACGACGTTTGGACGAAACCGCCGGACCTCGAAGCGCCCTTGCGGATAGAGCTCACGCAGCCGGTCGAGCGTTGCCGTGGTCAGCAGATGGACGTCGGCGCAGTCGAAGAACGTACCTTCGGGGAGAGGGAAATCGGTCACCGTGTCCTTGAAGTCGAGACCTTCGATGTCCGGCCAGTACTCTTCGGCACTGGCCATCCGGGGATTGCCGGGAACGCCCTTGGCGGCCTCCAGTGTGACCTCGCGGTTGAGCGCCTGCGAGAGGACCTGATTGAGATCACTCTGCGCGCTGCTGACGACGGTGCCATCCGGCAGGGTCATTCGGACCGGAGACATCCTAGCGCCGGGGCGCGGCGGCTCGGTGAACGTAGCCCGGAAATCGAAGAGGCGCGGCCATTTCCGCGGGTTCTTGGCGGTCGCGACCTTTCCGTCGGCGCTGTCCCGAAGCGCGTAAGCACGATCCCCGAGCAGCCCGTGTTCCAGAACGTCGGCGCCGTTCAGCTCCTCTCCCATCATCGACTTGACTGGATATCGCCAAAGAGAGACCACCGAACCAAGCTCGGTTTCCGTTGCGTTCGACATACCGCTTCCCTCCTATCGCCGAAGTTCATGGCTGGTTGCACCCGCTTCTGCAAGGCTTCACTGCGAACCGCCCACTTGCTGTCCGAACACGCGTCGCAGTGCCGACTTCGCGGCGAAGTAGCCGCACATGCCGTGCACCCCACCACCCGGCGGCGTTGAGCTGGAACAAAGATAGATCGACGGATTCGGCGTCGCGTACGGATCGAGGCGCGCGAGCGGGCGGGTGAAGAGTTGGCGGACGTCGTTGGCGCCACCGGCGATGTCGCCCCCGACGTTGTTCTCGCTGAGCCGCTCGAGGTCGTGCGGGCTCATCACCGAGCGCGCCAGGATGCGGTCGACGAAGCCCGGCGCGAAACGCTCGATCTGCGCTTCGATCCGCGCGGTCATGTCGAACCTCGAACCGTGCGGCGTATGGCAGTAGGCCCAACCTGTGTGCTTGCCGGCGGGCGCACGGGTCGGATCGAAGAGGCTCTGCTGCGCGACGAGCACGAACGGCCGCTCCGCGTGCGCGCCACCCCACACCGCCGCCTCGCTGGTTGCAATCTCTTCCAACGTGCCACCCACATGCACGGTCCCGGCGCGCGCACACTCCGGCGCCTTCCACGGAATCGGCCCATCCAGCGCCCAGTCGACCTTGAACACGCCAGGTCCGTAGCGGAACCGTTCGAGCCGCCGGCGATAGCCTGACGGCAGCCGCTCGCCGGCGATGCGGACGAGCTGGCGCGGCGTCACGTCGAACAGCACCACGCGTGCCGGCGGCAGCTCGGTGATCGCGGCCACGCGTCGCCCGGTCTCGATCTCGCCGCCGAGGGTGCGCAGATACGCTGCCAGTGCGTTGGCGATCGCTTGCGACCCGCCGCGAGCGCACGGCCATCCGATGGCGTGCCCCGCCACGCCCAACACCAACCCAAACGCCGCGGTGCACGGCCAGTGCAACGGCAGAATCGAATGTGCCGCTAGTCCAGCGAACAGCGCACGGGCACGCGGGTGCTGGAACTGCGCGCGCGCCAGGCCCGACGCCGAGCGCACCGCCGGCAGCCCGAAACGCGCCAACGCGATGGGGTGACGCGGCAGCCGCAATGGACCCAGGATCTCCCAGAACAGCGCCTCGGCGCGCTCGACCAACGGCGTCATCAGCGCGCGCCAGGCCGGTGCGTCGGCGCCCAACCCTTGCCCCGTCGCCTGGATCGATTGCTCGAGCAGCGCCGCCGTTCCGTCGTCGAACGGATGCGCCAGCGCCGCCGGCGGGTAGATCCAGTCGACCCCGTGCTCCTGCAACGGCAGCGTCCGAAAGAACGGTGATACGACGGCGGTCGGGTGAATCGCCGAGCACAGGTCGTGGACGAAACCGGGAAGCGTTACCTCTGCCGAGCGTGTGCCGCCGCCGATCATCTGGGCTGCTTCGAGCACCAGCACCGAGCACCCGGCGCGCGCCAACACGATCGCGGCGGCTAGTCCGTTCGGACCTGAGCCGACGACGATCGCGTCGTACGCACGCTGCTGCGGCATCAGAGGCCTGACGCCCGCCTACTTCATCCCAGCGATGGCCTCGTCTGGCGAGCGGGAGATGGTGAAGATGGCGGAGAAGCCGGCGATGTCGAGCACCTCCTTGATGGGGTCCTTGAGCGCCGCTAAGACGATCTTGCCGCCGGCCGCAGACAGCCGCTTTGCGGCGACGAGGAGCACGCGCAGGCCGGCGCTGCTGATGTAGTCGAGACCGGCGCAGTCGACCACGAAACGGGTGTCGCCGCCGCCGATCAACGCCAGCACCCTGGCTTCCAACGTTCCGGCGTTGCTGGCGTCCAGCCGCCCCTTCAGGCCGAGGACGACAACCCCGTCGTGCTTCGATTCCGTGATCTCCATGCTCGCGTCTCCTGCCACTAGCGGCTGCCGGCGACCGACTTCGTCATCAGCAAGAGATTCTTATCCTGTCGCCGCCGGTACTCCAAACCGTCCATCAGCTTGCGAACCAAGTGTATCCCGAGACCGCCGACAGGCCGCTCTTCTGCCGGCGCGTCCACCTTCGGCGCCGGAACCGCCAACGGATCGAAGGCGCGACCGTCATCCTCCACCTCCACCGCCAGCTCGCTGCCTGCCAGTGACAGGCGGACGCGGATGTCGTGGGCGCGGTCGTCGTCGTAGGCATACGAGATCACGTTGGTGAGAATCTCGTCCAGGGCAAGGTTCAGCTCGAAGGTCAGCTTTGCAGGCAGGCCCTGGCGTTCGCCGAACGCCTCAACCAACCGGCTGACGCGCTCCAGCTCCGAAAGCTGATTCTTCAGCGTGATCGTCGTCGGTTCGGCCATTACGCGCTCCGCCTCGCGGCGAGCACGGTGATGTCATCACTCTGCGGAACCGCTTCCGAGTATCGCTTCACCTCGTCGACGACCCTGCGGATCATGTCCTCCGGCGTCGCTGCGTTGGCCGATTCCAGGAGGGCCTGCAGGCGACGGTCGGAGAACAGGTTGCCGCCGGCGTCCATCGCCTCGGTGACCCCGTCGGTGTAGAGGAAGATCCCGTCGCCGGACGCGAGCGTCGCCGTCTTGTTGGCGTACGTTACGTCCTCCAGCGCGCCGAGCACCATCCCGCCGGTTCCGGGCAAGGCTTCCACGCTGCCGCTGTGCCGCAAGAGATACGGAGGATTGTGGCCGCCGTTGCTGTACTCGATCTCCCCCGTCTGCGTGTTCATGATCCCGTAGAAGACCGTCACGAACATCTCCGAGCTGTTCTCCGGAATCAGCAGACCGTTGACACGCTGCAGACACTCGCCGGGGCGGACGCAGGACATGGCGATGGACTTGAGCAGCGTGCGGCTCACCGCCATGAAGAGCGCCGCCGGCATGCCCTTGCCGGAGACGTCGCCGATCACCAGGCCGAGATGCTCGTCGTCGATGAGAAAGAAGTCGTAAAAGTCGCCACCCACCTCGCGCGCCGGAAGCATGGCGGCGAAGATGTCGAAGTCCTGGCGATGCGGGAACGGCGGGAAGGTCCGCGGCAAGATCGACTGCTGGATCTGACTGGCGATGTCCAGCTCGTGGCGGACCGCTAGCAGCTCATTGTGCTCGTGGACGGCTTGCTCCAGCGCCGCCACTTGCTGCCTGAGCTGCGCGTAGAGGCGAGCGTTCTCAATGGCGACGGCGACGCTGCCGGCGAGCGTGTCGAGAAAGGCAAGGTCGTCGTCGGTGAAGCCGCCGCCGCGGTGGTTGAGCACCTGGACGACGCCGATCGTGCCCTGATGCGAGCGCAGCGGTGCGCAGATGAGGTCGCGCGTCGTCAGGCCCGTGCGCCGGTCCACGCCGCTGTAAAAGCGTGAATCGGCCGCGACGTCGTCGATCCGCAACGGCCGGCCCGTTTGCAGCACTGTGCCCGCAATCCCGCGGTCCGCGGGAAAGCGCAGGCTCAGGAGGCGTGCCGCTACCGCGGCGTCCTCGTCCGCGACATACGGAAAGTACAGCTCGTTGCGCTGCGGATCGAGCAGCAGGATCGCCGCACCCTCGGCGTCGAGCACGGCGCGGCACTTGGCCACGACCAAGGCGCTGAGCTCGTCCAGCTGCACCTGCGCAGCAAAGCCGCAGCTCAGCTCGTAGAGGAGCCGCAAGCGCGCCGTCGCCGCGGCGTGTGGCGCGCCGTCGCCAGGGGTGACGGTCGTGCCGCCGGGGTCACTCATGGGCAGACAGCGTACCACATCCTTGACCACGCTTCAGGACGGAGTAGGAGAGGACGAAGGAAGGGCGACCACCGTGAGTGACAAACCCATCGACATCATGCAGGACTTCATCGCGCAGTACGCCAAGGAAGAGATGCTGGCGTTCTTCGACTTCACGTTGCCGCAGGCGGGGCGTGCACCGGTGGCCGGTCTGTGCAAGATCTCGCAACCCAAGAATGGCGCGCGGCTCAAGTATCTCTCGCTCACCTTCATGGTCGATACGCCCGACGAGGAGGCACGGGTGCGCATCGAGAGGGCGCTCAATCGCATGGAGGAGGACGGCCTGCGCAAGTCCTTGCCAGCGGTGGCCGAGGTGATTCCCATGCCCAGCATGAACACAGGTGCGGAGAATTACATTCGGCAGACCGACATCCTGTTGCAGGATGTCATCTACCCGGACCGCAGCTTCGTCGCCGATCTGCTGATCCCGGCGATTCGCAAGGTCACTGGTGTGGACGTCACCGACGTGGTGTGGTGGGACGGGGCGTCGACACCGCCGGCTGTCGCGGGCGCTGCACGCGACGCTTCGCTGGTCAGCAGCGTGCGCGAGTACCTGAAGAGCTGGGGCGCGGGGAAGAAGTAGAACCGTCGGTGGACGACGTTGCGCTTGAGCGCATTCGCGCTGCCCGCGAGGGCGGTGCCGGGATCGTCAAGGTCACACCCCTTGACCTGAGCACCACGTTCAGTGAGCTGTGTAGCCGGCACATCTACCTGAAGCTGGAGAACCTGCAGAAGACGGGTTCGTTCAAGGTGCGCGGCGCGCTGAACAAGATCCAGCAGCTCGAGGCTACCGCGCGCGCCCGCGGCGTCGTTACCGCATCCGCCGGCAACCACGCGCAGGGAGTTGCCTACGCGGCGCGGATGGCCGGTGTCGCGGCGACGGTGGTCATGCCGGAGACCGCGGCATTCAGCAAAGTCGCAGCCACACTGGGCTATGCCGCAAAGGTCATCTTTGCCGGACGCGACTACAGCGAGGCGTCGGCTCGTGCGACCGCGCTGGCGGCGGAGGAGCAGGCAACGTTCGTGCACGCCTTCGACGATGCGGACGTCATTGCGGGGCAGGGGACACTCGGATTGGAGCTGCTCGAGCAGCTGCCCGACGTCGACACCGTAGTCGTGCCGGTCGGTGGCGGCGGGCTGCTGGCGGGCCTCATCGCCGCGCTGCGCGGTGCAGGCTCGCGCGCCCGGATCGTCGGTGTGCAAGCGGCGGGGGCATCCTCGCTGGCGCCGAGTTTGCGTGCCGGTGCGCGCGTCGAGCTACACGGCGTCGACACCATTGCCGACGGTCTGGCGACCCGCTCGATCGGTGCGCTGCCGTTCGCGATCATCCGCGCCGGCATCGACCAGGCGGTCGAGGTGAGCGACGCCGAGATCGCAGACGCCGTCCTCCTTCTGCTCGAACGCGCCAAGACGGTGGTGGAAGGCGCGGGCGCCGTCGGCTTGGCGGCGTGTCTCGCCGCCGGCCGCATCGCCGGCGCTGGGGAGAAGGTTGCGGTGATCATCTCCGGCGGGAACATCGACACCAACCTCCTCGATCGCATCATCAACCTTGGTCTCGTGCAGGAAGGCCGGCTCTTCCGTTTTACGACGCTGCTGGTTGACCGGCCCGGCGAGCTGCAACGGCTGGTAGCCTGCATCGCGGCGTGCCGCGCCAACATCCATCAGATCCGCCACGAACGTGCCCAACCCGGGCTGGCGCTCACCCAGGCCGCCGTCACGCTGGACCTGGAAACGCGCGGTCGCGAGCACATCGCGGAGATTGAGCGGGCGCTGGTTGCCGCCGGATTCGTCGTGCACCGTCCGGAGGCGAACAGCAGTACGGCCGGGTAGGGCGGGTTCAGTAGATCTGCACGCCGCTGCGCCGCGTGCTCACTACCTGGAGGTTACGGTCCAAGAGGACGAGATCCGCTTCCTTGCCGGGCTCGATGGTGCCGCGCCGGTCGTCGAGCCCCACGACGCGGGCTGGCGCCCACGAGGCCATGTGCAGCAAATCGATGAGCGGCAGCTCCGGCTTCCAGCGGTGTAGGTTCTGCACGGCGCGATCAAGGGTGAGGCAGCTGCCGGCGAGTTGCCCGCTGGCCTGGAGGCGGACCGCTCCCGCGGCGACCACGCAACCGACGCCGAACATTTCATACTCGCCGTCGGGCAAGCCCAACGCGGCAACGGCATCCGTGATCAGCACCGTCTTGTCGGGCGGCTTGCAGCGCAGCGCGATGTCGACTGCCTGCTTGCTGAGGTGATGGCCGTCGCAGATCAGCTCGGTGGAGAGACGGTCATCGGTGAGTGCGACGCCGAGGATGCCGGGCTCGCGGTGATGCAGCTCGCGCATGGCGTTGAACAGATGCGTGACGTGACGCACGCCGGCTTCGACTGCCAGCTCCATCTCCGCCTGGGTGGCGTTGGAGTGTCCGGCCGACACCGTCACGCCCCGTGCGCGGGCCGCGTGGATGAACGGGATCGCCCCCTCCAGCTCCGGGGCGACCGTGACGAGGCGAATCATGCCGCCGCTGAGATCCTGCAGCGCATCGAGCTCCTCGATCGAGGGTGCGCGCATCCAGGGCACCGCCTGGGCACCGGCGCGCAGCGGGCTGAGGTACGGTCCCTCCAGGTGAATGCCGAGAATGCGCGCCCCCGGCTCGTGGCCGGCCGCCGCAGCGACAGCGTGTACTGCGGCGCGCAGCGCGTCCGGGGCAAGCGTGGCAATGGTGGCGAGAAAGCCCGTCGTACCGAATCGTGCGAGCGTGCTCGAGATGGTCTCGATCGCATCGGCGTCGCCGCTCTCACACATTGCGCCGCCGGCGCCGTGGACGTGGACGTCGATGAATCCCGGCGCGACGAGCAGCCCCGGCGCGTCGATGACCTGCGCGTTTGCCGGCGAGAGGTTCGCACCGACGTGCGAAATGACGCCGCCGTCGATGCGAACGTCGATGCCGCCCCGCACACCCTGCGGGGTCACCACGCCGCCACCGCGAATCAACAGGCTGTGCATAGCGCTCAGCGGTCAGCTCTCAGCCATCAGCGTTCCGAAGGCTCCATGGTAGCTCTGCTTCCCAATGTATCTCTCCGGCTGATCGCTGACAGCTGAATGCTGATCGCTTTCATCTCTCTCACCAATGCCGAATCCGGTCGCGGTAGCGCTCGAGCTCCGCTGCGACGGCGGTCAAGTCAGCACCCTCAACGTTGCCACTCGGCAAGTTCACCACTGTGTGGCCTGCGGACACGAGGCGTTGCATCGCGCCGATGAACACCGCGTGCAGCAAGGCGGCACCGGCGATAGTGGACGTCGGCCCGACCGGGTGGGCCACGCCGTCGAGCCGTAACGCGGCATCGCCGTACGCGCCGCCATTGTCGAGCACGATGTCGGCGACCTCGAAGAGCCGCTGCGTGTGCGGGGCGACCGGCGGCAGCGCTGAAGAATGGGTCACGCTGGTGATGCCGATGACCGTCATCCCGCGCGTCTTCATCAGCTGCGCCATCTCGATCGGGGCGGGGTTGCGGCCGGAGTTCGAGATCACGATACCGGTGTCGCCCGGGTGTAGCTCATAGCGTTCCGCGATCTGGGCGGCGGCGCCCGGGGTGCGCTCGGTGTGTGTGCTGCGCTGGGCGCCGCCACTCAACAGCACCGACGAGTCGAGCATGGCCTGAACCGGGATCAGGCCGCCGGCGCGGTAGAAGACCTCCTCCGCGAGCAAGTGCGAGTGGCCGGTGCCGAAGAGGTGGACGACGCCACCCGTCTTCAAGCTGGCGGCGAGCACGTCGGCCGCGTCCGCGATGTTGGCGCCTTGCGTGTCACGCAACCGCGCGAGGAGGTCGATGATCACGGCGAAGTAGCGATCGGGGCCGTTCATCGAATCGTCAGTGGTCAACCAGGCGCCGAGCGGTTTCGCAGAGGCCGTGCCGGATGGCCGCTTCGCAGCTGGGATCGACCATGGCGATCAGGGCTTCGTAGCCGCCGTGTGCGTCATCGGCGGGGATGAAGTAGCCGAGATAGTCGTTGGCGTAGCCGATCACCATCGTCCGTTCACCGAGGCGTTGCCGCAGCCAGCCTCCGGCTGCCGAGAACAGCTCGCCCGGCGCCGCCACCAACGCCACGTCACCGAGCCGCAGCGCCTGCACCTCTGCGAGCGGTTGCCGTGGGCCGAACAGCGCCTCCCAGCCGCCTTGATGGATGACCCAGAGTGCGGCCTGCGCGCCCTCGATGCGGGCCTGTGCCAAGCGCACGGTTGCGGGGTCGGCGTCGCGGTCGTGGAGCGCCTCCAGCGCGCTGCCAGCGGATTGCAGCTCCGCCGTCGCGACCTCGGGAGGTGGCAGTGGTCGCCATGCGAGCGGGACGGTCCTGGAGACGGCGGCGGGCGCGGCGCCCGCGTCGGACGCCGCATCCGCTGCCGAGCCGATTGCAGATCGAATCGCCGCGGCCAGCACGCCTCCCATGCGCTCCACCTCTGCGTGGGTTTGCTCGCGGCGCGTGAAGCGTGTGCTGACGTCCCCCGCCGCGCCGTTGGTCGGGAGCACGATCGCACCGAGATCGTGGGCGGCGCGCGCGGCGGCGACGCCGTGGAGATCTCCCGAGTAGGCGGAGTTTGCGGCGGAGAGGACGGTGGGGTGACACGCAAAGTTGGCGATCGCCCCGCGCAGCTGGCCGTCGGCAGCGACGGCACAGAGCACGCGCACAGTCTCGTCCACCGGCAACGACGGGTCACGCCGATTGGCGGCGACACCGTGGACCGGCGCGCTGCCGAAGCGAAGCTGCGCGGGCAGCGCGGTGCGCTGTGCGGCGCGCAGGCACGCGGCCACGGTGGCGACGAGATTGCGCTCGTATGCAGCCACGCGTTCGTCGCGCTCAAGGCAAGACCGAAAGACGCCGGGGCCGGCGTGGGTGTGCGTGGCGGTGATGAGTAAGTGATCGCCTTGTACGCCGAGCGCCGCAGCCTGGGTGCGTACCTGCGATACCCAGCTACCGAACACGTGAATGAGATCGAGCACGACGATGGCGACCGGCGCCTCGCCGTCGAAAAATGCGGCGCGGCAGCTCAGACGGTCGAGCACGCCGTCGGCGCCACCGGTGCGCGCTCCGTATCCACCCAGAGGCAACCCGAGAGGTGGGGTGATGTCGCACTCGGCGAACCCGATGCGCAGTGTGCTCATGGCGTGTCGGGACCCAATCCGGCGCGGAGGGTGGCGGCGATCTGTGGCGTGAACGCCAAGCCCAGATCTTCCAGCGCGACCTTGAAGGCTCCGACCACGGGCGTAAACTCCGCAGCGGTGATGACGGCGTTCAGGCAAGCGGCAGTGACTGTCTGGCGGAAGGCGCTAAGCAGTGACCCGCCAGCCTCAAAGACGGCACCGGTGTAGGCAACCGGTGCGGCACTGTCGCCGAGTCCGAGGGTGCGCAACGTGGTGACGGCGACGACACCCAGCTCCGTGCCTGCGTCGGCCAGCACTTGGTGTGCGACACCGTCGCCCCGTGCTGCGGCGGCGGCGACGGTTGCGGCGAGGGCGGCGATCGCATCGCGTGTCATAGGCTCCCCATACACCCGGAGGGCCACCTCGATGAAGTTGCCGACCCCGAGCGCCGCGACGATCTGTTCCGTCAACTGCGTGTGCGGACCCCGCCCGTCCGTCGCGCGCGCACCGGCGCGCAGCGCGCGCACGGCAATGTCGTACGCGCTGCCCTCGTCGCCCATGATCTGCCCCCAGCCGCCCACCTGGCGCGTCTCACCCGCGGCGTTGCGGCCGTAGCCCACCGAGCCCGTGCCGGCCGCCACGACGACGCCGACGCCGCCTCGCAGTGCACCCCAGAAGGCGGCGACCATGTCGCCGATGGCGCGCACGCGCCGGCCCGGCAGGACTTCCACCAGCAGCGCCTCGACGACCTCGCGGCCCTCACCGTGGGCGCCGACGCCGGCGCTGGCGGCGACCGCATAGTCGATCGCCTCGATGCGCACCGCCGCCGTCGCGTCGATTTGCCCGATCGCCGCGGCGATCGACGTACGCGCGACCTCCAACCCGTCCAGGATGTGATTTCCCGGCCCGGCCCGTGCTCGCCCCAGCACCGTCCCATCGCTGCGCGCCAACATGCAGCGGGTCGAGCTGCCGCCGGCGTCGAGGGCGAGGATGAGTGCATCGGGCGTAGGCATCGACGAGCGTGACCCTACTTCAGAGCCGCAGCTTCTTCACGTCGCGCATGGGGTAGTGACGCAGGTTGCGGCTGCAGAGCGTGAGGCCGCCCACGTGCGCCGCGGCGGCGATGAGTGCGTCGGCGATCTCGACGCCGTGCGAGGTACCGAAGATGCGGCGGTAGTGGCCGGCCTTGTGACCGATCCGCTCGGTGATCTCGACGCAGTGAAGTACGCGAAGGATCTCCGCCACAAAGAACTCCTCACGGGTGCGCATGCCCGCGTAGATCTCGGCCACGGACACCGGCGTGCAGGCAAGAAAGTCTCCGGCTGCGTCGTGCTCCTTCAGCCAGGCGACGACGGGCTCGTTGCGCCGCAGCCACTCAATGATGATGTCGGTGTCGAGGAGATACTTGGGCACGCGCCCCTCGTGACCAGCGCGCCGGCCGCGCCGAGCGCCGCACGCTGCGCACGAACGCGTCGGTCTCGCCGATGTCGTCCCGATCGGCCCACACGCCGGCGAGCCGCTCGATGATGGCGTGCCGGTCATCCGTCTCGTGCCGGCCATAGGCGGCCACGACGGCTTCGCGGACCAACGCGGAGATCGTAGTGCCGCGGCGGCGGCTTTCGGCTGCCAACGCTCTCGACATCTCCTCGTCCAGGTACAACTGCGTGCGTTTCATGGTGCGATGTATGTCATACATCGTCTGAAAATACAATCGCGCTTTTCCCCCAAACGGAACCGCCTGCTCCCCTTACGCCTGCGGTGCCAGCCCTTTGATGGTGCGGCGGATCGCTTCCGGGTCGAAGGTCAGCGGGCTGACGATCGTGGTGGTGACGCCGGCGGCGACGTAGGCGGCGATGCGCTCGCGGCACTCGGCGAGCGGGCCGAAGATGGCGATGCTGTCGACGAAGCGGTCGGTCATGCCCTTGCGGGTCAGCTCGCGGTCGCCGCTCTGGAAGCCCTTGGCGATCAGCGCGGCCTCCTCCTCGAAGCCGTACCAGGCGGCGAACTTGTTGTAGACCGGTGTCGCGAAGTAACCGGTGAGCGCGGCGCGGAACAGCTCACGTGCCGCCGGCTTGTCGTCGGTCACCAGGATTTGCTGGCGGCAGACGACCTCGATCCGTTGCGGATCCTTGCCGGCGCGGCGCGCACCGATGGCGACATGCTCGATCATCTTGGGTAGTGCGTCGGCGGGGAACAGATTGACGGCGACGCCGTCGCCGACTTCGCCGGCGAGCTCGAGCATGGGCGGACGCAGCGCGCCGAGATAGATCGGTACGAGGGCGGGTGGAGGCACCATCAGCCGGAACCCATGGGTCCGCAGCGTCACGCCGTCGAGCTTGACCTTCTCGCCGGCCAGCATGGCGCGCACCGTGGTGACCGTCTCACGCACGCGCGTCAGCGGCTTGCGGAACGGCACGCCGTGCCAGTTTTCCACGATGGCGTGGCTGGACGCCCCGAGGCCGAGGATGAAACGGCCCGGCGCCAGCTGCGCCACGGTTCCCGACGCGGCCGCAATGGTCGCCGGCGTGCGGATGTAGACCGGCGACACCGCCAAGCCGATGCGCGCTCGTCGCGTGACCTGCGCGACCGTTCCTGCCAGGACGAAAGGGTCCGGGCCACCCGTCTCCGCGATCCAGATGCTTTCATAACCGAGATCCTCGGCGCGGCGTGCCCAGTCGAGACAGGCGGGCACATCGGGAGGAACCGGTAGGCTCAACGCCATCTGTCCGAGATTCATGCGGCCTCTTATACGGCCCAAAGGAGCGGGTTGGAAGCCCAAGCTCAGCTGGTCTTCGCAGGTGCCGTGCTCGGATCCTTCCACCGCCGATGCAGCCAGAACCACTGCTGCGGGTGGCGCAGCACCAAACCTTCGAGCGCGGCGTTGTAGGCGCGTGTGTTGAGGCGGATTGCCGCGTCAGGATCATCGTGCTCGATGAGCGGCAACGCCGCTTCGAAGCGCAGCACGTGTCGGCCGGGCGACTCTCTCCAACTGCTGGCGGGAACAACCGCTGCGCCGCTGGTCAGCGCCAGCAGCGCCAGGCTGCGGGACGTGGACGCCGGGTGTCCGAAGAAGTCGACGCGCACGCCGTCGCGGTTCGCGGCATGCTGGTCGAATGGGAACACCACGGTGTCCCCCGCCGCCAGCCGGTCCAGAACGGCATCCAAGGTGCCTCGGCGCGGCAGCACGCCCAGGCCGGCGGTGCGAAAGCGGCGGGCGACCAGATCGTCAAGCCAGCGCGGATGGAGCGCCCGGCGCACGAAGTGGAACTGTCCGCGGTACTCGGGGAACTGCGCGATGCCGCCAACCGTGGCAATCTCCCAGTTGCCGAAGTGCCCGGTCAGCAACAACACGCCCTTCCCCCGGGCGTGCGCGCGGATGCAGGCCTCCTTGTTCTCGACGCGGACGAACGCCGCTCGTGCGGGTGCCGGAAGCCAGGAGAAGCCGATGATCTCGACAGCGCAGCGCGCCAAGTGCGCGTAATGTGCCTGAGCGAGGCGGGTGATCTCGGCATCGGGCACGGAATCGCCAAACACGCGCCGAAGATTCGCGTGCATGACGCGTCGCCGGATCGGCAGCAGGTGGTAGAGCAGTTTCCCGACCAGCGGTGTTGCGGTCTGCCCCGGCTCGGCGATGGCAACGGCCGTGGCGTGGGTGTGATCGTGCGACAGCGACAGCGCGATGCCGTCCAGACGGTGCCGGCCAAGGGCGTTGGCGGCGCGGGCGCTGCACCGCACGTGCGGGGCGCCGTAGCCGTCGTGCACGACGGCGAAGTCGGCGGGACCAATCAGGCCGAGCGCGGTCTCGCGCGGGAACAACTTGAGGCACGCCTCCTTGGCGGCGAACCGTGCTGCGAGGCGGGCGGGACGTGCGGGGCCCTCGCCGGCGTCGCGCAGCTCCTCCGCGGAGAACACTTGCAGCAGGCCCTCCTGCGGCGTGTCGCGCAGCAGGCGTTCGATGCGCGCCACGTCGACGATGTCGATCCCGCAGCGGCTGTGTGCGCGCGCCTCAGGGCTCAACGCCCACCTCCGGCCGCGGCAGCGCGCAGCACGAGCGCGACGTTCATGCCCGCGAAGCCGCGACTGAGCACCAGCCCGATGTCGCTGCGGACTGGTTGCGGCGCGGCCGAAATCGGCAGCTCTGCACACGCGGCGTCGA
>CAZCGA010000045.1:12810-22144 GCA_964498075.1 uncultured Binatia bacterium (SeqCode) | reverse complement strand
CAGCGTTGCGACACCCGGCACGACGCCATGGCGCAGGGCATCCAGCGCGACCACCGCTTCGAGTGTCCCCGCGGCGGCCATGAGATGTCCGAAGGCCCACTTGAGTGCGGTGACCGGCGGCGGCGTGCGGCCGAAGACGCGGCGGATGGCGGACGCCTCCGAGGCATCGGAGTCCTGCGTGCCATTGCCGTGGGCGACGATCATGCCGACATCCGCCGCGGTGATGCCGCCATCCTCGAGCGCGCGAGTGATCGCATGCACGAGTCCCTCGCCGTCTGGCCGGATCGCGAGGACGCCGCGGGCGTCGCCGGCACAACCCGCGCCGAGCACTTCGCCGAGCACGACGGCAGCCCGCGCCGTCGCCGACGCCTCAGTTTCCACCACCACGGCGGCCGCACCTTCGCCGATCACGGTGCCGCTGCGGCCGGCGTCGAAGGGGCGGAGCGCATCAACGGCAAGGAGGTCCAGGGCGTGGAAGTAGCGGAGGACCTGCGGCTCGATCGGTGCGTCGTGGCCGACGGCAACGGCGCGGTCCGCTTCGCCCGCGCGCAGCGCCGCCATGGCCTCGACGATCGCCAGCGCGCCACTGACCCCATGATTGGTGATGCACAGGTTCGGTCCCTTGAATCCGTGGCGGATGCCGAGATGGCAGAGGACGTTGTTCGGCAGCGTCCTTAGCAACCACAGCGGATCGACCGTGCCCTCGCAGTCATGGCCGAAACGCTGGAGGTTCCCGGCGCTCGCGTGCAGCAACGGGAGGAAGTCGTACTGGTTCTGGTACGCGCTGCCTCCCGAGCCGACGTAGATCCCGGTGCGATCGTCGAAGCGCTGCGCCTCCTCCTCGTCCAGAGCGGCGCGATGTGCCTGCAGAGCGGCCGCTTCGATGGCGCGCTCGGCGGCGTAGACCCCAAAGAAATCGGTGCGCCGGAGCAGCTTATGCACTTTGCGATCAGGCACCAGCGCCCGTGCATTGAAGTCGGCAACTTCACCGGCGAGGGATCGTGGCCATCCGTTGGTGTCCCACTGACGGATGGGGCCGACGGCCGTGCGTCCGCTACACACTGCGTCCCAGATGCGATTGGGCGCGTCACCGGCGGCACAGACGGCGCCGGATCCGGTGATCAGGACGCGCGGCGGGCTTCCCATAGGCTTCCTCAGGAGGCTGCGTCCGGGTGACGCAGAATCAGCGAGTTGTTCGAGCCGCCGAAGCCGAATGAGTTCGACATCGCCACCTGCAGCGACCGCCGCCGCGGCGCGCCGACGATGAAGTCGAGGGCACAGTCCGGATCCGGTTCCGTCAGAGTGGCGTTTGCCGGCGCAATCTGATGATGGATCGCCAGCGCGCACACCGCAGCCTCGACCGCGCCCGCTGCGGCGATGAGGTGCCCCATCATGCCCTTCGTCGAGCTGACCGCGACGCGATCGGCATCGGCGCCGAACACCGCGCGGACGGCGGCGCACTCGGCGGCATCGTTCATCCGCGTCGAGGTGCCGTGTGCGTTGAGGTAGTCGACCGCGGATGGGGCGATCCGCGCATCGGCGAGCGCGTGGCGCATGGCCTGAATGGGTCCGTCTCCTGAGGGGTGCGAGTCGGTGATGCGGTAGCAGCTCAGGGCGTTGCCGTCTCCGGCCAGCTCCGCGTAGATGCGGGCGCCGCGCCGTCGCGCGTGCGTCCATTCCTCCAAGACGAGGAAGCCGGCCCCCTCGCCGAGCACGAAGCCGTTGCGGGTTGCATCGAACGGGCGGCTCGCGCGCTCGGGCGCGTCGTTGTCCGGCGACAGGGCGCCGAGCAGGGAGAAGGCCGCCAAACCGACCGGGTTGACCATCGAGTCGAAGCCACCGGCCAGCACGTAGTCGGCGGTGCCGCGGCGGATCAGCTTCAAGCCGAGCCCGACGGCTTGTGCACCCGAGGCGCAGGCCGTGTTCAGCGCGCTCGCGTAGCCGGTGATGCCGAACCGTTGCAGGAGAAGCGCCAGGCCGGCGTTCGTCTGGCTGCGGCAGAAGGCGATCGGATCGCCGGCCTCGGTGTCGGTAAACACGCTCTCGGCGGAGAGCTCACCCGTGGGCGCACACCCCTGCTGGAAGGCGGCGAGGCGGTCGAACTCGACGCCCATCATGCCGCTGCCGGCGACGCAGCCCCAACGCGCGGCGGTGTCCACGGTCGGCTGGACGCCGGCGTCCCGCACGGCTTCCTGCGCCGCGGCCAGTGCGAAGCCGACGTGGCGCGTGGCGAACTTCAGCAATTTGCGGTCGTCGATGACGGCGCCGACGTCAAACCCCTTCACCTCTGCCGCGATGCGAACCGGAAAGCCGCTCGCATCGAAGCTGCCGATCGGCGTGACACCGAAGCGGCCGTCCAGCAGGCCCTTCCACGTGCCGTGGGCGTCCGTTCCCAACGGTGTGACCAGGCCGAGGCCGGTAATGGCGACGCGGCGGCGTGCGGCCGACGGCTTCATGAGGCGCGCTCCATCTCGAGGCGCGCCGTTGCCACGCGCCTGCCGGCACCGGTTGCCGTGAGAGCGACGGTGATGAAGCGGTCGGCTTCCGATCGAACTTCGGCGTCGAGATCGATGCTCTGCCCGGGCAGGATGAAGGCACGCTGCTTGAGGTTGCGCAGCGCCGTCGGCCGCAGCGAGCGGCCGCCGGGCTCGAAGATCTGCAGCGCCAGACGAACCTGGGTGTCGACGAGCAACGTGGCGGGCAAGACCGGCTTGCGGGGGAAGTGGTCTTCGAAGAACGGCGCCGCCGCGGGAGCGGTGAGCGCGGCGTTGAGCCGATGCCCGACCTCGATCGAGCGCACGCTGGTGGCAAGCGGGTCGATCGGGCGAAAACGCCCGACCACGGCGCCCGCGCCCCGCAGCAAAGCAAAATGGCGTCGCGCGGCATCCGGGTCGTCGAAGTCGTCCATGGCCTGCATTGCGCCGAGACAGTCGGCCAGCTTAACGCGCGGCACGCCGGCAACCGCGGCGGCGCCACGATAGGTGACCGCGGTGGTGTCCAGGCTGTCGATCTCCACCTCGAGGTCCAGGAGGTCGCCGGGAGCCGCGCCGGTGATGAAGCGCACCTCGCCCGCGAGCGCCGCCAGCGGGCGGCGTTGAAAGTCCATCCACTCCATGGCTGCCCAGGCGGCGAGCTGCCCGATGGCTTCAGCCACCAGACACGGCGAGAAGGCTTCGAGGTCGCGCGGAATCGCGAAGTGGCCGCGCGCCGAGCGGCCGGGCACCAGAGCGCTGATCCGGTCGACGAACGAGTATGCGCTGAAGCGCGCGCTCAATGGATGACGCCTTCAGCTGCCGGATGCCTCTGTCCGCTGCGCTCGGATGACGGCTCTACAAAACGTCTCCACCGTGAACAGGAGCGGCACGTCGGCAACCTTCATCGGGGCGCGGAATCGTTCCGGCGGAACCTCCACCAGATAGCTGCGCAGACGGGCCAGTCCCGCCTCCGTCAGACAGCCTTTGTGCTCGAACTCCGCCTCCGACAGCTCGCCGCGGGCGTCGTCGAGAACCTTGCCGCGCGGGATCTTGATCTTGAAGGCGCGTTCAAGCCGGAAGATGACGTCGAGGAAATCGATCGACTCGGCGTCCAGTCCCTCGATCAAGGGCAGGTCGAGCTCCAACAGCCCGGCCTCGCAGCCGAGTGCGTCGGCCATGATCTCAGCGACTCGCGGGAAAACGGCTTGGACGTCGTCTCGGGTGATCTCGGTGGTCATATCTGCTGACTACCCCATCTTGAATCCGCCGTCCACATGCAGCACCTCGCCGGTGATGTAGGCGGCGTAGGGCGAGGCGAGGAACCAGGTGGCGTATGCAACGTCCTCAGGAGTGCCGGGCCGACGCAGGAGGATGCGCGCCGCGACGGCGTCGCCGGCGCGCTCCAGAACATCGTGGGACATCTCAGTGCCGATGACTCCCGGAGCCACCGCGTTGACGCGGATACCGCGTGGCGCCAGCTCCACGGCCAGCGCGCGCGTGAAGGCCTCGACGGCGCCCTTGCTGGCGGCGTAGTTCGTCTGGCCGCGACCGCCTTTCTCCGCGGCCACGGAGCTGATGTTGACGATGACGCCGGCCCGCTGACTGATCATGAAAGGCACCACGGCGCGGGTGACGTTGAACAGGCCGCCCACGTTGGTGGCAAGAACGCTGCGGATGTCGTCATCGGTCAGCAAACCAAGGATGTTGTCGCGAATGATGCCGGCGTTGTTGACCAGCACGTCGATGCGCCCGTTGCGATCGGCCGCACGCTCGACGGCTGCGTCGCATGCGGCCGCGTCAGCGATATCGACCTGCTCCGCATGGACGCTACGCCCGGCTGCGCGCTGCGCAGCGACCACCTCATCGGCGGCATCGGTGCGCTCGCGGTAGAAGAACGTGACGTGCGCGCCGGCGACACAGAGCAGCTCGACGATGGCGCGCCCGATTCCGCGGCTGCCACCGGTGACGATCACGGTCTTGCCGGTCAGTCCGGATGCAGATGCGAGGAAGTCCACCATCAGCCGACGATCGAAAAGCCGCCGTCGACCACCAGCGCCTGACCGGTGATCATGTCGGCCTCAGGGAGACACAGCAGATACACCGCGCCGGCGACGGCTTCCGGGCTGAGACGCGGAGCGAGTGGCGCGCGCGCTGCGAAAGCCTCCAGCAGGGCATCGTGATCTGCGAACGCGCGTAGCGCGTCGGTGTCGACGACGCCGGCGCTCACGGCGTTGACCCGAATGCCGCGCGGTCCCAGCTCGAGCGCCAGCGTGCGGACCAGCGATTCCAAGGCCGCCTTTGACGCACCGACGAAGCCATAGCTGGGAATGGCACGCTGTGCGCCCAGGCTCGTGAGGGCAATGATGCGACCCCCGGCCGGCATCAGCTGCACCGCGTGCTGGGCGAGGAGAGGCAGCGCCAGGGCGTTGGTCTCCAGACACCAACGCCAATGCTTGAGCGACATCTCCAACACCGGCCGGAGGACGCCGCTCGCGGCGTTACTGATGAGGATGTCGAGGCGGGGGAAGTGCTCGCGAAAGGCCGAGAAGAGCTCGCCCACGCTCTCGGGGTTGGCGACGCTCGCCTGAATCGCACAGGCACGCCGTCCCGCCGCCCGGATATCCGCGCACAACGCCTCGGCTTGGTCGTGGCTGCTGTAGTAGTTGACCGCGACGTCGCACCCCGCCGCCGCCAGCTTGCGGGCGATGGCGTTGCCGATGCCCCGCGCGGCGCCGGTGACCAGCGCGACCTTACCAGCGAGCGGCTCTGACATGGCTCCTTCTCTGCACCCCCTTGGCACTCGGTTTGTGCGGACCCGGCCAGGTTTGCCCGGAGCGGCCGGGATGTCAATCTGTGCGGCCATCCGTGTTCTCCGGAGGCGTCGACATGAACATCATTTTCTCTTACGACTGCCGCTTGCCGTTTTCATCTCCCGGGCCGGCCCGTCGGTTTGCCTGTTTGCGGCGACCATGTTTAGTGAAGGAGGACACCGCTACCGTCTAAAGGAGAGCCGATGCGCAACCCGCGAGACTTCGGAAAGCCCCTCGCCATTGGTGCCCCGACCCCGGCGCTGGAGATCCCGGTCAAGCCCTCACGCGTGATTCACTTCTTCGATCCCAGCAACCCGAAAATGGCGGCCAAGCTCCCGGAGCTGGCGCGCACCACCGACATCCTGCTGGGCAATCTCGAGGATGCCATTCCCGGAGACAAGAAGATCGACGCGCGCGAAGGTCTGGTCAAGGTCGGCCGGGAAGTCGACCTGGGTAACACACCGCTGTGGACGCGGGTGAACAGCCTGGACAGCCCCTGGTTCCTCGACGACGTGATGCGGTTGGTCGGCGAGATCGGCAACCAGCTGGAAGTCGTCATGATCCCCAAGGTCGAAGGGCCGTGGGACATCCACTTCGTCGACCGCTTGTTGGCGCAGCTCGAAGCCCGGCACAAGATCCAGCGGGCGATTCTCGTGCATTGCGTGCTGGAGACGGCACTGGGCGTCAACAACGTCGAAGAGATCTGCGCCGCCAGCCCGCGGATCCAAGGCCTCAGCTTCGGCCCGGCCGATCTCGCCGCCTCGCGACGCATGAAGACGACCCGCGTGGGTGGCGGCCATCCGGCGTACTTGGTGCGGACCGATCCGGACCCGAAAAACCCCGAGGCGCCGCGGATCACTGCGCAGCAGGATCCTTGGCACTACTCGATCGCACGTATGGTCGACGCCTGCACCGCAACCGGGGCGCTGCCCTTCTACGGTCCGTTCGGCGACATCTCCGATCCGCTCGGCTGTGAGGATCAGTTCCGGGCGGCGTTCCTGCTCGGCTGCGTCGGGGCCTGGTCGCTGCATCCCAGTCAGGTCGCCATCGCCAAGGGCGTGTTCAGCCCGCCGGTGGACGAGGTCCTGTTCGCCAAGCGCGTGCTCGAGGCGATGCCCGATGGCCGCGGCGTGCTCATGCTCGATGGGAAGATGCAGGACGACGCGACGTGGAAGCAGTGCAAGGTGATGGTCAACCTGGCCAAGCTCTTGGCGTCGAAAGACCCGGAGCTCGCCAAGGCATACGGACTGTGAGGCGGAGCGTGCGGCTCGTAAACGTCGACGGTCGGGCAGGTGTAATGATCGATGGTCGGTTCGCCGACGTCGAACGGACGTCCAATGCACGATTCTCCGCAGATCCTATGGCGGCGATTCGGGATTGGGACCGCTTCAAGGAGTGGGCGCGCGGGCTGAGTGCCGCCGCTGCGCAGGAGGTGCTGAACGAGAGCGAGCTCGGGCCGCCCGTGCCACGGCCGGCGAAGGTCTTTGCCATCGGCATGAACTACCGCGAGCACGCCAAGGAAGCCGGCATGGAGATCCCGACCTCGCCGGTGGTGTTCACCAAGTTCCCAAACTGCCTCGTCGGCCCGCGCGCCGATGTGGTGCTGTCCTCGGGGTTCGTCGACTGGGAGGTCGAGTTGGTTGTGGTCATCGGGCGGCGCGGCCGTCACATCGCGGAGCAACGCGCCCTCGACTACGTCGCCGGCTACTGCGTCGGCCAGGACATCTCCGATCGGCGCATCCAGTTCACCGACCGGCCGCCGCAGTTCTCCATGGGGAAGTCGATCGACACGTTCGGTCCGCTCGGTCCGGCGCTCGTCTCGATCGACGCCTTTCCGAATCCAAACGATCTGGCCTTGTCCTGCGACGTATCCGGCGAGCGCATGCAGGCGTCACGGACGAGCGATATGATCTTCTCCGTGCCCGAGCAGGTGGCGTTCCTGTCCAGCATGTGCACGCTCGAGGCGGGCGACCTGATCTTCACAGGCACGCCGAGCGGGGTCGGATCGACCCGCGACCCGCGTCGCTACCTCAAGGAAGGGGACGAGATCGTCACCACCATCGAGCACGTCGGCACGTTGGTCAATCGTTGCGTTGCCGGCGCGCCGGTCTCCTAGCACCGACATTCACACGGAGAAGAGAGGGATACGGAATGCCAACGCCGCTTGAACAATGGGTCGACGAAGTTGCCCAGCACACGCGCCCCAAGAACATACTCTGGTGCGACGGCTCGGAGACGGAGTACCGGCGCCTGATCGGAGAGATGCTTGCCAGCGGGACGCTCATCGAGCTGAATCAGCAGGTGTACCCGGACTGCTATCTGCATCGCAGCGATCCGAGTGATGTCGCTCGCACAGAGCACCTCACGTTCGTCTGCACCGCGCGCAAGGAGGACTCCGGACCCAACAACAACTGGATGCCACCGGCGGAAGCCAAGGAGAAGGTGGGGGCGCTGTTCAAGGGCTCGATGAGAGACCGGACGATGTACGTGGTTCCCTACATCATGGGACCGGTGGCGTCCCCCTATAGTCAGATCGGCGTGGAGATCACTGACAGCCCCTACGTGGCGGTCAGCATGCGGATCATGACGCGCATGGGCACGCCCGCTCTCGACCGACTCGGTGCATCGGACAAGTACGTCAGAGGCCTGCACTCGCTCGGTGACCTGAGCCCTGAGCGTCGTTTCATCATGCATTTCCCCGAAGAGCGACTCATCTGGTCGGTGGGCTCCGGCTACGGCGGCAATGCGTTGCTCGGCAAGAAGTGCTTCGCGCTGCGTATCGGCAGCCACATGGCCCGGCACGAGGGCTGGTTGGCCGAGCATATGCTGATCCTGGGCGTCGAGGAGCCCAGTGGCCGCACGACGTACATCGCCGCCGCGTTCCCGAGCGCCTGCGGCAAGACCAACCTGGCGATGCTCGTGCCGCCCGCGAGCCAGAAGGGTTACAGAGTGTGGACGGTCGGCGATGACATTGCTTGGATGAATGTGGATCAGAAGGGCCGATTGCGGGCGATCAATCCGGAAGCCGGGTTCTTCGGCGTCGCGCCGGGGACCAACCTGAAGACGAACCCGAACGTCATGGCCACGCTCTCCCGGAACTCCATCTTCACCAACGTTGCTCTTACGATGCAGGGCACTCCGTATTGGGAGGGGTTGGACGGTGGCCCGCCGGCCGAAGCCCTCGATTGGCAGGGCAAGCCGTGGACACCGAACAGCGGCACCAAGGCCGCGCATCCGAACTCCCGCTTTACGACGCCGGCGCGCCAGTGTCCCTCGATCTCACCCCAGTGGGAGAGCCCCGAGGGTGTGCCGATCTCTGCGATCCTGTTCGGCGGCCGCCGTGGGCAACTGCTTCCGCTCGTGTACCAATCCTTCAACTGGCAGCACGGCGTGTTCCTCGGTGCCACCATGACGTCTGAGACCACGGCAGCAGCGACCGGCGCGGTCGGCGTCGTGCGCCGGGATCCCATGGCGATGCTCCCGTTCTGTGGCTACAACATGGGCGATTACTTCGGCCACTGGCTGCGCATGGGCGGGCGCCTCAAGCAGCCGCCGCAGATCTTCCGGGTGAACTGGTTCCGCACGGGCGCGCAGGGTGAGTATCTCTGGCCGGGATTCGGCGAGAACTTGCGGGCGTTGCGCTGGGTGATCGGACGCTTGCACGGCGAGGTCGGAGCGGATGAGACGCCGATCGGCTTCGTGCCACGGGCGGCGGATGTCGACGTAACCGGTCTCAACGTGCCGCCAACTGTCCTCAAGGAACTGCTGGCGGTCGATCGTGCTGGTTGGCTCGAAGCCGTCACCGCGCACCGGCAGTTCTTCAGCCAGTTCGGCGACCGCCTTCCGAAGGAGATCTCGCAGGAGAACGACGCGCTGGAGCATCGGCTGAAGGGCTGAGCGCCACGGCGGCTGCCCAGCGATGACGCGCTTGCGAACGATCTGGACGGCGCGCCTCGAGCTGCGCGGTTGCACGATGGCGGACCTCGACGATCTCTGGCGGTTGTGGACCGATCCGGAGGTGCGGCGGTACCTTTGGGATGGGGAGGCCCT
>CAZCGA010000045.1:10020-12800 GCA_964498075.1 uncultured Binatia bacterium (SeqCode) | reverse complement strand
ATAGCCTGGCTTCTGCTGAGGAGTCGGGTGTCGGGTTTTGGGCGGTACGACAACGCCACGCCGCCCCGCTGATCGGCTTCTGCGGCTTTCGCCCAACCCCAGCCCCGGGCGCGGTCGAGCTTCTCTACGGCTTTGCGCCCGGGCTCTGGAGCCACGGCATTGCGACGGAGGCCGTGCGGGCGGTTGTGCGCTACGCCTTTGAAGAGCTCAAAGTTGGCCGCCTCGTGGCCGCTACCGATGTCCCGAACCGTGCCTCGGTGCGGGTCTTGGAGAAGGCTGGGCTGACCCGAGTATCGAGCGCCGGGAGCCAGGGCAGGGAGAGTCTCCTGCACTTCCAGTTGGTCGACGACAAGTATGTGCCGGGCGACTGGCCGTACCGCGTCGCGCATTGCTGACGGGCCGGATCCCCCCACGAGCACAGTTCTTGCTCGTTTTCGCAGGTAGTTTGGACAATTGATCCATCGCAGTTGAAGGGGGTTCTCATGAAGCCGTCACGGTGCGTTGGTGGCATTTCGCTTTTGGCCGTCATCGTATTCTTGTTGGTTGCCGGTCTCGCCGTCCTCGGGGCGGTGAAGCTCGACATCGGGAGAACGCGTGATTCCCTGGTTTCGTCGGCACAGGCCGCGGGCTGTGATCCTGCCGACGATGACGATGGCGACGGCATCTGCAACGCCGTCGACAACTGCCGCTTCACGATCAACTCAGACCAGGCCGATGGCGACGGTGACGGCGTCGGCGACGCTTGCGACGTGTGTCCGCTCGATGGGAGCCGCTTCGACTTCGACGCCGACGGGCTCTGCGGCAACCCGACCTTCTGCGAGAACGGATGCGACAACTGCCCATTCACATTCAATCCGGACCAGGCCGACCGCGACGCGGACGGCATTGGCGACGCCTGTGACAACTGTCCGGATACTCCCAATACCGATCAAGCGGACATCGATAGCAACGGCGTCGGCGACGTGTGTGCCCTGTGCCTTCCCTTTGATGACGACGACGGCGACAACATTTGCAACAGCGTGGACAATTGTCGCTCGACCCCCAACCCGAATCAGGACGACAGCGACGGCGATGGGATCGGTGAGGTGTGCGACAACTGTCCCACGGTGGCAAATCGGGACCAGGCGGACTACGACGGCGACGTCACTGGAGACGCCTGCGATGCTTGCCCGCGCGATCCGAGCTTCTTTGATTTCGACGGCGACGGATTCTGCGGCAACCCGACGTTCTGCGCGAATGAGTGCGGCAACTGTCCCTTCACGCCCAATGCGAACCAAGCGGACAGCGACGGCGATGGGATCGGCGATGTCTGCGACAACTGTCCCGCGGTCGCCAACCCCGACCAGGCCGACGGCGATCAGGACGGTCTCGGAGACGCGTGCGACCCCTGTACCAACGGCGCCATCATCACCAACGGCACAGTGCAGCTCGGCGTCAATTGCGAAGGGCACCTCAACGTTCCGTTCAGCAATGATCCCCTCGGCATCGGCTTCATGGGTCTGCGCTACGGTCCCACCGGTGGCGCGTCGACCGAACCGGGATGTCAGTGCGAAGGGTGGGGAGTGGCCGACGGCATCTCCGGCGCGAGCGGCTACGCCGACCGGAGTGTCGACGGTGTGGTCAACCTCCACTTCGTCAGCTTTACGGCGACCCCGTCCACCGCGGCTTCGACCGTTCAAGTCGGGAGCACCTTCCTGGTCACGCACGACTACCATCCCTCTCCTGCCACACCCAACCTGTACGAGGTGATGGTGACCATCACCAACATCAGCCCCAACCCGGTGCAGCTGCTCTACCGCCGGGTCATCGACTGGGACATCTATCCCACGCCCTCCATCGAGTTCGTGACGATCGACAACGGGACGTCCACGGCGCTGCTCCGCACAGACACCAACGGATTCAATAGCGCCAATCCGTTCAGCTTCGGCTCCTTCCACCCCGGCCCGGTCACGGATATGGGCCCGGCGGACCTGGGCGCCCTTTTCGATTTCAACTTCGGGATGCTGGCACCCAATGCGTCAAAGACATTCGTAACGCTGTATGGTGCGACAGGCACCGAGGTCGATGCCTTGACCGCGATCTGCCAAGCGAGCGGCGAGGCCTTCTCTCTCGGCCAGCCGAGCTCCCCGGGCGGAGCGGATCTCGGTGTTCCCAACACCTTCATCTTCGCCTTCCAGGGCATCGGCGGTTCGGGCGCCGTGTGCGGTGACGGCATCGTACAATCGTGCGAAGAGTGCGACCCCCCCGGGTCCTGCTGCTCGTCGCACTGCACGTTCGAGCCGGCCACCAAGACCTGTGAAGCCGACAGCAACCTCTGCACAACGGATCACTGTGACGGCAACAACCACTGCGCCGCCGATGGCAACACCGATTGCGATGACCACAATCCGTGCACCGACGACTCGTGCGATCCGGCGACGGGCTGCACGCACACCAACAACAGCGCGCCCTGTGACGACGGCAACGCGTGCACGAGTGACGATCACTGCAGCGGCGGCAGCTGCCAGCCCGGTACGCCCGTCACCTGCCCTGACGACGGCAACGCATGCACGGACGACGTCTGCGATCTGCACACCGGCGTCTGTGGCGTGAACAACAGCGCGCCCTGTGACGACGGCAACGGGTGCACGAGCGGCGACCACTGCAGCGGTGGCAGCTGCCAGCCGGGCCCGCCGGTCACCTGTCCCGACGACGGCAACGCGTGCACCAACGATATCTGCGATCCGCACACCGGCGTCTGTGGCGTGAACAACAGCGCGCCCTGTGACGACGGCAACGGG
>CAZCGA010000045.1:1182-9920 GCA_964498075.1 uncultured Binatia bacterium (SeqCode) | reverse complement strand
TGCACGAGCGGCGACCACTGCAGCGGTGGCAGCTGCCAGCCGGGTCCGCCGGTCACCTGTCCCGACGACGGCAACGTGTGCACCGACGACGTCTGCGATCCGCGCACCGGCCGCTGCGGGGTGAACAACACGGCGGCGTGCGACGACGGCAACCGGTGCACCAGCGGTGACCGCTGCAGCGGCGGACGCTGCCAGTCCGGTACACCCGTCACCTGTCCAAACGACGGCAACGTATGTACCGACGACGTATGCGATCCGCGCACCGGCCGCTGTGGGGTCGACAACACGGCGCCGTGCGCCGCAGGTTGCCTCACGGGCACTTGCAAAGCGGGCAAGTGTAGGATGCGAGGATGCCAGCCGGACCTCGGCAGCGTCGACGATGTGCCGTGCGATGCCCTGGCGTTTGTCGAGCAGCGCTGTCCGACGTGCCCGGAGGAAGTACAGGCGCGGTACCGGAGGCACAATCAGTACGAGCGCTGCGTGCTCGCGGCAACGCAGATTCTGCTGCAACGAGGAGACCTCACCGGGGCACAGAAGGCCCGCATCGACGCCGCGGCCGCACGCTCGCCGGTGTGTCACGACGACGACCACTGAGACGAGCTGCGGGCGCCGCGCGCCGCTCGTCACCGTGACCGCGCGCGTGCACGGGCGGGACTGAGCGCGCGGCGCAGAATCTTCCCGTTCCGGGTCCGCGGCAACTCCTCGACGACGTATACAGTCTTCGGCGCCTTGTACGATGCGAGCCGCTGGCGGGTGTACTCGACGAGATCGTCAGCGTCGGTTGGACTCCCCGGACGCAGAATGACGTAGGCGACCACCAGCACCTTGTCCGGAGAGACCTCTTCGCCGACGGCTGCTGCGTCCGCAACGTCCGGGTGCTCCTTGAGTACCCGATCGATCTCGTGCGGGGAAACCCGATAGCCGAAGCTGTTGATGAGATCGTCCTTGCGGCCGAGAAACCAGAGATAGCCGTCTTCGTCCTGGCGCGCGTAATCGCCGGTCATGAACCAATCGCCGCGAAAGCGGGCCGCGGTTTCCTCTGGTTGGTTCCAGTAGCGCAGCATGAGGGCCGGGTCGCCGCGCGGGATGCACAACATCCCTTCTTCGCCGCGTCCGACTTCGTGCAGCGTTTCGGGATCCAGCAGCCGCACCTCGTGCCCCGGCTGCGCGAATCCCGCCGAACCGGGTCGGATCGGCCGCGCTGTGGTCTGGCAGAGATAGTACGAGCACTCGGTCATCCCGAGCCCCTCGTAGACGTCGAGGCCGAAGCGCTCGCGCCAGGCCGCCAGCAGCTCGTCGGAGAGATGCTCGCCGGCGCTCATACAGTGATGCAGTGTCGGGACGTCGGCCCGCCCGAAATGCGTCTTTTGGATGATGTGGCGGTACAGCGTCGGCACGCCGATGAAGATCGTCGCCGCGTGCTTGGCGATGAGCGCGGGCCAGATGCCGGCGTCATTCCCGCCTTCGTGGAGGATCGCCGTGTGGCCGCGGTAGAGCGGGTCCATGAGCCCGGTGCCGAGCACGTAGGTCCAGTTGAACTTGCCCGAGTGCAGGACGCGGTCGCCTTCGGGACGGAAGTCGAACCAGTAGGTCGATGACGGTTGCCGGCCCAGCAGCGCGCGGTGGGCGTGCAACACACCCTTGGGGTACCCCGTCGTGCCCGACGTGTACACCAGGTACGCAGGATCATCAGCGCGCGTCGGATGCGGATCGCTGCAGCGGCTGATCCCAAGGAGCGCGGTCTCGAGGTCCAGAAGCGTGAAACGGTTTGATGGCTGGGTATCTCCGGCGCCGGTCAGCAGCACGTGGGTGACGTGATCCAGGCGCTCGATCGTCTCGCGCATGGCGCTCCAACTGGCGCGGTCCGTCACTACGGCGCGCGCGCCGGAGTCCCGCGCGAGGTACATCACCTCTTCGGCGGTGAGCAGGATGGAGCTCGGGACCGGGACGGCGCCGCGCTTCATGGCGCCGAGGAAGACCGTTGGATACTCGATGCAGTTCGGTAAGCGGATGAGGACGCGGTCGCCGGCGGCAACCCCGATGTCCCGCAACAGTTCGCCGAAGCGGCTGGTCCGCTCCGCCAGCTCCGCGAAGGTCATCTGCCGCACGCCGCTGCGGTCGTCGTCGACGATGACCGCAGGACGCGTCGCCGGCGTTGTGTCGAGGTGCGCGTCGGTGCAGGCAACACCGATGTTGAAGTGCTCAGGAATGTTCCAGACCCAAGTGGGGAAGCTCGCCACACCGTGTAGATGGCAAATTACGCCGCGCACCGCCAGCGCGGAGAGGTGTCCGTCCTGTCGGTTGGTCGGTTTTCCGGCGGCCCGCGATCCTGGTAGGCTGCGCGAAACGTGAGGTGATCCGGTGGCGGATGTTCAACGCAGACGTGACAGCCCCTTCGGCGAATACCTCGGCTTCGAGCTGATCCAGATCGAGGACGAGCGCGCCGTGCAGCGGCTGGTGATTCAGCCCCAGCACACCAACCCGACCGGCGCGATTCACGGTGGTGTCATCATCGCGCTGGCGGACAACCTGGCGACCGGCATGGCCGGGCGGGCGAACGCCGACGGCCCGAATCACGGGAAGTTCATGGTCGGCGTCGATCTGCACGCCGTGATGCTGCGCAACCAGCAAGGTGGGACGATCACAGCCGAGGCGCGCGTGGTGCGGCGCGGACGCCGCGTGACCGTGATCCGCACGGTCGTGACCGGCGATGACAGCAAGGTGCTCGCCGAGGTGACGACGACGCACATCCCGGCTTAGCGGCGCAGACCGCGCAACACACCGACGCAGCAGAGCAGGGCCGCCACCGCGCCCGTGGTTAGCGCAAAGTCGGCCACAAACTCCTGCCACGCGGCGGCGTGAAAGCCGGCACCGCCGATCGGTGTGCTCCGGCCGGTCCCGAAGACGGCTGCGAGGACCAACCCAGCGGCACTGACGTACATTCCGTAGAGCGCCAGCCAGAAGGTCGCGCCGGCGACGCGCGCCTCGAGGCGGACCTGTGGCCAGACGGCTCCGAGAACGGCCAGGAACATCCCGCTCATGAGCGCGCCGACGTGCGCCGACAGACCCATGCGCGGGTTGCGCATCGATTGTACGAACATGCCCTCCACGAGACCGAGCAAGAACAGCAGGATGCCGTGCCAGATGAGTCGACGTCTTCCTTGCTCGGCATCCATGCGTCTCATCCCGTGCGGGCGCGACGTGACGGCGTGGCGGCGCGCACACCGCCGCCGCCACCGTCATCCAGCAGAGCGAGCAGGCGACGCGCGGCTTCGGTCGGTGTGAGTCGGGAGCTGGCGACGGCGGCTTCCATCTCCGGCAGCAGGCGCCGCACGTCATCGCGCGCCAGGAAGTGCTGCTTCAGCCCGCCCTCGATCATGGCCCACAGCCAGGCTTGCTGTTGCGCGCCGCGCTTTTGCTCGCGCTCCCCCGATGCGCCCAAGCGCGCGCGGTGGTCTTCGATGATCGACCACACCCTGTCCACGCCCTTCGACTCCAGCGCGCTCACCGTGACCACCGGCGGGTCCCACGTTGGGCTGCTGTGCCGGAAGAGGTTGAGCGCACTGCGGTACTGCGCCGCCGCCTGCAAGGCGTGCTCGACGTTGTCGCCGTCCGCCTTGTTGATCGCCAGTGCATCCGCCAGCTCGATGATCCCCTTCTTGATCCCTTGCAGCTCGTCACCGGCGCCGGCGAGCATGAGGACCAGGAAGAAGTCGACCATCGAGGCGACGGCGTACTCCGACTGCCCGACGCCCACGGTTTCCACGAGCACCACGTCATACCCGGCCGCCTCGCACACCAGCAGCGCCTCGCGCGTGCGTCGCGCCACGCCGCCGAGCGAGCCGCCGGCCGGGCTCGGCCGGATGAACGCCTCCGGCGCGCCCGAGAGACGCGGCATGCGCGTCTTGTCGCCGAGGATGCTGCCACCCGAGCGCGCGCTGGACGGGTCCACGGCGAGCACCGCCACCCGTTTGCCTCGGCCGATGAGATAGAGACCGAACGCCTCGATGAACGTGCTCTTGCCCACGCCGGGTACGCCGCTGATGCCGACCCGCGCGGCGTGTCCGGTGTCCGGCAGCAACAGCTCCAGCAAGCGCTGCGCGGCTTGCTGGTGATCGGCGCGCGTGCTCTCGACCAGCGTGATGGCCTTGGCCAGCGCTCGGCGGTTGCCGACGCGCACGTCGCGCGCCAGCGTTTCGACAGGAACCGCAGCGCT
This sequence comes from uncultured Binatia bacterium (SeqCode), assembly GCA_964498075.1. Classification (GTDB taxonomy): domain Bacteria; phylum Desulfobacterota; class Binatia; order HRBIN30; family HRBIN30; genus CAZCGA01. The sequence goes on along the minus strand of CAZCGA010000045.1, from coordinate 5,704 downwards.
GGCGCGACTCATCGTTCGTGTGTGGCTTCGAGGGGCGTTACGCGCTCGCCGCGTGCGCCGCGCTTTCGTGTGTGTCGCTGATCAGCGCCAGTACGCGCCGCGCCGCCTTCGGGATCTGCGTGCCGGGTCCGAAGATGGCCTTCACCCCCGCCTTCTCCAGGAAGGCGTAGTCCTTCGACGGAATGATGCCGCCGACCGTGACGACGATGTCGTCGGCACCGAGCCGCCGCAGCTCCTTGATCAGCTGCGGCACCAGCGTCTTGTGCCCGCCCGACTGCGTGGACACTCCCACCACATGCACGTCGTTCTCGACCGCCTGGCGCGCTACTTCTTCGGGGGTTTGGAAGAGCGTGCCGACGTCGACGTCGAAGCCGAGGTCGGCAAACGCCGTGGCGATTACCTTGGCGCCGCGGTCGTGGCCGTCCTGGCCGATCTTGGCGACCAGCAAGCGCGGCCGCCGGCCATGCTCGGTGGCGAAGCGCCCGACGCTGGCGCGCAGCGACGCCCACTCCGGATCGTCGGCGTACTGGCCGCCGTAGACCCCGGTGATCGAGCGGATCTGCGCATGATAGCGGCCCCATACTTTTTCGAGCGCGTCGGAGATCTCGCCGACGGTGGCGCGAACGCGCGCGGCGGCGACGGCCAGCTCGAGCAGGTTCCCCTGTCCGCTTTCCGCGGCGTGGGTGAGGGCATCGAGCGTGTTGCGTACCTGTGCCGCGTCGCGCGTCTCGCGGATCTTCTTGAGCCGTGCCACCTGTGCCTCGCGCACGGCGGTGTTGTCGATCTCGCGAGTGTCGATCTCCGGCTCCTCGGACAGTTGGAACTTGTTGACCCCGACGATCACGTCCTCGCCGCGGTCGATGCGGGCTTGCCGGCGCGCCGCAGTCTCTTCGATGCGCAGCTTCGGCATGCCGGCCTCGATGGCCTTGGTCATGCCGCCCATTGCCTCCACCTCTTCGATGATGCCGAGCGCCTTGCGCGCCAGCGCGTGCGTCAGCGACTCCATGAAGTACGAGCCGGCCCACGGATCGATCACCTTGGGGATGCCGGTCTCCAGCTGCAGGATCAGCTGCGTGTTGCGCGCCACGCGTGCCGACGCATCGGTGGGCAACGCGATCGCCTCATCGAAGGAGTTGGTGTGCAGGCTCTGGGTGCCGCCGAACACCGCGGCCATCGCTTCGACCGTGGTGCGGATGACGTTGTTGAACGGGTCTTGCTCGGTGAGGCTCGCACCAGAGGTCTGGCAATGTGTGCGCAGCATCAGCGAGGTCTGCTGCTTGGGCTTGAAGTGCTTCTTCATCAGCGTCGCCCACAGCAGGCGGGCGGCGCGCAGCTTCGCCACCTCCATATAGAAGCTCATGCCGATGGCGAAGAAGAAGGAGAGCCGTCCGGCGAAGGCGTCGATGTCCAGACCCTTGGAAAGCGCGGCACGCACGTATTCGAGCCCGTCGGCGATGGTGAACGCCAGCTCGAGGTCGCACGTCGCCCCGGCTTCCTGCATGTGGTAGCCGGAGATCGAGATCGAGTTGAACTTCGGCATCTCCTTGCTGGTGTACTCGATGATGTCGGCGACGATCCGCATCGACGGTTTGGGCGGGTAGATGTAGGTGTTGCGGACCATGAACTCCTTGAGGATGTCGTTCTGGATCGTGCCGGTGAGCTTGGCGCGCGGCACGCCTTGTTCCTCGCCGGCGACGATGAAGTTGGCGAGCACCGGCAGCACGGCGCCGTTCATGGTCATCGACACCGACCGCTTGTCGAGCGGCACGCCGTCGAAGAGGATCTTCATGTCTTCGACCGAGTCGATGGCCACACCGGCCTTGCCGACGTCGCCGACGACGCGGGGATGGTCGCTGTCGTACCCGCGATGCGTTGCCAGGTCGAAGGCGACGGACAGCCCCATCTGCCCGGCGGCCAGGTTGGCGCGGTAGAAAGCATTGGACTCTTCCGCCGTCGAGAAGCCGGCGTACTGGCGGATCGTCCACGGCTGCCCGGCGTACATGGTGACGCGCGGGCCCCGCAGGAAGGGGAAGGCGCCGGGGATGGTGTCGGCGAAGTCGAGATCGGCGACATCCGCTGCGGTATACAGCGGCTTCACCGCGATCCCTTCGGGCGTTTGCCAGACCAGCCCATCCGGGTCGGCGCCCTTGCGTTCCTTGCCGGCGAGTTGCCGCCAGACATCGAGATCAGCGCGACCCCTGCTGTCCGCCATGAAGTTGTCTCCTTCACCGATGGTCCTCGCGCTCCGCCGCCGAGGCCATCTCATCTTTAGCAATTCTGCGGTGTGGTTGAAACCGGAGTGACTCCGAGGTTCGCGGACGGCGGCCGTCGGCGACTTTGGGGATTGTGTAGCTCCCGACTCTCTCGGACCTGTCTTGTGAAGTTTCCTCCATGAGTACGGTTCGCTCTCTCTTCTCTTGCGCAGAGAGACGCATGTGTACTATGCGCTGCCGCAATACGACAGACTGTCGGCTCCAAGTAGTCAAGGCGGTGGTGCAGCTGTAGTCGAGAGGCATGGGCACAGCAGAGACCGATCGGCGGACGTATGGCAACCGCATGGTGCAGTTTGGGGAATGCGTACGCAGGGTATTCCCCTTTCTCGCCTTCTGGTGCGCATCCGCCTGTAGCTTCACGGTCATGCACGCCGGTGGAGACACCGAGGCACTCGTCGGATATGACGCGCAGGGCACGCAGCATTGGGTGGGGTGGATTCTGACCACCGTCCGGCGTCCGCAATCGAAGCAATCATTCGTTCACTTTGGCTATCTCGGAGGCGGCGTGCAGGCGTCGCAGCTCGAACGGAGGTGGTCATGCCCAATCTCGCACAGGTCCTGACTGTTGAGGGGTGCCAGGTTGTCGAACAAGGCAACTGGCAGCTGCGTGGCAAAGAGCCGTTCACCCCGGAGGGAGTGATCTTGCACCACACCGCGGGTGCGAAAGGAAGCCCGACACAGTCCCTCAATATCGTGATCCAGGGCCGCGAAGACCTGAGCGGCCCGCTCTGCAACCTCTACGTCGACCGCAACGGCACGGTTCACGTCATCGCCGCGCGGCGAGCCAACCACGCGGGCCAGGGAGCCAAGCAGGTGCTCGACGAGGTGCGCAACAACACGGCGCCCACCGCTGATGCGGTTGCCCGGGGCTTGCAGGATTCGATGGGCGGGAGCACGTTCTTCTACGGCATCGAGGTGGAGAACGATGGCCTTGGGGAGCGATACCCCGACGCGGTGATCGACGCCACCGTCCGCGCCTGTGCTGCACTCTGCCGCGCCCACGGCTGGCTGGCAAATCGCGTGATTCACCACCGCGAGTGGACACGGCGCAAGCCGGACATGTCTTTCCACGGCCCGCTCCGCGACATGATCGCCCAAAGGCTCTCCACGTAGAACTGACAACCGCGGAACGGAAGGGCGCACGGAGCCGGAAGCGAACCCAAGTGCGAAACGCTAGACGTCGCCCAGTTTGCGCGTCAGATCCACCTCGCGCATGGTGGTCACCGCGAAGACCAGCAACGTGCCGACCTCGTCGAGGAAGCGGGTCTCCACGAAACGCAGCCGGCCGCGCGACTTGATCAGCTCGCTGACGATGACGAAACGCGGTCCGAGCACCGGCTCGAAGTAGTCGACGCGCATGTTGGTGGTCGCCAGCCAATGACGGCGCGCGCCCGGCTCGTCACCCGCCCGCACGGTGAGCAGCGCCACCAAGTCGACGTAGGTCGGCGTGAAGCCGCCGAAGAGCTGGCCGCGCGGGTTCTTCACGTGCTGCGGCACGTGCGCGCTGATCCGCAGGAAGCCCTTGCGGCGTGCGGTGACGGTCCACTCGTAGGCCTCGAGAAAATCGCCGGCCGGATGTCCACGACCGACGAGACGTGACGGATCTTGCGTCCACCACGGCCGCCGGCTCGGGCTGCGCTCACGCTCGGCGCTCAAGGATTTCCTTGTCGCCGTAGAGCCGCTTCACCCGTACCGTACCCGGCGGTGCGGCGCTCAGGCACAGCTCGCAGAGCGTGCACTCGTCGAGGTTCTTCTCGACGATCTGCAGCGCTCCGGCGTCCGCCCGCGCGAAGATGTTCACCGGGCACACCTCTACTAGTTTCTTCACGACCTCGGCGTTGCCAGCCGCAGCCGGCGCCACTTCAACTTCGATGAACAGTGCCATCAAATTCCCTCAGAGAAGAACGAGAGCAACCGCCGATACACGCCGATGAAATAGTCGGCCCTCTTCTCTCATCGAATCGGCGTTCATCGGCGGTTTCATTCTGTTCTTCAACCCACACTACGCTGCCATTTCGAGACGCTTCTTCACCAGCGCGGGAATGTCCTCGATACGCTCGGCGATGGAGATGCCGGCGCCTTCGAGGCGATTGATCTTCTCCGCGGTCGTGTCCGCTTTGCCTTCGACGATCGTCCCGGCGTGGCCGAAGCGCATGCCCGGCATCTCGTCCATGAAGCGGCCGGCCATGAACGCGACGATCGGGAGGCGGCTCTTGTTCTCCCGGGCCCAGCGGGCAAGCTCCGCCTCC
>CAZCGA010000045.1:0-1172 GCA_964498075.1 uncultured Binatia bacterium (SeqCode) | reverse complement strand
GCGACGAGCTCACGCGGTGAGAACGGCTTCGTCACGTAATCGTCGGCGCCGAGCTCGAGCCCGGCGATGCGGTCGATCTCCTCGTCCCGGGCGGTGAGGATGACGATCGGCAGGCGCGACTGCTTCTCGACGACGTAGTTGGCCAGCTCGGCTTCCATGCGGCCGCCGGGCTCGCAGTAGATGACGATGGCCTTGGTCTCCGCATCGGCTTCGTAGAGCGGCATCAGGTCGGCGTAGGTCGAGCCGATGACGGCGTCGCCGCCGATAGACACCGCGGTCGATTGGCCGAGGCCCGCGGCGGTGAGCGTGTTGCACATCTCCGTGGTCATGCCGCCGGAGCGCGACATGACGCCGATCGGCCCCTTGGTGAAGGCCTTGCGCGCATCTTCCGCACGGCCGCCGAGGCCACCCATCTTCGCCTCGCCCGGCGAGAGCACGCCGAGACAGTTCGGTCCGATGATGCGCGCGCCGCGCAGCCGCGCCAGCTCGACCATCTGCGCGACCTCGTAGCGCGGGATGCGCTCGGTGACCACGACGATGATCTTGATGCCGGCCTCGAGGGCTTCGTACACGGCGTCGCGCGCAAAGGCGGGAGGAACCGCGACGACGGCGCCGTCGACCCGCGTCTTTGCGGTTACCTCGCGGACCGTGTCGTAGACCGGAATGCCGTAGACGTCGCGTCCGCCGCGTCCCGGCGTCACCCCGCCGACGATCTTCGACCCATAGTCGAGGCACTCGCGGCTCATGCTCACCGCCTCGCGCCCGGTGATGCCCTGGATGATGAAGGTGGTGTCCTTGGTGATGAGGATGGACATGGCAACCTCACCCCTACCCTCTCCCGGGGGGAGAGGGAGCTGAGGATTTCATCTTCGCCACGGCGCGCCCGGCGGCGTCGTACATCGACACGCTGCGGTCGCAGTACTCGACGCCGTAGTGCTTGAGGATCTTGAAGCCCTCCGTCTCCCACGAGCCGGGGATGCGGAAGATGGCGATCTTCTCCGCCGGGTCGTACCCCGACTCGATCACGCCTTTGATGACGCCGCGCGCGACGATGTCGACCCGGGTGTTGGAGACGACGTTCATCATCACGGCGATCTTCTTCACCCCGGGCTTCGCCAGGATCAGCTTGGTCAGCTCGCACGCCTTCGAGACGCTCGGGTTGCCGCCGATCT
>CAZCGA010000044.1:16422-42751 GCA_964498075.1 uncultured Binatia bacterium (SeqCode) | reverse complement strand
GAGGCCGCCGGTACGAAGCTGCCCATTTGCGCCATCAACGTGATGAGCGCCACCTGCCGCAGATAGGTCGACTTGCCCGCCATGTTCGGGCCGGTGATGGTGAGGATCTGTGGACCGTCGGGATCGAGCACGCAGTCGTTTGGAACGAAGCCGTTGCGGCCGGCCATGACCTCGACGACCGGATGACGGCCGTCACGGATGCAGAGACGCCGCTCGCGGCTGAGCTGCGGCCGTGTGTACTGGTGGCGCTCGGCCGTCGTGGCCAGCGCGCTCGAGACGTCCAGCCGGGCGACTGCGGCGGCGGTGCGGCTGAGGCGCGCCTGCTCGGCGGCGATCGCCTGCACCAGCTGCATGAACAGCTCGGCCTCCAGCGCCCGCAGGCGTTCCTCGGCGCCGACGATCTTCGCCTCGTACTCTTCGAGCTGCGGGGTGATGAAGCGCTCGGCGTTGACCATCGTTTGCTTGCGCCGGTAGTCGGCCGGCACCAGGTGCAGGTTCGGCTTGGTGACCTCGATGTAGTAGCCGAACACCTGATTGTAGCGCACCTTCAGCGACGTGATGCCGGTGCGGGCGCGCTCGGCGGTTTCCAGCTGCGTGATGAACTGCTTGCCGCTCTGCGACAGGCCGCGCAGCTCGTCGACGGTGGCGTCGTAGCCCGCGCGGATCACGCCGCCGCCGTGGGCACTGAGCGGCGGATCGTCGGCGAGGATGGCGCCAATCCGCGCGGCGACGTCGGGCATCGCATCGAGCTCAGCGCCGGCGCGCCGCAGGCCGGCCACCACCACGTCGGCGAGGCTGCCGTGCAACCGTCCGATGCGTTCCAACATCCCGGCCAGTCCCGCGACGTCGCGCGGCGTCACGCGTCCGGCAGCCAGGCGGCCGTTGAGCCGCTCCACATCACCGATGCCGCGCAGCTCCGCTTCGATCCCTTGGCGCCAGCTGTAGTGTTCGCGCAGGTACTCGACGGCGTCGAGCCGCTCGCCGATGGCGGCGAGGTCGGTCAAGGGCGTCAGTATCCAGTCGCGCAGCAAGCGGCCGCCCATGGGTGTGAGCGTCTGGTCGAGCACCCACAGCAGTGAGCCGCGCCGCTCGCCGCGCATCGTCGACAGCAGCTCGAGATTGCGGCGCGTCGCCTGATCGAGCTGCAAGCGGTCGCCGCTGCCCTGGACCTCGGGCAAGCGCAGGTGATCGAGTCCGGCGCGATGCGTCTGCTGCAGGTACCACAGCAGCGCCGCGACCGCGGAAAGCCCGATGGCCTCTCTGGGGTCGGCGCCGCGGCTGCGCATCCAATCGCGCGCCGGTTCCGGCGCGAAGTGCTCGGCCGGCAGCCGGTTTACTAACGTGTCGGGTACGGCAGCGCCGACGCATGCAATCAGTGCCGTCGCGTCGGCCGGGAGCAAGATTTCTCGTGGTGCCAGACACGCCAGCTCATCGGCGAGCGCCGGTTGGTCGGCGAGCGCGACGATGCGCAGGTCACCGGTGGACAGATCGACCGCCGCCAGGCAGAGCCCGGGCCCGTCGCCGGTCACGGCGATCAGGTAGTTCGGTGTCTTGGGGTCGAGGCATTCCTCTTCGGTCACCGTGCCCGGGGTGATGACGCGCACGACGGCGCGGTCAACCAGTCCCTTCGCGGCGGCCGGATCTTCCATCTGATCGCAGACGGCGACCTTCAAGCCGGCGGCCAGCAGCACGGCGATGTAGCGTTGCACCGAGTGGTACGGGACGCCGCACATCGGGATGGGCACCTCGTCCTTCTTGCTGCGCGTGGTCAGCACCACCTCGAGGATGGGTGCGGCGCGCTCGGCGTCCTCGAAGAACATCTCGTAGAAATCGCCGAGCCGGAAGAACAGCAGTGCGTCAGGGTGCTCGCTCTTCACCCGCAGGTACTGCTCGAGCATCGGCGTGAGCTTCATGCGGGCGGATTCTGACACCGCGATCTGCGCGCGGCAACTGCCGGAGAGAGCAATGCAAACCCATGTTCTTTACAGCTTGTTTGACACGCGCGGCGAAACATCGCAGATGACCGCGATGGCGACGGCGGCGGAACGGCGGGATCAGCGCAACGCCTTGCTCGCCGGGTTCCTCGGCTGGACCCTGGACGCCTTCGACTTCTTCGTGTTGGTGATGGTGCTGGATGCCGTCGCCAAGGACTTCGGCCGGACGCGTCCGGAGATCGCGCTGACGTTGACGGCCAGCCTGGCCATGCGTCCAGTTGGGGCGCTGCTCTTCGGGATCATGGCGGACCGCTACGGGCGGCGGCTGCCGCTGATGCTCGACATCATCTTCTACTCCGTGATCGAGGTGCTATGGGGCCTGGCACCGAACTACACGACCTTCTTCATCCTGCGGTTGTTGTTCGGCGTCGGTATGGGCGGCGAGTGGGGCGTCGGCGCGTCGCTGGCGATGGAGTCGGTGCCGGCGAAGTGGCGGGGAGTACTGTCCGGTGTGCTGCAGGAGGGCTACGCGCTCGGGTACCTGCTGGCGGCGATGGTCTACTTCGCGGTCTTCCCGTCCTACGGCTGGCGGGTGATGTTCTTCATCGGCGGCTTGCCGGCGCTGCTGTCGTTGTTCGTGCGCGCGCGGGTGAAGGAGTCGGCGGCCTGGCACGAGCACAAGACCGACTGGGCGACCTACCGGCAGGCCATCGTCCGGCACTGGCGGCTCTTCCTGTACCTGGTCCTGCTCATGGCGATGATGAACTTCATCTCGCACGGCACGCAGGACCTGTACCCGACCTTCCTGCAGCAGCAGCGTGGCTTCACGCCGCAGGAGACGGCGAGCATCACGATGATTGCGATGATCGGCGCCATCTGCGGCGGGCTGCTGTTCGGGTTCTTCTCCGATCGCGGCGGCCGGCGGCGGGCGATGGTGACGGCGGCGCTGTGCGGTGTGGTGGTCGTGCCGCTGTGGGTCTTTGCGCCCAGCACGCCGCTCATCGTCGTGGGCGCGTTCACCATGCAGTTCATGGTGCAGGGCGCCTGGGGCGTCATCCCGGCGCACCTGAACGAGCTGTCACCCGCGCCGCTGCGCGGTTTCTTCCCCGGCTTCGCGTATCAACTGGGTGTCTTGTGTGCGTCGAGCATCACCTACATCGAAGCCGTGCTCGGCGAGCACTTCACCTACGCGCAGTCGATGGGTGTGCTGGCGGCCAGCCTGTTGCTGATCGGCGCCCTGGTGATCGGCCTCGGTCCCGAGGCCAAGGGAGTGTCGTTCCGCAAAGTGCCGAGTTGACGGTTGCCGGCAGCCCGCGCCCTGGTCTATTCGGTTGCGGTGGAGGTTGGGTCATGGACGAGGCGGAGCTGCGGGCCAAGCTGCGGAAGATCGAAGCGCTGTTTGCCCGGCCCGGTACCGATGGCGAGCGGCAAGCGGCAGAGACGGCGCTGGGACGCATTCTGCAGCGCCTCAAGCAAGCGCAGCAGGCGGACACGGTTCTCGAAATCAAGTTCACGTTTCCGGATCACTGGGCGCGGCGCCTTTTCGTCGCCTTGTGCCGGCGCTATGAGCTGAACCCATATCGCTACAAGCGCCAGCGTCGCACGACGGTGATGCTGAAGGCGCCAAAGTCATTCATCGACACGACCCTGTGGCCCGAGTTCAGCGAGCTGCACCGAGCGCTGAACGCGTACCTCAGCGCCGCCACCGAGCGCATCATCCGCGAAGAGGTGCACCGCGATACGTCGGAGGCAGAGGAGGTCGACGAGCCGCTGCGGTTGAAGTGACGCCCCCGGTTCCGCCAACCATCTTCTCCCGCGGGTCCGTCGTTCGCGGTGCAGCAGTTGTGCGGCAGGGCCGTTCTGGTCTAATTCCTCCATGGCGATTCATTGTGCTCCACGCCCTGGAGGCTGCGGATGGCTCGGCGCCCACGTGGGGTGACGGCGAAGACGACGGCAAAGTTCAAGCGCGCCGGGAGCTACAAGCACCCGGAGGCGCAGAGCCTACTGCGCCCGGACGTTGGGGAGAGGGAGCCGGAATCGTACGGCTCGTTCGTCGATCGTATGATCGAGGTGCTGCGCAAGTCGCCGGTGCTGCATGTCGGTGGCGGGAAGACGGTGACGCTGCGCAACGTACGGCCGCCGGCGAAGACGCTGTCGCTGTCGGCCGAGGCGGTGGTGGTGAATGGGAATGGGGAGACAAAGAGCCCTCACCCTAACCCTCTCCCAGGGGAGACTGTCGATTTTCTCGCAAACAGTGCTTCGACAAGCTCAGCACGAGCGGTTGGGGATTCAATTTCAAAGAAGAATTCCGCTCACCCTGAGCTTGTCGAAGGGTCTGCCTCGCGTTTATCGACAGTCCCAGGGGGAGAGGGGAAAGAATCTGGCGCGCGAGCCGCCTCAGAACCCTCGCCCTCTGGGAGAGGGCAGGGTGAGGGCGCAGTAGAAGAACCGAGCAGCGACAAGTGGAAGGCTCAAGGCAAGGCTGTCGCGATCGTCTTCGGTCCCGAGAACGGTGCGGTGAGTGAGAAGCTCGTCTACGAGGCGGCGCGCGAGGCCTACGCGAAGAGCTACACACACCTCTACGTCATCGGCTTCGCCATCCAGCCGAACGCGCGCGAGCTGGTCGAGAAGTGCGACCAGGTCGTCGGTGTGCCGGCGACCTACGTGCAAGCGACGCCGGATCTGATGATGGGCGATCTCCTCAAGAATATGCGGTCGAGCCAGATCTTCAGCGTGTGTGGGTTGCCGGAAGTGCAGCTGCGCAGTCGGCAGCCGGCAGCCGGGAGCAAGACAACGGAGTACGAAGTCGAGTTGGTCGGGCTCGATGTGTTCGATCCGGCGACGATGGAAGCGGTGCACCGCGGTGGGAACGACGTGCCGGCGTGGTTTCTGGATACCGACTACAACGGGCTCTGCTTCCACGTCTGCCAGGCGTTCTTTCCGCGCACCGCCGCGTGGGATGATCTGAAAAAGGCGCTGAAGGGTGAGTACGACGATGCGGTGTGGGAGCACCTCGCCGGCACGACGAGCGCTCCGTTTGAAGCCGGTGAGCATGCGCAGATCGCGGTGAAGGTCATCGACGACCGCGGCAACGAGCTGCTGGTGGTGAAGGATCTGAAGGAGGTGGGAAAGTGATCACTAAGGTGCGGGTCCGCTCCTTCAAGCAGTTCGAAGATCAGACATTTGATCTGTCGAACCACATCGTTCTGGCAGGGCCGAACAACTCCGGAAAGACAACACTGCTGCAAGCCATTGTCGTCTGGAACCTTGCGTTGCAGCGGTGGAAGTCAGAACGGAAGCCGGAAGCGAAAGGGAAGCGGCGCACGGGCGTCCCGATCACGCGGAAGGACTTTACGGCTGTTCCGCTTCGTGAAATGAACCTGCTCTGGACGAATACTTCGACTGCTCTGAAGAAGAGCGAAGGGAAGACCGGGTATCCGCGGGTCTTGGAGATTGAACTCAACGCCACCGAGGGTGAGAGCGCGTGGAATCTGGCGTTTGAGTTTCGCTATCAGAGCGCCGAGCAGATCTACGCTCGACCGGCGGAGCGCGATGTTGACCACGTTGCCGGAGCGACCGCGAACTTCGGGATTGTTCACGTCCCTCCTTTCTCGGGCATCGGCGTCCAAGAAACTCGCTATGATCCCCCATACCAAAGTCTGCTGATCGGTCAGGGCAAACCTGGGGATATCCTACGCAATCTTCTCCTTGAACTGCATCAGAGGGAGGACGCGTCGGACTGGGAAGCGCTGTGCGCACGCATCGAGGAGATCTTTGGCTATCGGTTGCAGCCTCCGAAATATGAGGGCTTACCCTTCATCGTGTGCGAGTATCTGCCGGGCCTGACGAAACCCAAGCACCGTGATGGCCAGGCCACTCTGGACATTTCTTGCGCTGGCAGCGGCTTTCATCAGGTTCTCATGCTGCTCGCGTTTTTCTATGCGCGGCCGTCAACTGTTTTGCTGCTCGATGAGCCCGACGCACACCTCCATGTGGTGCTTCAAAAGCAGATGTATGACTTGCTGCGTTTGGTAGCGGTACAGCGTCGGTGCCAGCTGATCATCGCGACGCACGCTGAGGTTCTCATCGACAGCACAAGCCCGGATTTGATCGTGTCGTTCTTCAGGAAGCCGCATCGGCTCGTTAGCAACACGGAGAAAGATCAGGTCCGTGAGGCGCTCAAGCGCTTGCCCGCCACCGACATCCTTCTTGCGGAGCGATCTGATGCGATTCTGTACGTGGAAGGTGAGGGTGATTTCAATCTTCTAAGGGAGTGGGCGCGGATTCTCGGTCACCCCCTTCGGGAGTGGTTTGAACAAAGCCCGTTCTGGCACAGCAACATGGGACGCCACCCTAGGGAAGCACGAGGCCACTTCTTTGCGCTCAGAGCCATCGAGCAGAATCTCAAGGGGACGTTGCTGTTGGATGGAGATAATCGCGGGCTTCCCGACCAAGAAGTCGCAGCTGACGGCCTGATAATCCTGCGCTGGACCAGGTACGAGGCCGAAAGTTACCTGATGCATCCGCGGGCGCTCATGCGTTATGTGGAAACCCAGACCACTCCGTTGTTCGCCAGCCCAGCTGAAAGCTACCTCCGCGATCAACTCCCACCCGCCGTGTTCCGCGATCCCCTGGGGCCGCACCAGTTTTTCAACAGTACACCGGTGAGCAAGGGACTGCTTCCGGCCTTCTTCAAGGCTGCCGATCTCCAGATTACCAAGCCCGAGTATTACGTAGTCGCAGCGCAAATGAAGCGCGACGAGATCCCAGAGGAGGTCAAAGAGAAGCTGGACGCGATCGCACGCGCCTTCGGCGTGATGCAATGAGTGGCTTCGAAGTTCAGCAGCCGATCCTCTGCTCGCCGTTCGAGGAGCCGCCGGAGCATTGGCGCATCGTGGAAGGCGAGGAGCCGCAGCGTCTGCCGGGACGGCGGCCGGCGATGTACTTCTATCGTCCGCCGAGTCGCGGCGACGAGGTGGAACCGCACGACGGTGCGGGCACCGCGATCGAATTGAAGCTGGTCAATCGCATCCGCGAACGCGTGAAGGAATGGCGGGCGCAGCAGTGGGCGGGCGTGTCGCGGACCACGCTCGAGCTGCTGCACTAGTGGGTGCGATCCAGCCCGACACGTCGCAGGGCGAGGCCGCCGAGGTCCCGCGATACGAAGCCAGTCGCGGACCTGGCTCAACCGCGGAGGTCGACTTCTGGACGAGCCGGGAGGTACGGGAAGTGACGCGCAGCCACTTGAACTACGTCGTCGCTGACACCACGCGCTGGGAGCAGTCCGCTGCATACGTCATCGACACACACGAGTGCGTCGACGCGTTTGTGAAGAACGCCGGACTGGGTTTCGCGATCCCGTACCTTCACAACGGCGAGCCGCACGACTACGTGCCCGACTTCATCATTCGGCTGAAGACGGAGCCACCTCGCGTTCTGATTCTCGAGACCAAGGGATACGATCCGCTGGAGGAGGTGAAACGTCAGGCAGCGGAACGTTGGGTAGCGGCGGTGAGCAGCGATGGGAGCTACAGCCGCTGGGAGTACCGCGTCGCGAAGAAGGTAGGGGACATCGCCGCGATCATTCGCAATGCAGCAGCAGCTTCGTAGCGTCCCCGGTCGGCGGTCCCGGCGCGTCAGGAATCGAGCCGGGTGCTCTTCTTTAGCCAGCGCACCGTCCCGTAGCCGGCAATGACCACGACCCAGGCTGACGCCAGCGCCTGGATCGGCGCGGCGTCGGCGCGGTAGCCGAAGTGGTAGAGGCGCTCCCAGATCAGCAGGAAGATCGCGCCCGAGAGCCACGCGAAGGTGGTGCCGTACTCCTTGCGGAGCACGCGTTTCCAATCGAAGGTCATGGGAGCGAGTGTGTCCTGCAGACCGCGGAGACGAGGCAGGAAACGATTCACTCGGCCGCAGTAGTCTTCGTAGTCACTTCCGAACTGTCCGCGCAGGAAGCGTTCCTCGGCCCTGATGATGGCGAGAATGCCACCGTACGCCAACGGCAAGGCGATGGCGTAGACCCACCGCGAGTTGTAGATGATCGCCAGCCCGCCCAGCAGCAGGAAGTTGCCGACGTACATCGGGTTGCGGCTGTGCGCGTAAAACCCTTCGCACACCAGCTTCGGAGCCGCCAGGCGCTTGTTGGCGCCGCCGCGCACGATGTAAGCGTAACCGATCACGGCAACGCGCAGCACCTGGCCCGCCGCGGCAACGAGGAACCCGACGACGTCGGTCCATCCATTGACCACCGCGCTGCCGAAGAGATGTTCCGGGTGCGTGAAGGCGAGGATAGCCGCGAGCCCAGCCGGAACCAGGTAGTCGCGGAACCGGAAGACGAAGCGGCCGGCCGACTCCACGACCGCCGCGGGCCACGGCGGCGGTCCGCGCAGGGTATCGATGGTCCGCCCGCTCACTTCACTGCCAGCAGGCCGCAGAAGTTGTACCACTTGAAGAAGATCTCGGGCTTGCGAAATCCCGCCGCTTCGAGCAGCCCGGCGTTCTCCTCCAGCCGATACGGGATGAGGACGTTCTCGAGCGCCTCACGCTTCTGCGCGATCTCGATGTCGGAGTAGCCGTTGCGCCGCTTCAAGTCGTAGTAGTACTTGATGAACAGGCGGTTCATCAGCGTCTCGTTGGCGAGCACCTTTTCGACGAGGATCAGACACCCCTGGTGGTTCAGACCACGGTAGATGGTCTGCATGACGCGCTCGCGGTGCAGCGGCCGGACGAATTGCAGCGTCAGGCACATGATGACCGCCGAGGCGTTCTCGATCTCGAGCCCCTGGTTCAAGTCCTGGCACCGCAACACGTAGCGCCGTCCGAAGTTCGCCGCCTGCAACTCCTGCTCGGCGCGCGCCAGCATCTCGGCGGAGGAGTCTACACCCACGAGCGTAACCTCTTTGTCGAGGTTGCCGAGGCAGCGCAAGGTGCCGCCCGTGGAGCAGCCCAAGTCGTACACGTTGCTGCCCGCCATGGCAAAATCGGTGGCGATCTCGCCAATCATGCGCTGGATCTCGGTATAGAAGGGCACCGAGCGTTCCAGCATGTCGTCGAACACCGCCGCGGTCTCCGCACCGAAGGTGAAGTCCGGAATCAGCGGCTTGGGAATGGCGTACAAATGGTCCTTGGGCATGGTGTGGGCCGCGGTCACACTTTCTTGCGTTTCTTGCCGATGTAGTCGACCAGCAGATACTCGCCCAGGTGGTCGGGACGGGTGTAGAGGGCGCGGCCCTTGTTGATGCGGGTCATGCGCTCGACGAAGGCGCGCAAGCTGGCGCTGTCGTCGAGCATGAACGTATTGATGGTGATGCCCTTCTTGGTGACGCGCTCGACCTCCTTCAACGTCTCCTGCGCGGCGCGCATGCTGATGCCGCCGAACGACAGCGGCCACTCGCAGTACAGCCGGCCGCGCGAGAAGTACGCCGTCGGCTGGCCGTCGGTGATGACGATGATGTGCTGGTTGTTGCTCGGATGCCGGCTGAGCAGGTCGCTCGCCAAGCGCAGGCCGTCCTGCAGGTTGGTGAACGGGTCACCCATGTTCCAGCTCGCTTCCGGCAGATCCTTCAGCTTCAGCTCGACGGCGCGGGTGAAGAACCCGACGATGGCGAAGTAGTCGCGCGGGTAGCGCGCGCGGATCAGGCTTTCCATCGCCATCGCCACCTTCTTCGCGGCGGCGAAGCGTCCCTCCCAGCTCATCGACCAGCTCATGTCGAGCAGCAGCACGGTCGAGGTGCTGGTGGAGAAGTTGGTGTCGAAGATCTCGAAGTCGTCGGGGCGCAGCTCCAGGGGAACCCCGGGCCGCCGCGGCAGTGCCTTCTTCAAGGTGCCGACGAGGTCGAGGTTCAACGGATCGCCATACTGGTACGGCCGCGTGGCGTCGGGGCGCAGCTCGTGCAGGCCGCGGTGGTCGACTTGATGCCCGCCGGGACGGTCGCGCAGCAGGCCCTGGTAGATGTCGCGCAGCGCCAGCTGGCCGATCTTGCGCACCCCCTTCGGCGACAGCTGGGTGCGCCCGCTTTTGGTGGTGAGATAGCCCGCCTGCGTCAACAGCATCATCATCTGCTGCAGGTTGCGAAAGTCTTGCAGCGCCTCCTGGCCGAGCATCTCGCGTAGCTCGTCGAGGTTGATGCGTTCGAAGTCGCCGGAGAGCAGTTGCTCCTCGAGCGCCTTGAGCCGCTGCACCTCGCGCATCAGGTCGAGCGCCTCCTCGTAGCCGAGCGACTGCGGCCCGTGAAACAGATCGCCGTAGCGCCGCCGGAAGTCTTCCAGGTCGCGGATGTTCTGCAGCTCCTCGAGCAGGTTCTCGAGCTCTTGGCGCGCCTGCGCGTCCTCGAAGTCATACTGCTGCAGCCGCTCCAGCGCCTCCGACAGTGGGTGCGGCAAGCGGTCGAGGACGTCGCGCTTCTCCTGGATCCCGGGCTGGCCGGCCTTCTCCTGCAGCGTGTCGCGTTCGAGATCGAGGAGCTCTTCGAGGCGCCGGCGCATCTCGTCGAGGGCGTTGTTGAGATTGAACTGGCGATAGCGCTGGCGCAGCTGGTCGCGCACTTCCTCGAGGAACTCGTCGAGGCCCATGACCCGCATGCCTTCCCACTCGGCCCCTTGCCGCATCAGCCACTCCAGCGCCTGCTGGACGTCGTCGGTGTACGAGAGGTACTCGGAGAGCTTCTCGAACACCTGGTCGGCGTTCAGCCGCACGCGCTGACTGCCGTCCCATTGCGTGTAGCGGATGGTGATCATGGGAGATCGACGCGCTACGCGCGATACGTGTACCGTCCGCCCTCGCGGTCCTTGTTGAGCTTCTGGTGCAAGTGCAGACCTTCGAGGACGAACTCGGTGGCGGCGGCGATGAAGCCGGGGCTCTCGACGCCGCCGAGCGTGCGGATGCCGTCGCGCAAGCCGGCGATGGCGCGGACGCCGTCGAGGTACTCCTCGGCCGGCATCACGTCCGACACCTCCACGCCTCCCCCCTTCTCGAAGTAGGCGCTCACTTCTTTGAGATCCTCGACCTTCAGCCGCTTGTCGAACACTTTCATCAGGGCGCGATTGAGCAAGCGGTCGATGAGGTCTTCCCCCTTCTTCTCCTCGCCGGCGTACTCCAGCTCGATCTTGCCGGCGCTCGAGGCGACCATCGCGTGCAGGTCGCTGATGCGCGGCACGATCTCGCGCTCACCGAGCCGCACCGCCCGCTTCTCGGCGTTGCTGATGATGCTCTCGTAGTTGTTGATGGTCATGCGCACGCTGACGCCGGAGGCCTGGTTGATCTCGTTGCAGGCACGCGCCTCGAAGGTGAACTGGGCGAGGACCTCCTTCATGAAGTCCGGCATGCCGAGGACGCGATCGGAACGCTCCATGACCGGCAGCTCCTGCTCCATGATGGCGATCTCATCCTCCAGGGTACGCGGGTAGTGGGTGCGGATCTGGACGTCGAAGCGATCCTTGAGCGGCGTGATGATGCGGCCGCGGTTGGTGTAGTCCTCGGGATTGGCGCTGGCGACGATGATGATGTCGAGCGGCAGCCGGATCTTGTAGCCTTTGATCTGGATGTCCTTCTCCTCCATCAGGTTGAACAGCCCGACCTGCACCTTCTCGGTGAGGTCCGGCAGTTCGTTGATGGCGAAGATGCCGCGATTGGTGCGCGGTACGATGCCGTAGTGGATGGTCTCTTCGTCGGCGAGGTAGCGGCCTTCGGCGACCTTGATGGGATCGATCTCGCCGATCAGGTCGGCGATCGAGGCGTCGGGCGTCGCCAGCTTCTCGCCGTAGCGGGCGTCGGGACCGATCCAGCTGATCGGCAAGGCGTCTTCCAGCTCCGCCAGGCGCTGGCGGCACTGCTTGCAGATCGGCCGCAGCGGGTTGTCGTTGATCGCGCAGCCCTCCACCACCGGCGTGAGCGGGTCGAGCAGCGAGGTGAGCCCGCGGATGATGCGCGACTTCGCCTGGCCGCGTTCGCCGAGGAAGACCATGTGGTGCCCGGCCAGGATGGCGTTCTCGATCTCCGGCAGGACCGTATCGTTGAAGCCGATGATGCCGGGTAGGATGCGCTCCGCCTTGCCGAGCTTGTCGAGCATGTTGCGCCGCATTTCGTCGCGCACCGAGAGTACCTGATACTCGCTGCGCTTGAGTTCGCCGAGCGTGCTTGCTCGCTGCATAAGTCGTCGCCTTTCCGGGTCTGAAGGGTAGAGGGATTATATGGGCATCGATTTGGTGGAGCAACCGCGATTGCTGCGCTGGCGGGCCGCGTCAGGCGGGCTCGAACGCTTCGAACAACGGCCGCAGCCGATCGTAGGTGGCGTCGAGGTGCTCGGGGATGACCCGCACGTCGGCGAGCATCGGCATGAAGTTGGTGTCGCCGACCCAGCGGGGCACGATGTGCCAGTGCAGATGATCGGCTACCCCGGCGCCGGCGGCGGCCCCGAGGTTCATGCCGATGTTCATCCCTTGCGGCCGGAACGTGTCGGTCACGTGCGCTGCGGTCCGCTGCAGGACGTCCATCAGCGTCTGGAACTCGGCCGCCGGCAGCGCCCCCAAATCGCCGGCGTGCCGGCGCGGTGCCACCATGAGATGGCCGTTGGCGTACGGGAACTTGTTGAGCATCACGACCGCCGGCTGCTGGGCGAGCACGAGCTGCGCGCGCCGGTCAGTCGTGTCGGCGGCGCTGCAGAAGATGCAACCGGGCTCCTTGGGTCCGCCGACATAGGTCATGCGCCAGGGAGCCCAGAGAACCTGCATGACACGCCGGCTCAGCTGGCCGCCGCCTGCGGCGGAGTCAGCTTCCCGTCGACGCGCTGCTTGAGCTCTTTGCCGACCTTGAAGAAGGGGACGCGCTTGGGCGGAACCATGACGACGCGGCCGGTCTTGGGATTGCGTCCTTCACGTCCCTGGCGGTGCTTGACGATGAAGCTGCCGAAGCCGCGGATCTCGATGCGCTCGTCGCGGCGCAACGCGTCGGCCATGCTGCTGAAGACGGAGTTGACGATGACCTCCGCGTCGCGACGGGAATAGCGTGGATACAGGCGAACCACTTCCTCGATCAGGTCGCGCTTGGTCATGAACGGTCTCACTCCCCTTTGTCTTTGGACACCTGCCCCTTCGCCGCCCCGCCCCGTTCCCCCTCGTCACGGTCGAGCCGCAACTCGTCGTTCAAGATGTCTTCGAACGAGAAGCGTGCCCCTTCGCGCTCGCGTTGCAGGTAGGATTCCATCTCCTCGCGCTCTTCGGTGCGGCGCAGCGCTTTGATGCTCAGCCCGATCCGCCGCTCCTTCGGGTCGACGTTGGTGACCTCCGCTTCGACGACCTGTCCGGGCTGGAAGAGCGACTGCGGCTTGTCGACGCGCTCGTTGCTCAGCTGCGACACGTGGACCAGCCCTTCGATGCCTTCTTCGAGCTCGATGAAGATCCCGAAGTCGGTCACCGTGGTCACCGCGCCTTTGGTGCGGCTGCCCGCCGGGTAGCGCTGCGCCATCGTCGACCACGGATCCTCGGTGAGCTGCTTGACGCCCAGCGCGATCCGCTCGTTGGCGACGTCGATGTCGAGCACCACGGCGTCGATCACGTCACCCTTGCGGTAGAGCTCCGACGGATGCTTGACCTTGCGGGTCCAGTGCAGGTCGGAGATGTGCACCAGCCCATCGATCCCTTCATCGACCCCGACGAACAACCCGAAGTCGGTGATGTGCTTCACAGCGCCTTGGATGTGGCTGCCCACCGGGTGGTTGATGCGGACCATTTCCCACGGGTTGGGCGCGGCTTGCTTCAGCCCGAGCGAGATGCGCCGATTCTGCGGATCGACGTCCAAGACCACCACGTCCACCTCTTGCCCCGGCTCGACCATCTTCGACGGGTGGGTGATCCGTTTGGTCCACGACATCTCTGAGACGTGGACCAACCCTTCGATGCCTGGCTCCAGCTCGACGAAGGCGCCGTACTCGGCGAGGCTCACCACCTTGCCGCGCACCCGCGCGCCGAGCGGGAAGCGCTCCGCGACGTTGGACCACGGATCGGGCATGATCTGCTTCATACCGAGGGAGACACGGCCGCGCTCGGGGTCGTACTTCAACACCACCACCTTCACCCGTTCGCCGACCTGGATGACGTCGGACGGGCGGCTGACGCGTCCCCACGACATGTCGGTCACGTGCAGCAAGCCGTCCAGCCCGCCGAGGTCGACGAAGGCGCCGTAGTCGGTGATGTTCTTCACGATGCCTTCCAGGATCACGCCTTCTTCGAGCACCTTCAGCGTCTCTTCCTTGAGCTGCTCGCGCTCGCGTTCCATCACGGCGCGGCGCGAGACCACGACGTTGCCGCGGGCGCGGTTGAACTTCAGCACCGCGAAGCGGGCGCGCTGCCCGATGAAGCGATCGAGGTTGCGGACCGGCCGCAGGTCGGCGTGCGACCCGGGCAGGAACGCCGGCACGCCGACGTCGACGCGCAGCCCACCCTTCACCTTCCCGGTGATCGTGCCCTCGACGGCGCCGTCGCGCTGGAAGGCCTCTTCGATCTCCCGCCAGATCTTGAACTCCTCCGCCTTGGCGCGCGACAGCAGAATGCCGCCATGCTCGCTGTCGGTGCCGTCGAAGTAGACGTCGATCTCCTCGCCCGCCTGCACGTCGACGTTGCCGCTGCGGTCGAGGAACTCCTGAATCGCAATCTGTCCTTCCGACTTGAAGCCGATGTCGACCGTGACGAAGTCGCGCGAGACGTGGACGATGCGACCGCGGACGACCTCACCGGGGCGGACGGCTCGCATGCTCTGTTCAAAGAGCACGCTGAAATCGTTTTCGCCAGCCGATGCGGCCGCAGCGTTTCTCTGTTGATCCATTTGGGTTGTACCCCCTGGGGATTGACTGGAGCTTTTCATATCGCCCCTAATTGTTGCTTGCAAGCGGTGCAGCCCGTGTTGTGACCAGTGCCCGCAGCCGGCTCACAACCTCCTCGATCGGCGTGTCCGTGGTATCGACTACCACCGCATCCGCAGCCGGCCGCAGCGGCGAGTGGGTGCGGCCACGGTCGCGCGCGTCGCGCTCGGCGATTTCGTGCGCCATACGCTCGATGTCGGCCGCCGTGGCGCCGCCGGGTAGCTCGCCGGCGCGCCGCCGGGCGCGTTCCCGCGCCGAGGCGTCGAGAAAGACCTTCACCGGAGCATCGGGGAAGACAACGGTGCCGATGTCGCGGCCTTCCATCACTACCCCACCCGCCGCGCCCATGGCGCGCTGCTGCGCCACCAGGCGCGTGCGCACCTCCGGTACCGCCGAGACCTTGGATGCCAATTGCGCCGCCTTGGGTGTCCGGATCGCGGCGGACACATCACGGCCGTCGGCGCAGGTGCACCCGCGGCCGTCGCGTTCGGAGAATTCAATTCGTGTCGCATCACACAGTGCTGCGAGCGCGGCGCTGTTGGAGAGCTCGATGCCGCGTTCGGCTGCCAGAACGCCAATGACTCGATACATGGCGCCCGTATCTATGTAGCGATAGCCGAGGGCTTCCGCCAGGCGTCGGCTCACCGTGCTCTTGCCGGCGCCGGCCGGACCGTCGATCGCCACCACGATCCGCTTCATCGCCGCAACGCCTCCAGGTGCGCGAAAAAGTCGGGGAACGTCTTGCGCACGCACTCCGGGTCGCGAATGCCGATCCCGGCGACGCGCAAGCCGATGAGCGCGAAGCTCATGGCGATGCGGTGGTCGTCGTAGGTGTCGACCACGGCAGGCCGAATCTCGGAGGGCTCGATCACCAGACCGTCGTCCAGCTCGCGCACCCGCACGCCGAGACGGTGCAGCTCGGTCGCCACGGCATGCAGGCGGTCGCTCTCTTGCAGGCGTACGTGCGCGATGTTGCGGATGGAGACCGGACGCCGCGCGAACGGTGCCAGCACCGCGAGCGTCGGCGCGGTGTCGGAGATCAGGTTCATGTCGGCCTCGATGCCATCGAGCGACGCACCGCCGCGCACTTCCAGAAAGTCGTCACCGCGAACCACCGTCGCGCCCATCTGCTCGAGCAGGTCGACGAAGTGCACGTCACCCTGCGACGATGCATACCCCAAACCCTGCACGCGCACCCGGCCGCCGCACAACGCCGCGGCAGCCAGGAAGTAGTGGGCGCTCGACGCGTCGGGCTCGATCCGATAGCGCCGCCCGGTGTAGCGCTGCGGCCGGATGGTGAAGCGGCGATCGCCGTCGCAGGCCACCGCGGCACCGAACGCTCGCATCGCCCCGATGGTCATGTCGACGTAGGGCTGGGCGATGAGCGTGCCGACGACTTCCACCTCGACGCCGGCGCGCGCGTACGGCGCCACCAGCAACACTGCCGACAGGAACTGGCTGCTCTTGTCTGCAACAATCCGTGTGCGTCCGCCCGACAAGCCGTTCGCGTCGATCAGCACGGGCGGGCAGCCGTTCGCCGCGGCGCTGTGCGCCTGCGCCCCCAGCGGCGTGAGCGCGTCGAGCAGGTCTTGAATCGGCCGCTCGCGCATGCGGGCGGAGCCGTCAATGCGGTAGTGTCCGTGTCCCAGGCAGAGCGCTGCTACCAGGAAGCGCATCGCCGTGCCGGCGTTGCCCGCGTCCAGCTCGGCGGATGTCGCCGGGATCACGCCACCGCAGCCGCTGACCTCGAAGCGGTTGGCGGCGCGGTCGGCCTGCACCGCGACGCCGAGCTGCTGCCAGGCCTCAGCCATGTAGCGGGTGTCGTCGCTGAACAGCGCGCCCTCCAGGGTCGAGGTGCCGTCGGCGAGCGCCGCGATCAGGAGGGCGCGGTTGGTGATGCTCTTCGATCCGGGAACGCGCACCTCGCAGTCGGGCGGACGGGCCAGCGGCTGCACCGTGAGGACGGCCGCACTCATGGTTGCGACTGACTCCACTGCTGCCGCGCCGCCTGGGCACGCGCCAGTTGCGCGCGCAGCTGGGTCTCGTCGCCGCTCGCAATCGCCTGGCGCAGCTGCTCGAGCGCCGCGACGAAGCCGGCGATGGCAGGCTCGACCGATGCAGCGTTGGCGAGGAAGATGTCGCACCACATGTCCGTCGAGCTGGCGGCGACGCGCGTGGCGTCGCGGAAGCTGGGGCCGGCGTATGCGTGCAGCGCCGCGTCGACATCGAGCACCGCGTTCACCGCGCTGAACGCGAGCGCGTGGGGCAGATGGCTGACCCACGCCAGGACCTGGTCGTGGCGGGCAGCGTCCATCTCATCGACCCGCATGCCCACGCCTTCCCACAAGGCGCGGATCTTCGCGACTGCGGCCGGCGGGGCGCCGCGCTCCGGCGTGATGATGCAACGGCTGCCGCGAAACAGCTCGGCTGAGGCCGCGGCGGCGCCGGACGCTTCGGTGCCGGCGATGGGATGCGCACCGACGAACGAGACGCCCGGAATCAACGCAGCGTCCACCTCGTGCACGACCGACTGCTTCACGCTGCCGACGTCGGAGACCACCGCGCCCGCCCGCAGGCTCGGCACGCAGGCGCGCGCCACCGCGCCGATGGCGCGCACCGGCACGGCCAACACCAGCAGGTCGGCGTCGCGTGCCGCCTCCGCCGGGTCGCGGCTGTAGCGGTCGATGATGCCGCGCTGCTGCGCGAGCTGGAGGTTGGCCTCGTTGCGCCCGAGGCCGACGACCGTTCCGATCAGGCCGGCGGCGCGCGCCGCGAGTGCCAGAGACCCGCCGATCTGGCCGACGCCGGCGATCGTGACCCGCTCAAAAAGCCGCGGCACGCGCGCCTCCTCCGCTCAAGATAGACTCGATGGCAGAGATGAAGCGTTCGTTTTCCACCGCGGTGCCGATGGTGACGCGCACGTGCTCGGGGAACCCGTACACGCTCATCGGCCGCACAATCACCCCTTGTCGCAACAGCGCCTCGTAGGTGCGCGCGCCGTTGCCGACTCGCACCAGGAGGAAGTTCGCCCAGCTGGGCACGTACTCGAGCCCCAACCGCGCACACTGCGCGCGCAGGTACTCCATGCCCTCGCGGTTGCACTGGCGGGTGCGCGCCACGTGCTCGTCGTCGTCCAGTGCCGCCAGCGCCGCCACCTGCGCCAAGGTGCTCACGTTGAACGGCTGGCGCACGCGGTTCATGACCTCGATCAGCTCCGGCTGCGCCACGCCGAAGCCGAGGCGCAGGCCCGCCAGCCCGTAGATCTTCGAGAAGGTGCGCAGAGTGATCAGCAGACGCCCCGGCGCGTGCGCCGCCAGCGAGTCGGGGTATCGGGCATCCTCGACGAACTCGGCGTAGGCTTCGTCCATCACCACGATCACATGCGGCGGCAGCGCGGCGAGGAACTCCTCCCACTCGCGCCGGAAGAAGATGGTGCCGGTGGGGTTGTTGGGGTTGGCCAGGAAGACGATGCGCGTCGCGGGGGTGATGGCCTCGAGGATCGCTTCCAGGTCGTGGGTGAAGTGGCGCAGGGGCACGAGACGGCTGCTACCGCCGGCGGCCTGCACCACGAGCCGGTAGATGACGAAGGCCTGGTCGGCCATCACGGCTTCGTCGCCGCGTTGCATGAAGGTGCGCACCGCGAGCTCGATGATCTCGTTGGAGCCGTTGCCGAAGATCAGCGCGTCCGGAGAGATGCCGAGCTTCTTGGCGACGGCGCCTTTGAGGTAGAAGCAGTTGCCGTCGGGATAGCGATGCAGGTTGCCGAGCGCCGCGGTGATCGCGGCCACCGCCTTGGGCGACGGGCCCAGCGGGTTCTCGTTCGACGCCAGCTTGATCGAGCCGAAGATGCCGTACTCGCGCTCCAGCTCTTCGATCGGCTTGCCGGGCGGGTACGGCGCCAGCGCGCGGATCCATTCGGGAACGTGTTTGTCGATGTCGATAGCCATGCGGTGGTGCTCGTCAGACGGGTTGCGGCGCTGCCGGATACGATCCCAGGACCTTGAGGAGCAGACAGCGCCGTTTGAGCGCTGCCAGGGCGCGCGCCACCCGCGTCTCCTGAACATGCCCGACCAGATCCAAGAAGAACAGGTACTCCCAGGCGCGTTCTTTCAACGGACGTGACTCGATCGTGCCGATGCTGACGTGATTTGCGGCGAACGGTTCGAGGACGCGGTGCAGGGCGCCGGCCTCGTGCGGCACCGACAGCAACAGCGAGGTCTTGTCGTCGCCGCTCGGCCGTCCGATGCCGTCGCGCCCGAGCACCAGGAACCGCGTGCAGTTGTGGGCTTGGTCCTGGATGTTGGCGGCGACGGTCCTCAGGCCATAGTGCTCGGCTGCGACACGGCCGGCGATCGCCGCGGTGCGCGCGTCACGGCTCGCTAGCTCGGCGGCTCGTGCGTTGCTGGCGACTTCGACCTGCGGCGTATGCGGGAAGTGCTTGGCCAGCCATTGCCGGCACTGCCCGAGCGATTGCGGGTGCGAGACGATGCGCCGCAGCCGGGTGGTGCGGCCATCGCGCGATAGCAGGCACTGCTCGATGCGCAGCTGCACCTCGGCCTTGATGACCAGCGGCGAGGCGACGAAGCGATCGAGTGTCGCCGCCACCATACCCTCGATCGAGTTCTCCACCGGCACGACGCCGTAGTCGGCGCGGCTGTGCTCGACCTCGTCGAAGACCGCGGCGAAGGAGTCGACCGGGATCACGGCGCTGCGCGCGCCGAACTGCTGGCGCACCGCCTGGTGCGAGAAGGTGCCGAGCGGACCGAGGCAGGCCACGCGCAGCTGCTGCTCCAGCGACAGGCACGCGGAGATGATCTCGCGGAAGATGGGGCGCAAGCTCTCGGCGTGCAGCGGACCTTGATTGACAACCGCCAGGCGTTGCAGGATGCGCTTCTCGCGCGCCGGCTCGTAGACGCTGGAGTGGGTGTGGTGCTTGCGCTGGCCGATCTGGATCGCCAGCCGGGCGCGCTGGTTCAGCAGCGCGAGCAGCTTCTCATCAAGGCGATCGATGTGGGCGCGCAGAGCATCAATCGCGGGTGCGCGCGCCAAGGGGCTCCCCCGAAGACGTGGTCGCACCGCGGTCGCCGGCACAGGCGAACGAGCACATCGTTGCAGGCTTCCAACCAGGCGTCTTCATGGATTGGTTGTGACGGCAGTCAGGTAGCGTAGTCGGTGTGGAATTGCAACTTGCGCCGCGGTCAAGTAGCGGTCGAGAGGATTTCGTCGACGCTGCCGCGCGCATCGCACCAACGCACATCGGGGACGGCGCGGAACCAGGTGAGCTGCCGCTTCGCCAGGCGGCGGGTGGCGCGGGTCATTGCGTCGATCGCCGCCTCGAGCGGCAGCTCGCCGCGCAGGTGGGCGCCGACTTCACGGTAACCGATGCTGCGCAGCGGCTGCAGCTCGGGGCCGAAGCCGCGCTGCCAGAGGTTGCGCACTTCGTCGATCAGTCCGGCGTCGATCATGTCGCGGCAGCGCCGGTTGATGCGGGCGTACAGCTCGGCCCGGTCCAGGGTGAGCGCCACGCTCACGATCGGCAGCGTACGCTCGCGGAATGCGTGCGCCGCCTGCCACTCGCTGATCGGCCGCTGCGTCAGCAGCGCCACCTCCAGGGCGCGCACGATGCGCACGCAGTCGTGCGCATGCAGGCGCGCGGCGGTGGACGGATCGAGCAGCTGCAAGCGGCGATGCAGACACCCGGGTTCGGCGCGCTCCTCTGCCTCCAGCTGCGCGCGCAATGCGGCATCGCGCGGCGGCCCGGCGAACAAGCCGCCGGCGAGCACTTTGATGTAGAGACCGGTGCCGCCGACCAGCAGCACGCGCCGCCCGCGCGCCTGAATGTCGGTGATCGCCTGCAGCGCCAGCGCGCGGTAGCGGGCGCAGTCGAACGGCTCGTCCGGATCGACGACGTCCAACAGATGGTGCGGCACGGCGGCGCGCTGCGCCGGCGTCGGCTTGGCGCTGCCGATGTCGAGGTAGCGGTATACCTGCCGCGAATCGGCGTTGACGATCTCAGCGTGCAAGCGCTCCGCGACCTGCAGCGCGAGCTCGGTCTTGCCGACGCCGGTGGGACCGACCAGCGCGATGATGGGCGGGTTCACGTGCGCTTGAACAGCCGCTCCAGATCGCCGCGCGGCAGGGTGATGAACGCCGGGCGGCCGTGCGGGCAGTTGCCGGCGAAGTCGATCTGGTCCATCGCCACCAGCAGGGCGCGGAGTTGGTCCGGGCCGAGGCTCTGGCCGACACGCACGGCGCTGTGGCACGCCAGCCGTGCCAGCACGGACTCGGCAGCTTGCGCCAGACGGCGTGAGCGTCCGACCTCGGTCAGCTCTTCGGCCAGGTCCCGTACCAACGTCGCCGGATCGCCGTCGCTCAGCAACGCCGGCACGGCGCGCACGGCGAAGCTGCTGCCGCCGAACGGCTCCAGCTCGAAGCCGAGGTTCTCCAGATCGGCGAGCCCTTCCGCCAGCAACGGCGCTGCCTGCGCACCCACGTCGACCACCACCGGCACGAGCAGCCGCTGCCGCGCGACGCCGCCGTCGGCGTAGGCGTGTCGCAGGCGTTCGAAGGTCACACGCTCGTGCGCCGCGTGCTGATCGATGACGAGCAGCGACTCACCGCTTTCGCAGATCACATACCCTTCGAAGGCCTGGCCGATGACGCGCAAGCTGGCGAAGAAACCCGCGGGTGCGGCGGCTGTGAGCGCGGACGAAGGTGCCGCTGCGGTCGGACGCGGTGGTACTTGGAACGGCGTCGTGCGCGGCGGCCCCGCAAGGGGTGACGGTTCAAGCGTGCGAGGGTTCCAGACTAGCGCCGGTGCGTGGGCGACGGACGGCAGTGCCCCGGCCGCGGGAATTGGGACGGTGGGCACCAGCCGGAGTGGCACGTCCGGACGCGGCGATCGGAGGGCGATAGTCATCTGCGCCATCGCCTCGTCGACGCTCGTCGCTGCGGTAGTGGTTGCCGGGCCAGCGGCATCGGCACCCGGTGGCATCTGCGAACGCAAGCGCTCGTTGACGGCGCGGGTGATCAGGTCGTGCACGGCGCCGCCGCGACGGAAACGCACCTCCGACTTGGCCGGGTGGACGTTGACGTCGACCTCCTCGGGCGACACGTCGATGAAGACGACGGCGGCAGGGTAGCGGCCGTGCATGAGCAACGTGCTGTAGCCGGCGACCAAAGCGTGGCTAACGAGCTTGTCGCGCACGTAGCGCCCGTTGACGTAGGTGAAGATCTGGCGCGCCGACGGCACCGTGAGATGCGAGCCGGTCAGCCAGCCGCGAATCGTGCCCGCCGCACCGCGCCCGTGAAAGGGCAGCATGGCGGCGGCACGCGCCGGTCCGAAGACTTGCGTCACCCGTTCAGCACCGTCGACGACCGCAGGATAGTCGAGCAACGTGCGCTGGCCATGCCGCAGCAGAAAGCCTACCTGCGGCCACGCCAGCGCGGTGCGGGTGACCAGCTCGCTGATGTGCCCGACCTCGGTGGCGGGGGCCTTGAGGAACTTGCGCCGCGCCGGTGTGTTGCCGAACAGGTCGACGACCTCGACGCGCGTGCCCGGCGGGCTGCCGGCGGCGCGCGCCTCGTCGATGCGGCCACCGCGCACGAGCACTTGCGTGCCGCCCAGGTCGCCGACGCGCCGCGTCGTCAGCGTCGTGGTCGACACCGCCGCGATGCTCGCCAGCGCCTCGCCGCGAAAGCCCAGCGTGCGGATGCAGAACAGATCGTCGACGCTGGTAAGCTTGCTGGTGGCGTGGCGCGCGAAGGCGCGGACGGCATCGTCGGCGGCCATGCCTTCGCCGTCGTCGACGACGGCGATCAACCCGATGCCGGCGTCCTCGAGCTCGATGCGGATCTGGCGTGCGCCGGCGTCGAGCGCGTTCTCGACCAATTCCTTCACCACCGAGGCGGGGCGCTCCACCACTTCACCCGCGGCGATCTTGTCGGCGATCTCCGGCGGCAGCACCCGGATGCGCCCGACCTGTTGTGCCACCGCTTCCATGGAGTTCACAGAATATACTCTCCGTGCTTGCGCGCCAACCACGCCTCCACCTCGGCGCGCTGGTCGTCGAACCCCTTGCGTCCCGCGAGGGCGGAGGTGAGTCGCGTCTGTTCCTGGATGCGCGGCTGATCGAGTGGATCGACGCGATGCAGCGCGGCGGCGCAGACGACGGCCATCTCGAACAGGTAGAAGAGCTGGCCGAGGGTGAAGGCATTGATCTGCGGCACGTTGAGCGTGATCGCGGGCCGCTGCTGCTTCACCAGCGCCAGCTCCGTGGCTTGCTGCGTGAGGTTGAGGAGCTGTGCGAGGCCGGTGCCGCCCAAGTAGCCGATGCTGTCGAGATCAGTGTAGGCGGCCGGTATCGGCAGCTCGCGACCGTGGTCGTCGACGCGCAGCATGACGACGACGCGCTGGAGCAGCGCGTGCTGATCAGTGGCGCCGGCGGCGGCGACCGGGGTTTGACCGACGTGCGCGGGCACGCCGTCGATGGTTTCCGCCTTCCCCAGGGTTTCGACCCACAGCTGTGCGAACCAGTGTGTGAAGCCGCGCAGGCGGTCGCAGTACGGCATCATCACCGCAATGCGCTGCTGGCGGTGCGTATCGGCGAGATGCAGGATCGTGCCCAACAGGTGTGCCGGGTGATGCCACAGGTCGGCGCCGGTGCAGCGTTTGTCCATCCATGCGGCGCCCGCCAGCAGGTCGTCGATGCGCACCCCGGCGACGGCGGCGGGGAACAGGCCGGCAGCGGTGAGCACCGAGAAGCGGCCGCCGACGGCTGCGGGGATCGTGAGGTCGAGGAAGCCCTCGTCGTGGATGACTTGTCGCAACGCGCCGGCTTCCGCGTCGGTGGTGATGACCACGCGCTTGGTGTAATCGACGGCGCCGAGCTGCCGCAGGAGCAGGTCGCGGACGATGAGGAACTGCGCTATCGTCTCGGCCGTCTCGCCGGACTTGCTGATCACGTTGAACGTCGTACGGGCCAGATCGAGCTCATCGAGCAGCGCCCCGAAGTGGATCGGATCGATGCTGTCGGCGATGAGGACACGAGGCGTCGTGGGGCCGAGCGCCTCGATCAGGGCGGCGGGGCCGAGCACCGAGCCACCGCTACCGAGGACGACGAGCGTGTCGCATTCGCTGCGCACCGCGGCGGCCGCGGCCTTGATGCGGGCGATGTCATCCTTTTGATACGGCAGATCGTAGAAGGCGAGCTCCTCGGCGGCGCGCCGCGCGGCCAGCCTGCGGGTGATGTCGGATACCTCCGGTGCCAGCGCCGCCACCTCCTCCCGCGTCACCCCCGCCTGGCCGATGGCCTCGGCCATCATGCCGTTGACGTCGAGCCGCACGCGCATCGCCTCGCGCGCCGCCCGCCGACGGTAGTCCGGCATGCGGCGGTCCTAACACCGGGGGGTGCGGTTTACAAGGAAGCGGGACGGCGGAGGCCAGTCGCGAACGTCTGCCGTTCGGGTGCCAAGACGTATCTCGTTTGCGTATTCGTCGACGTAGACCGCGACCCGACAGAGGTGGTAACGGTGTAAAAGAAACGAGCCAGGTCGCGAAGTATTGGGAGGCAGGCACATGAAGGTTTCCTACGACCCAAGGACGGACACGTTGAGTGTCATCCTCCGTGACGGCGTACCAGTTGCCGAGAGCGACGAGGACAAGCCGGGCGTCATTCTCGATTACGACGCAACCGGGAATCTCGTTTCGTTGGAAATCCTCGATGCCTCGCAGCGCGTCACCGATGCCCGCAAGGTCGAGTTCCAACTGGCGGAGTGAGGGAACCAGAGGAACAGCCGGTTCGTTGGTGTCCCCCGGGGGTATCGGCTTGGCGGACACCCCCGTAAAATCGCGCCAGATGGCCGGGACATCCGCGCCGTAGGCTTCACGTCGGTCCGTCCTGCGGGCGAGCGCCGCGTCGTTCTCTCTACCCCGAGGCCAAGTCTTCCCAAGCCACCGCCTCCCCCCACGCCTACCCAACCGCCCGCGAGCACCCCCGTTCAAGTCCGCGGAACGCTACGCCTAGCTGACTCACGCAGCGAGCAAGCTGGCTAGATCGAACTTATCGACCAAGGCGGGTCCGCCCACCGCATCCGCGTGCCACCAGGGATGATGGCCGACATCGTTCGCCCCATGTACGAGGAAGGAGTCGTCGTAACCGGAACCGTCCAAGCAGATGCTATTCTTCTTGAGACGATCGAACCCGACAACGAGTAGCGTCCATCGTTGACACCGCCCGCGTCACCGGCACCCCACCCACCTGGAGAACGGCGGGACTGCTCACCACTTCTGATCCAGCTCTATGTACCCCTTGATCATGAGCCGCTTTGCCACGCTCAGGTATCCAAACTTGATTCGCCCCGTCTGCTTCCCAGTCTTCCGCACCTTGGCGTGCGAGAGATGACTCTGGAGACGCTTCTCGTGTACGCTCTCCACGACGTCGTGGAGCCCTGGATAGGCGCTCTTGAGGCGCGTGCTGTTCGCCACGGAGCCGACGTTGCCCAGCTGATAGGTCCCGAGGCTCGGGTCGTGCTTGTAGAGGCTGTCGAGCAGCAGGTCGTTGAAGACGTCGACCGCGTTCACCCAGGCCGTGATGTCGGTGCCGGCATACGCTCTGCACCACGCCGCTTGAAGTTCAGCCTGCCGATGGTGCGAGCCAAGGATTACCTTCCATTTGATCGAGGCAACGCGGCTCCCGAGAAGGCGGCTCAGGTTCGCAGTAACGCCGCACACAGCGCCCCGAACCGTCTTAAGGACACCGAGACTGCGGAGCGTCCGGCCCGCCTGTGGGTGAATCGTGTTCTGCGGCGGAGCGATCAGTACCGCCTTGGCTGCTACTGCCGCCGCCGCTTGAGTGGCGACGTCGCCGACATTATCCCGCAAGCGTTCGTTTAGAAGGCTCCCGAATGAAGGGCTGCCGATTTTCACGTCGTCGAGGGTCGCCACCAGGTGCGCACGAACCCACCAGTGCCCTTTGCTGGACAGCAGCGAACGAATCCGATCAAACGGAGAGCAGGTTGCGCCGAAAAGCCCAACGACCCATCGTTGCTCGAAACCAAAGGACAAGAGACAGTCGAGGTGGAACGCAAGGACGAGGCGGCACGCCGGTGGTGCGAAGATGCGACCGCTCTCACCGGCGTGAATTGGCGCTACTTGAAGGTCCCGCAGAAGCAGTTCGAGCAGTTGCAAGCGGCGACGCTCACCGACCTGCTGGTGCTGTTGGCCTAGCTGCGGTTCAAGAAACGTATGGCCCGCCCACTCGGGAATAAGATCCTCGCCGCCCGTGCCCTTACGTGCACGGCGATGTCGAGCTCACCGATGAACGTGAACGGCACATTGCGGCCCACCATCCGGATCTCGTGCCGGCGCACACCCACTGCATCGCGGAAACGCTTGCAGAGCCAGACGAGGTCCGCATCGACGCGGACTACCCGAACACGCGCCTCTTCCTGCGCTGGTACGAAGATCTGCGAGCAGGTAAGTATGTGGCTGTGGCCGTGGTTTCAGACCAACCGTCCGGCACGCGACAGTGGATCGTGACA
>CAZCGA010000044.1:0-16412 GCA_964498075.1 uncultured Binatia bacterium (SeqCode) | reverse complement strand
GACGAGGCTCCTGCGCAGCGACCAATTCGAGGTACCAGTTACCGCAGAGCTGCGACCGGCCCCAAAGTCGTAACCGCCGAGAGGAGACGTCGAATGGAAACGCCCCTGACATTCGAGTACGACGACGTGGGCGACATCTTGTACATCAACAAGGTCGCCCCGTACGCCGAACAGGACAGCGAGCGGTTGGCGTACAACATCGTCGCGCGCCGCAACCCAAGCACCGGGGCGATCGAGAACTTGGAGGTCCTGTTCTTCACCCGTTGGTTGTTCAAGGGCGAGCAGCGGAACATCAGTGGCCTGCGTGACCTGTTTGCCGGGCCGGGAAGTTCCGCGCAAGCGTAAGATGCGACGTGCGAACCGAAACCCCAACTTCCTCTCAAGGTAAGCAATGAGAAACGGCACCGGAAACGGAAGAGCTACTGGCCCTCATCGAGACCAAAGGTAAGGAGGTCGCCGAGGCCCTCGCAGCGCTGCGCGCCCGGTAAGGCGCCGCGAGAACCGCGCCACCCGATGCAAAAGCTCGTGGGCCGTGCTGCTTTGAAGCTCCGGCTGGCTGTCTTGCGGCGCCAGAGCAAGCGCATCGTGTTTACCAACGGCTGCTTTGATCTGATCCACCCCGGACACGTGCGCTACCTGCGCGCCGCCAAGCGGCTCGGTGATGTGCTCGTGGTGGCGCTGAACAGCGACGCGTCAGTGCGCCGGCTGAAAGGGCGGGGGCGGCCGCTGGTGCCGCAACGCGACCGTTGCGAGGTGATGGCGGCGCTGGAGATGGTCGACTTCGTCACCCTCTTCAACGAAGACACACCCGACAAGCTCATCCAGCAGCTCCAGCCAGACGTGCTGGTGAAGGGTGGGGACTGGAAGGCGGAGGAGATCGTCGGCGCAGAGGTCGTACGCGCGCGCGGCGGTGTGGTGCGGTCGCTGCGGTTTGCGCGCGGCTACTCGACGACGCGATTGGTGCAGCGGATCGCGCGGCGCGGAAAGGCGCGGAGAAGTCAAAAGGCAAAGGTGCGGAGTCGAGACTAGAGGAACAGCGCCATGCCGAGCTGCATCGCCAGGCCCGGATCGCCGGCGAGCTTGACTTGCCCTTGCATGAACGCCATCTGCGGATCGAGTTGACCGGATTGGATCTTGGCGACGAGATCCGCCGGCAAGGTGACCGTGGTTTGCGGTTCGGCGGGACGTGGGCCGGGGCCGAAGTATAAGGTGCACGTCCAGCTCGCACCGTCCGCCAAGCCGGTGAGGACGAAGCGCACTGCGCCTTTGATCGTCCGCACGCGCTCGATGCGCGAGCCGCCGAGCGGACGGCGGCTGTCGCTGCCAAACAGCCCCGCCATGCCGCCGGTAAACCGCGCCCAGTCCGCATCCGATTGCGAGATCGTCATGAACGGTTCGCCGGCCGGCCGGTCGGCGACGGCCATCTCGCCGGCGGCGAGGTTGACGTAGACGATCGCGGGCGATGCGCCGGTGACTTCCCACGCCATCGTCCCGGTCGCGGCGCGCAGATCCTCCAACTCCCGCTGCGCGGCTGCCAGGCGCTGCTCTGCGCCGCTCACCAGTTGGCTGAAACGCGGCGCGATCTGCGCGCGCAGATACTCTTCGAGACTGGGCGGGGTCATGACGGCAGCAAGAAAGCATGAAAGCTGAAAGCAGGAAAGCGGCCGCGCTCTCTGGCTTTCGACTTTGGACTTTTGACTTTCGACTGCCCGTCAGCTAGCCACTCCAGCGCGAGGAGCAATCATGGCACGCACATGTGATGTCTGCGGCAAGGGCCCGTCCGTCGGCAACAGCGTCAGTCACGCCAACAACCGCACCAAGCGCGTGTGGCGCCCGAACCTGCAGCGGGTGCATGCGAACCTCAACGGCACCGTACGCCGGATTCTGGCCTGTACCCGGTGCATCCGTTCCGGCAAGGTCGTCAAAGCCGCACAACGCTCCGCCGCCGCGTAGCCGCCGCACTCCCACGCATCGGCGGCGCCGGGGCTGCCCACGGCCCCCGAAGGTTCGACTCCGCCGCACGTCATCGCAGCGTCAGGAAGTGCGGCTGGCGCGTCGGTCGCCGCCCTCGTGGCGGGCACGGAATTCGCGGAGCATGATCACGCCATGAGACTTACGAACATGCCCACCGCAACCACACGCTGCGCACAACGCGTCGCGGTATGCGCGCTGGTCGCGGCGCTGCTTGGGGCGCATCCGGCCCACGCGGCCAGCCGGTGGACGCTCCTGGGATGGAACAACCTCGGGATGCACTGCATGGACGCCGACTACTCGGTGTTCGCGCTGCTGCCGCCCTACAACACCATCCACGCCCAGCTCATCGACCCGCAGGGCCGCTTGGTCCGTGATCCGAGTGACCTCACAGTTACGTATGAGGCGATCACCGATCCCGACGGATCGATCAACACGACCTCAGCGGGGAAGACCAACTTCTGGCAACACGTACAGTCGTTGTTCGGCGTGACGCTGCCCATCGACGCGGGTCTCGCCGGCAACGACATGCCGGGAGCCGCCAATCAGCCGAAGCCGATGTCCTTCGACAGCACCCAGGAGTGGTTCGTGGCGGAAGGCATACCCATTACACCTTACGACGACGGCCACCGGAAGAGCTCGTATCCACTGATGCATCTCGTTGCCCGCGACGGCACCGGCGCGATGCTCGCGGCCACGGACATTGTGCTGCCGGTGTCCGATGAGATGAACTGCCAGGCCTGCCATGCCTCGGGTTCCAGCGCTGCGGCGCAACCCTTCGAAGGCTGGGTGAACGATCCCGACCCGCAGCGCGACATGCGGCTCAACATCTTGCTCTTGCATGACGACCGGGAGCTGGGCGGTGACGTGTTCCAGAGCGCGGTTGCCGCGGCTGGGTACAATCCGAACGGCTTGTTCGCGACGGCGACCAGCGATGGGACGGCGATCCTCTGCGCCCGTTGCCATCGCTCGGAAGCCTTACCGAACAGCGGCATCGCGGGCGTCTCGCCGCTGACGCAGGCGATTCACCGCCGCATGGCCTTCGTTCTCGACCCGACGAACGGGTTGCCGCTCGAGGCGATCGAGAATCGCTCCGCCTGCTACCGTTGCCATCCGGGGTCGGTGACGCGCTGCCTGCGCGGCGCGATGGGCGCGGCCGTCGCCGCCGATGGGACGCTGGCCATGCAATGTCAGAGCTGTCATGGAACCATGCTCCAGGTTGCGGCGACGACGCGCACCGGCTGGCTCGACGAGCCCGCCTGCCAGCAGTGTCACACCGGAACCGCGACGCACAACAACGGTGCGTTGCGCTACACGTCGGTGTTCGACGCCACGGAGCAGCCGCGTGTGGCGGTGGACCAGACCTTCGCGACCAACCCCGACACGCCGATGCCCGGGGTGTCCCTCTACCGCTTTTCCGGCGAACACGGCGGCGTGAAGTGTGAAGGCTGCCACGGCTCGACGCACGCCGAGTTCCCGAGCCTGCACCGCAACGACAACATCCAGAGCATCCAGCATCAGGGGCACGTCGGCATGCTGGTCGAATGCGTCAGCTGCCACCCGACGCAGCCGTCGACGATCGACGGCGGGCCGCATGGCATGCATCCCGTGGGGCAAGCATGGGTCGGAGCGCACGGCAACCTGGTCGGTGAGGATAACGGTGCCAGCGCGCAGTGCCGAGCCTGCCACGGCGAAGACTATCGCGGCACGGTCCTCTCGCGCTCGAAGGCGGACCGCATGCTGCGCGTCGAGGATGCAGGTCCGAAGCACTTCTGGCGCGGCTTCCAGATCGGCTGCTACACCTGCCATCGAGGCCCTGGTAACAGCAACGCGAACCCGAACCAACCGGCGGTCGCCAGCGATGCGTCTGCGTCCACCCCGGCGCGAATGCCGGTTACCGTTGCGCTGAACGCCAGCGACGGCAACGGCGATGCATTGACCCTGCGCATCGTGTCGCAGCCGAGTCACGGCACTGTCGGACTCACTGGCACACAGGCAACGTACTTCCCGGAAGCTGGATTCAGCGGCAGTGACGCCTTCACCTTCGCGGCGTGGGACGGGTCGACCGACTCCAACCTGGCCACCGTGTCGCTCGACGTCAGTCCCGAGTGCATGGGCGACTGCAGCGGCGATCGTCACGTCACTGTGGATGAGCTCATGCGCGGTGTCGACATGGCCCTTGGCCGGCAGCCGACCGACGATTGCCAGCCCTTCGACGCGGACGGCGACCACGCCGTGTCGATCGGCGAGCTCGTAGCGGCGTTGAACGCCGCGCTGAACGACTGCGCGACGCCATGAGCAGTGGACCTCTCGGGTCCTCTACTCCGTCCTGCCGCCGACGCGCGCCACCGCTGCGCGGCGCAGCGCCGCCTTCTCCACTTTGCCCGAGCCGGTGCGCGGCAGCTCGGCGTCGGTGATCACGAACACGTGGCGCGGCACCTTGTAGCTGGCGAGGCCGTTCTTGCAGAACTCGCGTAGCTGATCGGCAGAGGAAGCCGCGGCCGCACGCAGCACGACGAACGCCGCGACGTTCTCACCGCGCGTCGGGTGCGGCACGCCGACGACGTGCGCCGACTTCACCTCGGGATGGCGCGCCAGGGCTTCCTCGACCTCGACGGCGGCGACGTTCACCCCGGCGGTCTTGATGACGTCCTTCAGGCGCGTCGCGAAGTGGAGGTAGCCTGCAGCGTCGAAGTAGCCGAGGTCGCCGGTCTTGAAGAAACCCTCCGCATCGAAGGTCGCGGCGCGCGGAACCTTGTAGTAGCCCTCCATGAGGGTCGACCCTTTGACGAAGATCTCGCCTGGTGCACCCGGCGCTGCGGCCTGGCCGGTGTCGGGATCGGTGATCTTGATCTGCATGCCCGCCAAGGGGCGGCCGAACGTGCCGGTTCGAATCGGCTCGGGATCGTCCCAGCGCGCGCCGGTCACACAGGTCGCGGTCTCCGACATGCCGTACACGCCGACGGCGAGGTGGCCGGGACCGAGCAGCCGCTCGGCCAGCGCGTGGTAGGTGCCTTTGCGCAAGTAGATCTTTCGCGTTGCAAAGTCCGGCTGCTCCAGCAACGGTCCGGCTTGATGCCAGCCCGCCATGATCGTGCAGCGCTCCGCTTCCAGTAACGTCAGTGCGCCCGCAGCGTCGACGGACTCGTGCAGCACGATGCGGCCGCTGCCGGCCATGGTGGCCAGCGCGCCGAGGATGAATCCGCCGCTCCAGAAGAGCGGCATGTGGCCCCACCACGCGTCGTCGGTGGTAATGCCGAAGCAGTCGCTGATGCGCCGCGCCGACGTGGTGAGCGCGCCGTGGCAATGAAGCACCGCCTTCGCCTGCGCCGTCGTGCCGGAGGTAAAGAACACCGTTGCCCAGTCGACCGGCGACACGGTGCGCTCCAACGCGTCGAGGAAGGCATCGTCGACCGTTGCGGGCACGTCAGCCCAGCGCTCCGTCCCCGGTGCTTCACCCTCCAGCAAGATCACGCTGCGCAGCGCGGGGGCGTGCGGCGAGTATAGTCGCCCCCCTGGCGCGCGCTGCAGCTCCGGCACGATGTCGTTCACGCTGGCGAGGTAGTCGTGCTTCAAGAAAGCGGGCAGCATGAGAAGGAGCTCGACGTCGGCGTGTGTCAGCGCGTAGGCCAGCTCGTCACGCTTCCACAGCGTCGACAGCGGCACCAGAACCGCCCCCAGACGCAGCGCTCCGAAGGCGATCGGCAGCCACTCCAGACGGTTCGAACACAGCAGTGCGACGCGCGACCCTTTGCCGACGCCGGCGCCGAGCAGCTTCTTCGCGGCCAGACGGCTCGCCGCACGCAGCTCGCTCCACGTCAGCCGCGCTGCGACCGCGGCGCGCGGTGCGTAGGCAAGCGCTTCCCGATCGGGATGTCGTGCGACGATGCCGTCGAGGAAGGCGCCGAGTGTTTCCATGACGCCTCCGTTTGTACCTGCTTTTCATTTGATGTCTAACTGCCAGAACCGATGGCGTCCACGGGCATAGAAAGGACCGCGGGACGGGGACGCTGGCTGGCGCTGGCTGCCGGCGTGGCGCTGCTGAGCGGCGTGTTCGGGACTCTGGAGTTGATGTGGGGGCGCTTTCTGATCGGTTTCGGTGCGCTCCTGCTCAGCGTGGTGGCGCTCCGTTGGCCGGTGTCGATTTGGCGCGTCGCGCCGGACGAGCAGTTGTCGGCTCGGCAGCGTCGCATCGGTCTGTTCGCCGTGTGCGTGGTGGCAGTGTTCTTTCGGACGTATCACCTCGTCACTCCGGGTGTGTGGGGCGACGATGCGATCAACGCGTTGCTCGCGTTCGATGTCCTCGACGGGCGCATCACGTCGCCGTTTCAACTCGTCACGCACGCCAACAGCTCGTTCCATGCACTCACCAACTACGCCATCGCGGCGGCGTTCCGGCTGCTCGGCCCCGGGGTGGGCAGCCTGCGCGTGCCGGGGATCGTCGCCAACGTGCTCACCGTCCCGCTCTTCTACGGCACCATTGTGCCGCTGTTCGGAGCGCGCGTCGCACTGCTGGCGGCGTTGTTCTTCGCGTGCTCGCCGGTGCAGATCAGCCATTCGAAGATCCTCCTGCAGGTCGGCTTCGGCGAGTTCTTTCAGCTCTTCGGTCTGTGTCTGCTGGTCCGCGGCGTGACCGGCAAGCGCCGGTGGTTGATCGCCGCGGCAGGTGCGCCGCTGGCGTTGTCACTGTGTACCTACCACTCCGCCAAGCTGGCGCCCTTGGTCGCGGTGTTTTATGCCAGTGCGGCGCTGTGGAAGGCGCCGCCGTCACAGCGCCGGACTCTCGCACGCGCGTACGGGGTGGGCGTCGTCGTGCTGATCCTCTGCGCCGTTCCCGGGGTGCTCGGCTATGTGCGCAACCCCGACGCGCTCACCAGCCGCATCGGCGGTACGGCGTTGTGGCCGGCGATTCGTGCCACGGGCAGCCTGATGCCGCTCTGGAACGCCGTGTGGCGGACGCTGATGATCTTCCACTACCGCCAAGGCCCGGAATATCACTGGCTGGGTCCGGGCAACGATCCGGCGTTCAACGTCGTCGTCGGCTTCCTGCTGTTCCATGGCCTGGTGCAGAGCCTGTGGCGTTGGAAGCAGGCGCGGTATCTGCTGCTACTGGCCTGGGTGGCGGTGGGCCTGCTGCCTGGCTGCCTATCGACCGAGGCGCCGCGGGTGTATCGCGTTCTCTTGGCGACGCCGCCGCTGTACGTGTGGGCCGCGTTACCGGTCCTACGGATGTACCGGACGTTCATCGGCGCCGGCATCGCGCGCCGCTGGGTGCACGCCGTCGTTGGCGTGCTCGTCCTGTCGGTGCCGTTGATCGACTTCAACTACTACTTCTACCGCGTCGAGACGAACGCCGACTATCGCTGGCAGCAGGCGCAGCGCATGGTACAGATGGGACGCACGCTCAAGGCCCTGGGGCCGGGATGGACCGGCCTTGTCCTCTCCGACATGTTCAACGCGCAGCACGAGACCCTGCGTTTCCTGTCTCGTGCGTGGCGACTGACCATCCGCGATGTGACGAGTCTGGCGGACGTCCTCCCAGTTCGCGATGCGCCGCAGGGTGGTGTCCTGTTCATGATGGACCGTGGCGGCATCGGGGCAGGCGCGCTGATGCGTGCGCTGTATCCGCAGGTGCAGCTGGACGTGCGTACCGATCCGCCGCCGCGCGCCTGGTGGTTCGATTCCGTGCTGCCACTGGTCACGCCGCCGGCGCGGCTCAGCGAAACCGGCGCATTCTTCGCCGCATCAGCCGAGACCGCCGCCGCGATTCGCGGTGTCACGGTGAGCTTCTTCGCTGCGGACGACACGCAGCTCGACAGCCGCGTGCAGACGCAGTTGCGTCTCGATGCAGCGCCGCCGCTGCCGAACGCGGCGCGGGCGGTGCAAGTGCGGTGGAGCGGGGCGCTGTATGCACCGGTGGACGGGTCCTACGAGTTTACGATCGAGTCCGCAGGACAGGCCGGGTTGTGGATCGACGAGGCGCAGGTGCTTTCCGCTGCGCGCCCGCGAGCGATGCGCGCGCTTGCCGAAGGACTGCATACGCTGCGCGGAGAGGCGGCAGTGGTAGGTATGCCGATCCTCCGCCTGCAGTGGAAACCACCCGGCGAGGAGGTGGCCGAAATTCCGCCCACTCGGCTGTTTCGCGACGCACGCGTTCACGGTCTGCTGGCTGAATACACGATCCAAGCTCGCACCGTGCGTCGGGTCGAACCCTACCCGTACTACAACTTCTTTCCGGAGACCTTCGCGGAACCGTTCGCGGTGCGGTGGTCGGGACGGCTGCAAGTGCCCGAGCCTGGCGGGTATCGGTTTTATGCCGCGTTCAAGGGAGCGGGGACGGTCACGATCGACGGGGTCCCCTGGCGATCCGAGAGTCGCTTGCCGGCCGGTGTGCACGAGCTCGAGATCTCGATCAGCCAAGAACGCGGTGCGGCGCACTTGGAGCTCTTCTGGGACAGCGGCAACGGGGCACGCGACCTCATTCCCCCCGAGGCGTTTACGCCGGCTCTCGAAGCAGACCGCGTTGAAACCACCGGCAGCAGCGGGTGAGCTCTGAGGATACTCACCCGCAGGCGCCGGCGGCGCGCAGCTGCGCAATCTCCTCGTCGGACTTGCCGAGCTGCTTGAGGACCTCGTCGGTGTGCTCGGCGAGGCCGGGCGGCGGGATGCGCAGCGCGCCGGGCGTCTCGCTCATGTGAAACGGCACGTTCATGGTGCGGAAGGGGCCGAGCTTCGGATGCTCCCACTCGGCCACCGAGCCGATCGCCTCGAGCTGCTGCATCGCAAACAGCTCCTTCAAGCCGTTGACGCGGCACGACGGCACGTCGAAGTCGGTGCACAGCTTGATCCAGTGGTCGCAGCGGTTGGTGAGGAAGATCTCCTGTAAGATGCCGACGATCGCCTCGCGATTGTGGCAGCGGATGGTGTTGGTGGCGAACTTGGGGTTCTCCAACAGGTCCTCGCGGCCCAGCCCCTTGCACAGACGCTTGAAGAAGGCGTTGGTGAGGCACGCAACGATGAAGTAGCCATCGCTCGCTTTGAACGCTTGGTAGGGCACCAGATCGGGATGGCCGTTGCCGAACTTCGCGTACTCCTGTCCGGTATTCAGGTAAGCCGTCGAGATGTCGGCGAGCAGCGAGATCACGGCGTCGAGCATGGCCAGATCGATGCGTTGCCCGACGCCGCTCTGCGTGCGGTGGTACAACGCCAGCGCAATAGCGTACGCGGCGTAGATGCCCGATGAAATGTCGGCTACCGGGCCCGCCGCTTTGGCCGGAGGACCTTCCGGGAATCCCGTCAGGCCCATCATGCCGCCGGTTGCCTGCAGGATCAGATCCATGCCCGGGTTCTGCGCGATCGGTCCGGTCTTCCCGAACGCGGTGATCGACGCGTAGATGAGTCGCGGGTTGAGTGGCTGCAGCTGATCGTAGCCGAGCCCAAGCCGGTCCATGACCCCGGGGCGGAAGTTCTCCACCAGAACATCGGCGTGCGCCACCATTTCCCTGACCAGGGCAACGCCGTCTGGGTGCTTGACGTCGACGCCCACCGACTTCTTGTTGCGGTTGAGGCCCCAGAAGTTGTAGCTGCCGACCTTGGGGTCGGCGCCGCGCGCGTAGCGGATGCTGTCGCCGCGGTCCGGCTTCTCGATCTTCCAGACATCGGCGCCCATGTCGCCGAGCAGCGTCGTACACCACGGCCCGGCGGCCTGATGGCTCAGGTCGATGACACGGATGCCCTTCAGTGGTCCTCGGTTTTCCATCTGTCTGCCTTTCAGCTGAACTGTTGCTTCAGCACATTGGTCTGTACCTTATTGGCGGCGTTGCGCGGCAGCGCGGCGACGAACTCGACGCGGCGCGGTTTTTTGAAGCCGGAGAGACGCGTCCCGGCGTAGTCGGTCAATGCTGCGGGATCGACGCGCGCCCCCGCTCTCGCCACCACCACGGCGGTGACTTGCTCGCCCCACTTCGGATGTGGCGTTCCGATCACCGCGACGTCGGCGACGTCGGGATGCGTACGGAGCACATCCTCGACTTCGACCGGCGAGACGTTCTCGCCGCCGGTGATGATCAGGTCTTTCACGCGCCCGGTGATGAAAAAGTAGCCCTGGTCATTCCGCCGTCCGAGATCGCCGGTGTGTAACCAACGGTCGCGAATCGTTGCGGCGGTCGCTGCGGTATCACGGTAGTAGCCGGGCATGACCGTAGGGCCGCCGATGACCAGCTCGCCCTCCTCGCCGCTGGCGGCGAGCGCGCCATCGGCACGGCGTACCGCGACGTGCACGTACGGGTTCATCCGCCCGACGGTCCCCGGATGATCGAACACGCTGGTACCGCGCGCCATCGCCACGCCGTCGGTCGACTCGCTCTGCCCGTACGCCTCGATGATCTCCGCTCCGTCGAAGATCGCGGCAAGATCGTGCTTCGCCTGCATCGGTGTTGCAGCGCCGCCGACCGAAACTTTCTCGACCGTACGGCGCACCGCGGGAGGAATGCTCCGCAACGCGACGATGTCGAAGACCATGCCGGCAATCAGCGGCAGGTCGGTAATGCCGAAGCGCTCCGTCGCAGCGAGCACCGCACCGACGTCGAACTTTTCCAGCAGCACCGCGCCGGCGCCAAGCAGGACGCGGCAGAGCAAGTGCGACACCAACACCGGCGTGTGCGTCAGTGGGCTCAGGCACGCGCCGACGCCGTCGGGGCGGTCACCGCGGGCCGTCGCACAGGCGAGCGTCGCCCACAGCAGGTTGGCATGCGTCACCATCACACCCTTGGGTTTGCCGGTGGTGCCCGACGTGTACGCGAGCACCGCGAGCGCCTCCGGCCGCGGCGGGCGCGGCGCGTGCGAGCGTTGTACGGGCGCGCGGCGCACGACGCGCGGGCGCAACG
Source organism: uncultured Binatia bacterium (SeqCode) (assembly GCA_964498075.1). Classification (GTDB taxonomy): domain Bacteria; phylum Desulfobacterota; class Binatia; order HRBIN30; family HRBIN30; genus CAZCGA01. Next base: position 5,556 of record CAZCGA010000044.1, on the reverse strand, counting down.
GCAGGTCGGGTTCACACGCGTAGGCGGGAATCGCCGCGGCCGTGGCCGCCGCGCGCGCCAGATCGACGCGCGCGCTGTCGCACAGCACAGCCTTGAGCCGCGCGTGGCTCACCAGGTGCGTCGCCTCCGGCGGCGTCGAACGTACCGAGATCGGGACCGCCACGGCACCGATGCCCCACACCGCGAACATCATCGCCACCAAGGCCGGCTCGTTGGCGGCGATGACCCCGACATGATCGCCGGCGCCAAGGCCGCGCTTCGCCAGCCATGCCGCGAGCGCATCGACGGCGGCCGACAGCTCGCCGTAGGTGATCTGCCGGTCCGCGAAGAACAGTCCGCCTTGCGCGGCGCGGCGGCGGCCCTGCAAGCGGAGGAAGTCGGCAGTGGTGGGCAGCAGCAGCGAGCCGTTCATCACCGCGTGCGCGTCGCTCAGCGCTTCAGCTCGTCCGCCGACGAGATGATCTTGCCGACGATGCCGTACTCCTTGGCCTCGATGGCGGACATCCAGAAATTGCGCTCGGTATCCTTCTCGATCTTCTTGAGCAGCTGACCGGTCTTCTCTGCAATGATGCGGTTCAGGCGGGCGCGTGCCTTGAGGATCTCCACCGCCTCGATCTCGATGTCCGTGGCGCGGCCCCCGGCACCCCCGACGGGTTGATGGATGAGGAAGCGGGTGTTCGGCAGGCAGTAGCGATCTTCCTTCTCGGCGGCGAGGAAGATGTGCACGCCGCCGCTCGCCACCCAGCCGGTACCGATCATGCGGATCCGTGGCCGGATGAACGTGAACAGATCGTGGATCGTGTCGGACGATTCGACGTGTCCGCCGGGCGAGTGCACGTAGACGGTGATGTCGTTGTCCGACACGGCCGCCAGCGCCAGGGCCTGCGCGATCACCGCTTGTGCCAGCTCTGAATCGATCTCTCGGCAGATGAGGATGGTGCGTGCGTCGAAGAGCTTCTGTGTGAGGAAGCCCATGGGAACGTTGGGTGGTGCTTCGTCGTCCTTTCTCGTCATGCCTGCCCTCCACAGTTGTGGCGTTCCTCGATCCATAGCGGCCCGGCGCGGCATCTGCGAGGGGTCGACGGCGTTTGGCATCAGCACGGCAGCGGCGCCGGCTCGTGCAAACCCACGAACACCGTCCGTCCGCCCTCGATCTTGCGGATCACCAGCCAGTCGCCCTTGTACGCCTTGTGATCGTAGGGGCCGAGGCTCATGTGGGTGCGCGGGCCGCCGTTGACGGCGGGTAGCATACGCACCTTCTCCAACCCTTCCTTCAGGCCCTTCGGCGTGAGCAAGTTGGCGCGCGCCAGGCCTTCGGCAATCAGGCGGGCGGTGTCGTAGCTCAACGCGGTCACGGTGTGATCGCGGCGTTTGCCGAGGCGCGCGGCGACGCGGTCGAACATCGGCTGCAGCCGCGGGTTGGCCTCGCACATTTGGTCGATGCCGTACCACCCTTCGAGCGCCGCCATCCACTCCGGCTTGGCGTAGCAGAACTGGAATGCCGAGGTCATGATGCGCGGCGGACTCCAGCTCAGACTCTTGAACATCGGACCCATCAGAATGGTCGGGTAGCCGTAGCCGAGGTACGCCAAGCAGTCGGGCTTCTGATCGCGGAGCTTGCGCAGGACGCCTTCGAGGTCGTCGGGGACTTGCGTGGTGTACGCCTCGATGAGGATGTCGAGGCCCTCGCGGGCGGCGTAGTAGCGGAAGTTCGAGGCGTACTCGACGCCGCCCGGGCTGATCTCGTGAATCATCCCGACCGTCTGGTAGCCGTTGCGGCGGATCCACGTCGCCATGATGGCCGCCTCTTCCGCCAGGCCGCCGTTGCCGAGGTTGAAGCAGTACTCACCGTGGTAGCGGTCGGTGCCCGTCCACGTCACCGCCGGCACGCCGGTCTCGTTGATGATCGGGGCGAGCGCCAGCGAGTTGTCGGTCACCAGCGGGCCGATCGTGCAGAGCACGCCCTGACCGACGAGGTCGAGATAGCCGTCGATGGTGTTCTTCGCTTCCAGGCGGGGCAAGCCGATGGCTTCCTTCACGGTCAGCTCGACGGGACGCGTGATCACACCCGCGTCGACGGCTTCGTCGAACCCGAAGCGCAGCGTAGCCAGGAAGTCTTCCTTCGTGCCCATGTCGATGTCGATGAGCACACCGACCTTCACCGGAGCGAAGGCGAGCCCGTGCGGGGGTTTGCGCTGGTCAGTCATGGCGGTGCGTCTCCTCATGGCGCGCCCCCTCCCGGCCTCCCCCGTTCACGGAATTGTTCACGGGGGAGGAGGAAGAGGTTCCCTCCCCTGTTGCCACTTCCGGCAACGGGGGAGGGTCAGGGAGGGGGCCGCGTCCAGCAGTATCGCCGCGCATAGGCTCCGTTCACTCCTCCATGCGGTCGGCGTGGCCGGCACGCGCGAAGCGCTCGCGCAACGTGGTCAGGTCATCCGCGGTGAACTGCTGAAAGGCGCGCGCGCCGCGTGGACGCCAGTACACCGGATCGGTGATCCGATCGATGAGGAACTTCTCGCGCCGCAGCACCCGCTTTAAGACCTTGTTGGTGTGCGTCACCAGCAGCTCGCCGGCGATGCGAAGAAAGGTCGGCCGCCAGCGTGGCGGCAGATCGGCCGCGCCATCGATGAACGTGGCGAAGGCCACGGGGTCGAACGTGCCGCCGCTGCGCAGCTTGATCGTCGCCATCACCTGGTCACCGGCTTCCGGGTCGGGTACGCCGTAGACGCTCGCCAGCATCACGTCCGGGTGGCGACAGACGATGTCCTCGATCGGCCGCGCCAGGAAGTTCTCGCCGCCGACGCGCAGCCATTCGGCGTCGCGTCCGGCGAAGTAAATGAAGCCGTCGGCATCGCGGTAGCCGAGGTCGCCGGTGTAGAACCAGCCGTGGCGCGTGCGTTGGCGGGTGGACTCCTCGTCCTTGTAGTAGCCTTCGAACATGAACACGCCGCCGGTGTTGACGATCTCACCGACCGCTTCATCCGCATTCAGCAGTCGCCCGGTCTCGTCAAAGCGTGCCGCCGCGCATTCCTCGTCGCGCTCGTTGATGATCTGGACGCCGGCGGCACGCCCGAGGCTGCGCGGCGGATCGCTCGGATCACGCGAGAAACCGACTCCCACTTCGCTGGCGCCGTAGCCGTCGATGACCTGGCAGCCGAAGCGCTTGGCGAACGCATCGATGTACTGCCGCGGCGCCTCATTGCCGTACGCCAGCCGCAGCGGGTTGTCCGCGTCGTCCGGACGCGCCGGCGTATCCATGATGTAAGCGAACGGCGTCCCCACGTAGTTGAACAGCGTCGCGCCGTAACGCCGAACGTCGGTGAGGAAGCTGGTCTTGCTGAAGCGGCGCACCAGCGCGATACACCCACCGGCGGTCAACGCCGGGATGAGCGCGAGGATCTGCGCGTTCGCATGGAAGAGGGGCATCGCGGAATAGACAGTGTCGGCCGGACTGAACTTGCACATGTGCACCGACGCGCCCCAGCCGAGCAGCATCAAGCGCCCGTGGCTGTTGAGCACGCCTTTGGGTGCTTTCGTCGTTCCCGACGTGAAGATGATCATCAGCAGATCGGTCGGCTCGACGGCCACCTCGGGATCGCTCGCCGACACGGTCGCGAGTGCGTCGTCGAGCCGCGCCCACAGCGCGCAGTCGCCGGCGTCAGCGACGAACACCTTCACGCGCACCGCCGGATCGCTCTGCAGCGCCGCTTGAAGCTGCTCGGCATAGCGCGCCTCGACGAGGACGATCTGGCAATCCGCATAGGCGATGTCGCGCGCCAGGAAGGCGCCGGTGCGGGTCGGATTGAGCCCGACGAGGGTGGCGCCCGCGAGTCCGCAGCCGAGCTCGGTGAACACGAAGGCCGGCAGGTTATCCATCAACACGCCGACGTGGAACGGGCGCGCCGGATCACGATCCTGCAGGAACAGGTTGGCAAAGCGGCAGGACTCGCGGAACGCGTGGGCGAACGTCCAGCTGCGCTCCTCGAAGCGCAGAAATACGCGCTCCGCGCTGTCCGCACAACGCGCCCGTAGCGCCGCCGCCATCGTCGGCGACGGTCCCTCACTCGGCATCTCAACGGTGGTGGGATCCATGGGTCGAGCGTCTTTGGATGAACAAGCGTTAGTCGTCGGATACCAGCCCAGCGCGCGCCCTGTCAACGAACGAACCCGAGTTGACCCCGGTTTTGCAGCCTCGGACTTGGAACCCTGCCGCGACCCAACGGGGATCGGGCCATAGAAATGACGCCGGCCGCAGGCTCTAGAGCCGCAGACCCGCCTTTCACCCGGCTCCAATTGGCACCGATAGTTGTGCTAGAGTTTGCACATGCCGGTATCGCAGCGCGATCGTGACCTCATGCGCAAGCTGGGTGAGTACAAGCGTGCCTCGCACGACGCGGCGGCCGCGCAGCATCGTGCCCTGCCGATCGATCAGCGATTGCGACGCAGCTGGGAGCTCTATCTCAGCGGGCGCGAGTCAGCGCGGGTCTCGGCGCATGATGACGACCCAAGCCCGTTCTACGAACGCGCCCGCGCCCGCGGCCTGTATCGGCCATGAGCAGCCGGATCAGCGAGCTTGCCGAGCTGCTGGAGCGTGCCGGCGTCAAGTACGTTGTGATCGGGGCACACGCGGTAAATGTATGGTTGGAGCCGCGCTTCACGATGGATATCGACGTGACTGTCGAGGCCACTGGCGCGGGAATGGGGCGACTCAAAGAGGCGCTGGCGGCGCAGGGCTTTTCGGTCACTCGCGAGTATGGCGCCGATCTACGTTCAGGCCCGGACTTCGTCCGTTTCGCGTCAGCCGATCAGCTGACGGTCCTGGAGGTCCAGGCATCGAAGACCACCTATCAGCAGGAAGTGATTCGTCGTGCCCGCCTGGAAGGCGGCGTCCACGTTGCGAGTCCAGAGGATCTCATCGTCATGAAGCTGATCGCTGACCGCCCCAAGGACCAGATCGATCTCCAAGGACTGATTCAACTGCCCGGACTGGACTGGGCCTACATTGAGCATTGGAGCGGTGAATGGGGTGTGCTCGACCGGCTGGCGCGGGTACGCTCGCCGTCGATCTGATCGCCGAACGTCCAGCTGTGATCCTCGAAGCGCAGAAACACCCGCCCGGCGCTGTCGGCCAAGCGCGGCCCGCAGCACCGGCGGAGTGGTTCAGCGAACCCCTTTTTTTCTTGTGATGCTCGTGATCGTTTGGGGATGCCAGTGCTTGGCGGATCGCGGCGCGTAGCCGCGCTTTTCGACCGGCCAGCCCGGTGGTCAGCCGCCCGAAGTGTGGTAGAGACCCGGCACGCCGATGCGCTGCGCCAAGTGTCAGGCCGAGAACCTTGCCGATTCGCTCTTCTGCACCGCGTGCGGGGCAAAGATGGAGGTGCCCTGCGCCGCTTGCGGGGGGACCAACCCGGCCGCCGCGAAGTTCTGTCGTCGGTGCGGCGCCGCTCTGAGCGAGTCCGCGGCACCGCCGCCCGCCGCTCCACCTGAGCTGGCACCGGCGGCACCCAGCCCCGCCGAAGTCGGCGAGCGCCGCCAGCTGACGATCGTGTTCAGCGA
>CAZCGA010000043.1:0-43273 GCA_964498075.1 uncultured Binatia bacterium (SeqCode) | reverse complement strand
CCTGCTGATACTGCGCGATGAGGTCGCGCCACTCCTCGGCGTCGAGCTGCTGCGACAGCGGCGTCGAGCCGACCAGGTCGCAGAACAGCACCGTGAGCTGGCGGCGCTCGCCGACTTCGGCGGGGCTGGGTGCCGCCGGGGCCAGGTCAGGTGGAGCGGTGGGCTGTTGCGCCGCGGACTCACTGAGGGACGCGCCGCACTTGCCGCAGAACTTCGCCTGTGGCTTCAGCGCGTGGCCGCAGCTCGGACACAGGCGGGCCAGTTTCGCGCCGCACGACTCGCAGAAGCGGAGGCCGGCGTCGTTGTCCGCCTGGCACTGTGGACACTGCATTGTGCCGCTTGTCTCCCGGTTTGCTCACGGCTGTCAACCGCACCGGTCGCCTCCCTGAGACTTGTGACGGTCCGGAACGCCCCGGCTGCTCCTCCGCCGAACGATTCGTGCCAGCGCAGCAGCGCTGGGGGGATGGGTTTCGCCACACGGTTACTGTTCAACGACATTCGGGTCTTGAGGCGTCCCGACAACGTGCGCACGCTTCGCCTCCTCGATGGTGCGGAACCGAAACACCCCGTGGGGATGGCGCCGCGGCGCCCGCACCATCTTGCCCAACCGCTGCATCCGCCTGAGGAGCGACGGATCGCCGGGTGCGGCCCACAAGGCGCGACGGGCTTCCTCGAAGGTGCGGAATCGTTGCACTGGCACGTCACTCCTCCTCGATGCGAAACTTCGCCTTGAGGTCTTGGGCGTCGGCCCGGTCGATGGGGCGAACTGTGTCGCGCTTCATCCTGTAGAGCATCCGCGGCGTGGCGATACGGACCGGCAGATCACCCACCATCAACACCTCGCTTTCGATGTCAGTGAAGGCGAACGCTTCGCCGATCCGCGAGACGACGTCGATGCAGAAACCGTCGGCAGTGCCGTAACGAACAACTGCGTAGTCGCCGGCCAGGTCCTCCGCGCGGATCTCGTCAATGCTGCCATCGTTCCAGATGCGACGCAGCGCTTTGCGCAAGCGGTCGACGTTCTCGCCGCTCGGTCGCACGAAGAGGTCGATGTCTTCGGTGAAGCGAGGGAGACCGTGCAGGTTGATAGCCTGGCCGCCGAAGAGCACGTACTCGACGTGCTCGTCGTTGAGGGCACGAATGATCTCGGCGAGACGGTCGAACGCGCTCGGCACAATTCGATCAATACCGCTTGCGGCCGGCGGATACCAGCCAACTGCAACCGTCGAGGAATGACTACGCAGCGACCTGCCTAAAGCCCAAGCTGCGCAGCGCGCTGCGGATCGTCTCGGCGGCGCGGTCGAGATCCTTCGGGTCCGGGTTCTTGTCCTGGTTGGCGAAGTTGAGGTCGAGCACCGAGTGGATCGGCACCAGATGGATATGCGCGTGCGGCACTTCGAGCCCGGCGAGCATCAGCCCAACCTTCGCCGGCTGGAATCCCTGCTGAATCGCCTTGCCGATCGACTGCGCGACGCCGAAGAGGTGTTCGGTTAGGGCTGGATCGAGATCGAGCCAATGATCCACCTCGGCGCGCGGTACCACCAACGTGTGCCCCGGCCGCAGGGGATTGATCGACAGGAAAGCCACGCAACGGTCGTCACGCCAGACGAATCGCCCGGGAAGCTCTCCATTGATGATGCGCGTGAAGAGCGTCGGCAACGCGAAACCTCCTAAGGACGAAATGCAACCACAGGGGAACACCGATACACACCGATGAAGAGGAAAACTGGATTCTTGGATCGGTGTTCATCGGTGTTCATCGGTGGTTCCATCCTCTTCCTCAGCCCGCCGTGGCCTTGCGCTTGATCGAGCGTGCCGCCTTCTCGAACGACTCGCGCGTCGCGCTCTTCAAGACGCCGAGCGGAACGTTCTGCGGCGCGCCTTTCTGCTTCACGTGGAAGACGGAGATGATGTACGAGCGCTTGCCGTCGGGCGACGCGAAGACTGTGTAGGTGCCGTCGTTGTAGTTCGCGTCACTTTGCTGGGTCTCGAACTCGATCTTCTGCTGATCCGGGTGCAACGTCCACTTCACCTGCGCGCGGCTCTGCCGCCCGATCACCGTCTGCGTGATGTTGATGACCTTGGTGTTCTGATCGCTGCTGACCAAGGAGGTATCCCGGACGCCGTCTACGAAGCTGGCGTAGTGCTCGGTGTCAGAGAGCAACCGGTACATGTCCGGCGCCGGCACGTCCACCAGCGAGTGAAACTCCAGGACCGCTCCGTCGTCCACCTCTTGGCTCTTCTCCACGGCGAAGAAGTTCTCCGGGGCGGACCAGTCGACCTTCGGCGCCTGCGAGCATGCTGCCAGCAGCGTTAGGATGAGCGATGAGATGGTATATCCAGCCGTCCGGAGCCCGTTCATGACGCCTCCTTTGGTGTCGAACCAACTCGCCGGCAACTCCGCCTGACTCATATGGTCGCCGCCTTCAAAATGTCAAGCCACGCGGAGCCACGGGTGGTGTCCTGGGACACTACCGAGCCACGCGGAACTAAGGGCTTTCAAATTCTCTGGATGAACTCGATGCGATTGCCGAACGGGTCGCGGAGCTCGAAGCGATCGTAGCCGGGGATTGGGATGCCCTCGAGGATCGCGATATCTGCGTGCTGAAAATGCGCGCGCCAGGCGGCAAGGTCGCTGACTTCGTAGGCGAGGTGGGCCTTGGTGGCGCGACGATCGACGCCGTCTTCGGTGCCGACGTGGACCTGGACGTCGCCGAGCTGCATCCAGAAGCCGCCGCGGCCTTGCAAGGCGTCCGGCTTCGGAACTTCCGGCAGACCGAGCAACCCGCAATAGAACTGCCGCGCCGCGTCCTCGGCGCCGCGCGGGATGCAGATCTGTGCGTGATGCAGACGGAGAATCATCCGGCCATCCTCCGCGCCTATCCTTGCACAAAGCTGCGGTGACGCGATACTTCTCGGCGCGATTTCCACGAGCGTGTCACTCGGAGGCAGCGACGATGGATCTGACGGACAAGCGGGTGCTCATCACCGGCAGCAACCGCGGCATCGGGTTGGGCTTGGCGCGCCAGCTCGCGAAGTATCCGACGCATTTGCTCCTCGGCAGGCGCGCTGCCGGCAAGCCGCTGGGGCCCGAGTGGGAAGGCACCGCGGCTCGCTCCGTCCGTGCGGTGCGCATGGACCTATCGTCCTACGACACCATCGAGGCCTGCTGCGCCGAGCTGGGAGCGGATCTGCGCAGCATCGATCTGCTGATCAACAACGCCGGCTATCTGGAAGGGGGGCTGCTGGAGGAGCAGGACATTCACGGCATCTACACCATGATGCAGGCCAACCTGACGGGGTGGATCCATCTCACCGCGCGGGTGCTCCCCGGCATGCTGGCACGGCGCAGCGGCAAGATCGTCAACAACGGCAGCATCAGCTGCTACACCCACCTGCCGTCCGCCAGCACCTACGCCGCGAGCAAGGCCGGCATCCTCGGCTTCAGCAATGCGCTGCGCCGCGAGTTGGCGGGCACCGGCGTCACCCTCATGGTGATGATCACACCCGGGGTACGCACCGACATGTACGACAAGACCGAGCAGGTGCACGGGAAGTATCTCAACACCAGCGACTGGAGCGTCGTGACCCCGGAGGAATGGGCGAGGCGCACGGTCGATGCCATCCAGCGCGACCGCAACGAGCTGTGGCAGACCGGGCAGATCGCCATCGCTGGTTCCCTGGCGCGCCACTTGCCGCGCGTTTTCGACCTCGCGGTGGCTCGGCTGTTCAAGCGTCCGACGGCTGCCGGTTGAGACGGTTTGCATTGCTGCCGGCCGCACGCAAGAATGCTGCGATTTAGGAGGCGCGAAGCGGTCCGTGAGACTCTCGGTCATCATACCGGTTCACAATGCGGCGGGGTTCCTCGACCGCTGTCTGCAGGCCCTGGCACGTTCGGAGTTCCATGACTACGAGTGCATCGTGGTCGACGACGCGTCGATGGACGACACTCCCACGGTGGCCGAGCGGCACGCGACGCGGCTGATCCGTCTCGACCAGAACGGGGGACCGGCCCGGGCGCGGAACCGCGGCGCCGAGCAGGCCAAGGGCGAGATCCTGGTCTTCATCGATGCCGACGTGTGTGTCCATCCCGACAGCCTCGGCCGCATCGATGCGCACCTCCGCGCCCATCCCGCCGCCGACGCGCTGATCGGATCGTACGACGATACGCCGGCCGACCCCGGCTTCGTGTCGCAATACAAGAACCTGTTCCACCACTACGTGCACCAGCAGAGTCGCACGCAAGCCTGGACGTTTTGGGCCGGCTGCGGCGCGATCCGGCGCGACGCTTTCGTGGAGCGATGTGGCTTCGACGAGTCGTACCGGCGGCCCTGCATCGAAGACATCGAGCTGGGTTTCCGGATGCGTGCCGCGGGGCGCCGCATCGATCTGGTTCCGGAAGTCCAGGTGACGCACCTCAAGCGCTGGACCCTCTGGGGTCTGATTCGTACCGATGTGCTGGACCGCGGCGTGCCGTGGTTCCTGCTCATGCTACGCAGTCGCACCATGCCGACAGATCTGAACGTCACCGTCGCGCACCGCCTGAGTGTCGCGCTCGTCCTGATCCTGGTGCTGCTCGGTGGTGTCGCTTTGGTCGGAGCGCTTCTGGGCTCTGCGCCGGGTCCGCTGACCGTGTTGGCTCTCGCGTTGCTCGCGGGCGCGCTGTTGGCGCTCAACCACGATCTGTATCGCTTCTTCGCCCGCAAGCGCGGGGTCCTGTTTGCGGCCGGTACGGTACCGCTGCACTGGCTGTACTACGGTTACTGCGGGCTGGCCACCGGGATTGGGCTGTGGCTGTACGTCTGCGGTCGGTTGAAGCCGGCCAGCGAACGGCAGGTCGTCCCGTCGGCGGACACGGTGCGCTGAAGGACGCCGCGATGCGCGTGGGCATTGACGGAGCGTGCTGGCTGAACCGGCGCGGCTACGGGCGATTCGCCCGCGAGCTGGCCGGACAGCTGGTGGCACTGAGCCCCGACGTCGAGTACACGCTGGTGGTCGATTTCGATCCCGCGCAAGCGCCGGCGATCCCGCCGGCGCTGCGGGTCGTACGTGTGGCGACTACGCGGCCGGGCGCACAGGCCGCCGCGGCGGCCGGGCGGCGGTCGCTGGCGGACATGTGGGCGACCTCGCGGGCGATCAGTCGGGAACGCTTCGACGTCGTCTTCTTCCCCTCCGTCTACACCTACGTTCCCGTCAGTGGACCGGGCTGCGTCGTCGTGGTGATCCACGACGTCATTCCGGAGCAGTTTCCGCAGCAAGTCTTCCCGACGCGCCGAGCCGAGCGCCTGTGGCAGCTTAAGCTGCTGGCGGCGCGCTGGCAGGCCGACCTGGTGATGACGGTGTCGCAGGCATCGCGGCAGGGCATTTCGCGATGCTTCGGCATTGCCCCAGACCGCATCGCGGTGATATCGGAAGCAGCAGACCCGATCTTTCGGCGTTTGGGGCATGGGGAAGGAACGAACATGGTCTTGGCACAGTGGGGGTTAGTCGGTCGCCGGTTTCTGCTCTACGTCGGCGGTATCAGCCCGCACAAGAACCTCGATGGCTTGATCGAGGCCTTTGCCGCCCTGCGCCGCGATGCGTCCTTTCAAGATTGCCGGCTGGTGCTGGTTGGCGATTTCACCGGTGACGTCTTCTTATCGGCCATTGACGATCTGCGCACCTTGATCACGCGCTCCGGGCTCGATGATGCCGTGCAGTTCACCGGCTACGTCACCGACGAGCAACTGGTGGCGTTGTACAACGCCGCCGCGGCGTTCGTGCTGCCGTCGCGCGACGAGGGGTTCGGTCTGCCGGCGATTGAAGCGCTGGCGTGCGGAACGCCGGTGGTGGTGAGCGACCGCGGGGCCTTGCCGGAGATCGTCGGCACTGCGGGCTTGCGTTTCGATCCGGATCGCCCGGGCGATCTGCTGGCGGTGCTGCGCCGCGTCCTCACGGAGACCAGCCTGCGCGCCGACCTGGCGCAACGCGGACCGCAGCGTGCGGCCGAGTTCTCATGGGAGCGCGCGGCGCGGGAGACGCTGGCGGCCTTCCGTGGTCTGTCGGCGCAGCCGCAGGGTGGGCGGGTTCGACTGTCGGCGGAGACTGGTTCAGAGAAGGGAAGAGTGGCATGAAGGCTCTGATCACCGGCGGCGCAGGATTCATCGGATCGCATCTCGCGGAGTTCCTGCTGGCGCGCGGCGACGTGGTGGTGGCGATCGACGACCTCTCCACCGGCGCGATGGAGAACATCGCCCAGCTGAAGGCGCACCAACGCTTCAGTTACCACATCGACTCGGTGATGAACCGGCCGCTGATCGCCGAGCTGGTGGATCATTGCGACGTGGTGTTTCATCTGGCGGCGGCGGTGGGCGTGCAGCTCATCGTCGAGAGCCCGGTGCGGACCATCATGACCAACGTCTCCGGAACCGAGGTCATCTTGCAGATGGCCGCCAAGAAACGCCGCAAAGTCCTGCTGACCTCCACCAGCGAGGTATACGGCAAGCGCACCGAGGTGCCCTTCCACGAGGACGACGACCTGCTGATGGGTCCGCCGACCAAGCGGCGCTGGAGCTACGCCTGCTCGAAGGCCGTCGATGAGTTTCTCGCCATGGCGTACTGGGAGGAGCACCGCGTCCCGGTGATCATCGCCCGCCTGTTCAACACCGTCGGCCCGCGACAGACCGGACGCTACGGCATGGTGATTCCGCGCTTCGTCCAACAGGCGCTTGCTGGCAAGCCGATCACCGTCTACGGCGACGGGCAACAGTCGCGCTGCTTCGCCTACGTCGGGGACGTGGTGCGCATCCTGGCGCACCTGGCGGAGCATGCGGACGCCGTCGGTGAGGTGGTGAACGTCGGCACCGATGAAGAGGTCAACATCGAATCCCTGGCGCGGCAAGTGAAGGCGCAGAGCGAGTCCAGCTCGGAGATCGTCCTCGTGCCGTACGACGTGGCCTACAGCCGCGGCTTCGAAGACATGCAACGCCGCGTGCCGGACTTGACCAAGCTCGACCGCTTGCTCGCAGACCGGCCGCGCACCACCCTGCAGCAGATCTTGGCGTCCGTCATCACGCACGCCCGCACGACGCAACGCGCCGCCCTCGAGCCGCAGCCTCGGCACGAGCCGGCGCGTCGCACGGTCGCGGGAGCCCGGTGACCGGCCAGCGTGCGCGCGGACCGTGTCGACAGCTCTGATCATCGGGGCGGGTCCGGGCGGGCTGACGGCTGCCTACGAGCTGTCGAAGCTCGGCATCCAGCCGACGGTGCTCGAAGCCGACGATCAGGTCGGCGGGCTGTCACGCACCGTCAACTACCGCGGCTATCGCTTCGACATCGGCGGCCACCGCTTCTTCTCGAAGGTACCGCTGATCAACGAGTTGTGGCATGAGATCCTGGGCGAAGACTTCTTGTCGCGGCCACGCTTGTCGCGCATCCACTACCGCGGCCACTTCTTCGACTACCCCCTGAAGCCGCTCAACGCCTTGGCCGGGCTCGGGCCGGTGGAGGCGTTGCTGGTCTGTCTGAGCTACGCCAAGGCGCGGCTTCTCCCCGAGCACGAGGAAACCAACTTCGAGCAATGGGTGTCGAACCGCTTCGGCTATCGGCTCTACGAGATCTTCTTCAAGACCTACACGGAGAAGGTCTGGGGCATTCCGTGCACCGAGATCTCGGTGGACTGGGCGGCGCAGCGCATCAAGAACCTGTCGCTCAGCGAGGCGCTGCGCAACGCGCTGCTGAATAACCACCGCGCCAAGGACGGTCAGATCATCACCAGCTTGATCGACCGCTTCCACTATCCGCGTTACGGGCCGGGGATGATGTGGGAGCGCTGCGCCGAGCTGCTGTTGCAGCGCGGCGGCGACACCATCCGCGGCATGCGCGTCGAGCGCATCCGGCATCGCCACGGGCGCGTCGAGTGCGTCGTCGGTCGCACGGCATCCGGCGAGGTGGAGGAGTTTGCCGGCGATCACGTGATCTCGACCATGCCGGTGCGCGACCTGATCAACGCCCTGGACCCGCCGCCACCCGATGCGGTCCTGAAGGCTGCGAATCGACTGCGCTACCGCGACTACCTCACGGTCGTCCTGATCGTGAAACGCGAAGCCGTCTTCCCGGACAACTGGATCTATGTGCACTCGCCGGAAGTGAAGCTCGGCCGCATCCAGAACTACAAGAACTGGAGCCCGTACATGGTGCCCGACGCGTCGCGGACGTCGCTCGGCCTCGAGTACTTCCTCTGGGATGCCGACGAGGAGTGGGGCTGGTCGGAGCAACGGCTGATCGACGTCGGCCTGCGCGATTGCGTGCAGATCGGTCTGGTCGATCCCAGTGAGGTGGAAGACGGCACGGTCGTGCGCATGCCCAAGGCCTACCCGGTATACGATCGGACGTACCACGCGAGCCTGGCGACGGTGCGCGCCTATCTGTCGCAGCTCAGCAACCTGCAACTGATCGGCCGCAACGGCCAGCACCGGTACAACAACCAGGATCACTCGATGCTGGCGGGGATCTACGCGGCGCGCAATCTGGCGGGTGCGGAGTACGACGTGTGGTCGGTGAACACCGAGACGGAGTATCACGAGGAGGGCCGCGTGCCCGCGGCGGCCGAGCGTCTGGCGCCGGTGCCGGCTCCCGAGACCGCGGCGGAGCGTGTGCTCGAGGCGGCGTTCGCGCGCCTCGACCCGATCGCACTGGGCGTTGCCTTTGGGAGCGTCGCTGGTCTCGGCCTCTTTCTGTCCACGGCGATTCTCCTCGTGAAGGGGGGGCCGATGGTCGGCCGCAACTTGTCGTTGCTCGCGCACTATCTGATCGGCTTCGACGTGAGCTGGGCGGGTGCGTTCGTCGGCCTCCTCCAGGCGGCGCTCGGCGGGTTCGCGTTGGGCGGCGTGGTGGCCGTGTTGCGCAACTGGGGATTGGCTGCGTATGCTTCGCTCTTGCGGCGTCGCGCCGCCGCCGAAGCGCGTCGCGACTTGCTGGATCGCGTCTGACAGGAGCCGCTCGCCATGACGAAGGAAGAGGACGAGACTCTTGAGGTGGTCCGCGCGGTCGCGCGCATCCACGCCGGCGTGCTCGCGCTGGTATGTGCGATCCTCGGCGGCGCCGGCCTGTTCACGATGACCGCGTGGTTGCTGATCCGGGGCGGCCCGCGCGTTGGCGAGCATCTGCAGCTGCTCGGCCAGTACTTCTATGGGTACTCCGTCACCTGGACGGGGAGCCTGGTGGGCCTGCTGTACGGTGCCGTCGTCGGCGGAATCGCAGGTTGGCTCATCGGCGCCGTCTACAACGGAGTCGTCGGGCTGCGGCAGTGGTAGAGCAGCACGCGCCCCTGCGGTTCTGCATCGTCACCACCTTCTATCCGCCGTACAACTTCGGCGGCGACGGCATCTACGCGCATCGGCTCGCCAACGGCCTGGCGCGCCTCGGGCATCGGGTGACGGTCCTGCACAGCGCGACGGCGTACGAGATGCTGGCCGGCGGCCGCCCGACGCGGGCGTACGCCGATCATCCGAACGTCGAGGTTCATACGGTGCGCACGCCGCTGGGTCGATGGGGGTTGCTCGCCGTTCACCAGACCGGCCGGCCGGTGCTGCAAGCCGCGGAGCTCCGCCGGCAGCTCGACCACGACCGCTTCGACGTCATCCACTTCAACAACGTTTCCCTGCTCGGTGGCCCGCACGTCTTCCGCTACGGGCGCGCCTTGAAGTTGTGCACGCTGGTCGATCATTGGCTCGTCTGCCCGATGCACGTGTTGTGGAAGCTCGATCGCGAGGTGTGCACCAGGCCGACGTGCTACCGCTGCACGGTGGCGGGCGGTCGACCGCCGCAGCTGTGGCGCAGCAGCCGGCTCATGGAGCACGCGACGCGGTACATCGACGCCTTTCTCGGCCCCAGTCTGTTCACGATTCGCATGCATCAGGAGCGCGGCATTCGCGGCCGCATGATCCAGCTGCCGCTGTTTCATCCCGAGCCGGCGCCGGTCGGCGACACCGGCGAGCCGGTGAACGACGGGCGAGCGTACTTCCTGTTCGCTGGCCGGTTGGAGAAGATCAAGGGCGTGCAGGTGATCATTCCGGTGTTCCGGGAGGTCCCCGGCGTCGATCTGCTGATCGCCGGCGCGGGCGACTTCGAGGGCGTGCTGCGCTTGCTGGCGGTCGGTGCTGCCAACATCAAGTTTCTCGGGCGCGTCGGGCATGCCGAGCTGCAGGCGCTCTATCGCGGCGCCTTGGCGACCGTGGTGCCGTCGCTGTCCTACGAGACGTTCGGGTTGGTGGTGGTCGAGTCGTACTCCACCGGCACCCCGGTGATCGTGTACGCGCAAAGCTCGCTGGCCGAGCTGGTGGAGACGCACGGCGGCGGTCTGATGTATCGCACCACGGAGGAGCTGCGCACGGCGATCGAGCGCCTGCGCGCCGATCCGACGCTGCGCGAACGTCTGGGGCGCGAGGGCCGCGCCGCGTACGAAGCGGAGTTTGCCGAGCAACCCTTCCTCAGGAACTACCTGGGGGTCGTGCGCGAGCTACTGGCGCAGAAGCGGACAGGGCGGATCGGCGCATGCGGCGGTCCGCCGGGCGCGCCGTCGATCGCGGGCCGCCCCGTGTATGGTGCGGGGGAGTAATCTGGTGAGTGGCGAGGGTTCTCTGTCAATCGTGATCACCCTGGTGAGCGGCAAGGATGCGCTGCGCCGGTGCCTCGCTGCGCTGCGCCCGCAAACGGATCCGGCCGAGACAGAAATCATCGTGCCGTACGACCGCTGGTCGGCTGACATCGCCGGATTGGCTCCCGAGTTCACTGCAGTCCGATTCCACTTCATCGAGGATCTCGGCATGGCCGCATCGGCCACCGTCTCCGCACACGCCCATCGACTCTACGATCGGCGCCGCGCGGTGGGACTCGGGCTGGCGGCCGGGCGCATCGTGGCGATGACCGAAGATCACGCTGTGCCAGCGGCTGACTGGTGTCGGCAGATCCGCGCCGCGCACCAGCAGCCGCACGCCGTCATCGGCGGGGCGATCGAAAACGCCGTTGACCGGCCGCTCAACTGGGCGCTCTACTACTGCGACTTCGGCCGTTACGGCCTCCCACGGCCGGCCGGCACGGCGCCATCCATCTCGGACGTCAACGTCACGTACAAGCGCGGCGCGCTGCAATCGGTGCGCGCGACGTGGTGCGATGCGTACCACGAGCCCGTCGTGCATGCGGCACTGCAGGCACGTGGCGAGGTGATGTTCTTCGATCCGCGCATCGTCGTCTATCAGCAGCGGCCGGCGATCACGCTGCGCCAGGCGTTCCGCGAGCGCATCGACTGGGGCCGGGTGTTCGCTGAGACGCGCGCCGCCGGCTGGAGCACGTGGCGGCGCCTCGCTTATGCCGCCGGCACCGCCCTCCTGCCGGGGTTGCTGCTCGCGCGGGTCCTCGGGCACATGGCTCGCCAGCGCCGGACGCTCGCGCAGGTTGCAACGGGGGCTCCGTTGACGACCGTCCTGCTCGCGAGCTGGGCCATCGGGGAGCTGATCGGGTACGTCAGCCGGCCGCCAGCCCGCGAGCCATCAGCCATCAGCCACCAGCCACCAGCAGAAGAGAAATGCTCGCCATCTTGACGTACCATTCGATCGACACCAGCGGCTCGGTGGTGTCGGTGGCGCCGCGCGGCCTCGCGGAGCACATGGCGGTGCTGGCGACGCTCGGGTTTCGCGGTATCTCGCTCCAAGACGCCGTGGCGCACCGTGACACCACCGGCTCCTGGCCCGAGCGCTGCGCCGTGCTGACCTTCGACGACGGCTACGCCAACTTCTACGAGGAAGCCTTCGGCGTGCTGCGCGCGCATGGCTTCGGGGCCACCGTCTTTCTGGTGACCGGCCACGTCGGCGGGCAGAACGACTGGGCGCCGCCGCCGCCGCTGCTCGGAACGCGCCGGTTGCTCTCGTGGGAGCAGGTGAAGACGCTTGCCGCCGCCGGCGTCGAGATCGGCACACACACCAGGACCCACGCGGATCTGCGCCGGCTCTCCGCTGCACAGACGGAAGACGAGATCGTGACGTCGCGCCTCGACATCGAGAATCGACTGGGCAAGCCCGTCGTGAGCTTCGCCTACCCGTTCGGCAACGTGAGCCCGGCGGCGCGGGAGATCGTGCGACGGGAGTTCCGCGCGTCGTGTACGACCGTGCTGCAGCGTGCCGGCAGCGATACGGCCTATGATCTGCCGCGGATCGACATGTACTACTTCCGGACCCGCGCCCTCGGGCAGGTGCTGGCGGGCCGGCTCGACGGCTATCTCACGCTGCGGCGCTGGGGCCGCTCGCTGCGCGGCCTCCTCGGGCGCGATTGACACCGGCCTGCCTTTGTCCGGCGCGCAAAAGCATGTAGAATCCGGCCACGCCCAAACGCGCGAACGACCATGCCGCTGCTGAACCGCGTCGCCAAGCACGCCCGTCTGACTTGGCAGAACCTGAGTATCCCGGACGTTCCGAGTCCGCCGTTCGTCATTCTGTTCATCAACTCGATCTGCAACATGAAGTGCGAGCACTGTTTCTACTGGCAGAGCCTCAACAGCCCGGACGACTTGACCTTCGAGGAGATGGTGGATCTGTCCAACCAGCTCGGGCGCATCGAGAACCTGAATCTCTCGGGCGGCGAGCCGTTCCTCCGCAAGGAGTTCGGGGCGATCTGCCGGCAGTTCATCCGCCGGAACGGCGTGAAGGAGATCTACGTTCCGACCAACGGCTACTTCCGCGAGCGCACGGTCACGCAGATCCGTGAGACGCTGCAGGAGCCGACCCTGCGCCTGTTCGGGGTCGAGCTGTCGCTCGACGGCATGGCCGAGTTCCACGACCGCTTCCGCGTCGCGCAGGGCTCGTTCGCCAAGGCGATGGACACCTACGACGGCTTGGCGGAGCTACAGCGTGAGGATCCACGGCTGCAGATTCATGCGATCTCGACGGCGACCGCCGACAACATGGACGAGATCCGCCGGCTGACGACCTTTCTGTTCGAGCGCTGCCCGCAGATGACGCATCACAACCTGGCGCTCATCCGCGGCGATCGCAAGAACCCGTCGCTGCAGGGGCCGAAGCTGGCCGAGTACCAGGGGTTGTACGACTACGTGCGGCGGCTTTGGGCGTCGCGTGAGCACGGCCGCTACGGCGGCATCGTCGAGCCGATGTTGCAATGGGCCAAGGTGAAGACGGCGGACGAGCAGCGCCAGGTGATCCCGTGCCGCGCCGGCGTGCTCAGTGCGGTGGTGTACGCGAATGGTGACGTCAGCGTCTGCGAGCAGCACCCACCCATCGGCAATCTGCGCCGGCAGTCGTTCAAGGAGATCTGGCACTCGGAGGCCGTACGCCGTCGGCGCGCCAGCATCGCCGCCAAGGAATGTCACTGCACCAACGAGGTCTTCATGTGGCCGAGCATCACGTTCCAACCGCTGCAGTTGGCCCGCGCGATGGTGGGTGCCAAGGTGTGGCGTCAGCCGGTGCCACTGGCGGCGGATGAACGCGCCGACTGGAAGCCAACCGTTCCCGTGAAAAGCGAAACGTGAAGACATCCCGTCTGCCGTTTCACATCGGACGATGCTGAGGAACTTCCTCTCCCTGTCCGGGGCGGAAGTCGCCGGTAAGCTGGCCGCCTTCGCGGCCTTCACGTATTTGGCGCGCGTTACCGGCCCCGAGGGTCTCGGCCTCGTCGAGTTTGTCGCGGCCGTACTGATGTGTGCCGGGCTCATGGTGGAACAGGGCTTCGGGCCGTACGGCGCGCGCGAGATTGCCAAGGACCGTGCCCGCACTGCCGAGCTGGTTTGGGAGATCGTCCTCGCGCGGTTCGCGCTGGCGATCGTCGCCTACCTCGGGATGATCATCTTCGCGGTGCTGACACGCCGTTCGCCCGTCGCGACGCAGATGCTGTTGATCTGTGGTGCCAGCCTGCTGGTCGCGCCGTTGACGCTGCAGTGGGTGTTTCAGGGGCACGACCGTATGAGCACGGTGGCGGCGACGAACTTCATCCGGACGCTCGTGTTTACGGTGGTGGTCTTCGCCGCCGTGCGCGTCGCTGCGGACGTCTGGATGGCCGCGGTTGCGGAGTTGTGCGCGATGTGTGCCGCGGCGGCGTTCAGCGTGTGGCAATATCGCCGCCAGTTTGGACCAGTGGTGCGTGGGCGGCTGGTGTTTTCGAAGCGTCTATTTCGGGAAGGCGTGCCGATCGGCTTGAGCCAGATGTTCTGGGTGGTGCGCTTGTCCGGTGCGACGTTGATCCTCGGGCTCATCGCGCCGGCGCAAGACGTCGGTTTCTTCGCCGGCGCGCTGCGCATCCTCATGGCGGTGCACACCTTCGTCTGGCTGTACTATTTCAATCTGCTGCCGTCGCTGGCGCGGGCGTGGCAGCAAGGTGCGCCGACTTTCGCGGGGTTGATCGACCGGTCCCTGCGCGTTGTGGTGGTGGTTTCGGTTGTCGGGGCGGCGGTGTGGGTCGCCGTGGCGCCGGCAATGGTGACGCTGGTGTACGGTGCCGCGTTCGCGCCCGCCGGTACGGCCCTGCAGTGGATGGCGGCGGTCTGCGCGGTGGCTGCGGTGAGTGGACACTACCGCTTCGGTTTGATCGCGGCCGGCCGCCAGACCGCGGAGATGGCGACCGCCGCGCTCGGTGCGGCTGTCGCGCTGCCCCTCATCCCGATGGCGTACTTCAGCAGCGGCCCGGCCGGTGCGGCGGCAGCGCTGCTGGTGACGGAGGTGGCGGTGTGGGGCGCTGCCTGGTGGTGTGCCCGCGGGATGCTGACGTCGGTCCGTCCAGCAACCGCCGGTGCGCCGACGGCGCTTCCCTATGCTCCCCCCTTTGAAAAAGGGGGGCCCGGGGGCATTTGAGCGTGGCGCTGCGCCTGTTCATTACGTGCTGGCTGCTGTACGTGCTGCACTTCGCCACCAACACGGTGCGCGAGATTTATCCGGCGTTGAGCTTGGGGGATCATTTGAGCTTCGACGTCTCGGAGTACGTCGGCTTCCACCCGGACATCTTCGAGGTGCCCGGACGAGGCGCGTTCATCGACAACAATCCCGGTGCGTCGATGCTCGGCGCGATTCCCTATGTCATCAGCCGCCCGATCATCGATCGTGCCGTTGCCTGGCAGCAGCGCGTGCGCGCCGCCGCGCCGGAGCAGGAGCCGGGCGAGTACAACTCCCAGTACCCGATGGCGCGCGAGTTCTACCGCAAGGCCCGCGCCCGCGGGCTCGACGTGAAGTTCGGCCTGGGTGCCGCCGTGATGCAAGCCTTGCTCATGGCGCCGCTCTCGGCGCTCAGCGTGGTCGTCATGTTCCATGTCCTTCTTCGCCTCACGGGTTCACGGCGTGCGGCCACGGGATTGGCGCTGCTCTATGCGGTGGCGACACCGGTCTTCTACCGCACCGCGCAGCTGAACCAGAACTTGCTGGTGGCGCACTGTGCGTTCTTTGCATTCGTCCTTCTGTGGCGGCCAGGGGACGATGCCGCTGCGCCGCGGCGTCCGCTTTTCCTACCGGCGGGCGTGCTGTGCGGCTGGGCGGTGGTGTGCGACTACAGCGGGCTGGTCGTGCTCGCGGTGCTCGGTGTCTATGCGCTGGCGCGTTGGCGCGCGCGGTCGATGCGGTCCGGGGTCGAGGTTGCCCAGTTCATCGGTGGGGCCGCACTCAGCATCGCGGTATTGATGTGGTATCAGTGGCGCTGCTTCGGGAGTCCCTGGTATCCGGCGCAACACTACATGCCTGCCGCAACGTACACGCACATGGGATACGCGGGCATCGATCGGCCGCATCTCGACTTGCTGTGGGCGACGGCGTTCGATGCGCGCTTCGGGCTCTTCCCCTCGGCGCCGCTGTTGGTGCTGGCGCTGTACCCGCCGGCGTGGCGCGAGGGGATGCGGATGATGGGTCGGAGCGAGCTGTGGTGCATCCTGAGCCTCGGCGTGGCCTTCTTCATCTTCTGCAGCGCCAATCAGTATGGCCGGATGCAGTTCAACAGCGGCGTGCGACACATCGTGCCGTTCGTGCCGTTCCTGTTTCTGATCGCCGCCGGTGTGTTGCGCACGCTGCCGGTGTGGCTGGCGACGGGCGTCGGCGTGGCCGCGGCGTACTGGTCGTGGTGTCTGGCGATGTACCGCGATGTGGAGCAGGGTCGCGGCGTGGTCGAGTCGGTCATCCACATCACCCTTGAGGGACCGCGCCTGCCGTGGTTAACCACGTTGCAAGGTATGGGATACGTGCGGAGCGCCGGGCTCGCGGTTGCGCTGCTGGCGCTGTTTGGCCTCGCAACGTGGGCGGTATGGAGCGCCGGTGCGATGCGGGACAGGCCCCTGCGTTCCACCGCGAAGCCGTCGTGAATAAGATGACGATGGAGCGGATCTGTGTTGCGCTGCTTGCCGCCGCCGTGATCGCCAGTGCGCCGGCAGCGTGGGCGCGCGAGACCGTGGCGTTCGTCACCTACCTGGGCGGCTCGGGTGAAGATACGCTCCGCGACATTGCGACGGACGCCGCCGGTAACGTGTACGTGACGGGCGGCACCGCCTCGCCCGATTTTCCCACGACGCCCGGCGCGTTCGACACGACCTTCAACACCGGCGGCACGTTCCTCCACGATGTGTTCGTCACCAAGCTCAACGCCGAAGGAGAGATCATCTGGTCGACGCTCATCGGCGGGCCGAACTACGACCGCGCCTACGCCATCGAGGTGGACCACGACGGCTACGTGTACGTTGCCGGGCGCGCTGGCGCGGGCTTCCCGGTGACCGCGGGCGCCTTCCAGACCACTTTTCAGGGAGGGCCGAATGCACCGCCGTACGGCTCGCAGGACGGCTTCGTGTGCAAGCTCACCCCCGATGGATCGAGCCTGGTGTTCTGCAGCTACTTCGGTACCAATGATGTGCACATCATCCGTGATCTGGCGGTCGATCGGAACGGCGACATCTACATCGCGAGCACCCACGTGTCCGGGAGCTTTCCGCCGGAGTGGTTCCGCAACGGCTTCCAGCAGACTCCGCCCGGCGGTCGCGACGGGGTCGTCGCCAAGATCGCGTCCGACGGTTCGCACGTGCTCTGGGCCACCTACCTGGGTGGCTCGGGCGGCGATGGGGACACGCCATCGATCCGGGTGGACGCAGCCGGGAGCCCGTACGTGCTGATGGGCACGTCGTCGACGGACATGCCGACCACCGCCGGGGCGTACAACCGCAGCTACAACGGTGGCGGCGATCTCTACCTCGCCAAGCTGGCGGCGGACGGATCGAGTCTGTTGTACGGTACCTATCTCGGCGGCTCGCAGAGCGAGGGCAGTGAGACGCACGGGCTCGCGGTGGATGCGGACGGGGCCGCCTACGTGGCTGCCGCCACGAGATCGCCGGATTTCCCGACTACCTCCGGAGCCGCGCAGACGGCGTACGGCGGCACCGGCGGCGCCGGTACTGGATTCAGGACGAACTATCCCGGAGACATCTTCGTTGCGAAGTTCTCGGCGGACGGTACGCGGCTGCTGGCCAGCACCTACGTCGGCGGGCGCGTCGGAGACGGGGCGGAAGGCGTGACCGTCGACAGCCACGGCAACGTGTATGTCAGCGGCGCCACCTTCTCCGACAACTTCCCGGTCACCGCCGACGCGTTTCAGAAAAGGATCGCCGGCAAGGCCGATGCCGTCGGCGTGATCCTCTCGGCCGACCTGAGCCGCCAGCGCTACGCAACCTGCATCGGCGGCAGCAAGGAAGACCTTGGCCGCGCCGTGGCCGTTGACTCGAGCGGCAACGTCTACGTGGGCGGGGAAACTTCGTCGCCGGACTTTCCGATTCGGAACGCACAGCAAGCGTCGTACAAGGGCGGCGGCTCCGATGCGTTCCTGGCCCGGATCCGCGCGGTGCGCCGCAGCCATCCACATCGACCCCAGAGACACCGCTTGCGCAGGGGCTCGACGGGCCAACCGTTGCAGCCTGCAGCGCCGGTCTGCACCGAGCCCTGAGCGCCGCCCGCATGCCTGCTCTGGTCCCCGCCCTGCTCACGGGAGGCGGTGCGCTGCTCCTGTGCCTTGCTGGGGTGTGGTCCAGCGCCGCGATCGAAGGGGCGTTGCTGGGCACGACCACGGGCCGACTGCAGTGGGGCCCGACGCTGTTCCGTGGCCTGTTGGTCGCGCATGGTGCGCTGCTCGTGGCTGCCGGCGTGACGGTCTTCCGGCAGCGTCGCTCGCCCGCTCCCCGTCTCGCCGTCTCCGAGGGCAGACGCGGTAGCGCGGGGGTATGGGTTCTGCTCGGTGGGTTGAGCGTCGTGGCCCTCGCCTTGCGCGTGTGGCGCCTCAACTCGGGCTTGTGGTTCGATGAAGTGCTGACGCTGGTCGACTTCGTCCGCGCGCCGCTCGGGCAAATCGTCACCAAGTTCGACTCGCAGAACCAGCACATGCTGTTCTCCATCTTCGCCCACGTCGCGATTGCCGGCTTGGGAGAGAGCGCGTGGGTGCTGCGCCTGCCGTCCGTGCTGTTCGGCGTCGCCAGCCTGTGGGCGCTCTTTCTGCTGGGGCGCTGCGTGCTGGATGCGCGTGAGGCTCTGCTGACGTGTGTTCTGATGACCGTGTCGTACCACCACGTGTGGTTCTCGCAGAACGCGCGGGGCTACATGGGCCTGATGTTCTTCGCCACGCTGGCGACGTGGTTGTGGATCGAGGGCGTGTCGCACGCCGCCTGGCGCTGGTGGATCGCCTACGCGATCGCAGTCGCGCTGGGCATGTGGACTCATCTCACCATGATCTTCGTGCCCGCCGCCCACGCTCTGCTCTACAGCACGCGCGTGCTCGGGCGGGCCGCGGGGCGGTGGCGCGCCGCCGGTGGTTTCTGGCGGCCGGTGCTCGCCTGGTTGCTGGCGGGGAGCCTGACGCTGCAGCTCTACGCGCTGGCGCTCCCCGAATTTGTTCGGACGGCGTTGCACGAGGTGTCGTTGGAATCGGAGTGGACGCAGCCGCTCTGGGTCATCATTGAGAGCCTGCAGAGCTTGCGCGTCGGTTTTGGGGCCGGCGTGGTGGTCGCGGCTGGCGCGCTGGTCGCCGCGGCGGGCTGCGTGAGCCTGCTGCGGCGCGACTGGCTGGCGGCGTTGGCCATGCTGCTGCCGCCGCTGCTCGGCGGCGCCACCATGGTGGGCCTGGGGCACAACCTCTGGCCGCGGTTCTTCTTCTTCTCGATGGGCTTCGCGTTGTTGATCGTCGTGCATGGCGCGTTCGCCCTGCCACGCGCGCTGTCGAGCGTGTTCCCCCTGCGCCCGTCGCCTGCGGACCGTGTGGGCGTCGCGCTGGCCGGCTTGATGATCGCGGCGTCGGTCCTCTCGCTGCCGCGTTGTTATGCACTTCCGAAGCAAGACTTCACCGGGGCGCGCGACTTCGTCGAGCAGGCGCGGGGACCGGACGATGCGATCGTGGCCGTTGGACTGGCCGGCTTCGCCTATCAGCGCTACTTTGCACCGCACTGGGAGGTGGCCGAAACGGCGGCGCAGTTGGAAGCGGTGCGCCGCTCCCATTCGCGGGTGTGGGTGGTGTACACCTTGCCGATCCAGTTGAAGGCTTATAGGTCGGAGGTCTGGGACGCGGTGCAACGAGACTATGAAGTCGTCAAAGTGTTCCCCGGTACGCTGGGCGGCGGTGAGGTGACGGTGTGTCGGGGGCGGGGGAGCGACGCTCAGTGACGATCATGCGAAGGCAGCGATGACCCAAGCGGTGAGCATCATCATCCCGGCATTCAACGAGGAGTCCACCGTGGCTGCGGTCGTCGCGGAAGTGCAGGGCCTCCTGCAGCGTACGCACATCGAGAGCGAAGTGATCGTCGTCGACGACGGCTCCACCGATGGGACGGCGCGGGCGGCCAGTGCGGCGGGCGCGCGCGTCATCCAGCACCGCAGCAACCGCGGCTACGGTGCAGCCTTGAAGACCGGCATCGCGGTGGCAACGCATGAGATCGTCGCGATGCTCGACGCCGACGGCACCTACCCGGCGGCCCATCTGCCGGTCCTGCTGGCCGAGCTGGAGCACGCCGACATGGTGGTTGGTGCGCGCACCGGCGACCGCGTCAGCATCCCACTCGTCCGACGTCCCGCAAAATGGGTGCTGAGTCACCTGGCGAACTACGTCGCCGACGCGCGCATCCCCGACGTCAACAGCGGGTTGCGGGTGTTTCGCCGCGACGTGGTGATGCAGTACTTCCCGATCCTGCCCGACCAGTTCAGCTTCACCACGACGATCACGCTGGCGATGCATTGCGACAAGTACGCGGTGAGTTACCTGCCGATCAACTATCGCGAGCGCCAGGGCACTTCGAAGATCGCTGCGCGCGACGCCGGCAACTTCGCCATCCTGACGCTGCGGACGGCGATGCTGTTCCGCCCGTTGCGGGTGTTTCTGCCTCTGGTCATTGCGTGCCTGACCTATGGAACCATCAAGATGGCCATCGACATGATCCGCGATCCCAACATCTCGGCCTCGGCGATCCTCGCGTTCTTGAGCGCCTTGCAACTCCTGTTGATCGGTATGCTCGGCGACGCGATGGCCACGCGCCTCGGGCGCCTCAGCCCGAACGGGGTTTTCGGTGTGCAGCCGAAGGAACTGCGCCGAGACGACGGCGAGCGGGGCGGCTCGTAGACCATTCTCGCCACCCGGATGATATTCGTACGCCTCTACCTGCTGGCCGGGCTGATTGCACACAAGCTGGTGTGGGAGCTGTTGAAACGCCGGCAGGCCAGCGGCGGGGAAGCAGCCGTCCGCGCGGTGTCGGCGTTTCAGCGCCTGCTCAAGATGATCAAGACCGCCATCCTCGCCGGCATCGTCGCGCAGACGCTCCTGCCGGAAATTCTCCCGGTCCTGGCGGAGCCGCGACGGCTGCGCATCATCGGTGTGTTGACCTACACGTTGGGCCTCGCCGTGGCGGTTCTCGGACGGGGGCAACTCGGTGCCAACTGGTCCGACATCGAAGCGCCGCAGATCCGGCGCCAACAAACGGTCGTGGCGACCGGCGTGTACCGCTACATCCGGCACCCGATCTATGCCGGCGACCTGCTGTTGCTCTTCGGCTTCGAGCTGACGCTGAACTCCTGGCTGGTGCTCGGCGTCGCAGTGATGGTCCCCTACGTGGTGCAGCAGGCGGTGCGCGAGGAGCAGATGCTCACGAGTACGTTGACCGGATACGAGGAGTACTGTGCGCACACGAAGCGCTTCGTTCCATTTCTCGTCTGAGCTGGCGAGCTGATGAGTACAGTCCGAGTGGCGGTGCTTGGGGCCGGTCCGGCCGGGGTCGCAGCGGCGTGGCAGCTGCATCGCCAAGGGAAGGCGCGGGTGGTGGTGTGTGAGCAAGGCGGTGACGTCGGCGGCAACGCCGGCAGCTTCGAGCTGGACGGCGTACCGGTGGATTACGGCAGTCACCGCCTGCATCCGTCGTGTCAACCGGAGATCCTGCACGACCTGCGGACACTGTTGGCAGACGACTTACGCGAGCGGGTGCGGCACGGGCGCATTCACCTGCGCGGGCGGTGGGTACACTTCCCGCTCAAGCCGCTGGACCTCCTGCTGCACTTGCCGCCCTCGTTCGCCGCGGGCGTTGCGGTCGACGCGCTGCGCAAACCCTTTACCGCCACAAGCGGTGCGGCGGCAGAGAGCTTCGCGAGCGTGCTGGAGCGCAACCTTGGGACCACCATCTGCAACGACTTCTACTTTCCCTACGCCGTGAAGATCTGGGGGGTGCCGCCGCAGGAGCTGTCGGCCACGCAAGCGTATCGCCGCGTGTCGGCGGGATCGCTCGGCAAGATGGCGCGCAAGGCGCTCGGTCTGGTTCCGGGCTTCAAGGCGCCAGGGGCGGGACGTTTTTTCTACCCGCGTGGCGGCTACGGCCAGATCAGTCGCGCTGTCGGCGCTGCGGCGCGGGACGCGGGCGCGGACATCCGGCTACACGCCGCCGTGCGGCGGCTCCGCATCGGCAGTCCGCATCGCATCGAGCACGAGACCGATGGTGTGCGGCAAACGGTGGAGGCGGAGTACGTGTGGTCCACGATTCCGGTGACCACGTTGGCGCGGATCGTTGAACCCCCGGCGTCGGCGGACGTCATCGCGGCGAGTCGCGGACTCGACTACCGCGCCATGATCCTGATCTACCTCGTCCTCGCGCAGCCGCAGTTCACGCCGTTCGACGCGCACTACTTTCCGGGAGCGGACATCCAGCTCACCCGCTTGTCGGAGCCGAAGAACTACAGCGGCCGCACCGACCCACCCGATCGCACAGTTCTGTGCGGCGAGCTGCCGTGCACGGTCGATGATCCCGTGTGGCGGTCTTCCGACGACGAGCTGGCCGGGGTGGTGCGCGATTCGCTGGCGCGGTGCGGCTTGCCGATCGCGGCGCCGGTTCTCCGCGTGGTCACCAAGCGGCTCGCGCATGCCTATCCGATCTATCGCTGCGGCTACGAAGGCCCGTTCGGCGTCCTCGACGCGTGGGCGAGCGGCCTCGATCGCGTGCTGACCCTGGGGCGCCAAGGGTTGTTTGCGCACGACAACACGCATCACACACTGGCCATGGCGTACGCCGCCGTCGATTGCCTCGACACGACCGGGCGCTTCGATGCGGGTCGCTGGCAGACGCACCGGCGCGAGTTCGAGCGGCACGTGGTCGAAGATTGAACCTGCGTCAACTTGATTTTTGCCGCCGGGGCTGTCAGTGCGGGTCCGCAGGGGGTGAGTCGTGACACACGGGGATCGCGTATGAGCCGTCGCGTCAACGTTCTGCTGGGGGTGTTCTTCCTGATCGTGTTTGCGACCGGGTCGCACCGACTGGCCACTATCGATCGGCGTTACTATCGCGAGGAGGTACGCATCGACGCGATGCCGGCGTGGCTCGTGCTGCCCGTCGCGCCGCCGACGGATCGCTTCGGGCCGCCGGAGCCGTCATCGCCACCGCCGCTGCTGGTCATCGTCCAGCATGGCTTTTCCGCCAGCCGCCAAGCGATGAGCTGGCTGGTGCGGGGTCTGGTGCACAACGGATTTGCGGTGCTGGCGGCCGACTTTCGCGGCCACGGGCAGAACGCGACGCCCTTCAATTTCTCCGGGCTGGGTGACGACATCGCCAGCCTCATTGAGTACGCGGGCACCCGCCCGGAGGTCGACGCGCACCGCATTGCGCTGGTCGGCCATTCGATGGGTGCGGCGGCGGTGTACCTGTATGCGGTGCAGCACGAAGGCATCGATGCCGTGGTCCCGATCTCGGGCAGCGGGCTCGGTGGTGGCACCAGCAATCCGCGCAACGCGCTCTTGATCCTTGCCAGCAACGATCCGCAGCGCATCCATGTCATGAGCCGCGCGGCGATGAGCCGCCTCAGCGGGACGGCGGTAGGCGCGCTGCCGGCGGCGTCGGGCGACCTGGCAGCCGGCACGGCGCGACGCCTGGTGGAAGTTCCGGGTCACGATCACGTGTCCATCCTGTTTTCCGAAGTGCCGGTCCGCGAGATCGTCGACTGGTTGCGGGGCACGTGGAGCTTGCCGGCCGCGCCGTTCCAGGCGGCGCCACCCGGGATATTGCGCGAGGGCATCATCACCATCCTCACCGGCTTCCTGATCATCTTCCCGCTCGCCGGTTTCCTCGCCGGGGCGGTGTTGCGTACGCGTCCAATTCCCGGGGCGCCCAAGCGCGGTGCCGTGTGGGTGCTCGGGGCGTCGATGCTGGTTGCGGGCGTCGTCCTGTTTGGCGGTACGCCGCTCTCGTTCTTGCCATACGCCGCGGGCAACGAGCTCGTGTCGTTCTTCCTGATTGCGGGCGGGGTGTACGCGGTGTGGGTCGGCTGGGGTCGTACGCCGATGGTGCAGCCGTGGAGCGAGCGGCTGCGTGCGGCGCTGCTCGGCGCCGCGGCGTTCGCCGTCGTCTACGCGACGTATGGGGTGGCGGTGTCGCGCGTCTTCTTCAACATCACGCTGAGTGGCCAGCGCTCCGCGTGGTTCGCCGTCGTTGCGGTGATGTTCCTGCCGTTGGGCATCGGCCTCGAAGTGGCGCTGCGGCCGCCCGGGGACTGGCGCGCCGTCCTGCGTTCGCTGGCTGCAAAGCTTTTGATCTTGGTCGGCTTGACGGTGGCGATCAACGACTTCGGGACGCTGCCGCCCGTCATCGGCCTGATGATTCCGGCGCTGGCCATCACGCTGCCGCTCATGGAGGCGGTGGCGGCGCGCTTGTACACGGTGTCGGGGAATCCGGTCGCCAGCGGGGTGTTCACCGCGTTGTTCCTGGCGTGGTTCCCGGCGGCGATCTTCCCGATCGGCTACTGAGAGGTCACGGATACGCACATGGAAATCGGCGTAGCGCTGGCGGCGTTGCCCGGAAGGGCGGCGCACCTGGCGCAGATGGCGGAAGGGCTGGGCTTCGCCAGCCTGATCTTTCCGGACAGTCAGAACCTCGCGCCGGAAGTGTGGGGACAGCTCATGCTGGCGGCGCACGCCACGGCGACGATTCGGCTCGGTCCCGGCGTGACCAACTCGGTGACCCGCGATCCGGCGGTGACGGCGTCGGCCGCGTTGGCGCTGCAGGTGGAGAGCAAGGGGCGGGCGGTCTGCGGTATCGGGCGCGGCGACTCGTCGGTGCAGCGCATCGGCAAGCATGAGGATCGCGTCGCCGATTTCGAACGCTACGTGGTGACGCTGCAGGCATACCTGCGGGGCGACACGGTGGAGCGTGACGGCTTCGCGAGTCGGATCGAGTGGCTGCGTTCGGTGGATGTCCCGAAGGTTCCCGTCGAGATCGCCGCCACCGGGCCGCGCGTGATCGGCGTCGCGGCGCGGCATGCGGACCGCATCGCCTTTGCCGTCGGTGCCGACCCCGACCACCTTGGATGGGCGCTGGAGACCGCGCGAGCGGCGGCGCGGGCTGCGGGGCGTGCGCCCGAGTCGCTGCGGTACGGCGCTTTCGTGAACTGCGCGGTCAACCCCGACCGGGCGGTGGCGCGCGATGCGGTGCGCGGCACAGTGGCGACCTTTGCGCGCTTCTCCGCGTTTGCCGGCTCCAACCTTGCGCGGCTCCCCGCGCCGCTGCAGAAGGCCGCGGCGTTCCTGCGCGAGCACTACGACATGCGCCATCACACCGAAGCGGCGGCGCAGCACGCGCGCGCGCTCGAAGACGAGTTCATCGACTGGTACGGCATCGCCGGCCCGCCCGAGGTTGCCATCCCGCGCCTGAAGCAGCTCGCGGCCCTCGGCCTCGACTTCTGCCACGTCGTGCCCGGATCTGCCGGGATCGCGCGTGACGTGGCGGTCACGTCGCTGCAGCTGCTGGCGAAGGAAGTCCTGCCCGCGCTCCGCTAAGCACTCGAGCTCGAACGCAACGATCGTGGCATCGCGGCTCACGACAGATCCGCCGTTCTGGAGAGACGCGACGCTGTGGCTCATCGGCGTGGCCGCGCTCGTCGTGTACGCCCCGGCGATCTGGTGGGGGTTGCCGCAGGTGACCGCTCCGGCGTTGGTCCTTCACGGCTGGGACGTCGACGGGGTCGCCGGAATCAACGTACTGGCGGAGCTGCACAACCTCCTCGTGGCGTCGAGGCCCGATTGGTACGTGGCGTATCCGTTGTTCCACTACCTCGTGCTCGGCGTCTGCTACGCTCCCTACGTTGTCTACCTGGTTCTGTCCGGCGGCTTGTCCGCTCCTTCGGCCGAGTATCCGTACGGCTTTGCCGATCCGACTGCGGCCGTGTTCACTCTGGCGCTGGTCGGCCGCCTGGTGACGTTGATGATGGCGTGCGGCCTGGTCATGACAGCCTACTTGATCGCCACAACCGCGTGGGACCGCGCCACCGGAGTCGTGGCTGCGGCAGTTGCGGGACTCACGGGGCCGATGCTCTACTACGCGCGCACCGGCAACCTCGATGTACCGGTGTTGTTCTGGACGGCGCTCGCGATCCTTGTCCTGGCGAGAAGTGTCGCGCACGGTTTCACCGTACGGCGCGCCGTCGCGTTCGGTGCCGTCGCGGCGCTGGCGGTGGCGACGAAGGACCAGGCCTACGGGGTGCTGCTGCCCGCCGCGGCCGTACTGGCAGTCCATCACCATGGGTCGGCCGCCGATCGCAGCCGCTGGGCGGCGCTGCTGGCGATACTGGTGTCGGCGTGTGTGGTCTACGTGCTGGCCAATGGCGTGATCATCAGCCCGCGGCGCTTCGTCGCGCACCTCGAGTACCTGCGGAACTTCGAGCGCACCTTCTTCTACGTGGCCGAGCTGGGCCGGCTGCGGCCGCCGACCGTTGCCGGGTACGCGCAACTGTTTCTCGACGTCGGTGACGCGCTGTGTGAAGCCATGGGGCCGGTGTTGCTGGCTGTGGCGTGCCTTGGCGTGGTGGCGACCTGGCGCTCGACGCCGTTCGCGAGGGTGTTGGCGGCGATGTGGCTGGGTCACCTCGTGCTGACGATCATGCCGGTGCGGCACATGCAGTACCGCTACGCGATCTTCCCGGCGTTCATCCTGGCGTTCTTCGCGGCGCGCGTGGTTGTCCTCGCGTGGCGTACAGGCACAGCGGCAAAGGCGGTCGCGGTCAGCGCGATCGTCATTGGCGTCGGATGGCTCGGCGTCAAGGATGTGGACCTCACCTACCAAATGCTCTTCGACGCGCGCCAGGACGCGGGCCGTTGGTTGGCCGAGCGCACGAAT
Organism: uncultured Binatia bacterium (SeqCode); assembly: GCA_964498075.1. Taxonomy (GTDB): domain Bacteria; phylum Desulfobacterota; class Binatia; order HRBIN30; family HRBIN30; genus CAZCGA01. The sequence goes on along the minus strand of CAZCGA010000043.1, from coordinate 16,662 downwards.
GCCGGCGACGCGGTAGGCTACTTCGGTCTGGTGGATCAGTTACCGCTCTTCCCCGCCGGCGTGCAGCCGGTGCGCCTGTCGGCCGACGAGTCGGCGCTCGCCGCGTTGCAAGACAAGCGCGTACGCTACGTCCTCGTGAGCCCCGACTGGACCAGCGACGCCGGCGCAGAGCACAGCCGCTTCATGGCCGAGCGGGTATACGAGAGCCTGAAGAACGGTACCTCCGACTACCAGCTCGCGGCGCGTTTCGAAACGCGCCCGCTCTTCGGCCGCCCGCTCAAGTACCTGCCGTTCGTGAATCCGACGGTGCAGATCTTTGCTCGCGCAGCCGAGGCGCGCATCAACCTCCCGTTCACCATCCGTCAGCGACGGCACACATAGTGGAGAAACGGATCCTTCTTGCATCCGCCATACTCGGAGGGCGAAAGCCGACGCCCATCGAAACCGACGACGTCGATCGCAGTGTATCCCGTGCTCTTGAGCTGAGCGATCTGCCGTTCGATCGAAATGTAGTACGTCAACATTTGGTAATCGTTCGCCGAGTCGTTCAATATGGCGTACTCTTCGCTCTGCCGCTCGTGTCTCCGGTTGAGCAGATAGTTCCCAATCGCGATCGGATAGGAGACGAGTCGTTCGAGGAAGTTGAGTGGCTTCTTGATGGGATTCACTCCGAACGGCAGACGCGACAGTTTCCAAGGGCGCTTCGTAAGGGCAGCGTCCCGGTTGTGTGAGGAGAAGATGAAGGCTCCTTTCGTTGACAAGACGCGGAAGGTCTCTCGGAGCACCTCCAGCCTTTCTCGATGGCCGACATAGTCAATTCCATTGAGACTGAAGAACACCAAACCGAAGCGGCCATCGGCGAATCTTGACAGATTCCTGGCATCGCAGACCTCGAATGCCAAGGTTGGGTAGCGGGCCCTGCAAGCGGCGATCATCCGCGGAGAATAGTCGATACCCGTATACTTGGCGCTGAGCTGGGCCAGGTGAGCAGTCGTCCGGCCGCCACCCACACCGACGTCGAGAATTTCGGCGTTGGAAAATTCCGCTCCCAGTCTACGCAGGATGGACGCTTCCGAAGCCAGCAGCTCCGTTCGCCTTTGAAACCGCCACGACAACAACCGCCCACCGTACACCCGCAGGTTGTGGCTGGCCATGTCCTTTGGTTTCAAGCTGCAGCCTCCCAGGAAAGGCCGCCGTCTTGGCAGCCACCACCACGGCACGAACGTTTCGACGGACGTCCTATATTCGGCGCAGACGCCGGTCAAGCGCGAAGGCCGCTGGCACCGAACGGTTCCGAGGCGTAGGTACGCAAGTGGTTTGGAGCCAACCTTCGCGTTTTCGGTTTGGATCCCATCGGACGCGAGTGGTAGACGCCTAGCGGAGGGACCTCATGATCTACCTGAAAGAGACACTCAATCTTGCGCCAGCCAGTCCCGAGACACGCGACCAGTTCATCGACTTCGCGCAGGCCGATCTGTTGCCCGCCTACGAGAGACTCGGAGCCCGACTCGTGGGCGCCTGGTTCAGTCACGCGGAATGGTATGGGCAGATCACCCAGGTGCTGGAGTTCGACGAGTTGATCAGCTTCCAGGCGTTCCGCACCGGCACGCGTGCTGATGCTCGTTGGCAGGAGCGCCAGCGACGGGTCGAGCACTTTGCTCCGCAGCGTTCCGCGCAGCTCCTGGAGCCGCTCGGGCCCATCCCGCCGCGCACGCTGCACGAGGCGATGCAGGCGAGCAGAGAAGCGCCGCTCAACGCCTACACCTTTGCGGTGCTCGAGGTCGCGCCCGGCAAGCTGGCCGAGTTCGTCGCCACCTTGGACGCGGTCAAGGGGATGCTGCCCATCATCGCGGCGTGGCGCGCCGTCGCCGGCAACCCGAATGAAGTGATCGACCTCTGGAAGGGAGCGTTGGGGCAGGAACCGTACAGCCCCGCGGATGAGAGCAGCAAGGCCTTCTTCAGACCGCTTCGCGACATGGCGCCGCGTGAGCGACTGGTGAACCTGTACTCCCTGCCGTACTCGCCGTTGCGGTAGGCACTGGTTCCGATCGCCGCAGGGTTGACGACGCGGCCTGAATAGGCGCAAGAAGCAGGAAGCAAGAAGTACGGAGGAGGAGGCGATGTCCGCTATGACACGAAAGAAGGGTTCGAAAGTCCTCAGCGCTTCGCAGCGGGCGCGAAAGGCGATGTCCCGTGAGGCGCAGGCAGCGTACGGTGAGATTCAACAGGGCGTGAAGCACCTGGGGAAATCGATCGGCGAGATCCAGCGCGGCGCGCGCCGGGCCGAGCAGAAGATCGAGGCCGACGCCAGGGCGCGGATTCGAGAGCTGCGGAAGGAGGCGCGCGCGCAGCTGGGCTCCTTGAAGATGAACCAGCGCGAGGCTGCACGCACGCTCAAGGAAGTGTCGGCCGCTGCGGGCGAATCTTGGCGGGAGATCAAGCGCTCTGCCGATTCGATCCTCGCCGATGCCCGAGCGACCACGGACTCGATCGCCGCGCGCCTCCGCAGCGCCTTCCGCGGCTAAACGCACGCCGGTAGAACGCGGAGCGACTGCCCGCACCCGACGGAGGCCAGCATGAAACTCGAGCATCTGTCGATCCACGGTCACCGACTTGCGTTGCGCACCGCCGGCGAGGGCCCGGTGGTACTGCTCGTCCACGGCATGGCCGGCAGCTCGGCGACGTGGAAGCACACCCTGCCCGCGCTGGCCCAGCGGTTCACGGTCGTCGCGCCCGACCTGCTCGGGCACGGTGAGTCGGGCAAGCCGCGGCGCGGCGAGTACTCGCTCGGCGCCCATGCCAATGTTCTGCGCGACCTCTTGCACGTCCTCGGCCACGAGCGCGCGACGGTCGTTGGCCAATCACTCGGCGGCGGCGTCGCGATGCAGTTTGCCTACCAGTTTCCCGAGCGCTGCGAGCGTCTGGTGCTGGTGGGCAGTGGTGGGTTGGGGCGCGAGGTCCACCTCCTCCTCCGGTCGTTGACCTTTCCCGGTGCCGAGTACGTGTTCCCGCTCGTCTGCGGCCCGCGCCTCCGCGACGCCGGCAACCTGGTGGCGTCCTTTCTCCACCGCGCTGGGTTCCGGGCCGCTCCGGCTGTCGAGGAGATGTGGCGCAGCTACACTTCGCTGGCCGAGGCGGACACGCGCCGCGCGTTCTTCCGCACGCTGCACGCCGTCATCGATCTCGGCGGGCAGGCGGTGAGCGCCACCGACCGGCTGTACCTGGCGTCGCAGGTACCGACGCTGATCGTCTGGGGTGCCCAAGACCCCTTGATCCCCGTGAGCCACGCCGTCGCCGCCCACGAGGCCATGCCCGGAAGCCGTCTGGTCATCTTCGACGATGTCGGCCACTTCCCGCATTGCGAAGCTCCCGACCGTTTCGTCGAAGTGCTCATTGACTTCATCACATCCACCGAGCCGGCCCGCCTCTCAGAGGCACGCTTGCGCGAGTTGCTGCAGTCTCCGCCTCCAGCGCCTGCTGCGTTCGGGGCGGTTGCAGCACAGCCGACCCCCGCGGACCAAGTGTCCTGAAGATCCTCGCGGCACTACATCCCGGATCGTGAATCGTGACTGCTGGCTCGTGACTCGCGGCGCTTCATTTCGTGGTGTCGCCGGCCAGCGTGTGCAGCTTGATCAGATTGGTGCCCCCGGTTCGGCCCATCGGCAGGCCGGCAACGAGGAGCACCCTGTCGCCCGCTGCGGCGAGGTTCTTTTCCAGTAGCGTCGTTTCCGCGAGCCGGAGGAGATCCTCCAACGTCGCCACCTCGCGGCCGATGAGCACGGGCTTCACGCCCCACAGCAGATTGAGGGCGTGGCAGGTCTTGCGGCCCGGCGTGATGGCCACCACGGGAGCGCGGGTCCGCTCTGAGGAGACCAGCCGGGCGGTGTAGCCCTGGGAGGTGAACGCCACGATGGCGCGCAGGTTCAGCGTTCGGTCGATCGCACCGATCGCCTGCGCCAGCGCGTGCGTCTCGTCGCTCCGCGCGGGAGAGTGAGCAGCCCACTGCACCTTCGGCTCGACCTCGCGGGCAATCTGCACCATCATCTCCACCGCTTTGACGGGATACTTACCGACCGCCGACTCGCCGGAGAGCATGACGCAGTCGGTGCCGTCGATGATCGCGTTGGCGACGTCGCTGGCCTCGGCGCGGGTGGGCCGCGGCTCGCGGATCATGCTCTCCAGCATCTGCGTGGCGGTGATGACCGGGATGCCGCGCTGGTTGCAGGCGCGGATGATGTGCTTCTGGATCATCGGTACCTTCTCCGGGCTCATCTCCACACCGAGGTCGCCGCGCGCCACCATCACGCCGTGCACTTCATCGAGGATCTCGTCGAGGTGTTCGACGGCTTGCGGCTTCTCGATCTTGGCCAGGACCGGGATGGCCGCCCCCTTCGCAGCCAACCGCGCCTTGAGCGCACGAATGTCGTCGGCGCTACGGACAAAGCTGAGCGCGATCCAGTCCACATCCTGGGCGATGCCGAACTCGAGGTCCTGCTTGTCCTTCTCGGTGAGGGACGGAATGCTGAGGTCGGTATCCGGTAAGATGACGCCCTTGCGGCTCTTGAGAACGCCGCCGTTCACCACCCGGCAGCGCACCGCCGGAGTGGTGATCTCCTCGACACGCAGCTCGAGCAGGCCGTCGTCGAGCAGGATCTGCGCACCGCGCCGCGCTTCCGCCGACAGCCGCGGGTAGTCGATCGGTACGCCGTCTGACTGCCCGTGGTACTCGTCGGCTGGCAGCAGCGCCACCATCGCGCCGTCGGCGAGTGTGACCTGGCCGTCAGGCAGCTGCCCGACGCGGATCTTGGGTCCCTGCAGGTCTTGGAGAATGGTGAGCGGCGAGTCGAACTGCTCGGCCACGGCGCGCAGGTTGGCCACGGTGCGGGCGTGGTCGTCATAGCTGCCGTGCGAGAAGTTCAACCGGGCGACGCTCATACCGGCGCGCACCAGCTCGCGGATGACCTCGGGCGAGTTACTCGCCGGGCCGAGAGTGGCGACGATCTTGGTGCGGGGCAGTGGAGCAATCATGGCTCAGGCCGGCTCGCCGATCACAGCTGCGGTTCTGAAGGCTCGCGACATTGGCCTCTTCAGGGTATGAAATGGACGCCCTGCGGAGGGGCATGCCCGACCTGATGAGCCTGACCGACTTCCACGCCAAGTACTTCGCTCATGAACTCACCAAGCGCTGTGCATCCGACAGCGTCGAGAAGCTCGCTGCGGTGCTTGCCGACGCGCAGGTCGATCTAAACCCACACCAGGTGGAGGCCGCACTCTTTGCATTCCGTAGTCCCTTTTCGAAGGGGGCAATCCTGGCGGATGAGGTGGGCTTGGGAAAGACGATCGAGGCTGGGCTGTTGCTCTCCCAGAAGTGGGCCGAACGCAAGCGCCGCCTGCTCGTGATCGTGCCGGCCAATCTCCGCAAGCAGTGGAGCCAGGAGCTGGCGGATAAGTTCTACCTCCCTTCCGTCATCCTGGAGACCCGCAGCTTCAACGACACAGTCCGCGCCGGGAACCTCAACCCCTTTCAGCAGGAGGCGATCATCCTCTGCTCCTACCAGTTCGCACGGACCAAGGAGCCCTACGTCCGCCAGACCTCGTGGAACCTGGTCGTCATCGACGAAGCGCACCGACTCCGGAACGTTTACAAGAATACCAGCAAGATCGCCCTCGCCATCAAGCAAGCCGTGGCACCGTTTCCCAAGGTGCTGCTCACTGCCACACCGCTGCAGAACACGCTGCTGGAGCTCTACGGGCTGGTGAGCATCATCGACGACTTCGCATTCGGCGATCTGCAGAGCTACCGCACTCGCTTTGCACGCCTCGGCGACAACACCGATTTCACCGAGCTCAAGGAGCGACTCAAGTCTGTCTGCAAGCGAACACTGCGGCGCCAGGTGCTGGAGTATGTGAAATTCACCAACCGTCACGCCTTGGTCCAGGAGTTCGTGCCCTCCGAGGACGAACAGCGGCTCTACGATCTTGTCTCGGACTATCTGCAGCGGCCCACGCTCTACGCGCTGCCGGCCAGCCAGCGCCAGCTCGTGACGCTGATCCTGCGCAAGCTGCTCGCCTCGTCCACCTACGCGATCTCAGGCACGCTGTCAGGGCTGGTGCAGCGGCTCGAAGCGGCTGCAACGGCCGCTACTGCCGTTGATGCTCCCCCGGACGATCTGCCGCAGGACTGGGAGGCGCTCGACGAGCTTGCCGACGAGTGGGAGAGCGAAGACGACGGCGCGTCGCTACCTGAACGTGCACGCCTCACGCCTGAACAAGTAGCCGAGCTACGCGTGGAGATGGACCAGCTCCGGCAGTTCCACGCGCTCGCCAAGTCGATCGTCAGAAACTCCAAGGGTGAAGTCCTGCTCACCGCCCTGCGCCGCGGCTTCGCCGCCGCGGCAGACGCACAGAAGAGCCAGGGGGCACCCACCCTCCACCCGAAAGCCGTGATCTTCACCGAGTCGCGCCGCACGCAGGAGTACCTGTTTCGTTTGCTCGAACAGACCGAGTTCGCCGGCACGGTGATGCTCTTCAACGGGACGAACAACGACCCCACCTCGAAAGCGATTTACCAGCGCTGGCTCGCCCAGCACGCCGGCACCGACCGCATCACCGGCTCACCGAGCGCCGACATGCGCGCCGCGCTGGTGGAGCACTTCCGCGACTACGCTTCCATCCTGATCGCCACCGAAGCCGCCGCCGAGGGCATCAACCTCCAGTTCTGCAACCTGGTGGTCAACTATGACCTGCCCTGGAACCCACAGCGCATCGAGCAGCGCATCGGCCGCTGCCATCGTTATGGCCAGAAGTTCGACGTGGTGGTGGTCAACTTCCTCAACAAGCAGAACGCCGCCGACCAGCGCGTCTACGAGCTACTCGACGAGAAGTTCCGCCTCTTCAGCGGCATCTTCGGCGCCAGCGACGAGGTGCTCGGCGCCGTCGAGTCGGGCGTAGACTTCGAGAAGCGCATCGCCGCCATCTACCAACAGTGCCGCACGCTGGAGCAGATCCAGTTCGAGTTCGACCAACTGCAGAGGGAGCTGGAGACGCAGATCGCGGAGGGCCAGCGTGACGCGCGCGAGAAGCTGCTCGACAACTTCGACCAGGAAGTGGTCGAGAAGGTGCGCATCCAGAGCCACGCCATGCTCGACCGCTTCAACGAACAGCTCTGGCGCCTCACCCGCCACCTGCTTGCCGAGTACGCGAGCTTCGACGAGCATGGCTACAGCTTCACGCTGCACACCAACCCGTTCCCCGGCGAGGCCATCCACCCGGGGCCGTATCGAATGGGCAAGAGCGTGGAGGACGCCAACACCTACCGCGTCGGGCATCCGCTGGCGCAGCGCGTCCTGCAGCGGGGAAGGACTCTCGCGACGCCGCCGGCGGAGGTGAAGTTCGATTACGCCGCCAGTGGCAAGAACATTGCCGTCCTGGAGCCGCTACAGGGGCAGCGCGGTCACCTGACTCTCGCGTGCCTGACGGTGCAATCCCTCGATCAGGCCGAGGACCATCTGCTCTTCGCGGCGGCGACCGACGACGGCAAGATGCTGGACGAAGACCAGGCCCGACGGCTCTTCGCCTTGCCCGCCCATGTGGTTGAGAACGCGACTGCTGCCAAGATGCCCCGTTGGTTGCCCGCCAACCTGGATGCGGCGCGTGCGACCTTGCTGAAGAACATCGCGGCCCGCAACGCCGGGTACTTCGACGCTGAGCGCAAGAAGCTCGACGCTTGGGCCGACGATCAGATCGCCACCTCGGAGAAGGCGCTGAAAGACATCAAGCTGCGCATACGCGACCTGCGTAACGAAGCCGGGAGAGCGGCCGACCTGAGTGAGCAGGCCCGGCTGCAAGACGAAATCGCCAACCTGGAGCGCCGCCAGCGCAAGCTTCGCCAGGAGATCTTCGAGCTGGAAGACAAGGTCCTGGCCGAGCGCGACAAGCTGGTGAACGCGATCAAAGGCAAGCTGCAACAGGCGGAGTCAACCGAAGTGCTGTTCACGTTACGCTGGACCCTCACCGGCCCGACACAACACTGACTCCTCAACCGGAAGGATTGCGAACATGCCCGATGCACCCACACCTGCCTCGCCCAACTTCGAAAAGCTCAAGGCGAAGCTGCGCGAGCTGTTCGAGCTGGACAAGGCCGACCTCGACTTCGGCATCTACCGCATCCTGCGTCAACGCCACGTCGAGATCACTGAGTTCCTCGACAAGCACCTGGAACGCACCGTTCGCGAGGCCCTAACCAGCCACGGGTCGCTTCAACAAGCGCAGGTGGAGGGCGATCTCCACAAGGCCGAGAGCGCAGCGCACGCTGCGGGCATCGCTCCGGAGCAGTCTCCCGTCGTCATGGAGCTGCGTGCCAAGTCGAGCGCCGGACCCGATCTGGACGCTACCGCCGACGAAGCCTACTCGCACCTGCTCACCTTCTTCTCGCGCTACTACCAGGAAGGCGACTTCCTCGGCCTGCAACGCTCGACCGTGCACGGCCGCGAGAAGTACATGATCCCGTACAACGGCGAGGAGGTGAAGCTGGTCTGGGCCAACATGGACCAGTACTACATCAAGTCCTCCGAGCTGCTGCGCGACTACCGCTTCCGCGTCGAACCGGATGCAGGCACGCTCCTGCCCACTGCCGGCACCGGCACGGTTACCGTCCACTTCAAGCTCGTCGAAGGCGACACCGAGAAGGACAACCGCAAGCCCGACGGCAAGACCACGCGCGTCTTTGCCTTGGACCAAGACCCGGCGTTCGAGGAAGTGGATGCAACGACGCTCTGCATCCGCTTTCGCTATCGGGAGCACGCCGCCGAGCGCAATCTGCAGGACAGGGTGAGCGCCGACACCGAGAAGACGCTCGCCGACAACCTGCCGCCGCGCTGGAAGGCGATCCTCTTCACCACTGACCCGACCTACCGGGGCAAGGACAAGAAGGACACCCGCACCGTCCTGCAGAAGCATCTCCGTGCTTACACGGCGCGGCACCAGTTCGACTATTTCATTCACAAAGACCTGGGTGGTTTTCTGCGCCGCGAGCTGGACTTCTACATCAAGAACGAGGTCATGCACCTCGACGACATCGAAAGCGCCGCCGCGCCCAAGGCGGAAGAGTACCTCTCGAAGATCCGCGCCGTCCGTCGCTGCGCGGTGCCGGTCATACGCATGCTAGCGCAACTGGAGGACTTCCAGAAGAAACTCTGGCTGAAGAAGAAGTTCGTCGTCGAGACGCGCTACTGCATGACGTTGGACCGCGTGCCCGAGGCGCTCTATCCGGAGATCTGCGCCAACGACACCCAATGGGCCGAGTGGGAGGCCCTCTACGCGATCTCTGACACGCCTAAGGACTTGCTGTCACAGCCGCCGCGCACGCCAGCGTTCCTCAAGGCGCAGCCGCACCTGATGCTCGATACGCGCCACTTCGACCGCGCCTTCACGCTCAAACTGCTGGCGGCCGTGGACAACCTGGACGATTCGCTCGACGGCGTCTGCTTCCACTCCGAGAACTTCCAGGCGTTGCAACTCCTGCAGGATCGCCATCGGGAGCAGATGAAGTGCGTGTACATCGACCCGCCGTACAACACGGACGCATCGGCGATCATTTACAAGAACAACTACAAGCATTCATCTTGGATGAGCCTCGTTGAGGACAGGCTCTCTCTGGCGTCACGGCTGATGGCCACCGCGGGCGTGATCTGTTTCGCCGTAGATGACGAGGAGGTTTCGGAGGCGCGATACCTGCTGTCCCAGCTCTTTGCCAAAGAGATTGGTATCGCGGCTGTTCGATCGAACCCACAGAGTCGAAAGGCCAAGGGGACTTTCTCTCCTGCGCACGAATATGCCCTGTTCTATGGCAAGGCAGCCAACTCTATGCCGGGCAGTTTGGAACTTACAGAGAAGCGAATAGCCCGATATCCGAAGCAGGACGAGAAGGGCCGTTTTGCCTGGATGAACTTCATTCGAACCGGAACCAACGACAGGAGGGCGGACCGGCCCAGACTTTACTACCCGATCTTCGTCGCTGCGGACAACACGTTGAGGATTCCCGATATGACGTGGTCAAGCGACGTTGGAGAATACGGAGAGTACGTCATAAATGAGGCCCTCGGGGAGAACGAGAGCGCTGTATTTCCGGTAGTCGAGACTGACGATGGCCACATAGAAAAGCGGTGGCATAGAGGACACCAGAGAGTCACGGAAGAACCCGACGAGTATCGGGCACGGAGGGATTCCGAAGGGCATGTAAGCGTCGACTTCAAAACGCGCATGGACGAGAGCTCGACTCCGGTGACGTGGTGGGACAACAACGAATATGCTTCCGCCAACTATGGCGCAGTTGAGATGAAGGCCTTGTTTGGGGCCAAGCCGTTCGACTTTCCTAAGGCATTGAATCTCGTGGCCGACTGTTTGAGGGCGGCAAATGCCAAGGTCGACTCTGTCATCCTAGACTTCTTCGCCGGATCCGGCACGACCGGTCACGCGGTCATCAACCTCAACCGCGAGGACGACGGCCAGCGGAATTACATACTGACGGAGATGGGCGACTATTTCGACGCCGTCCTCGTCCCGCGTTTGAAGAAGGTCGTCTATTCCACCGACTGGAAAGACGGTAAACCGCAGAGCCGTAATACGGGCATCTCCCACGCCTTCAAGATCGTGCGGCTGGAGAGCTACGAGGACACGCTGAACAACCTGCACCTGCGCCGCACACCGGAGCAGGATGCTGCGCTGCAGAAGGCGGACGAGTGGCAACGGGACGAGTACATGCTCGGCTACTTCCTCGATGTGGAGAGCGCCGGCAGCGCCAGCCTGCTGGATGTCGGCCAACTGCGCGATCCCTTCCGCTACCAGCTGCAGATCGCCACCCGCACCGCCGGGGAAACGAAGCCAATCCCTGTGGACCTGGTGGAGACATTCAATTGGCTCATCGGCTTGAAGGTGAAGCACATCGACCATCAGAAGGGCTTCCTCAGCGTCACCGGCGAGCAGCGCGCCGGCGGCCGCGTGCTGATTCTCTGGCGCACCCTCGGTGACGATGCCAAGGCCGACAACGTCGCACTGGAGAGGTATCTGGCCAAGATTGCCGTCAACCCCGCCGACACCGAGTACGACTTCATCTACGTGAACGGCTCCCACACCCTGCCCGACCCGCACAACAAGGTGCACCTCATCGAGGAGGAGCTGCAGCGGCGGATGTTTGAGAGCGAGACCTTTGAAAGGCTCAGCAATGACTGAGCACCTCCCCGCGCCCGCCGGCGAGTTCGTCTTCTATCAAACGGAAGATGGACGGACCCGCATCGAGTGCCGATTCGAGAACGAGACGATCTGGCTCTCCCAGGCGCTGATCGCAGAGCTTTTCCAAAAGGATGTCCGCACCATCAGCGAGCACCTGAGGTCCATATTCGCCGAAGGGGAGATCGACGCGGCGGCAACTGTCCGGAAATTCCGGATAGTTCGTCGTGAGGGTAGGCGCCAAGTGACTCGCCACATTGAGCATTACAACCTGGAGGCCATCCTGGCCGTGGGTTACCGGGTGCACTCGCAACGCGGCACGCGCTTTCGGCAGTGGGCGACCGCCCGGCTGAAGGAATACCTGGTCAAGGGCTTCGTGCTGGATGACGAGAGGCTGAAGAACCCCCCCGGCCCGGGAATGCCGGACTACTTCGACGAGATGCTGGAGCGCATCCGGGACATCCGCTCCAGCGAGAAACGGTTGTATCTGCGCGTGCGCGACATCTTCAAGCTCGCGGCAGACTACGAGCCGGAATCGGCCGACACGCAGCAGTTCTTTCAGGTCATTCAGAACAAGCTGCACTGGGCCGCCACCGGCAAGACAGCGCCGGAGCTGATCGCCGAGCGCGTGGGCCATGCCAAGCCAAACATGGGCCTGACCTCCTGGAAGGGATCCAAGGTGCGGCGGACAGACGTCACGGTGGCGAAGAACTACCTGAGCGAGACGGAGATCGGAGAGCTGAACCGGATCGTGAGCATGTATCTCGACTTTGCCGAAGATCAGGCCAAACGCCGCAGAGTGCTCTACATGCGGGACTGGCGGGAGAAGCTGGACGCGTTTCTCCAGTTCAATGAGCGCGACATCCTCACCAACGCCGGGCGGGTCGGCCGCGAGGTGGCCGATCGCCTCGCCCTGGAGGAGTACAAGAAGTTTCACACCCGGCGGCTGACGCTCGAAGCGGAAGCCGAGCACCAGGCCCTCGATGAGGCCGTCCACCACCTCACGCCCGCCAAACCCAAGCGCAGGAAGTAGTGTCCACCTTCGCCGACCAACTCATCCTCGCCCGCTGGGCACTCCAGCAACTGGGCGTTAACGACCTCGACCGCCTGTCGGAAATGCTGCGCGCTCCGGAGTTTGAGGGTTGGGCCGACGACGGCGGATCAAAATTCACACAACAGCTCGTGGCCCGCCTGCCCAAGCAAGGGCGCAACGTCGACGACGACATGCTGCGCGACTACGACGGCAACATCGTCGGCCACTGGAAGCACATTACCCGCAAACGCAACACGCAGGGGCCAACACTGTACCCGATCTATTTCCAGTACCTCGCCCTGCTCTTCACTGAGATCTACCTCGACCGCTACTTCCGAAGCCGGGAAGAGCTGCTGGCGTCGCTGAACCGGTTCCTAACCAGTGCCACCAGCGTGCAAAACCCCACGAGCCGCTACAGCACAAGGGGCCGGGGGCGGAAGAAGACCGCGCCGCCGGAGATCGAGGCCTTCACCGAAGCGGACCTCAACAAGCTTGCTTTCTGGATGGCCACCGGCAGCGGGAAGACACTGCTCATGCACTGTCACATCCGCCAGTACCTGCACTACGCGGGCAAAGCCGGGAAGCGGCGGGAGCTGAACCGCATCATCCTGCTCACACCGAATGAGGGACTCTCACGGCAGCACAAGGACGAGTTCGAGCTGTCAGGCATCGAGGCCGAGTTCTACGACAAGGACGGCCCGACCCTCTTCAGCGGTCGCGGCGTCGACATCATCGACATCCACAAGCTGCGCGAGACCTCCGGCGAGAAGACCGTGGCCATCGACACCTTCGAGGGCAACAATCTTGTGCTGGTCGATGAAGGCCATCGCGGTTCCGGCGGTGAGGAGTGGATGGACAAGCGGGCGCGGCTGTGCACCAGCGGCTTCTCCTTCGAGTATTCGGCCACCTTCGGCCAGGCCATCAAGGCTGCGAGCGGCGCCAAGCAGAAGGCGCTCACACAGACGTACTCCAAGAGCATCCTCTTCGACTACTCCTACAAGTTCTTTTACAACGACGGCTACGGCAAGGATTTCAGCATCCTGAACCTGGCCGAGGAGCACGAGGACGAAACGCGGCCGCTCTACCTGACGGCGTGCCTACTGGCCTTCTACCAACAATGCCGCCGCTACGCCGACGGCGGTCCGGCGCTGGTGCCGTATCTGTTGGAGTCGCCGCTCATGGTCTTCGTCGGCGGCTCGGTCACCGGACAGCGCCAGAACCAGGAAGACACCGACCTCGTGTTGATCCTGAAGTTCCTGGCCGAGTTCATCGGCAATCGTATGGAGACAATACGGCGGCTGGAGAAGCTGCTGAAGCGGCAGGCGGGGCTGGTGTCGGGAGGAGAGGATGTGTTTGCCCGCTTCTTCCCGTTCGTCGAAACGCTCTGGAAGTCTCAGCAGGCCGGGGAGGTCTTTGGCGATATCCTACGCCACGTGTTCAACGCGCCCGGCGGTGGCCAGCTTCACATCGTGCGTCTGCAAGGCAGTGAGGGAGAGATCGGCCTGCGGGTGGGCGAGAACCCGTGGTTTGGCGTGGTCAACGTGGGTGATGCCAAGAAGCTTTGCGACCTGTGCGCCGAAAAGAAGGGGGCCGATGACCGCTACGTGGTCGATGACATGGCCTTCTCCGGCTCGCTCTTTGCCCAGATCAAGCAGCCGGGCAGCACCATCCGCCTGCTTGCTGGAGCGAAGAAGTTCACCGAGGGCTGGAGCTCGTGGCGTGTGTCCGCCATGGGCCTGATGAACGTCGGCAAGAAGGAAGGCAGCGAAATCATCCAGCTCTTCGGGCGCGGCGTGCGGCTCAAGGGTCTGCGCTTCAAGCTCAAGCGCACGCGCGCGCTCGACGCGTTGGATCTGCAGGGAGATGACGTTCCGAAGCTCCATCCCGCGCATATCGAGCTGCTGGAGACGCTGAACATCTTCGGCATCCGCAGCGACTACATGAAGGAGTTCGAGGAATACCTGGAAGAGGAAGGCCTCGGCGAGGACGAGCGCCGAGAGATTATTTTCCTGCCCACGATCAAGCTGCCGGAATTCGAACAGGCGAAGATTCAGCTCAACATCATCCGGCCCCGCGCTGACATGCCGGACTTCAAGAAGGAAGTGCGGCTCAAATTGGAAAGCCTTGAAGGACGCCTCAACGCCAGGGTTGTGGCCGATTGGTATCCGCGCCTACAGAAGCAGTCGTCCGCCAGCATGAGCAGCGGTGTCACCGCCGTGATGCACAAGGAACCGCTGCGGGAGGACCATCTGGCCTTTCTGAAATGGGAGGCCGTATGGTTCGAGCTGGAGCGTCACAAGCGCGACAGGGCCTACTACAACGTGCTGTTCTCGCCAGGCGACCTGAGCGCGCTCATGGCACAATCCTGGTGGTATGACCTCTTCATCCCGCCCGGCTACCTTGAGTTCCGCTTCGACCGGTTGGCACTCTGGCAGGACATCGCCACCCACCTGCTGAAGGGCTACCTGGATCGCTTCTACCATTTCCACAAGCGCGAGTTCGAAGCGCCCTATCTCGAATACCAGGTGCTTCGGCCCGCAGATGATCTGGTACTCCGAGAGTATCAGCTTCTGGTGAAGAAATCCGAGAAGCAGCTCATCCAGCGCCTGCACGCCTTGGGCGAGAAGTTCAAGACGGGGACCTTCGAGGCGTTGAGCTTCGACAAACTCGAGATCTTCCAGGCCGCTCACCACCTGTATCAGCCGCTCATCCACTTGACCCACGGTGCTGGGCAGGAGTCGCTGATCAAAGTGCTGCCCACCCACCTCAACGAAGGCGAGAAGCGTTTCGTCGACGACCTGGAGGCATTCTGCAGAGGGGAGGCCAACGGTCTGCTGGCGGAGATAGAACTCTATCTGCTGCGCAACCACAACTCCGACAAGGCGATCAGCTTCTTTACCGAGAGCGGATTCCGACCGGACTTCATCCTCTGGTTGGTGTGCGAAGACCGGCAGACCATCGCTTTTCTCGACCCGAAGGGCCTGCGCAATTTCACGGACAACTTCAACAACCCGAAGATTCAGCTTTGCCGCCGGGTCAAGGAGCTGGAGAAGAACCTGAAGAAGGAGGAGATCCGCCTCGAGTCCTACCTGATTTCCCAGACCTATCGCCACCAGCTTCGCTGGCCGAGTCCCCGTGATCCGCGACACGATGCCACGACAGCAGACTATCGTCAGCATCACATTCTTTGCGCGAAGGACGAGCCTGACACATACTTGAGCGAGCTGATCGCTGAGCTAAGTTGCTAACTGGGAACCGACACTCTCGTTGGCGACAAGTACCTGTGCGTGGTGGTCAAGGTGTCGGATGCAGATGCGCTTGTGCTGACGGCCTATCTTACGGATAAGATCAAGAAGGGAGTGCAGCTATGGCCCCAAGGACAGTGAGGATCTGGTACGACCCGGAAGGCGACTACCTCGAAGTGATCTTCGAGCAGAAGCCGGGCTACTTCCGGGAGACCGCGAACGACCAGGTCATGGAGAAGGTCGACGACGAGGGCAACATTCTCGGCTTCTCAGTGCTCAAGATCAGCGCCATGAAGCAGGCGCCGCTGGAAGTAGCCCTCTGATGTCGTGAATGACTGCGCAAAGATCCACGCCTCGCGCAGAGCTGAGAGCCTTCTGCGAGCAGCTGCGCCGCGTGCACATCAGGCCCGAGCGGATACTGCTGTTCGGGTCGTGGGTCCGCGGGCAGCAGCGCGAAGACAGCGACATCGACGTGATCGTCGTGTCGGACGACTTCGCCGGGATCGGGCTGCGGCGGCGTCTTGAGATCCTGGGCATCGCGGCGGGACGCGCGTGGGTGTCCGTGCAGGCGCTCGGCTACACGCCTGAGGAACTCGCCGCGCCGGAGGAGACGAGCTTTCTCGCGATCGTGCTGGCGCAGAAGACGGTCGAGGTGCCGGTACCTCGAGCGCGGCCCACAAGGAAGGCCAGGCCCCTCCCCAACACGCGCGGTGTGATGCGGACCAATGGCCTACGTCGTTGATCGCGTCGTCATTTGCGACGCCGTCATCAACTCGGTCTTGTCACCACGCGGTCAAATGTTGTCCGCCACAGTGTCGGCCTTGTCAGGTCCGGCGGCGGCACCGCCGCGACCCCACTGCCAGTCGCGGATCGCCGGCATGTCGTCGCCGTATCTCGTAATGTATTGCTTGTGTTCGAGCAGCACGTCGCGGATCGCCTGCTTGGCGTAGGCGGCCCGCGTCGCCAGCTGCGGTACTCGGTCGATCACGTCGTTGACCAAATGGAAACGGTCGAGGTCGTTGAGCACCACCATGTCGAAGGGCGTCGTCGTCGTGCCTTCTTCCTTGTAGCCGCGCACGTGCAGGTTCTTGTGACCCGTGCGGCGGTAGGTGAGGCGGTGGATCAGCCACGGGTACCCGTGGAAGGCGAAGATGATCG